>NZ_JBTXLO010000001.1:0-651776 GCF_054871605.1 Myroides sp. LJL119
AGTTACCAAATTTTTTCAACCAATTTTTAACTGTTTGGTCGCCTTGAATACCATATTTAGTTTTAGCTTGAGCTAAACTTAACTGCCCTTGTTCTATTTCTTGAACAACCTGGAGCTTGAAACTTAACGTATAATCTTTCTGAGTACGCTTTACATAAGGATTTGTCATAACGATTGTTTTTTGTGTATCGTTATTTCAGGACGTGACATTATCTCTATAAAAAAAGCAGGACTGTAAAAGTTCTGCTTTTTTTATGTATTGTAAACTAAGGAATATCAAGATACTTATGTGTTTGTACAGAAATTCTCCATTTGGGATTATTCTTTACATACTCAACCACCAATGGTCCCATTTGGTCCCTTTTACTCCACTCTACTTGTAATAATAACAACGCATTTTTATTTACTTTAGAGGCTTGCTGCTCGGCAAAAACAAAATCGTGTTTATTATAAATAATTACCTTTAATTCATTAGCCGCATCATAGACACTTTGGGTGGGAAGCTTGGCTTTTTTAGGAGATAAACAAATCCAATCAAAATCTCCACTTAATTCATAAGCACCCGAGGTTTCTATGTTGGTTTGCATACCGACTTTTTTCAACTCTTGGGTTAAGTAATCTAAATTATACATCAACGGTTCCCCTCCTGTAATCACAGCTAAAGGTCCTGTTTGTTTTGCATTGTTAACTATATCTTCTACTTTGGTTAAAGGATGTAGTTTTGGATCCCAACTCTCTTTCACATCACACCAATGACAGCCAACATCACAACCGCCTAATCGAATAAAATAAGCTGCTGATCCGGTATAAAATCCTTCCCCTTGAATGGTGTAAAACTCCTCCATAAGGGGTAAAATTTTTCCTTGTTCTAATGCCAAATTTGCTTGTTTTTCCAACATTTGTATTAAATCTTAAGAGTGCAAAGATACGCTTTATTACAACTTAAATTCTTTAATAAAAACAAAAAAAACCTATTACACTTACTAAGTTAAATAGGTTTTTTTGTTTTCAAGTAATATCACAAAACTCTTACATGCCGTCTAAGGCTCTTAAAGTACTTAGGGCATAACTATTGTTTTGATCCATACTAAGGGTTATATTAAAACACTCCTTGGCCTTGAAGTTCTCACCTTGGTTAGCGTAATAGGATCCCAACCAATTATAAGCCTCAATTAATCTTTGTGTGTCTGTAGAATCTAATTCTTGGGTAGATTTCTTCATTTGATTTACAAAAGCATCATAACTTTGAAAAACCAGGTCATAATACTGTTGGTCTTCAGAAGAAACCAATCGATTTACTCTAGCCTTATAAAAATTAGCCTCCACTAAATATTTACCAGTAGCTAAACACTTATCAAAATATTCATTAGCCTGGTTAACCAAATCCAATTGGTTTTGTTCCTGGGCTTGCTCAGCTGCTAAATAAGAGCAATAACCTATATAATACAAATCTGCAGGGTAATTAACACCTTGCTTATCTTGTATAGCTACTTGAAATATATCTATGGCTGCATCATATTTCTTAGCTCTTAAAAGCTCCACTCCAATAGCATTAAAAGAACTACTTAAAGAAACATCCATCTTTAAAGCCTGTTGATAATACTGCTTTGCTTTACTTAGTTCACTTTCACTAGCTTGCGGATTCAACACATAACTACTAGCAAGATCAAAATAAAGTTGTGCGGAAGCAGTTTTAGAGTTAGCCAAAATCTTTTCAAATGCTAAACTCGCAGGACCATACTGCTTGTTATTATAATAAGCGTAGGCTAAAATCTGATTTACATCTTGCTCATTCGGATACTTTCTCTTTAAATTCTCAACAAACAAAGTAGCCTTATCCAGGTCATTAATTTCTAAAAGGAATTTTGCATAGTCCAATTCACTTTGAAAATCATCACCTGTTTTATCCAGGTAATTTAAATAAGCTTTTTGGGCATTTTCCTGCAACTTGGTACTTTGCGACTTATCTGCCAAAGACCAAGCGTAATAACTATCCCCTAGGGCCTTATAAGCTTGAAGATAACTTGGATCTGCGGAAATAATCTCCTGAATTTGCTGCACAGAGGATTCATACCCACCTGATTTTTGTAAAATAAGAGCCAAGGCCAACTTTGCAACTTGATTATCACTTTGCATTAAAGAAGCTTGACGATAATTAGCATATGCTTGTTGGGCATCACCTTGAGCTAAATCCGCATCGGCTAAAATCATATAAGCCTTAGAGTTCTGCATATCGTCTTGTAGTACTTCCTGAGCAATACTACGAGCCATAACCAAATCTGCTGGTTGCGCGTGAAGATAAGCATTGGCTATTAGAAGTTTTTGATCATAATCACGTCGCTTTATCTTACTTTGAGCTTTAGCAAAATTTAAAGTCGCCCCTTGATTATTACCTTGTAAAAGGTCAATTTGCCCAAGTCCAATGTAATTCAAATAACCATTGTCTTTTACAGCCAGACCTTGATTAAATGTAATGCGGGCCGAATCTACCTTGTCTTGTTGTAAATAAACATCTCCTAGGTAGTAATAAGCAGCTCCTTGATTAGGGTCTTCTACAAGTAGCTTCCTAAGGATTTGCTTTGCACTATTTAATTCTAGCTTATCCAATTTATCGATAGCTTGAGACAAATCTTGAGCTAAAATAGGACTAACTCCTGATAAAAGCACTGCTAGACTACTGAATAAAAGATTTTTTTTTACATTCATAATATGGTAGATTTAAAAAGATTACAATTCTTTTCGTACCTGCAGTTCTCTGGTTGGAGTCATAAATGGTACCAAGCCACTTTTTAAAACAATACGCTGACCTTTATAACCTGCAATGTACGACGCAAAACCAAGGCCTAACCCGTTTCTACCCTGCACATCTATCACATACAAATCTCTTGTTAGTGGGTAGTCTTTGGTGGCAATATTATTTTGCGATGCTTTATAGTATTTCCCGTCTTTAGGGTTTTTAACCCCTAGAACTTTTATATTATCTAATTGTGCCTTAATATCAGCACTAGGTTGAGTTAACCAATTTAACCCAATTACACCAATAGCGTTTGGTGATTTATTAACGTAATTAATAACCTCTTGGGTACTTGGCAAAAAGTAAGCGTAATCCTTTGGGAAATCAGTATTTCCTGTTAGCTCCCTAAAAGACTTAGAAACCGAAGAATAGTAATTATCGAAAATTAAAATTGGTTCTTTTTGCTCAATAGACTTAAAATCAGTTACCTTATTATCACCAATGCTTTGTGTGGCCTTTAAATTATTAATGATTTTTTCATAATCCACAATTGAATCTGGATAATCTTTATTTACCACAAAAACAATTGCATCTGTCGCAAAGTGTGTCTGTTTAGGGGTAACCCTGCCGCTAAAATACTCTAACTCTTTATCACTTAACATACGAGGTAACACAGCAACACGCAAGGAATCATTAACGATTAATTGTAAAATTTCCTGTTCACTCTTTGCCTGCAAATCCACTTTTGCACGATCATACTCATGTTCAAAGACGGTTGTTACATCCTCTACAATAGGAAAAACACTCTCTTCTACAAGTAAGGTAATACGACCACTTACAGGGGTCTGCTCTATGGCGTTGTAATCAACTTGAGTCTGTTGCTGATTTTCTAATTTGTCCGTGTTCTTTTTACACTGTACAAAAAAACCTAGTACTGCAAAACCAAAAATAGCGTAAAAAGCTACTTTTTTAATTCTTTTATTCATTGTAACCAAATTAATAGCTTATTACTTTAAAAAGCCTATTGCATAAAGATAAGGATAATTCAAGTATTATTAAATTATCAAGGCCATTTTTTACAACGTCTGATTAAAAAACACCAAAAAAAAAAGCTTCACTGTTAGTGAAGCTTTTATTATGCATCTTTTTCGCTGTCTTGCTTATTCCATAAACGATAAAAACGGAATATTCCATAAACTATTAATAGTCCTCCAAAAAGAACCCTAACGTTATAATCCATATCGATTGGCATATTTTTCCAAACAATAAACATGATTCCTAGACCTAAATAAAGGACAAAGAACAATAAGCCAAAAACAAACAGAAATCGCTGTAATGGCGATTTCTGTTTAAATTTATTACTTAACATACTATATAATTATTGTACGCGAATTGTAATTGGTAATGTAAAACGAGAACGAACGTTTCTTCCATTTTGCTGAGCTGGAGCCCACTTAGGAAGACCGCTTAAAACACGTACCGCTTCTTTTCCTACACCGTAACCTGGGTCACGTAGAACTTTAATTTCTGTTAAAGACCCATCAATCTCAACAATAAACTGAACAATCACACGGATTTGTTTTGTTCCTGAATCGATATCTGGTGTTCTAAAACGGCTAATGAACTGTTTGTTGAAAGCTCCCATACCACCTGGATATGCAGCTTGAACTTGTACAGCATCAAAAACTGTGTTTGTGTAATCAGGTTCATCATCTCCTTTGTCTTTGTCTCCGGTAGCTTCACCTGTTTTGATTTCTCCTTTATCTTTATCCCCTTCTGCATCTTTTGCACCTGGTTCTACATCTTCAGAGAAATCCTCTTGTTTAGCAATCTCTTCAACTACCTCCTCTTTCTTAGTTACTTCCGGCTCGGTAAACTTCTTTGTATCGTTTACGTTTTTAACCGCTGGTGGCGGTGGCGGTGGTAACTCCTCAACTGGTGGTGGTGGAGGTAATTCCTCAACTGGCGGTGGTAGTTCGATATCCATGATTTCAATCACTTCATCATACTCTTTCACCTTTTTTACACCAAAAGTTCCTTTTGCAACATCGATTAGCATTGGAGAGGCTAAAGCCAATCCAAATACAACCATACCGATGATAAGTGCATAAGTTGTAACCTTTGGGTTTGTAGATCTTAATTCATAAGCTCCGTAAGATTTGTTACGACCTTCGAAGACAATATCAATCCAATCCTTATTAAAGATATTTAATTTTGACATAATTTCTTGTTTTTCCGTTAGGACGTTAACTAATTTTCTTCACCTAAGAACTCCATATCTGTATCTGTTATATCCACTATAGCATATGACTTAACTCCAGTAATTGCCATCTCATCTAGGATGTCAACTAAATTTCGGTAGTTAGCATTCTTGCTCGCACGAATAATAACAATCAGACCTTTTTCGTCATCTTGCGAATAAGCCTTGGCTTGTTTTTCTTTTTCAAGTAAAACTTCGCGAATACCAGCTTTTCCGTAAGAAGTATCTTTTGGTCCTTCTATTGGCTCATGAGGCATTCCCATGTACCATTTTATATTATTATCAGCCCCAAGTAAAATCGTTAATGTACGATTCTCATCTACTTTGGTTTTGTCCTCTTCCTTATTAGCATCAGCCTTATCCGGCATAGCTAAGTTCATGGACTGGGGCTTATTCATAGATGTGGTTAACATAAAGAATGTAATTAATAAGAACGCTAAGTCAACCATCGCGGTTAAATCCACTCCGGCGTTTTGCTTCTTACTTCTTACTTTTTTATCCTTACCATTACCACCTGTATTTAATTCAGCCATTTACAGTTTTTTTAATGATTAAAAATCCTCATTTCTAAGTCCAGTAACTAAGAAGAATTTATTAATTCTTTGATCTTGAAGGATGTCAATCACATGTTTAACTTGCGGGTAACTTTCCTCTGCGTCACCTTTAATGGCAACATTAAGAACTAAATTATTTTTTTCCTTAGCTGCAACACGTGCACTTCTTAACCAATTTTTCAATTGATTATCTACCGAGTCAGTAGGGATACCCACTTGATCAGCAGAAGTTTTATTTCTAACGTCTGCAGGCAGGTTTAAGAAGCTTTTCAAATCCTTCATTGGAACTCCAAATCCCTCTAAATATGAAAAAGCTTGCTTCTCTTGATCATTAAATTCTATATCGTAAATTTTACCCATTTCTTCTAAGGTAGCAATACGATCCTCTTTTCCTAAAACTCCAAAGAAAACCTTCTCTTCACCTAGGGTTACTGTAGCTAAATTACTCTCTGGTAATTTTGTTTGAACAGTAGAACTTGGTGTATCAACAGGTAATGGCTCCGGAAGTTTCGCTGTAGAAGTTAATACGAAGAAGGTAAGTAGTAAGAATGACACGTCACACATCGCGGTCATATCTACTGACATATTCTTCTTTTTCATTTTACCTTTTGCCATTGATAGTTTTATTTAATCCTCCAAAGTCCACTTATGAGCTTCTTTGGACATTAATACTTTATTCCTTTTTCAAAATTATTTTACTAATCCTTTAAATCTTCTGTAAGATTGAGTAATAGCAAAACCAGCTTCGTCAATTGAATAAGTTAATCTATCAATTTTAGTAGTAAATGAGTTATACATAACAATAGCTAAAGTAGATGTACCAATACCAGTTGCAGTACAGATTAACGCCTCAGAAATACCAGTTGCTAAAGCAGCTGAATCTGGAGTACCTGATGTAGCTAAAGCCGAGAACGCTTTAATCATCCCTGTTACTGTTCCTAATAATCCCACTAACGTACCAATAGATACTAAAGTAGCCAATACAATCATATTTCTTTCTAACATTGGCATTTCTAATGTAGTAGCCTCTTCGATCTCTTTTTGAATAGCTTCTGTAGCTTCTTCACTAGAGAACCCTTCTCTTTTCATTTCTTCGTACTTAATCAAACCTGCTTTGATTACGTTTGCTACTGAACCTTGTTGAGCGTCACAAGCATCCATTGCTTCTTTGATTCTTCCAGCGTTGATATCAGCTTGAACATCAGCAACAAATTTTCCAATATTTCCTTTTCCTGCAGCTTTGCTGATTACGAAAAATCTCTCGATAGAGAAAACAACTGTCATAGTCAGTAACCCGATTAATATAGCAACAACTGGTCCCCCTTTATAGAATAAACCTAAAATGTTACCTGGTAGTGGATGTCCTTCTGGATCTCCGTTTTGAAAGTTTGTTGGGCTACCCATTACAAATTTAAAAACTAGAATTCCAAAAACAATACAAAAAACTACTGCTAATGATGCAATTACTCTACTTGCTCCTGAACTAGAACTTTTTTTCTCAACTGATTCGTTTGATACGTTTGTCATCTTTTTAAAATTTAATTCTTTTTTTCAATTATTACTTATTTTTCTTTTTTTCTCATTTACAACCGATGAGAGTCGCAAATTTATGTTTTTACCTGAAATAAAAAAATTAAAAATGTAATTTTTAATTTTTGTTACTCACCAGGTAAGATTTACACTTTTTAATATCTATGTAACTAAATTATTTGTTAACCACCGGTAAAGATAATAAGTCTAATGCAATTAAACCACTATCTTTTTTACACAACTTTCAATTTTAACATTTACCTATTGTATTAAATACAATATTATATTAAAAACGATCATGAATTTGTATTTTTTACTTTAACATCAAATAATTCATACAAACCTGAATAAACCTAAAGTTGATTTACTGTGTATTTCTGTTTTTTTAGCACCGCAAATTGAGGCTAATTTTTAATAAAAAAAAATATTTTTTATTTTTTTACACATCACACAACAATTCTCTTGTTTAATTCGCGACAATATCTGGTCTAAAACACCTCTTGATAAACAAACAGTTAAACAGCTTAAAAACACATTCCTTTTAATGACAAAACCTTTTTAGCAAAAAAACTTAAAATTATCTCAAATAAAACCTTAAAAATACTAAAAAATCACATCAATCAAAAAAGCGCTATATTTTTATTTATTAATGCTGTTTTTTTTTGCTCATTTTTATAGTTATTTCCCTGAATTAACTCCCAATCCTGCTAATTTTTATTGATTATTGGTACTCAAAAATCTTAAAAAGAACAAAAAAAGAGCATCCATTTTATTATCTAACCGTTCTCTTGCTTTAATCCTACCTATCTGGTAAGCTTTATAACAATATAAAAAACACAATCTAATTTTGTTTGAAAACATTAACATCTTATATATTACCAAAGAGAACCTAATCCATAGAATTCAACGAATCTTTAATGGTGTATTTTTCAGGGCGCAATTTACCAACTTATTCCAATGAACAGTTACTCTTGCTGATTGTTGACAGTAATTTAATATCACCGTGTTTTTTAGCTAGTAAATAACTTATATTACAAGGTAAATTTACCCCCAAAAGACATAAAGCCCATTAGGCGCTTGTTTTGTTTATAAAAAAATAAGGATTATTTAAACTAATATCTTTACTAGTTTAAATAATCCTTATTTTCTAACGAGTTAGTCTACTACTACAAGCTATTTAATTACTTTTTTGGATAAGTATTTTAATTTCTTCAAACACCTTCTTGGATTCATATAATTCATCTAGCTTATCCAAGCTCATTATCTGATCCATAATATGCTTTTGCTTATTACCTAGTTCAAGTGCACTTAAATACGTGTGGTCGCTAAAGGTTACCATATCGTATAAGGGAAGCCAAAGCTCGGGGTAATTTTTTGCAAAATCTGCCTCTATTTTTTTTCTAAGTAAAAAATTATCATCGGCAGTGTGTTCACTCATTTCTTGAAAATTTCGATAAGAAAGTTCTGCTATTGCATCTGCATTAATTTTTCGCGACTCTTGATATTGTAGAAAAACTTGTTCCCAATTCTCTAAATTGTTTTCTTCCAATATTTCACTTAAAACAAAAACATCCTCTAAACCTGCGTTTAAGCCCTGTCCATAAAAAGGAACAACTGCATGAGCGGCATCTCCAATAAGAGCAACTTTTCCTTTATGAATCCAAGGAAAACATTTTGTTGTGACCAAGGAGTTAACCGGATTGTTCTTATACATTTTTTTGTATTCAGGTATTAATTGAATTACATCAGGAAAATACGTATGAAAAAAACTTTGAATTTGCTGATCCTCTTTAATACTATCAAAAGATATAGTCCCTTTATAGGCCATAAATAAAGTGCAAGTAAAAGACCCATCTGTATTTGCCAGAGCAATTAACATAAAATCCTTTCTTGGCCAAATATGAAAGCTATTGGGGTCTAACCGATGTGTTGAATCATCATTTGGTTGTATAACGAGTTCTTTATAACCTAGAGGTAGATAGGATTGTTGATATTCAAATAAACTTTGTCTTTGCATTCGAGCCCTTACCCTTGAGTAAGCCCCATCCGCGCCAAATATAGCCTTGTGCTGAATACCAGTATAGGCCTGTTTTTCATCCGGTGCCGTATAGATGATTCCCTTTTCCAAATCTACATCCCAAACAGGGGTTTGAAAGCAAAACTTAACACCTTGTTTACAAGCTATATCAATTAGTTTTTTGTTTAATTCGCCCCTTGATAATGCCCAAATAGAATCACCATTAATCCCATATGGTTGAAACTTTACTGAACAATCACTCATGTGAATTGCTCTTTGTGACATTGGTATACCTATTTGGCGAATTTCCTGCTCTATCCCTAGTTTACGTAAAATCTTCCAACCGCGATCAGAAAGGGCTAAATTAATTGATCTACCTTTAAAATCGATATCACGGATATCTTTACTTTTATCATAAACCACTACATCAAATCCTTTTTGTTTTAGACTAATAGCTAAAACAACACCAACTAATCCGCTTCCAACAACTGCTATACTTGAGCTCATACTTAATTAATTTTTACCTGTAAAATACCTTTTACAGATCTAAATGTTTGTTTTCTAACCCATGGTTAAAGATAATTTGGGCTACTTATTAAATTTTTTAATTGATTCGCTGTAACAGAGTATTACAACGATTATTTTAATTTTAAAAAACAGAAGTCCTAGCAATCTAGGACTTCTGTTTTTTGAATATCTTTAAACTAATTATTTTTGAAAAACGATGCTTTGCCCTACTGCCATTTTTTGTGACTCGGCCATAGCTCCGCACATATGAAATAACAATCTTGCTCCTACATTTCCATCCCAATCATCCTCTTGTTGCTCTGAGGGTGCAACTTCTACTAAATCCATACCTATTATTACCTTACCACTTTGTGCAAGTAAAGAAATCATATAGGTGGCTTGTTCAAAGCTTAAACCTCCTGGAACTGGGGTTCCTGTGTTTGGACAATACCAAGGTAATAAGCCATCGATATCAAAACTAATTACCACTTTTTCAGGTAAAGAGTCAATAATTTGTTGGCATTTTTGTTTCCATGTAACTCCTTCAAATTCATCTTGTTTTAAATCACTATCGGTATGAACTAAAACACGTTGATTAGAATCTTGGACCGTTTTTACTTCCGATTCACAGAAATCGCGAATTCCAACTTGAACAATAGAACTAACCTGTGGTATTTGCTTTAAAGTATTATACATTATCGAAGCATGTGAATAGGTAAAACCTTCATAGGCTTCTCTTAAATCCATGTGTGCATCGAAATGTAAAATTCCAAAATCAGAATATTTCTTAGCCAAAGCTTTGTAATACCCTAAAGGAGTACTGTGATCACCTCCTAATAAAACAACTTTCTTACCCTTTTCAAGCCATTGGGTAACTTTTTGCTCTACTTGTTGATTCAATAAATCACAAGCTTGATTTATTTGTTTAAGATCTTCAGCTAAGCTTGGGTAATCTTGAATATTTTCCCCATTTTCTAAAACCTCTATAATAGGTTTAGCTAATGCTTTGTATTTTTCACTGTTTTGCATCCACTGCTCTGGAGCCTGGTCCATATAAATCCCCAGCTTCCATAATTCTGGATATTTTTGATGCAATAAATCTACTTGATAAGAGGCTTGTAAAACTGCATCGGGTCCCAAAGAAGCCCCAGCACCATAACTTACCGTTACCTCCCAAGGCACAGGTAGAATAATAATATCACTTTGTTCAGCACTAAAAGGCAATCCATATATAGTTGCTTCAGCTAACCCGGGTTGTGAAGGGTCAAAAGTATTTATTATATCTTGTTTACTCGACATACGAAATCTTATTTATATTTTGCAAATGTATAATTATAATTTAATCCTAGGCAAGATTTTTCAATTACATTAAACTACCTGCTTGTTTAAGAATCTGTCCAAAATTATAAATATCCTCGTAAGAAGTATATAAAGGAACTGGTGCTAGTCTTACCACATTTGGTTCTCGCCAATCCACAATAACACCTTGTTTCATTAAGTATGTAAATAGTTCTCTACCTTTTCCATGTAATAGAATCGATAACTGGCTACCTCTTTGTTTGGGATCCTCAGGGGTAATAATCTCGTAATCTGCCATTGTTTGATTGGCTATATCCTTTATAACAAACTCCAAATAAGCAGTAATCATATCTCTTTTAATAAAAAGACTCTGCATGGTCACCTCAGCAAACATTTCAACAGAAGCCAAATAAGGTGCTAAACTCAATATAGATGGGTTACTTATTTGCCACCCATTAGCATCGGCAATAGGATCAAAATCTGGTTCCATTAAAAATCTGCGCTCTTTATTATGTCCCCACCAACCTGCTAGACGAACTAAATCTTTATTTTGATGATGTTTTTCATGAATAAAGCAACCCGATGCACTGCCAGGTCCAGCATTCATGTATTTATAACTGCACCAAGCCGCAAAATCCACATCCCATTTATGCAAATCCAACTTAACATTCCCAGCAGCATGAGCTAAGTCCCAGCCAACAATACTACCCACTTGCTTTGCTTTAGCACTAATGGCCTGCATATCTAAAACTTGCCCAGTATAATAGTTAATACCTCCCATAAGTACCAAGGCTAACTCAGAACCATGTTCTTGAATCTGATCTAAAATATCTTGTGTTCTAAAATTATGCTCAGAATCTCTTCTTTTTACTTGTATTAAAACATCTTTAGGATCTAATCCATGCAAGCGAATTTGACTTTGAATAAGGTATTGATCACTAGGAAAAGCCTTCTCTTCACATAGAATTTTAAACCTCTTGCTATTGGGCTTATAAAAAGAAGCCATTAACAAATGTAAATTAACAGTCAAGGTATTCATCACAGTAATCTCCGAGGCTTTAGCCCCAACAATATGACTTAATGGCTCGCAAAATCTCTCGTGATAATCCCACCACGGCTTATCGGCATAAAAATGTCCTTCCACAGCCAATTCAGCCCAGTCTTTCATTACTTCATTAACATAATCCACAGCTTTTTTGGGTTGTAAGCCTAAGGAGTTTCCAGTGAAATAAATAACCTTTTTTTGGTTAACTAAAGGGAAATTAAATTCCTCCTTGTAAGAGGCTAAAGGATCTTGTTTGTCTAAAGATCTAGCAAAGTCTAAAGTATTTTCAAATAGCATATCTTCAATAAATTGGTATAAGGTAAATTTACGTTTTTTTTGCTTACGTTTAAAAAAACGCAACAACTTAAACAATATACTAATTAACCCAATACAAGATATGATTTATTTGTTTTTTATACAATAAAACACTTTACTTGGGTAAGATTTACAGATAATCATTTTAGCATTAAATCCTTGAAAATAACTTCTTATTAATAAATAAGTAACTAGTAGTTTTAAACCATAACAAATCAGTCGTTAAAGTATCTATGCAGTTTTAGGCCTTAATCCATTTTTTAAAATCACTGTAGTACACTTTTTCACATCGTTAATTTTAGACTATTGGTATTAAAAAAAAACAACTCTTTGTTCTTGCGATAAAAATGGTAGAAAAACAAAAACCACTGGATTTGCTATCGAAATATGTGTTTTTAAAATATAATCGACAAGCCTTTAGTAAAATAAACGCATATAAATAATTAAAGTTACGATATCTTGACACTAGTCATACTCAAACTTCCAGCAACCAATTTATCATTGAATAAACTAATATTTTCATTGTCTTGTTTTAATCCTAATGTATAAATCAAAGGTAAATAATGCTCGGGTGTTGGCACGGCTAATTGAACTGCTTTTGATTGCTTGTGATAATTTATTAAAGCCGAGTGATTTCCATTTAATAAATGCTCATTTATAGTAGATTTAGCTTCGATAGCCCAATCATAGCCATAATTATCTATATCAAAATTTGCAAAATCCACTAAGTTTAAGTTATGAATAATATTTCCACTTCCAATGATTAAAACTCCTTTGTATCGCAATGAGTTTAATTTTTGTGCAAGCTTGTAGTGAAACTCTGCCGTTTTAGTATAGTCAATACTCAATTGTATAACTGGAATATCCGCTTTTGGATACAAGTGTTTAATAACACTCCAAGCGCCATGATCTAATCCCCATTTATGATCTAATTCTACGAACTCTGGTAACAATAAATCTTTTGTTTCTTTTGCTAGAATCGGATTCCCAGCAGCTGGGTATTGTACGTCAAATAATTCTTGAGGAAATCCTCCAAAATCATGTATGGTTCTAGGCATTTCCATTGCTGTAACCTTTGTCCCCTTGGTAAACCAATGCGCCGAAATACAAAGTATTGCATTGGGTTTTGGTAAAGTTATAGCCAATTTCTTAAAGCTTGCTACAAATTGATTTTCCTCTATCGCATTCATAGGGCTTCCATGTCCAAGAAATAAAACAGGCATTTTTTGTGTATTGGCAAACCTCTGTGAGGTTTTATATAATTCATTTAAATCACTCATATAATACGTAATTGGACTATAGCTAATATAGTTAAAAATTCGCTAGAGTTGATTTGATAAACAAAAAAGGCAAGAAAGAAAAAGTGAAGTTTTCTAGGAACAATACAAAAAATCAAACTAAACAAGGTATTTTATGGGGCTATTTACAAACATTTTGTTTAATGCAACTAGCATAAGCTATCAAAGCTTTCTTGTATTACGTGATAGGTATTTTTTTGGAAATATACCTTAGAGACTCTTACAATAAAATCCAATCCCTTTTTAAAGAAACTTAAATCCACTGGAAGCAATCAAACGCACTGATGAAAAAAAGTTGGAATTGAAAATTATCCATAATACTTACTTCATTGCTAAAATCTAATCCTAAATCATTTAATCAAGATAAAATTACTCTTTTAAAAAGCCAGCAGATAAGAATTAGGCCAATAAAAAACACCTATTAAAAGCTATTTACTTTTAATAGGTGTTATATTACTATCTTTTTGTTGTATTAGATAATCAACATCGCATCACCATAGGAATAAAACTTATATCCTTCTTTGACAGCTTCATCATAGGCCTGCATCATTAAATCATGACCACAAAATGCAGAAATCATCATCAACAATGTGCTCTTAGGCATATGAAAGTTAGTTACCATACAATTGGCTATACTAAAGTCATAAGGAGGGAAAATAAATTTATTTGTCCACCCTACAAAAGGGTTTAATGTTTGATTTGAAGAAACGGAGCTTTCTAAAGCGCGCATGGAAGTTGTACCTATGGCGCAAACACGCTGTTTGTTTGCTTTGGCTGTATTTACAATATCACAAGCTTTTTGATCTACAAACATTTCCTCTGAATCCATTTTATGTTTAGATAAATCCTCTACCTCAACTGGATTAAAAGTTCCAAGACCTATGTGCAAAGTTACCTCCGCGAATTTAACACCTTTTATTTCCAAGCGTTTCATTAAATGCTTGGAGAAGTGTAATCCTGCAGTTGGAGCTGCTACCGCTCCCTCTTGGGTTGCGTAAATTGTTTGGTAACGGTCCGCATCCTCAGGTACCACCTCACGATTGATATATTTTGGAATTGGCGTCTCTCCTAACTCTTGTAATTTAAAGCGGAACTCTTCATATGAACCATCATACAAAAATCGCAATGTTCTACCTCTTGATGTGGTATTATCAATCACCTCTGCAACTAAAGAATCATCTTCACCGAAATATAATTTATTACCAATACGAATCTTACGAGCTGGATCCACAAGTACATCCCATAAACGCTGTTCTGCATTTAATTCTCTTAATAAGAAAACTTCAATTCTTGCACCGGTTTTTTCTTTATTACCATATAAACGTGCAGGAAATACTTTAGTATTGTTTAATACCATCACATCTCCTTCGTCGAAATAATCGATTAAGTCTTTAAATAATTTATGTTCTATACTTCCCTTTGCACGATCCACTACCATTAAACGAGACTCATCTCTATTTTCCGCAGGGAACTCAGCCAGTAATTCTTCCGGCAAATCAAAATTAAAGTTTGATAACTTCATTGAATACGATTTTAATATTAATTAAACAAAGACTTCCTATTTTCAAAGAATTTACAAATATACAACCTAACAATAGGCCTTGTCAAGTATTTAACGAAATATTTCCATTAACCGGCTATTCTATAGTAATCTGAAAACCAATTAACTGGAGTAAATCCCAAAAATTAACAAAACTCTTACTCACCACCTCTGCTTGATTAATTATTATAGGAACCTTTAAACCCAAGGGAGCAAAGGCCATAGCCATACGGTGATCTTGGTAAGTATGAATTGCCACATTGCCAACTAATTCACCTTGATGTTGTTCTAAAATAAGACTATTAGGGGTAATCTGAACTTGGGCCCCTAACTTACTTAATTCATTATATAGGGCTACTAAGCGATCGGTTTCTTTAATCTTCAAGGTATGTAAACCCGTTAAAACACATTTAACACCTAAACCATAACAAGTCACTGCAATGGTTTGAGCCAAATCCGGGGTTTGAATTAAATCCAGCTCTAAAGCCTGCAAATCATCATGAGTCTTTGTTAAAACAATACTATAATCCGGATTAAAGCAAGTAGAAACCCCAAGCTTTTCGTAGATACTAGCCACATGGCTATCTCCTTGTAAACTATCTTTTTTATAACTTTTTAAAGTTAGACTAAAGCCCGGTTTACTTAAAGCCACTATAGAATAAAAATAGGAAGCAGAAGACCAATCTGATTCAACAGTAAAGGTTTTCTCCGGACTCTGTTGTAAAGGCTTAACCACAATTACATTGTCTTTAAAATAACAATCCACTTGTAATTCCTTTAACAAGGATAATGTCATCTGAATATATGGCAAGGAGGTAATTTCCCCGATAAGCTCCAACTCTATACCATTTGGTAACTTTGTTCCTATTAATAATAGGGCTGTTATATATTGACTACTTATATTGGCAGGTAGACAAATCCTCCCCCCTTTACTTAGTTGTCCGTTAATGCGCAAGGGCGGATATCCTGGTTGATTAACATAACTTATATCGGCCTTTAGTTGTCTTAATGCATCCACCAAAATACCTATTGGTCTTTCTTGCATTCTAGATGAGCCTGTTAAAACAAGCTGTTTTGTAGTGCATAAAGAATAATATGCGGTTAAAAATCGCATTGTCGTTCCTGCATGATGAATATCAAGAGTAGCTTGTGTACTACCAAGAGCACTTTGCATCGCCTTTACATCATCAGAATCACTGAGATTCAAAATAGTTAAACCAGGAAAAAGTTCCTGCAGAATTAATAAACGGTTACTCTCGGATTTACTTCCAGAGATAGTTAGCTCTTGTTGGCTTAAAAGCTGACTTGGGGATAACTTAATATTCACTAAATATATTTTTTGGGTTGGTTAATCCTTCTTATTTCAGTTTTTGATTATCATGATGTCTTTGATGATCTCTTTTAGTTTTAAAATCAAGCTTTTTATCAAAGGCCTCTTGTAAATTTACGCCTGTTTGATTAGCTAAACAAAGAACTACAAACACAACATCGGCCAACTCCTCACCAAGATCCTTATCTTTATCACTAGGTTTTTCAGATTGTTCGCCATACCTTCTTGCAATGATACGAGCTACCTCCCCTACCTCTTCGGTTAACTGAGCCATATTAGTTAATTCATTAAAATAACGAACTCCGTGTTGTTTAATCCAATTATCTACGGCTAATTGTGCATCTTGAATATTCATATATTATTTTTTACTATTGCTAATTATTTTTTTCTTTATCCATTTATCGTAGATGATCATTAAAATCATAAACACAATGTATTTACTAAAAAATGCAAACAAACAGGATGCATTTCCTTGTAGTGCACAAGCTATCTCATCTGAAATAAACCAGTTTAAAATCAAGTATATTAAAGTAAATATACCGTATTTGGCTATTTGATTTATCATTGTTTATTTTTTGTATCTATCCAAATTGTAACCGGTCCATCATTTACTAAACTAACCTGCATGTCGGCTCCAAAAATCCCGGTTTGTATGTCTTTAGATAAGCTTCCTTGTAGAATTTCAATAAACTCGTTATACATCTGATGAGCTACCTCTGGCTTTGCAGCCATAATATAAGATGGTCTATTTCCTTTTTTAGTCATTGCATGTAAAGTAAACTGACTCACAAGTAGAATATCTCCACCCAGATCTAGTATACTTTGATTCATTACACCTTGTTGATCTGCAAAAATACGAAGGTTAACAATTTTATTACTCAACCACTGCATATCTTGTTTAGTATCTTGCTGCTCAAACCCTACTAAGACAAGTAAACCTTGGTTAATTTGACCAACAACTTTTTGGTCCACCATTACATTGGCGCTCTTTACTCTTTGAATAACTGTTCTCAATTTATATTTTTTGTATGTAATTATGTATCCATACAAACTTAAAAAAACTTTATGGCCTATCTAAATGTTTTAGTCAAACAATTGGCATCTTTAAATTTAACTTACTAAAAAAAAAGAACACCTTTAGTAAAAGGTGTTCAAAGAGAGTTATTTACTGGGTTCAAAAATGATAAACTGCTGTAATTCTTCTTGCATTTTTTCAAAGAAACCTTGTACCCTATCATACTGTACTTTAGCGATTTGCGCCTGTTGTCTTACAAAAACAAGCTGTACCTCTACACTGTTTTGCTTGACTGTAATATTTGATGTAAGTTGCATTTGAATCTGGGAATCTTCAAGCTGGATTTGTTTGGGAGTTTGTGAAACCTTATACCCTTTAGGAATGGTAAACGATACATTGTAAACTTGACTACTTGGAAACTCAAAACTAATATCCCCAAATCGTTGGGTGGCTGTAAAAGGATTAATCTTCTCACTAAACCAATCATAAGGATTAACAAAAAGCTTATTATTAAAATTTAAAACCCCGCTGTCTTTAAATACCTTAGCAACCACACGTACATTATTCGAGGCATTATTTAAATTTGTAATATCAATCTCACTAAGTCGCATTCCATAATGATCTTGGGTAAATCTTTGACTATAACCAAAAGTTCCTATTTGCTGATAGAGTTGGTTAAACCACATTGAATAATATCCTTGATACGATGCAAGTAAAGCTCCACGGATGGATCCATCTGCATGAAGTTCCATTTGATAAGACTCCTTGGCTGTAGATAAAAACTCGGGCACCATATTGAATTGCATCAACTCCCCTGTGCTAGAAATAGCTTGCCCTTGGCCATTTAAATCCTCTAAAGGCAATAATCCAAGACTAGAAAACGCACTACTTGCATCAGCAAAAAAATATTGCTGATCTATATTCACCACTGCGATTGTATTATTGTAATACATACTTTGCCAAGTGGTTTTAACCCCATTGTCAGTTGTACTAATTAATACAGGCATGGCAGGGATATCTACATAATTTAACATACTAATTAAAATAAAATTGATATCCGCCGAACTTCCCGTACCTTTATTAAAAGCTGTTTTAGCCCCTTGAGAAGAAAAAACAGAATATTGTTTGTTCCACTTTACTTTACTTTGTACCAGCTCTAATACTTTTTGCGCTCTTTGTTTTACTGGTAAAGCAAGATACTCGGCTTTATTTATTTGTTTATTGAAATATTTATCTTGCTGGATTTGCCCAAAAAAGTACTTGCTTTTAACCAAAGACTCTAAAAATTTAGGTTTACTCTCCAAGATAACTTGCTTGTTAGAATAAGGATATTGTACCCATATTAAATCCATTTTTACATATGCCAAATAATTCTGTGCATTATTTATGTAAGGCTGATTTTGGTAGGCCGGAATTTGACTTGCCTGTAAAGTAGTCTTAATAGAAGGCACGGAGGTTTTATCTAAAAACTGACGACTTTGCGAGAAGTTACTTATCACATTCTCTTGTTTATGACTAATCTTCACAGACCCATTGTTTACAAATTCATAATGATAATATTCCGGAATTGTACTGGAGAAAGTGGATCTAAGTTTGGGGATATGACTTTGAATTTCCCAAACAGGTAATACGTCAAAGTAATTTGTAATTTTCACATAACTATATTCAATGATACTTCCAGGCTTTACCTTTGAAAAATCTATTCCAACCTCCTTATAATCTTTAGTGTTAGTAGGATTAAGAATCCAACTAGAATCAACCTGTTTTTTTTGAATCTGTGAACCTTTTAGTTCATAGATATTGGCAAATTCTAAACTAACCTTTTCTTGGATATAGTTATTGCGAGTGAATCCCACAACAAAACTTGCCTGAGAAGCGCCGGATTCCTTGTATATTTTTATTTTTTTTGTCACAATCTGAACTACTTTAAATTCTAGATCCACATTACTAAAATCAAAGTATACCTCTTGGTGCTCATCTAACACCTCAAGATCTGCATCGGGAAATACCTGACTTTTCTTGGAGGCTAATTCTAAAGGGGTAACCTTTTCAATAAAATCTTGCGCATTTACACAATGTATGGAAAACAGACCAACCAACAAAAATAAAAAAACTCTTATCATAGTAATTTGATTTTATAATATATACAAAGTTACGTAATGCCGTGTAAAGGTAAATACCATTATATGAAATTTAAGTCATCTAATAACTAAAAACAGCCTGAAAACAAAAAAAACCAAGACTACTCGTCTTGGTTCTTCCCATCTTTATATATATCGGTACGATAATGTTCTTCTTCTCCATCTAAGATTTGGATATAACTCCTATACCTAGACCAAGATAATTCATCTTTATCCAAAGCATCTTTAACCGCGCAATAAGGCTCCTCTTTATGCAGACAATTATTAAACTTACAATGATGTTTTAATGCAAAGAACTCTGGAAAATAATCTCCAACTTCACTTGGTTGCATATCTACTACTCCAAATCCACGGATTCCTGGTGTATCAATAATTCGAGCATCAAAACTCAGATCATACATTTCAGCGAAAGTCGTGGTATGTTGTCCTTGCTGATGTTGCTCGGAGATAATAGCTGTCTTTAAGTTTAGTCCCGGTTCAATGGCATTGATAAGGGTGGATTTACCCACTCCCGAATGTCCAGAAAACATCGATACTTTTCCTTGCATTTTTTCCTTGATTTGATCTAAACCTTTACCACTTTGAGCAGAAACTCTTAAGCACTCATATCCAATACTAGAATAAATATATTGTAAGTAAAGTTGTTCGTTTAAGGTATCCTCATCAAAGGTATCTATTTTATTAAAGACTATAATTGTCTTAATACCATAGGCCTGGGCGGTAACTAAGAATCGATCGATAAAACTTGTTGTTGTTACAGGATTATTAATGGTAACCACTAAAAACACAACATCAATATTAGAGGCAATAATATGAACTTGTTTGGATAGATTCACACTTTTTCGAACAATGTAATTTTTGCGCTCTAAAATTTCATTTATAACACCCGTTACTTGATCGTTTGTATTCTCTAGTTCAAAAACAACGTGGTCTCCCACTGCAATTGGATTAGTACTTTTAATACCTTTTAAACGAAATTTCCCCTTGATTCTACAATCATAGAAAATTCCATCATCGCCTTTAACGATATACCAACTACCTGTTGATTTGTAAACTATTCCTTTCATATATTGCTCTAATACTTTTTAGTTTTCTTTTTGATTTATAATCTTATCTTGCCTATGGATACTCTCTTGGTGAATAGCGGTATAAAAATCAGTGATAAACTCTTTAGTAAATCCTAATTGCTGACCTTCGTGTTGTAATTTTTCTAACATTTCAGACCATCTACCTTGTTGATAAACCGCAACGTTCTTTTCTCTTTTCAATTTACCAATAGAATCTGAAATAGCCATACGGTTACGTAACAAATCTAATAATTTACCATCCATATCATCGATTTGAATTCGGTAACTTTGTATCTTTTGCAAAAACTCTTCAGTTTCATCGGTAATATTTCTTACCGTTAATTTATTAATAATATCCTGTAATTGCACAGGGGTAACTTGTTGCGCGGCATCACTCCAAGCATTATCCGGATCACAATGAGTTTCAATCATTAAACCTTCAAAGTTTAAATCTAAAGCTTGTTGACAAACCTCAAAGATACGATCTCTTTTTCCTGTAATATGCGATGGATCACAAAAAACAGGAATATTAGGCAAATGTAGCTTTAAATCTATAGGTATTTGCCATTCTGGAATATTTCTATATTTGGTTTTTTCATAGGTACTAAAACCTCTGTGAATTACTCCTAGTTTTCTAACACCTGCCTCATACAAACGCTCTAATCCACCCATCCACAAAGCTAAATCTGGATTAACAGGATTTTTCAAAAGTACGATTTTATCTGATCCTTTTAAAGCATCTGCAATTTCTTGTACAGCAAACGGATTTACTGCCGTACGAGCTCCTATCCACAAAATATCTATATCATGCTGTAAACAAAGTTGAACATGCTCGGCTGTTGCAACCTCCGTGGCTAAAAGTAAACCTGTTTCTTTTTTTACTTGCTGTAACCATTTTAGACCTATTGCTCCCACTCCTTCAAATCCACCTGGACGTGTTCTTGGCTTCCAAATACCAGCTCTAAATACTTTAACTTCTTTTGGTAAAGACTTGGCAATTCTCATCACCTGTTCTGGCGTCTCAGCACTACAAGGACCTGCAATTATGGCAGGATTTTGTCCTTGAAAAATACTTAGCCATTGGGTGTCCACATTCATTTTTTCCATCGTAATGTAATTATAATTTTTTATAAATATAGTTTGGCAATTATACAGTCTGGCAAAATACAATTTTCTAATTTATAATCGACTGTTTTTTTTATTTTAATAATTTATCTATGTATGTAATCTATGTTTTGTCTATCCTACCCTTTATAGGAAAGGCACCACAAGACTAATTTTGTTTTATTGGTTATTTATTTTTTCTAATCGGCAACAAAGTATAGTATAATACACTTTTACCCCTAGTTTTGATTTAAAATACTATTTTTGTTTAAAATTTATTCTATGTCAATTCGCGTTCAAAAAGTAAGTAAGTCCTACAAAGATCACAAAGCATTAGATTCCGTAAGCTTTAATATACCCACGGGCCAAATTGTTGGCTTTCTAGGTCCAAATGGTGCTGGTAAATCTACTTTGATGAAAATATTAACCACCTACGCACTAATGGATCAAGGAGCGGCTTTTGTCAATGACTTTAATGTGCAAACAAACAGTCTGCAAGTAAGGAGTTCTATTGGTTACCTTGCCGAGCATAATCCTTTATATCTAGATATGCGAGTTATCGAATATTTAGAATTTAATGCTGCTATTTATAAGGTAAGTAAACAACGAATCGCTCAGGTTATATCGCAAACTGGTTTAGAACAAGTACAAACAAAGAAAATAGCTGAATTATCCAAAGGTTTTCGACAAAGAGTCGGAATTGCAACGGCTCTTTTACACGATCCCGCTGTGTTAATTTTAGATGAACCAACCACAGGATTAGATCCAAACCAACTAGTTTTCATTCGTGAATTAATCAAACAAATAGGCAAGGATAAAACAGTTTTACTCTCCACTCATATCATGCAAGAGGTCGAGGCTATTTGTCAACGCGTAATTATTATGAATAAAGGACGAATTTTAGCAGATCAAATGCTTGATCAAATTCTAACCAATAAAGACAACCAACTAATAGCTGTCGAGTTTGATTATAAAATAGAAATTCAATTTATTGAAAGAATCCCTAATTTAATTAAGGCTACACATATTCACGATAACCAATGGGAATTAGCCTTTCCTAAAGATCAGGATTACCGTCCACTTGTATACGATTTTGCTCAAGAACAAGGGTTAAAAACTCTTTCTCTTCAGATAAAAAATCGCAGTTTAGAACAATTATTTCAAGAAATAACTACCTCCCAAGAATAGATCTTAACTTACAAAAGTTCTAAAACTTTTACATTTTAGAACTTTCTACACCTTTTTAAATCAATCTTATTTATAGAATTACAAAAAAAATTTCAAATAACAACTATAAGAGCCTAGTAAAGCAGAAAGGTCGGAATTACTTCCGACCAGATCACTTACTTAACAATCTTTTTTTCTAATAGTAGTAAATATGAACCAGTATCGATAAATTACATAAAAACTAGTATGTCAACCACCTTGTGGCTTTATACTATATATATTTTTAATACTGTACTAAACTAATCAAATGGTTTCAACCATACTAAACCACTACACTATTTAACTCTACCAAATATACAGAATCCAGCTACAAACAGAGCATTGATTAAAAAATACAGGATATAATTCTATAAAATAACTACAAACTAGATATTTCAACTTTCAAAACTATAAAAAAGACTACTTTATAGATTTTTAACCTAAAACAAAAACTCGCACTAGTGGTTAATTACCACCTTAAAACCGCGATTTGCAGATATAGGACCATAAAAAAAACCTTTTAGTTACAATCTAAAAGGCTTTTATTTTATTTTTCTAATAAGATTTCTATCTTATTTTTAATGTCTTCAAAGTCTTGTGGTTGACCAACAAAGTCTAAATTATCTACATCCACAATTAAAAGTTTTCCCTTATCATACCCCTTTATCCAGTCTTCATACCTTTGATTTAAACTAGTTAAATATTCGGCAGATATAGAATTCTCATATTCTCGACCACGCATACGAATTTGATTAATCAAATTCGGCACTGAACTCCTTAGGTATATAAGTAAATCCGGAGCACCAACCAAACCTTGCATTAGCTCAAACAAAGAGGCATAGTTTTGATAATCGCGTCCACTCATCAACCCCATTGTATGAAGGTTAGGTGCAAAAATATGAGCATCCTCATAGATAGTACGGTCTTGAATAATGTTTTTTCCGCTCTCTCTGATTTGCAGAACTTGACGAAAACGACTATTTAAGAAATATACTTGAAGATTAAATGACCAACGATCCATTTGATGGTAAAAGTCATCTAAATACGGGTTATCTACTACATCCTCATAATGAGGCTCCCAATTATATTGATCGGCCAATAACTTAGTTAATGTAGTTTTTCCAGCCCCTATATTTCCAGCAATTGCTATATGCATTATGGTAATTTTATTAAGTAATTGTTCAATTTTTCTTCGACAAAAATACTTAATTTTTGGGTGTTATAAAAGAAGCCTAAAATGGATTTGTCTGCTAATTGGATTGGGTAAATCTTATCACGCGTAATATCAACATAATAGAGCTTATTTTCATGTAAATAAAATAATTTTGAAGAATCTAATATTTGCATCTTATCATAGGTAAAGGGCAAAGGATAATTCACAACAACCTTACCCTGGGTATTTATCCCGTGAAGGACATTGTTTTTATCCACCCAAAAAAAATGAGTAAGTGTTGAGTAATAATCCTTATTATCCGTGCTCTGTAGAGTATATACCAAATGTCTTTCATAAGAAGATATATTATAAAGGCGAATAGCCCCAGTACCGTGATGATCCACAATCCACATACGTCTACCATTACTACTTGCCACATACTCTCCTTGCATATTGGGAAATTTCTCAGAAAAATCAATCTGATTTACCTGAGCAAGTTCTCGCGAAAGTATAAAGACAGTTTGCTCTTGTTTGTAGAAAACCAAAGGAGACAAAGCAAGGGTTAAATCTACCATTGTTAAATCCCCCATTCTTGGATTTTGATATAAACTGGAATTATATTTACTTAATTTTTTTAGTACGTTTTTTTCTCTAACATATGTATTATCATAGATATCTTTGGCTAAGAAAACCTGATCCTTTGCAAGGGTTTCAGAATTAGAAAACCTTGTCACTATTGTGTCCTGTCCCCAAAAACAAAGAGGTGTTAGCAATAAAAAAAACGAAACTAAAAAACGCATAATCTACTTCTTTATATAAGTCAAAAATGTAAAATCATAGGCATGCCTAGAATCTTTCGGATGAAAATCTTGCTTAATTAAATCCCATTTTCCTTGATCAATTTCAGGAAAAAACGCATCGGCTTGAAAATCCTCATGTATCTTTGTTAATTCGATTTTATCGGCAATTTCCAAGGCAAGTTCATAGATTTGTGCTCCCCCTATTACATACACATCCTTTTGTCCTTGGCATACCTGTAGGGCTTGATCCAAGGAATGAACTACTATACATCCTTGTGGGGCCACATAATCCAATTGGCGGGTAATTATAACATGCACTCTATTTGGCAAAGGACTAGGGAAAGTCTCAAAGGTCTTTCTACCCATTATAATATAATGAGAGGTGGTTAAGGTTTTAAAGTGCTTAAAGTCATCTGGTAGATGCCATATCATCTTATTATCCTTACCTAGAGCTCTATTTTGGCCCATTGCAGCTATTAATATAATCATTAAATATCTGTTTTCAAAAAATTAAATCATTCAAGACTCTTTATTCTACATTTTGTTGTGGGTCTACCTTACCAGGATCCTTAGGTAACTCAGGCTGTGCTAGGTCTCTTTTCACGTCCACTAAAGGAAAGTCTTTTTCGACTTTCTTTCTCAATTCTTCTATTTTCTTTTTTTGTAAATCAATCAAACGCTCGATTTCTTTGTCCTGCCAGGCCTTACCCATGAAACGCTCTACAATAAAAACATTTACAAACTGAATAAATAAAACAACTGCCCATATACTGCAAACCCACAACCACCATTGGCTTACTGTTATGGGATCTTGAATAAAATTATTAATACAGAACATTAAAATTCCACCCAAGACAAACAAAACAAAATTAAAAAAAAGTAACCTTCTTTGTTTTATTCGTCTTTTTGCATAATCATACATCTTGTACTCTTGTCTAGCTTCCATTTTATATATGTATTAAGTTTAAACCGACACAACTGCTTTTATAGCAGGATGAGGATCATATCCTTCTAGACTAAAATCCTCGTATTTAAAATCAAATATATCTTTAACTTGTTTATTTAGAACCATTTTTGGTAATTCTTTACATGGTCTTGCTAATTGCAATTTCACTTGTTCTAAATGATTATTATAAATATGTACATCCCCAAAGGTGTGTATAAAATCTCCCAATTCAAGATCACATACTTGAGCTACCATCATTGTAAACAAAGCATAGGAAGCTATATTAAAAGGCACCCCTAAAAACACATCCGCACTTCTTTGATATAACTGACACGAGAGCTTTCCTTCACTAACATAAAATTGAAAAAAGGAATGACATGGAGGTAAAGCAGCCTTTCCCTGTGCAACATTCTCACTAAAACTCTTTGTCGTATCAGGTAAAACACTAGGATTCCAAGCTGTTACTATAATCCTTCTACTAGTTGGATTTGTTTTTAAAGTATCAATAGCTTGCTTTATTTGATCAATACCTTGATTATCCCAATTTCGCCATTGAAAACCATATACTGGACCCAAATCACCATTTGGATCTGCCCATTCATCCCAGATGCGAACCCCATTTTCTTTTAGATATCCTATATTAGTATCTCCTTTTAAAAACCATAACAATTCATATATAATGGACTTTAAATGGACTTTTTTAGTGGTTACCAAGGGAAAACCTTTGCTTAAATCAAAGCGCATTTGATGACCAAACATACTAATTGTACCAGTGCCGGTACGGTCGCCCTTTTGAACGCCATGGTCCAAAATTTGTTGTAATAAGTCTTTATATTGTTTCATTATAATTTTTTAAAAGTTTTCTAATTCCTCTTATTTAATTCATCTCTAAGCTTTGCAGCTGTCTCATAATCCTCCCCTTGGATTGCTTGATTTAGCAATACATTTATTTGATCTAAAGTAAATCCACTATAATCAATCTCTTTGCTAGACTCTTGATCTAATATTTGTTCAACCTGAGAAACAACATCTTGGATTGAGTCCAGCGTAGAATCATCCTGAGTTGAATCTTGACCATGTAAGATAATTCCAGCCTTATCCATAATGTCTTTATAGGTAAATATAGGAGCATAAAACCTAATAGCAAGTGCAATAGCATCGGAGGTTCTAGCATCGATTATCTGCTCTCCAACTTGCTCAGATTCACAAATCAAACTAGAGAAAAACACGCCGTCCACAAGTTTGTGAATAATAACTTGTTTAATACGAATCTCAAAACGATCTGCGAAGTTTTTAAACAAGTCATGGGTTAGAGGTCTTGGTGGTTTAATCTCTTCTTCTATTGCAATGGCAATACTTTGAGCCTCAAAAGCTCCTATAACAATTGGTAGCTTTCGCTCTCCATCTACTTCATCTAAAATAAGGGCATAAGCTCCATTTTGGGTGTGACTATATGAAATTCCCTTAACCATTAGCTTTATCAAACTCATAATGTATGTATATATAAAAAAAGCAAGTAAAACAAAGGTACAAAAACTTCGTTACTTGCTTTTTTAAATTTATTGTATTGTGGAAAAAACATTACAAAAGAGTAACGTCGATACGTTTTACCACTTATTGGTTGTCGGCTTTAAATTTCTTTAATTTCTCTACCAATTCAGGTACAACTTGAAATGCATCTCCAACAATTCCATAATCCGCTACTTTAAAGAAAGGTGCCTCTGGGTCTGTATTAATAGCCACCTTTACCTTAGATGAATTAACCCCGGCAATGTGCTGTATAGCCCCAGATATCCCAACGGCAATATAAAGATTTGAAGAAACAGGTTTTCCAGTTTGCCCCACATGCTCTTCGTGGTCTCTCCATCCTAAATCGGATACTGGCTTAGAACAAGCTAAAGCTGCACCAAGTACATCAGCTAAATCCTCTAACATTTTCCAATTCTCAGGTCCTTTTAAACCTCTACCACCTGATACAACTATATCTGCATCAGCAATTGTTACCTTACCAGAAATTTTCTCGGTTTTCTCAACTTTTAAGTCAAAGTCAGAGTCATTTAAATTCGGTGCGAAGTCTTGCTTTGTTGCAGATCCTTGCGATTCAACTAAACCAAAAGAATTCTTAGCAATACACAACACTTTTACATCGGTATTTAACTGAGTTAAATTAAAAGCTTTATTTGAAAAAGCATTACGCTTTACAACAAAAGGAGAAGTACTCTGTGGTAAGGCCACAACATTAGTTGCTAACCCTGCTTTTAATTTAACAGCCACTAAAGGAGCTGCATATAAACTATCGGTAGAGGAAGACAATAAAACTATCTTAGACTGCTCCTGATTAGCTGCTTGAACAATTAAATCGCTATACGCTTTTGCATTAAAACTATTAAGTTTATCGTTACTTACACTTAAAACTTTATCTACACCATATTTACCCAACTCCGAAGTATCGTTACAATTAACAGTTACCGCTGTAACAGTTGTTGATAATGACTCTGCAAGTTTTTTAGCATAAGAAGCTAGTTCTAATGCAACTTTTTTAAATTTTCCTTCTGCTGACTCAGCATATATTAAGATTGACATACTCTTGTTTTTTAATTAAAATTAGAATTAGATTACTTTAGCTTCATTGTGAAGTAAATTGATCAATTCGTCGATATTATCGGCCGAAATCATCTTACAGGCTCCTTTAGCGGCAGGTTTTTCAAATTTTACACTTTCTGTAGTTAGATCTAATACCTCAGGCTCAACAACATTTAATGCTTTTGAACGAGCTGTCATAATTCCACGCATGTTCGGGATAATTAAATCTTTTTCCTCCACTAAACCTTTTTGTCCACCAACTACTAGTGGTAATTTTCCAGAGATTGTCTCTGTTCCTCCATCAATTTGACGAACCGCAGTTATCTTGTCTGCATCAATATCTAACCCCTCACATGAATTGATAAAGTTGTAATCTAAAATACCAGCTAACATACCCGGTACCATTCCTCCATTATAATCTAAAGACTCTTTCCCACAAATAACTAATTCATATCCTCCTGATTTTACAACCTCAGCTAAATGTTTAGCCACAGTAAAACCATCTAAAGGTTCCGCATTAACACGAATAGCATCATCTGCTCCTATGGCAAGTGCTTTTCGAATGGTTGGCTCACTAGTAGCTCCACCAACGTTTACTACAGTTACTGTAGCCCCTGTTTTCTCTTTTAATTTAATAGCTTTTGTTAAAGCGTATTCATCATTTGGATTAATCACAAACTGTACACCTGTTGTATCTAACTGTGTATCTGAGTTTATGAAATTAATTTTTGACGTAGTATCAGGCACATGGCTGATGCAAACTAATATCTTCATTGTTTATAGTTTTTTTGATTTTTTCTATTTCTCTTACTGACGAAAATAAGAATATTTTCCGATATTTTACTATGCAAGCATACAAAATAATATGGAACAATCAAAAAACACCACTTACATTAATAGGTATAAAACCGGTTTTGTTCTATTGTTTTAAATAATCCAATATGCCTATGAGCTAACTCTTTGTTAGTTTACAAGGCTTTACCGTTTGAATTATCCAAAAAAAAACAAATAAAAAACTTCCTACTATAAAAGACGAAATACAAATCATAACAAGTAAAAAAAAATAAAAATTAACTTTAAAAAAAATCTCCTAATAGTTAAACCTTCCCTGTAAACAAGATGTTTTCAAACCAAGTAAAAAAATCAAAATCAGCTAGATTTAAATAATCATATATAATGTTGATTTGTCAAAAAACAGCATCCTAATTAGCCCTTAAAACTAAATTGACTAATAAATAAACAAAAATATTGTTTGTCCAACAAAATTAATCTTATCAAATACACACTAATAACCTAGTAAAAGTTATATTTTTTTCAATTAACACGCATAAATGCTTGTTTTATTTCACGTAATGATTCGAAAAGCATAAAACAAAAAACAAGCATCTTGAAGTTTAATATTTTTTTATACTTTTGCTCGTAATATATTAATTGAGACTAATACATATCATTATGAGAACGATTCAATTTAGAGAGGCCATATGTGAAGCCATGAGCGAAGAAATGCGTCGCGACGAATCTATATATTTAATAGGTGAAGAAGTAGCAGAATACAATGGTGCTTATAAAGCATCTAAAGGTATGTTAGATGAATTCGGACCTAAACGAGTAATCGATGCTCCTATTGCAGAACTTGGATTTGCAGGGATTGGAGTAGGCTCTGCTATGAATGGTAACCGTCCTATTGTAGAGTTTATGACCTTTAACTTCTCTTTAGTGGGAATCGACCAAATTATCAATAATGCCGCTAAGATGCGTCAAATGTCAGGTGGACAGTTCAATATTCCTATCGTTTTCCGTGGACCTACTGCTTCTGCTGGACAATTAGGTGCTACCCACTCTCAAGCCTTTGAGAATTGGTATGCAAACGTACCAGGATTAAAAGTAATTGTACCATCAAATGTTTATGACGCTAAAGGTTTATTAAAAGCCGCTATTCGTGATAATGACCCTGTGATTTTCATGGAGTCTGAACAAATGTATGGAGATAAAGGTGAGGTTCCTGAAGGAGATTACGTACTACCTATTGGAGTTGCAGATATCAAAAGAGAAGGAACAGATGTAACAATTGTTTCTTTTGGTAAAATTATCAAAGAAGCTTATAAAGCAGCTGATGAATTAGCTAAAGAAGGTATTTCTTGTGAAATTATCGATTTACGTACTATAAGACCACTTGATATGGACACTGTACTAAAATCGGTTAAGAAAACAAATCGCTTAGTTATCTTAGAAGAAGCATGGCCTTTTGCAAGTATTTCATCTGAAATTTCTTACCAAGTACAAGAAAGAGCTTTCGATCATTTAGACGCTCCGATTCAAAGACTTACAACAGCAGACACGCCTGCGCCTTACTCTCCACTATTACTTCAAGAGTGGTTACCTAATTCGCAAGATGTAATTAAAGCGGTAAAAAAAGTTCTTTATAAATAAAAATAAAGTCCTTATATAAATAAAAATAAAGTATATTTGATAGCTCCATCTTAATGCAATTTTAAGATGGAGCTTTTTTATGCGTTACATCATATTATGAGAAATCAAATACCGTTTGTAATATTCTTATTACTTTGTCCTTTATTGCTTTTTTCACAAACCAAAGTCAGTGGGAAAATTATAGACGACCAAAACTACGAAGTTTCTTACGCTTCCGTTTACTTTAAAAATTCAACCAAAGGCGTTATTGCTGATGAAAATGGTAAATTCTATCTAGAGTCTGACCAAAAACATACTACTTTAGTTATCGCTTTTATTGGCTATAAAACCCTTGAAATTGAACTTGAGAATAAAGTCAATTTAAATTTAAACATTGTTCTGGAAACGGACAACCTACTTGATGAAGTTCAGATTTTCGCTGGGAAAACTTCAAAGAAAAATAATCCGGCCTTGGATATTCTTCGTAAAATATGGGAGCGAAAACGTAAAAACGGTATTTACATGTTTGATCAATATGAATATGATCAATATGAAAAAATTGAATTTGATCTTAACTCCATAGATAGCGCATACCAATCCAAAAAGATTTTCAGAGGAATGGAGTTTATTTTTGACCAAGTAGACACCTCCAAGGTAACAGGAAAAACATACCTTCCCATATTTATCAACGAGAACATTTCCTTGGTATATGGAGATAATAATTCGAATAAAAAAACACAGAAATCCTTAGGTAATAAAAACTCTGGCTTTGAAAGTAACCAAACCATTATTGCCTTTGTAAAAGATCTATACGCTCAATATAATATTTACGATAATTACATTAAGATTTTTGATAAAGATTTTGTTAGTCCTTTATCAAGAACTGGGATAAATGTTTATAACTATGTCTTGGCCGATAGTACCTTTATTGATAATAAATGGTGCTATAATATCATCTACTACCCTAGAAGAAAAGGAGAGCTAACCTTCAAAGGAGACTTCTGGGTGAATGACACCACTTTTGCCATAAAGAAAATAGCCATGGAAGCCAGTAAAGATGCCAATATCAACTGGGTTAAAGATATTTATATTGAACAAGAATTTGATGTAGTTAATGACTCTGTATTTCTTCTTACTAGGGATCATTTTATGAGTGATTTTGCAATCTCCAAAAAAGAAACCTCTAAGGGAGTTTATGGAAAAAGAACTTCGATTTATAAAAATCACCGATTTGATATAAAACATCCTAACGAATTCTATACCGAAAAAGTCAATCACTACGACCCTAGTGTATATCAAAGGGATAACGAGTTTTGGGATACTTACCGCTTTGAACCTCTTAGCAAAGACGAACTTGGCGTTTACCAAATGTTGGATACTTTGAAAAACACCCCGAAATTTAAAATGTTATTTAATCTTACCGAGACTATATTAGGTAATTATTACAATAGAGGTAAAATTGACTTTGGACCAATTTTCTCCACCATTGGATACAATGATATTGAAGGCTTGCGTTTGCGCTTAGGGGCTAGAACTTATTTTGGTCAAAATGACCCATGGCGATTAGAAGGATATACAGCCTATGGCTTTAAAGATGGCCAGTTTAAATACGGGCTTAACGCCAGGGTGCTATTAAATAAAAATAATCGTCTAATACTTCATGGAGGTAATAGAAGAGATATTGAGCAAATTGGTGTAAGTCTAACAGAGACCTCCGATATCCTTGGTAGAAGTTTTGCTTCGAGTTCCCTATTCTCAAGTGGTGACAATACCAAATTAACCTCTATTAACCTAACCACCTTAGGCCTGGAGATTGAACCTTGGAAAAACTTAAAATTTCAAACATTATTTACCTATCGAACATTAAAGCCAGCCGGGCATGACTTTAATTTAGATTATTATAAAGACAAGGCTAATCACATTATCTCTAATGAAACCAAGCAAAGTGAGGTAGCTTTTGAAATAGATTATACTCCAGGCAAAAAAACAATCGGTTTTGGAGTAGATAGAACAGAGGTTGATCAAAAGTACTTGCGTTTATATTTAAAATACAGTCAAGGCTTTAAAGGGGTATTTGATAGTGATTTTACCTACGAAAAATTACAATTCTATGCCAGAAAACCAATTTTACTAGGTGGATTTGGAACCTTAACAACTACATTTGAGGCTGGTAAAACCTTCGGTGAGGTTCCCCTTGGATTACTTAATGTAGTACCTGGTAACCAATCATGGTTTCATATCGAAAACACCTTTGCAAACCTAGATTACTACGATTTTGTAACTGATCAATATACTTCCCTACACTTAGAACACAATTTTGGAGGTAGATTATTTTCTCGCGTTCCTTTTCTTCGCGATTTAAATATGCGAGAAATTATCGGGATTCGAGGTATACACGGTACTATTTCACAGGCAAACATCGATTTAAATGCATCCAATTTAGTATACAAAGCTCCAACCCACACGTATTATGAATACTATGTTGCTGTAGGTAATATTTTTAAAATAATCCGAATAGACCTGTCTTGGAAAGGAAATTATAGACACGTACCAGCATCTAGAAATTTTGCAGTTAAAGCCTCATTTGCACTTTATTTTTAAAATAGTTGCTAAAACTTGTTCTAAATCACTATTTAGAGTATTTTTGCAACCTATTTAAAAAAGAGAATAAATATTAAAAGATATGAGTAAATTTGAAACTTTTGATGCTTTTGTTGAAATCCCAGCAGGAAGCAGAAACAAATACGAATACGACTTTGATTTAAAAAGACTAAGATTCGATAGAATGTTATATTCTAATATGAGATACCCAGCTGATTATGGTTTTATTCCAGAAACATTAGCTTTAGATGGTGACCCTTTAGATGTTCTTGTTCTATTCTCAGAGCCTTCAGTTCCAGGATTGGTAGTAGAGGTTAAGCCAGTTGGTATTTTCTACATGTCAGATGATAAAGGACAAGATGAAAAAATTCTTTGTGTTCCTGTATCAGACCCTATCATGAATAAAATAAATGATATAGATCAAGTAAACGAACACTTAAAGTTAGAAATCGAACATTTCTTTAAAGTATATAAAGATTTAGAGAAAAAACAAGTAACTACAAATGGATTCGGAGATAAAGCAGCTGCTTTAAAAATGATTCAAGAGTGTACAGAGCGTTTTGAAAATCTAGAAAACAAAGAAGAAGGTTTGTTTAGCATCCGCTTCTAAAAAACTATAAAAGCCAATCTTTAAAAGATTGGCTTTTTTTGTACCCATGGGTACAAAAAAAATTATTAAACCCTTTTACAAATAAACTCAGGATAAAGAAAAAAACAACTTTTTTACCCACTTCCCTCTCCTAATCTTCCCTATTTACCTACTGCGATTCCTTGTTGATTTTTTTACTTAATAGATACAAAATCCATTATTCTTATTAAGTCTAACTATAAATATCAAATCAAGACAAATGTCTTATACACTTTACATACTTTTTATTAAGTACTGGCTAAAACCCCTAAAAAACCAATACTTACAAGTACCTTAAGGTATATTTTCTCACTGACCTCACACTGCTTATTATCTAAAAAACACACTGTGTTTTAATAGTATCAAAAATAAAATTTGTAGATATCAAGATTATCCTTACTTTTTTACCTTGATTAAACAATATTTATGGAAAATGCAATTAAAATAGCCAATGATTTAATTTGGTCAGATGTCTTTATCGCCCTATGTTTATGTGCGGGTTTATTTTTTTCAATCAAAACTAAATTCATACAAGTACGTTTCTTCCGATCCATGGTAAAACTACTTTTCACAGAAGGCTCCTCGGAGAATGGCGTAAGTCCTTTCCAGGCATTTTCTATCGCAATTGCAGGTCGTGTAGGTGTGGGAAATATTGTTGGGGTAGCAACCGCAATAGCCGCAGGAGGACCAGGGGCAATCTTTTGGATGTGGGTTATCGCATTTTTAGGAAGTGCCTCGGCGTTTATCGAATCTACTTTAGCTCAGATTTACAAAACAGAGAAAAATGGGCAATATTGTGGAGGACCCGCTTTTTATATTCAACAAGGTTTAAACAACAAGTATTTTGCCTTAGCCTTTTCAATTATCACCCTAATTTCTTGCTCGTTATTTTTACCTAGTATCCAAGCAAATAGCATTTCTATTTCCATACAAGAGGCATTTCATGTTTCACCGTATATTTCAGGGATTTTTATATGTCTGTTTTTAGCTATTTCCGTTTTCGGAGGTGCTAAAAGTGTTGGTAGAATTGCACAAATAGTAGTCCCTATTATGGCAACGGCATATATTATCATGGCCTTAATTATTATTGGAATTAATTATAAAGGAGTTCCTGATGTGTTTATGTTGATTATAAAAGCGGCCTTTAACCAAGAGGCGGCATTTAGTGGAATATTCGGAGCCGCAATTGCCTGGGGTGTTAAAAGAGGAATATACTCCAATGAAGCTGGTCAAGGTACAGGTCCACACGCTGCTGCTGCCTCGGAAACATCACACCCGGTAAAACAAGGCTTAGTTCAAGCCTTCTCGGTATATATCGATACATTGTTTGTATGTTCAGCTACAGCCTTTATGATTTTATTTACAAATCAATATAATGTACTTGATTCTACAGGAAATTACATTGTTCATAATCTTCCCGATATAGAAGCCGGTGCGAGTTATACGGTAAAGGCAATAGCAACGCAGTTCCCAACCATAGCAGCTGAATTTATTGCCATTGCACTAACATTCTTTGCCATTACAACAACAATGAGTTATTTGTTTATAGCTGAATCGAATTTTGATTACTTAAGTAAGAAAAAAAACATGGTACTACGCTGGATTATGCGTAGTGTTATATTAATCAACGTATATTTTGCTGCTATAAATGAACCAAGTACAGCATGGGCCATTGGAGATATAGGTGTGGGAGCAATGGCATGGCTAAATATTATTGCTATTTTACTTTTATACAAACCAGCCATGCGAGCCTTAGATGATTATATAAAACAATACAAAGCCGGACTAGACCCTATTTTTGACCCACAGACAGTGGATATTAAAAATGTCAGCCCTATTTGGACACGAATAGCAAAACAAAATAAACAACAACAAGCCTTAAAAAAAAATATGCAGAATCAAGATAAATAAATCCTTTGTACCTTTGTAATATAATTTAATTAAAGCCATATGGAGTATACCATTAGAAAAGCCACGCCAAATGACGTGGATGTAGTCCCTGAATTAATGCTTCAAGCAATGCAAGATATTGTCTTTACTTTTATACAAAGCCAAGATATTGAAGAAGCTATTCATTTTTTAAGCACCTTATTTCAACAACCTGATAATTTATACAGTTATCAAAACACATTTGTTGCAGTAGATAAAGACGGTGAGATTATGGGCTGTATTACGGGTTATGATGGTGCAGATTTCTTTACTTTAAGACAACCTGTTTTACAATATATGTCAGATAAATATCAAAATGACTATCAACCTGAACCGGAGACTAGCGATGACCAATTTTATCTAGACACAGTAGCTGTGTCTGTATTAGCGCAAGGAAAAGGAGTTGGCACAAGGCTTTTAAAACACATGATAGACTATGCAAAAAGCAATGGGCATGGTAAAGTAGGATTAATTGTTGATCTTGAAAATCCCGATGCAATGAAACTCTATAGTAGATTAGGCTTTAAACAAGCAGATATAATAGATTTTGCTGGAGCACAATACTACAATATGTATATCTAAAAATTCAAAACGTCCTAGAGCAAATAATCTCTAGGACTTTTTTTATCACAAAAATCCCTACCCGTCATACAATTATATCCCACAGGTTTCTGAAAAATTAGCTTTTAATAATTATATTTGCCTTTAAATTATTTTACAATGTCAAAGAATATTACTCCATATAAAGAATCTGAATTAGGTAAGAAAAAACAAGTAGAACAAATGTTCGACAATATATCGGGGAATTACGATAATTTAAATCGCATGATTTCCCTAGGAACAGATCAAGGCTGGAGAAAAAAAGTACTAAATATGGTTAGCCAAACTAACCCTATTAACATTCTTGACATTGCCACAGGAACTGGTGACCTTGCCATTTTACTATCTCAATCCGATGCATTAAGCATTACAGGATTAGACCTATCGGCAGGAATGCTAGAGGTAGGTAAGCAAAAAGTAAAAGCTTTAAAGCTGGACAAAAAAATTAAAATGGTACAAGGGGATTCGGAAAACTTGCCTTTTCAAGACAATAGTTTCGAGGCCATCACAGTGGGTTTTGGAATCCGAAACTTTGAAAATTTAGAAAAAGGACTCTCGGAAATTCTTCGCGTCTTAAAGCCAGGTGGAGTATTTGTTATTTTAGAGACTTCCGTACCTACAAAATTCCCCTTCAAACAAGGGTACTTTTTTTATACTCAAAACGTTTTACCTTTAATGGGTAAACTATTCTCAAAGGATAAAAAAGCATACCAATACCTTTCGGATTCGGCAAAAAATTTCCCTTTTGGCGTCGAACTCAACAATATTTTGACCAAAGTTGGGTTTAAAGATGTACAACACTTCCCTCAAACAATGGGAATTGCAACTATTTACCGTTCATCAAAGTAAAATGAAAAAAATTTTTTGTATTATATTGGTTCTGTTTTGTACCGCTCCTAGTTTTGGACAATGGGTCTTTGGCCGTAATCCTATTTTAAATAAACAGGATTGGGATAAACAAAGAGTACATTGGGGTTATTACTTAGGCTTTAACTCATACAACTACAAAATTGATTATAACGCTGATTATTACAAACAATTAAAACAATATCAAGATACTTATAAAGATCAACTTCCTAGAGATTACTCAGAAATTCAAGTAAGTTCAACAACTGGTTTTAATATCGGTTTAATAGGTAATCTTCGTTTAATGGAATATCTTGATCTTCGATTTGAACCTGGTCTAAATTATACTAAAAGAACACTGAGTTACCCTAAGGCTATTTTTTATAACTATTTTGATAATAAATACGGTAATCCAAATCCTAGCCAAAGAGAATTAGACATGGCATCCATTAAGGAAATAAGTAGCACCTACATCCATTTGCCTTTATTGTTAAAGTTCTCCTCGAAAAGAACCGGAAATATACGTCCTTATTTAGTAGGTGGTTTTTCAGCAGACCTTAACCTAAGTAGTAATAGCAGCTCCGATGTAGATAACTCGGAGGGAGTCTGGAGAATGAAAAAATGGACCTATAATTATGAAATAGGAGCCGGAATAGATATTTACTTTCAGTATTTTAAGTTCTCCCCTTCTATTCGAGGCGTTTTTGGCTTAGATAATGAACTAATTGTAGACCAAGATCCTAATAGTCCGTGGACTGGAGCAATAACGTCTATGAAAAGTAGAGGTGTTTTTATTAACTTTACTTTTCATTAATTACCATAGAAAAAGGCGCAATCTATTTTTGCGCCTTTTTTATTAAACCCTTAATCTTATATCTCTCTCAGATTTTAACTATTATTACGGCGAAACTCACTAAGTACAATAGAGGTTGCCATGGCTACATTTAAACTTTCTGTTTGCTGTAAATCCCCAAAACGAGGAATACTTATTTTATTTGTCACTAATTGCTCAATTTGCTTAGAAATTCCATTGGCTTCATTTCCAAAAACAACAATACCATCTATGGCCAAATCCGATTTGTAAATATTTTTTGCGTCCATAAAAGTACCATAAACACTCTTATTTTCACCATTGTCTAAAATCATCTGTTGCAAATCTCCATATACCAAATTAACCCGAGCAATTGAACCCATTGTAGCTTGAATAACCTTTGGATTAAATGCATCAACACTTTGTGCTGAGCATATAATATGTTTTATTCCAAACCAATCACAAAGACGAATTATAGTTCCTAAGTTTCCAGGATCACGTACGTCATCTAAGGCCACAACCAAATCTTTGTAATCAACAGCTTGAGGTTTTGGACAATGAAAAACTGCTAACACATCACTAGCACTAGTTAAGGCTGATATTTTTTCCATTTCAGCCTTTTTAATTAAAACCTTTTTATGATCAGGAGCCTTTAAGTCCAAATCTTGGGTCATATACAAATTTTCTAAAGTAAAATCCGCCTTTAAAAGTTCCTGAATAACTTTAATACCTTCGGCAATGAACAAACCGTGCTCTTTTCGGTATTTTTTTTGATGTAAACTTTTAATTAGCTTGATTTGGTTCTTTGTAACCATAAAAAATGTATTTTTGAACTATTATAGACACCTAATTGCCTTGAGTAAATTTCTAACAAAAGTAGTATTAATTCTATTAACCAGCATAAGTTTTTTTTCCTGCTCTCTAACTAAAAGAGTTCCAGAGGGTCAGATGCTATTAATGGAAAACACTATTATTGAAAATAATAAAAAGAATAATAAAGAAGAAATCAATGAACTTCTTTATCAACACCCAAATAGTTCAATCCCTTTATTAGGGGTTCGACTTCGCTTGCAACTTTATAATCTAGCCAAACAAAACCCAGACTCTTTATACCATCTTTGGCTTGATCAAAACCCCAAAGCACATCGCAATCTAACTTGGCTACTATCAGAAAAACAAGTCAATCGCCTTGGAGAGTCATTTGTGATATCAGGAATTAACAACTTTTTAATCACAACAGGAGAACCTCCTGTTTTATATGATTCACTACGCAGTGCTAAATCGGTAACGCGTTTGAAAAATCACTACTTTAACAAAGGCTTCTTTGACACCAAAGTACAAAGCCATGTAGATACATTAAACGATAAAAAAGTAAAAGCTATCTACCAAATAACCACAGGCGAGCCCTATTATATAGATAGCCTTACACATGAGATAGCTACCCCGGCTTTAGAAGAAATTTTCAATAAAAACAAAGATAAAAGCTATATTAAAACAAATACGGTATTTAATGTGGCTAACTTTGATAGTGAAAGGGCAAGAATAACTACGGATTTTAGAAACAATGGAGCTTATTACTTTCAAGAATTAAATATTCGCTATGAAGTGGATACGGTTTTAAATGCCAAACAAAAAGCGAACGTAAAATTAATTATTGAACCAAGAACTGTGAAACTTGGAGATGAACTTACCCAAGAACCATTTAAAATTTATAAAATTAGTGATGTAAATATCTATACGGATCACAGTAGTAAAGATCGCGCCTATTTTCTTGATAGCATCCAACACAAGAATTACAATATTTACAGTTCAACAAAATTACAATATAAACCTAAAGCTATTACCGATGCCATATTTATAACTAAAGGAAGTGTTTTTAGTGATCAAAGACGTATTTTAACCAGTAGAGCTATTAGTAATTTAAGGGTATTTAATTATCCTGTAATTGAGTATATCGAAGACAAGGCAGATTCCACCGGACAATCCCTTATAACAAATATCTATCTTACCTCACGAAAAAGAAAAACCTTTAGTCCTTCTTTGGATATAACCCACTCCAATATTCAAGATTTTGGATTAGCAGGGAGTGTAGGTTTGTTATTCCGAAATGTATTTAAAGGAGCGGAAATCCTCGAGTTTGCCGTTAAAGGTAGTATTGGCTCATCTAGACAAATGAACAATCCGAACAATGTCTTTTTTAATGTTACGGAATATGGAGCAGATGTCAAATTAAGCTTTCCAAGGGTGTTTTTTCCAATCGCAACAGAAAGAATAATTCCTAAATCCATGCTACCTAGTACAACCATGAGTTTTGGAATATCCAAACAAAGAAATATTGGTTTAGACAAGGATAATTTTACAGGAATTATTAATTACAGATGGATGCCATCTCGAAATAATGCGTTTAGCTTTGATTTAGTTAATGCGCAATATGTAAGAAATACAAATCCAGGGAATTACTTTAATGTATACAAATCATCCTATCGTAGGTTAAATGAAATAGCGCAAAACTATAAATCGGAATTACCTCCTAATTACTTTGATCCCGCTGGTGACTTATGGCAAAACAATCAAACCACTAGTGAATTTATAGATCAAGCCCTGGCTAGTAACAACCCACTTTCCTTAAGTCAAGAAGATCTTCGCGAGGTCTCTAGTATCAATGAGAGAAAAGTCAGGTTATCGGAGAATAACCTAATTGTAGCTTCCAATATTTTATTTACCCGAACAACAAAAACAAGTATTAACGATAATAATTTCTATACCCTTAGGGCGAAAATAGAATCAGCCGGTGGGATACTAAACCTACTAACTAAAGCCAGTGACAAAACAGGTCCTACTGGTCATAAAACTATTTTTGACGTAGAATTCTCCCAATACTTAAAATCAGAAATAGACTTTGTTAAATATTGGGATTTAGGTCGAAGACAAGTTTTTGCCATCCGCGCTTTTGCTGGACTAGCAGTCCCGTATGGTAACTCAAATTCAATACCTTTTTCGCGAAGTTATTTTGGAGGGGGTTCCAATGACAATAGAGGTTGGCAATCCTATCGACTAGGCCCTGGAAGAAGTGGAGGAGTCAATGATTTTAATGAAGCCAACATGAAACTTCTTTTCTCAGGTGAATATCGTTTTAATATTACAGGTAGTTGGTATGGGGCCTTATTTGTAGATGCTTCGAACATTTGGAACGTCTTTGACGATATTAAAGATAAAAACTATACCTTTAACGGAGTATCTTCTTTAAAAGATATAGCAGTGGCAACTGGCTTTGGAATTCGCTATGATTTTAGTTTCTTTGTATTTAGATTAGACATGGGATTCAAGACCTATAATCCATCGTTGGAAACACGTAGTGAGTGGTTAAAGGAATTTAACTTTAAAGAGTCGGTAATAAATGTTGGGATTAATTATCCGTTTTAATCAATAATAATTAGTATTTTTGTCCAAAATTTTTAACACACAACACATGGCACATAATATTAAACCAGGAGTTGCATTTGGAGATCAAGTGCAAGAAATTTTTAGATATGCAAAACAAAAAGGCTTTGCTTTACCAGCGGTAAACGTAACAAGTTCTAGCACGATCAATGCTGTTTTAGAAACTGCAGCTAAAATGAATGCTCCGGTTTTTATACAGTTCTCCAATGGAGGTGCTGCATTTATGGCAGGTAAAGGTCTTTCTAATGAAAATCAAAAAGCTGCGATTGCAGGAGCAATCGCTGGTGCAAAACATGTTCATGCCTTAGCTGAAAGTTATGGTGTTCCTGTTATTTTACATACCGATCACTGTGCAAAGAAACTATTACCTTGGATTGACGGTCTTCTACAAGCCGGAGAAGAGCATATGAGAGTGTATGGTAAACCTTTGTTTAGTTCACATATGATTGATCTTTCCGAGGAACCAATCGAACAAAACATTGCCATCTCTAAATCTTATTTAGAAAGAATGGATAAATTAGGGATGACCTTGGAAATTGAATTAGGAATTACAGGAGGGGAAGAAGACGGAGTAGATAATACAAACGTAGATAGCTCTCGATTATATACACAACCTGAAGAGGTTGCATATGCCTATGAACAACTATCTCAAGTTAGTTCTAGATTTACAATTGCAGCTGCATTTGGTAACGTTCATGGTGTATACAAACCTGGCAATGTTAAATTAACACCTATTATATTACGAAATTCACAAGATTACGTATCAGAAAAATTTAACTTAGGCCACAACCCGATAGATTTTGTATTTCACGGAGGATCAGGATCGTCCAAAGCTGAAATTCAAGAATCCATCGAATATGGTGTAATCAAAATGAATATCGATACAGATACCCAGTTTGCCTACACAGAAGGTGTAAGAGATTACATGACACAAAAAATAGACTATTTAAAAACTCAAATAGGTAATCCAGAAGGAGCAGATATTCCAAATAAGAAATATTATGATCCTAGAACCTGGGTTAGACAAGGAGAACTTACTTTAATAGCTCGTTTAGAAAAAGCTTTTGAAGATTTAAATAATGTTAACACATTATAAAGCCTCCTTGCTTTCGAACTTAATATAAACAAAACAATCATTTTATGGCTTGGTTTAAAAGGAAAGAAAAGGGAATTCAAACACCAACAGAAAACAAAAAAGATGTTCCAAAAGGACTTTGGTATAAATCTCCAACAGGAAAAATTATTGATTCTGATGAACTAGCAGACAACTTATGGGTTTCACCAGAAGATGGATACCATGTTCGTATTGGTAGTGCAGAATATTTCGAAATTCTTTTTGACAATAACGACTACAGGGAAATAGCCAAAAACCTTTCTTCAAAAGATATTTTAAAATTTGAAGATACCAAAAAATACGTAGATCGTTTGAAAGAAGCAACAACTAAAACACAATTGAAAGATGCTGTTAGAGTTGCTGTGGGAGAATCAAAAGGAGAAAAGTTAGTAGTTGCAGCGATGGATTTCGCTTTCATTGGAGGTTCTATGGGATCAGTAGTGGGAGAGAAAATTGCCAGAGGTATAGACTACTCATTGAAACACAATATTCCATTTTTAATGATTTCCAAATCTGGAGGTGCACGTATGATGGAAGCAGGATTTTCATTAATGCAAATGGCTAAGACATCTGCAAAATTAGCATTATTAAGTGATGCGAAAATCCCATACATTTCATTATGTACGGACCCTACAACAGGTGGTATTTCTGCCTCTTTCGCAATGTTAGGTGATATTAATATTGCTGAACCAGGCGCATTAATTGGTTTTGCAGGTCCCAGAATTGTAAAAGATACAACTGGAAAAGATTTACCTGAAGGATTTCAAACTTCAGAGTTCTTATTAGAACACGGATTCCTAGATTTTATCGTTCATCGAAAAAATTTAAAAAATCAAGTAAATCAGTACATCGATTTAGTTCTTAACAGACCAATAAGATAATTTTAAAAAAGCACCCTAAAGGGTGCTTTTTTTATATAAACTATTAACACTAATAAGGTTTTTATATTATACGACCTATCTTTAGAGTCAATCTCTTGTTTTACATTCCTGAACGAATAGCTTCAACAGGATCTAATTTTGCCGCACTCTTAGCTGGTAAATACCCCGATAAGATTCCTATTACCCCAGAGATAATTAATCCGATAAATACATTGGTTAGGCTTAGAACATAAATAAAAGAAGTTAAGCCACTTACAACAGCTGCTATAATCCAAACTAAAATAACACCTATCCCCCCTCCTATTAAAGCCAATATAATTGCCTCAAATAAGAATTGTACTAAAATAAAGTGATTCTTGGCTCCAATAGCTTTTTGAACCCCAATTAAATGAGTTCTTTCCTTTACCGACACAAACATAATATTTGCAATACCAAAACCTCCAACAAGTAAAGAAAATCCACTTACGATCCATCCCACTGTATTCATTTGAGAAATAATCGAGTCTATAAAATCCATTAATCCTCCAAATTGATTAATAAAAAAGTTGTCATCATCACCTACCTTTAATCCGCGAAATGCACGAAGCTTAACTCTAAGCTCTTCTTGAAAATTATCTATATTATAACTATTATAAGGCTTTATAACTATTACCGGAGTTATCATATTGCTGTTATCTCCATATAACACACGCAGCGTATTGGAAGGTACAATAGCCTTTTCGTCATTTTTACCACCTATATTAATACTGGAATCACCTTGCTTTTCTAATACGCCCACCACAGTAAAATTCTTTCCATACAAACGAACCCGTTTACCTATAGGGTCACTAAAGTTAAATAAGGTATTAGCAACCTCATGACCTAAAACCACAACAAAACCACCACTATTGGATTCGGTTTCATTAAAAAATCGGCCATCAGCAATACGTAAGTTATCTAAATACTGCATATCCACCCCGCCGGCTGATATACTAACATCATTTGCATAAAATCCATTATACATGATGTTCTCCCTTTTAGTAAATAAATCATAACTAATATACTCCACTCCTTGAACATGCTTTTTTAAATACTCATATTCCTCAAAGTTTACCTGTGGAAATTGTTCTCTTTTCCAACGTGGAACATCCGTAGGCCCAAAAGATCCATTGAATAAATAAATCATATTGGCATCAAAATTGTTTAACTCCTTTTTAATGTTCTTCTCCAAGGAGTCCACTGCTGCTAATACAGCTATGATTGAAAAAATTCCAACTGTTACCCCTAAAAGCGATAAAACAGTACGTAATTTATTGGTACGAAGAGCATTAATAGCAAAATAAAAGCTACTTGAGAGTAACCGAAAATATAGAAACATAGCCAACTGAGTTTAAAAATGGTCAAGTGATACTTATAAGACGCCAGACTTTTTAAAAAGTTACAAAACATTATTGATAAATAAAGATAAAACTTCTATTATAAACTTTATAATTACACTAACAATACTTAATTTTGTACGCTAATTCAAAACACAACATGAACACAACAAAAAAAATTAAATCTGCGTTAATATCCGTTTTTGATAAAAATGGACTAGAACCAATTGTTAGAGAATTACATAAGCACAATGTAACCATATATTCAACAGGTGGTACAGAGACTTTCATCAAAAACTTAGGTATTGATGTTATTGCAGTAGAAGATGTAACATCTTACCCATCTATTTTAGGAGGCCGTGTTAAAACTCTTCATCCAAAAATATTTGGAGGGATTCTTAATCGTCAAGATAATGCCTCAGATGTGCAACAAATGCAAGAATTTGACATCCCTCAAATTGATTTAGTAATTGTTGATCTTTACCCTTTTGAAAAAACAGTAGCACAAGGTGCTAGCCAAGAAGATATCATTGAAAAAATAGATATTGGTGGGATTTCATTAATTAGAGCAGCTGCTAAGAACTTTAGCGATACCAACATTGTGGCATCGGTTGACCAATACCAAGTATTCTTGGAAATGATTCAACAAAACAATGGAGCTACAACACTTGAACAAAGACGTTATTTAGCAACTAAAGCCTTTCATACTTCGTCTCATTATGATTCGGCGATTTTTAATTACTTTAACCAAGACCAATCTAATACCTTAAAAATCAGTATAGATAACGGAACTTCTTTACGATATGGAGAAAACCCACATCAAAAAGGAGAATTTTATGGAGATTTTGATTCTTTATTCCAAAAGTTAAATGGAAAAGAATTATCTTACAACAATCTTTTAGATGTTGACGCTGCTGTTAACCTAATGAGTGAGTTTGCCAATGACAAACCAACCTTTGCAATCTTAAAGCATAACAATGCATGTGGAGTTGCACAAAGAGACACAATCAAACAAGCCTATTTAGACGCTTTAGCGGGTGACCCTACCTCTGCCTTTGGTGGTGTTTTAATTGCCAATGCTAATATAGATGAGCAAACGGCTGTGGAAATCAATCAACTTTTTTGCGAAGTTGTTATTGCACCAAGCTATGATCAAAAAGCCATCGAGATTTTAAAAGAAAAGAAAAATAGAATAATCTTAGTCCTAAATAACATTGAACTACCTAAAAAACAAGTTCGTACCTGTTTAAACGGTATCTTAGTTCAAGATAAGGACAACATCACAGATAGTAAACAACACTTAAAGCAAGTAACTAAACAAGCTGCAAGTCAAAAAGAAATTGAAGATTTAATTTTTGCTTCAAAAATTTGTAAACACACAAAGTCCAATACCATTGTATTGGTAAAAGACGCACAACTTTGTGCCTCTGGAACTGGACAAACATCTCGTGTGGATGCGCTTCGACAAGCAATTGAAAAAGCAGTTAGTTTTGACTTTGATTTAAATGGGGCAGTAATGGCAAGTGATGCTTTTTTCCCTTTCCCAGACTGTGTAGAAATTGCACATAATGCGGGGATAACTTCTGTAATTCAACCAGGAGGGTCTATCAAAGATGAATTAAGCATTGATTATTGTGACCAAAATAATATGGCAATGGTCTTTACAGGAACACGCCATTTTAAACATTAATTTATTACTTTTGCGTAGTAAAAAATATTAACTCTAAAAGCCTTTTTAATTGTATGGGATTTTTTGATTTTATGACTGAGGATATCGCGATTGACCTAGGAACGGCCAATACTTTAATCATTCACGACGGAAAAGTTGTTGTAGACAACCCTTCTATTGTTGCTCGTGATAGAACAACAGGAAAAATTATTGCTGTAGGTAAAGAAGCGAGCTTAATGCAGGGAAAAACTCACGGTAATATCAAAACGATACGCCCATTAAAAGACGGAGTTATAGCTGATTTTGACGCTTCTGAAAAAATGATAAGCCTTTTTATCAAAAGCATACCTTCTTTGAGAAAAAAAATGTTTACCCCTGCTCTTCGTATGGTAGTATGTATCCCATCTGGGATTACAGAAGTAGAAATGCGTGCGGTAAAAGAATCTTGTGAACGAGTAAATGGTAAAGAGGTTTATTTAATACATGAACCAATGAGTGCCGCAATTGGTATTGGGGTTGACATTATGCAACCAAAAGGTAACATGATTGTAGATATCGGAGGTGGAACCACGGAGATCGCTGTTATAGCTCTTGGGGGTATTGTTTGCGATAAATCAGTGAAAATTGCTGGAGATGTCTTTACAAATGACATTATTTATTACATGCGTACCCAACACAACTTATTTGTTGGAGAAAGCACAGCCGAGAAAATTAAAATACAAATTGGAGCCGCAACCGAGGATTTAGAAACTCCACCAGATGATATGCTTGTTCAAGGTAGAGATTTATTAACAGGAAAACCAAAACAAGTTACCGTTTCGTATCGTGAAATTGCAAAAGCTTTGGATAAATCTATCCAACGTGTTGAAGACGCTGTAATGGAAACCTTATCTCAAACTCCACCAGAATTAGCTGCCGATATTTACAATACTGGTATTTATCTAGCAGGTGGTGGATCTCAGTTAAGAGGCTTAGATAAAAGAATTTCACAAAAAACAGATTTGCCTGTTTATATTGCAGAAGATCCTCTTCGAGCAGTAGTACGAGGAACAGGACTAGCAATTAAAAATATTGAGAAATACAAAAGTGTGTTGATCAAGTAAATAAAAACCTATGCAGCAAATAATTAACTTTTTTATAAAAAACAGTACCAAGTTACTGTTTTTGCTGCTTTTATTCATATCGCTTGCACTAATAATACGAACTCATGCATTTCACAAGAGTTCGTTTGTTAGTTCAGCAAACGATGTGACAGGTTATGTCTATGAAAATGTAAATAATCTAAAAGAATATGTACATTTAAAGTCGGAAAACGACGCATTGGTAGCTGAAAACGCACAGCTTAAAGCAATTGTTTACAACTCTTTAAGCACCCAGGATTCCATACAAATGCTAACACATAGACCAGCGGAATTAGAAAATTTTTCAATCATAGTGGCAAAAGTGATTCGAAACTCTTTTAACACTAAAGAAAACTACCTCACTATAAAAGGTGGTAGAAAACAACAAATCACCAAAGATCTTGGCGTTATAAACAGTAAAGGTGTGGTTGGTATTGTTCAAAAATCATCAAACAATTACTCTACTGTACAAAGTATATTAAACGTTAAATCACAAATTAACGCCCAAATCAAGGGTTCTAACCATTTTGGAACTCTAGAGTGGGATGGAAAAAGTACCGGTTATGTAAGCCTTACAGACATACCTCGTTTAGCTGAAATATACAAAGGAGATACCATTGTAACCGGAGGTAGGTCTTCTATCTTCCCAGAAAATATTCCAATTGGAGTTATTGAAAAGGCATATACAAATGAAAACTCAAATTATTTCACTATTTCCGTAAGGCTATTTAATGATATGACCAATTTAGGTTATGTTTATATTTTAAGAAATAACGATTTAGAAGAAATTCTAGACTTAGAACAAAGTACAAAAAATGAATAGTATCGCTTTATCAAATATTATACGATTTATTGGTCTTGTTCTTGCACAAGTATTAGTTTTCAATAATATCGACCTTTTTAGTTTCATTAATCCTTACCCCTACATACTGTTTATTATTTTATATCCAGTTACTGGTAATAAGGCCCTTTTCTATATTTCGAGCTTTCTACTAGGACTTTCCATTGATATGTTTGAAAATTCAGGAGGTATACACGCGGCTTCATGTTTAATTTTAGCTTTTTGTAGACCTTCTATTTTAAAATTTTCTTTTGGAATCTCTTATGAATATCACAACCTAAATATCTTTAGAAAAGTAACATCCGATTTATTAAAATCACTTGAGGTCTTTGGTTATATTGCCATTTGTATACTTGTACACCATGTGGTACTTTTCACACTCGAATTACTACGCTTTGATTTTTTATTAGAACTAGCTCTACGAATTTGCTTAACAGCCATAGCAACGCTACTTACTAGTATATTAATTTTGTTTTTAATCAAACCTAGTAGAAAATGAGAAAGTTACTTCTACCTATTGTTATTGCCCTGGTAAGTCTTACTATTTTAGCTAGATTGTTTTATTTACAAACAGTTGATGATACGTATATAAAAAAATCTGAAAATAATGCTTTAAAAATTGTATATGAATACCCAGAGCGAGGATACGTATTTGATCGCAATGGAAAACTCTTAATTGCCAACCAACCCTCTTATGATATAATGGTCATACCAAGAGAGGTTGTGGGTATTGATACTCTAGCTTTATGCCAGTTACTTGATGTACCTATGGATGAGTTTAAAACAAAATTAGAAAAAGCCCGAAGATATAGTCCAAGGCTGCCTTCTATTTTTTTGCCGCAATTAAGCAAAAGCGAATATGCTGCTTTCCAAGAAAAAATAAGACATTTTAAAGGATTTTATATTCAAAAACGCTCGCTAAGAGACTACCAAGTATCCTCGGGAGCAAATATATTTGGTTATATCCGCCAGGTAACGGATTACAATATTAAAAATAATCCTTACTACAAACCCGGAGATTTAATTGGAATTCAAGGCATAGAGCAAGAATATGAAAAAATCCTGCGAGGCGAAAAAGGAGTTAAGTACATTCAACGTGATCGGTTCAACAGAGAAATAGGTTCTTTTAAAGATGGAATCTACGATACTTTGGCCAAAAAAGGAGAAGATATAACCCTGACAATCGATAGTGAGTTACAAGCTTACGGGGAGCTACTAATGCAAAACAAACGCGGGGGAATTGTTGCAATTGAACCAAAAACTGGCGAAATTCTAGCCCTTGTAAATGCCCCTAGTTACGATCCTGGTTTACTTGTAGGTAGAGAGAGGTCAAAAAACTACACGAAATTATACAACGATTCGCTTGCCAAACCTTTGTATAATAGAGTTTTATCCGGAGAGTATTCCCCAGGTTCACCATTTAAAATTTTAACAGCTTTAATTGGTTTACAAGAAGGAGTAATCACTCCTAATACCTCATTTCCATGTAATGGTGGCTTTTTTTATGGTAAAGGTGCTTGGATGGGTTGCCATGATCATGGTACATGGAATCTTTTTCAGGCCACAGCCAAGAGCTGCAATACCTATTTTGCACAAACGTATAAAAAAATAGTAGAAAAATACAAAACTCCAAAAGAAGGAATAGATAATTGGCATAATCACTTAGCTAGTTTTGGATTAGGACAATTTCTAGGTTACGACTTACCCGAAGGTAGAAAAGGACATATACCCGATTCTGACTATTACAATAGATGGTATCCCAATGGTGGGTGGAGAAGTACAACCACCATTTCCAATGCAATTGGGCAGGGTGAAATTATTATGACCCCTATGCAACTAGCAAATACTTTTGCCGCTGTTGCAAACAAAGGCTATTATTACACTCCTCATATTATAAAAAGTATTGAGCACCTGCCTATTGACTCCAAATACACCACAAAACACCAAACCACAATTGATTCCAAACATTTCGATGCAGTTATCAAAGGAATGAATGATGTTTTTCACCTGGGAACAGGACGAAGTGTGGCGGTAGAAGGTTTAGAAATTGCAGGTAAAACAGGAACTGTTGAAAATTTTACAAGAATCGATGGCAAACGATATCAATTAACAGACCATTCGGTTTTTGTGGCATTTGCGCCGGTTGAAGACCCACAAATAGTTGTAGCTGTCTTTATTGAAAACGGGTACTGGGGATCTCGATGGGCTGGTCCGATAAACTCATTAATGCTTCAAAAATATCTATTAAAACAGGTTGTACGTAAGGATCTTGAAAAGAAAATGATTGAAGGTAGTCTTGAGCATGAGTATGATAAAGTTTTACAACTATATAAAAACGCTGAAAACAATAAGCTAAAAAAATGAGAAGCGTAAGTGTACACCGAAATATAGATTGGATATCTGTATTACTATATTTTTTATTAGTTCTGGCAGGTTGGGTTAATATTTACTCGGCTTCACTGCCAGCGGAAACCACTTCCATATTTGATTTAAATCAAATCTATGGTAGACAACTTATGTTTATCTTAATTACCATTCCGGTTATTATACTAACGCTTTCTATTGATGCCAAATTCTACGAAAAATACGCCTTAATATTCTATATCATAGGGCTTTTATCCATTCTAGGGCTTTTTGTTTTTGGAAAGAGTGTTAAAGGGCAAACTAACTGGTATAGTATTGGAGGCTTTGGGATACAACCTTCAGAATTTGTAAAAACCACCACAGCTCTACTTTTAGCTAAATACCTATCGGATAATCAAGATCGTTTAGTTTCTATTAAAGAACAAATAACCGCATTAACTATCATTGGTATACCTACTATATTAATTTTAAAACACGATACAGGTAGCGCCATGTTATTTGTTTCTTTAATATTTGTGCTTTACCGAGAAGGACTACCAAGCTGGTATTTATGGACTGGTTTTATAACCATTTTACTTTTTATCAGTGCTTTGGTGGTAAAACCCATACTTATTATTGGACTTATTGCACTTATCACAGGTCTTCACTTTTATTTGAATAAAACAATTCAAAGAAACCCTTTTATTTATATCGCTTTAACAGCCCTAATGTCCATATTTGTACTCTCGGTGGATTATGTGTATGATAATATGCTAGAGCCCCATCAAAAGGATCGTATAAATGTATTAATTGGCGAGGACGTAAATCTACAAGCAGAAGGTTACAATTTAAATCAATCTAAGATTGCTATTGGCTCGGGAGGGTGGAGCGGAACCGGTTTTTTACAAGGAACCCAAACAAAGGGCGGCTTCGTGCCGGAACAACATACTGATTATATCTTCACTACCGTTGGAGAAGAATGGGGCTTTATGGGCTCAAGCTTAGTGATAATCCTATTTCTATGCCTGTTTTTCCGATTGATATACCTGGCAGAAAATCAAAAAAAGAGATTCAATCGAGTTTATGGATATTGTGTTATTTGCTTTTTATTTATTCACTTTGCATTTAACTTATCTATGTTAATTGGACTTTTTCCAACAATTGGCGTACCTTTGCCATTCTTTTCTTATGGTGGGTCTAGTTTAATAGCCTTTACCGTACTTTTATTTATATTTTTAAAATTAGATGCCAATAAAATTAATGAATGGTAAGCGTTCATTAACAGTACTAAAATCAGAATATACAACAATAATTACAATAAAATTTAACATGAAAAAAAGAATCTTTTTAGCAGCCTCCATGTTGTGTGTGATGACATTAACGGCTAAAGCACAACAAAAAGTAGATTCACAATTAAGCAATAGCATTGAATCTTTAGAGCAAGAAAAAGCCACCTTGCAAACTAAATTAGAAATTGAAGAGCTTTCATTGCAAAATCAATTAGACGAGGCTAAACGCTTAAAACAAGAGCAAAAAATTGCAGATAAAAAATTAAAAGCAGAATTAAAAGCTCAAAAACAACAAGAAAAAGAACATAAAAGAGAACTTAAAAAACAACAATCGATAATCAACAGCCAAAAAAAGTTAGATAAGGCTACAGCCAAATTACACAAAGCTGAGGATAATCTAAGTAAACAAACCAACAAGTTCCAAGCTCGCCAAGCCACAGGAAAAACAACTCCAATTGAAGAGCTTAAAACAAAAGCAAAGTTGTTAAAATTACAAACCAAGGTAACAGAACTAGGTTTTGAAGTTAAAAAACTAACACTCTCTTACCAGGCATTGACTAAAAACTAAAATAGAAATCGCCCATAAAATGCTCTAAAATTTCGATTTTGGAGCATTTATTTTTTTCCATCACCCCAAGGCGTGAAATAACTTGTTATAAATAAAAAAACTCTCACTTTTAAAAAGTGAGAGTTTTTTTGTGGTGCCTCCAGGAATCGAACCAGGGACACAAGGATTTTCAGTCCTTTGCTCTACCAACTGAGCTAAGGCACCTTTTTATACAAATTAAGCAAAAGTTTTTAGTGGTGCCTCCAGGAATCGAACCAGGGACACAAGGATTTTCAGTCCTTTGCTCTACCAACTGAGCTAAGGCACCTAAATACTTTTGATTTGTAAAAAAGATCGTGTTTATTATTCTTTGATTTAGAATAATAAAACCTCGAATTTCTTCGAGGTCTTCAACAAGTGGTGCCTCCAGGAATCGAACCAGGGACACAAGGATTTTCAGTCCTTTGCTCTACCAACTGAGCTAAGGCACCTGTTGTGCTTTATATTTGAAATTTGTGGTGCCTCCAGGAATCGAACCAGGGACACAAGGATTTTCAGTCCTTTGCTCTACCAACTGAGCTAAGGCACCCAATCTCTTATATAGTTGTAAAAAGTTTTTTGTGGTGCCTCCAGGAATCGAACCAGGGACACAAGGATTTTCAGTCCTTTGCTCTACCAACTGAGCTAAGGCACCATTTGCCTTTTACAACAGAGAAACTTGTTCTCTTAAGCGGTTGCAAATATAGAATAGATTTTTATACTACCAAAACTTTTCGTTCAAAAAATCATTTGCTATATTTGAAAAACCTAAGACAACCCATATGATTTTAGTAGTAGATATTGGTAACACCACAACCAAACTAGCTCAATTTGAAAACAATAGCATCGTAACAATACACCGAGTGGCAACGGAAAAATTTCAAGAAAATTTTTTACATTTTTTTCCAGACATCCCACCACAAACCCCTGTTGTACTTGCCAGTGTGGCAGACAATCACAATCAAATCTATCACTGGTTAAAACAAAGGGTCCATGTCTTTAAAATAGACCATCAAACCCCAATGCCTTTTACAAACCTTTACGCAACCCCAAAAACATTGGGAATTGATCGTATGGTATTGGCCGCTGGAGCAGCTATTTTTTATAAAAATCAAAATTGTTTGATAATCGATGCAGGAACTTGCGTAACTTACGAGTTTTTAGATTCCAATAATAACTATTTAGGAGGAGCAATTTCTCCTGGTCTACAAATGAGGTACAAGGCCCTAAATCATTATACGGCTAAATTGCCAGAATTAGAGCCCCAACAAATCGATTATTTAATAGGCAAGACAACAAATGAATCGATTCATAGCGGCGTTATTCACGGAATCTGCAACGAAATAGACGCAATGATAGAACAATACAAAAAAAGTTCACCCGATTTAACAATTATTTTAACAGGTGGAGATACACTTTTTTTGGCAAAAAGATTAAAAAATGTAATATTTGCTAATTCAAATTTTCTCTTAGAAAGTCTGAACGCTTTATATCAATATACAATTGAAAATGATAAAAAAAATTCTAGTAAGTCTTAGCTTAGTATTTGCATCGGTCGCAATGGCCCAACAAGGAACAGCTACTCCGTATTCATACTACGGTTTAGGTAATGTAAATTACAACGGTACCAATGAATACAAAGCAATGGGAGGCACCAGTGTTTATGCAGACAGTATTCATATTAATTTAAAAAATCCTGCATCCTTTGCTAAGCTAAAGTATACTACTTTAAGCCTAGGAGCCACAGCACATTACTACCGATTTAAATCCGATCAAAATAAAGACGAGGCAAAAAGACAATCTTTCGATTATTTTGCACTTGGCTTCCCGGTTGCTAAAAATGTAGGGGTAGTTTTTGGACTATTACCTTACTCCAACGTTGGATATAAAGTAATGGGGGATGAAACATCAAATACCACTGGTAGAATTACAACCCAATCCTTTACAGGAGATGGCGGAGTTAACCGAGCCTTTATTGGAGCTGGTTACCAAATCACAGATAACTTTAGCTTCGGTTTTGATGCAGGTTACCACTTTGGAGACACGGATAATAAAATGTATACCTGGATTAAAGACCTAGGAGATGGAACTCCAGCAATAACCCAAACACTAGAACATAGAAACTTAGATTATACCGGTTTTAGCTATAACCTTTCTGCACAATATCAGGGAAAGTTTAAACAATATGATATTCAAGCTAATGTAACTTATGCCCCTGAAACAAATTGGGACGTAAAAAACAAAACTACCGTTGGTATTTACGACATTTATAGTCCAAATTTACCTATTAAAGAAATTACAGCATTAGACGAAAAAATGAAATTTGTCAACCCACAAAATCTGACTTTTGGTGCTGGTATTGGTAAAATTTCAAAATGGTTTGTCTCTGGGCAGTTTACCTATACGCAAAACAGCAAACTAGGTAATATATGGAATACTACAAATATTTCGGATTTTGAAGATACTAGAAAATACGCCATTGGTGGATTTTATATTCCTAAATACAATTCCTTTACAAGCTACTTTGATCGCATTGTATATAGAGCTGGAATTAGATACGAAAACACAGGTCTTGTATTAAAACAACAAGCTATTAAAGACTATGGGCTTAGTATCGGTTTTGGATTACCAGTAAGAGGGCTAACAAATATTAACGTTGGCTTTGAATATGGTCAAAGAGGAACCACTAATCATGATTTATTAAAAGAAAACTATTTTAATATGTCTATTGGATTCTCTTTAAATGACATTTGGTTTAAACGTAGAAAATACGAATAGTTACAATAAGATAAATGAACAAACACCTTGGTAACCTACTACCCTACGCACTGTTTTTGGTGGCATCTATAGTTTTAAGCTCATGTAATAATGATTTAAAACAAATACAAGCTTTCCACCAAACAAGCTTTTTCCCCGTAGGAGAAGCCCAAAACATCTATTTACAATATGTAGATTCAGGTAGAATTAAGGCCATATTAGTGGGAGATAAAATGTTAGACTACTCCAATGTATCTAATTCATTCACGGAGTTTCCACAAGGAGTTCATGTGACTTTTTTTGACAAGGACAATAATAAAAATACAGTTCGTGCCAATTACGCTAAACAATACACAATTACCGAATTAATTGATCTTCAAGGAGATGTGGTAATTACAACTTTTGATGGAAAAAAATTAGAAGCAGATCAATTGTATTACGATCAAAAAAATGATTGGTTCTATACCCTTGGTAAATACAAGGCTTCCTCAGATAATGAAAACTTCACCCAAGGTGTCGGGATTGACTTTGATAGTAAATTAGAGATTATCAAAGCCAAAAACAGTTACGCCGAAAGTATTAAAAAAGAAAAATAACATGAAAGCATTACGCATTATACCTTATTTCTATCTATTTATTGCCCTTTTATTTATATACGATGCAATAACTAAAATACAGGCAAAAGAAGATAACTTTTGGATTAGTTTTCTTGTAGCTGGTGTAGCAATTTTTATGTTCTTCTTTAGAATGAAATTTGCTAAAAAAATGGAAAAACGCAATCAACCAAAAAAATAAAATACTAAATACCACTTTAAAAAGTGGTATTTTTTTTAATAAACAACTTTTTATAAGTTCTTGGTCTAGATCACAGATATTTGCTAAAAAAAAACTCTAGAGTATACATGTTACGAAATTTTCAACAAAATAAAGTAAAAAGTTTGCAATAAAGCTAAAATAATATCTAGACCCCTTTTATTATTAATAAGATAATTGTATTTTCGCTCACTGAAAAAAATTACACATAACAAAAAAGCATGGCAGTTTTATCAAAAATTAGACAAAAGTCCGCACTGTTAATTGCAGTAATCGGAATTGCTTTATTAGCATTTGTCATTGAAGGAGTACTAAGTAGTACAGGTAATGGAGCATCACGCAACATTGGAAAGGTTAATGGTCAAGACATTAATACAATGGAGTTCAATTATAAAGTTGAACAGGCTAAAAACAACAACCAATGGACTAATTCACAAGCCGTGGAAGCTGTGTGGAATAATGATGTAAACGAGATTCTACTTGCTACTGAAATAGAAAAATTAGGTTTAAGAATTGGACCAGACCAGTTAATTAATGTTATTAAAAATGACCCTGCAATTGCTGGTGACCCTACTTTTCAAGATGAGTACGGTAACTTTAGCATGGATAAGTTCAATGCTTTTATCTTAATGATGAAGCAACAAGGGCCTGAGCAGTGGAATGCTTGGCTTAACTTTGAGGCAAACATAGAAAGAGTTGGTCTACAACAAATGTATTTCTCTTTAGTTCAGGGAGGTATTTATGCTACAACACAAGATGCAAAAGCAGCTTATGCTCTGGAAAACGACAAAGTTAGCTTTAGCTTTGCAAGCGTTCCATATTCTTCTATAAACGACCAAGAAGCACCTGTAAGTGATAGCGAGATTACTGCTTATATGAAAAAACACGAAAACCGATTCAAATCAGAACCTACACGTGTAATTGAGTATGCTTATCTACAAAGCTTGCCTTCTGATCAAGATAAACAAGATATTAAAGAATCTTTATTAGCTTTATTAGAGCCTAGTGTACAATACAATGAACAAACAAAAACAAACGATACAATTCCTGGATTTAAAACAACAAAAGATGTAGCTCTTTTTGTAAACACGAATTCAGATGTTAAGTTTGACACGCTTTACTACTCTAAAAATCAATTACCTCAAGGTTTTCAAGATCAAATTTTTGATTTAAATGTAGGTGAAATTTTTGGTCCTTATGAGGTGGGTAATAACTACTTTATTTCCAAAATGGTTGATAAACAAATTGGAAACCAAGTTGATGCAGCACATATTTTAATTTCTTACCAAGGAGCTGCTCAATCATCATCTTCATTAACCAAAGAGCAAGCTAAGGCTAAGGCTGAAAAAATATTAGAACAAGTTCAGAGCAACCCAGGTTCATTCACGGGACTTGCAATGTTAGAATCCGATGACCCAGGTTCAAAACAAAACGGTGGAGTATATCAAGGTATAGGAAAAGGAATGATGGTACCGGAATTTGATGCCTACATCTTCTCTAACCCTATCGGAAAAGCAGGACTTATCGAAACTACTTTTGGATTCCACGTGGTTAAGGTTACAGATAAATTAAACACAGTTCAAGTAGCTAACTTAGTTAGAGAAATTGAAATATCAGATGCAACCGCAGATCTACTTTATAGTCAAGCTACTAACTTAGAACAAGAAGCAGCTGAAAATCAAGATTTTATTGAAAAAGCTACCGAATTAAAATTTGGAACACAAAACAATGTAGTTGTTTATCCTTTCCAAGGTCAATTACCTGTTATTGGAGATCAACCTAGTATTGTATCTTGGGCCTTTAATAAAGATACAAAAGCCAATGATATTAAACGTTTTGATATAGCTCAAGGTCACGTAATTGCTAAAGTAAAAACGGTAGACAACTCTGGCTTAATACCAATGATTGAGGCTAAAAAAATAGTTGAACCTATTTTAATGAATCAGAAAAAAGCAGAAATCATTAAGAAAAATATGCAAGGAGCTACTATCGAACAAGTTGCAAGCAATGCAAATGTATCGATTCAAACTGCAAACAACCTTTCATTAAAAGCTCCTTTGATTCCTTCTATTGGATATGAGCCTAAAGTAGTGGGAGTTGCTTTTGCTACGGCTTTAGATACTAATTCAGGACTTATTGATGGTCAAAACGGTGTTTATATGATTAAAACCACATCAGTTGATAAAGCTGCTGAGTTGAACAACTATAATGCTTATAAGACAAGAATTGAAAATACAGATCAAAACAATGCAGCAATGCGCATTATGAAAGTATTAAAAGACAATGCAACAATTAAAGATTTAAGATTAGATATTTATCAATAATTCTAATTGTTATTGTTTTAAAATTTAGCCACCTTTTTAATAAGGTGGCTTTTTTTTTGGTTAGCTTAACTTAATAAAATATCTTATTTTTGTGCATCAAAATTAAAAATAAACATATGAAAGCTTATATTTTTCCAGGCCAAGGCGCTCAGTTTACCGGAATGGGTAAAGACTTATATGAAAATTCACCTATAGCCAAAGAACTATTTGATCAGGCTAATGAAATTTTAGGTTTCGACATTCAAAAAATTATGTTTGAAGGTACTCCCGAGGAGTTAATGCAAACCAAAGTTACTCAACCTGCAGTTTTTCTTCATTCGGTGATTTTAGCTAAAACCTTACAAGACTTTAATCCTGAAATGGTAGCTGGTCACTCCCTAGGAGAGTTCTCAGCTTTAGTAGCCAATGGTACTTTAAGTTTTTCCGATGCCTTAAAACTAGTTTCTAAAAGAGCATTAGCCATGCAAAAAGCATGTGAAATAGCACCCTCTACAATGGCAGCAGTTCTTGGATTAGATAACCAAATCGTAGAACAAGTTTGTCAACAAATAGATGGTGTGGTTGTAGCTGCAAATTACAACTGCCCAGGGCAATTAGTGATCTCTGGTGAAACACAAGCAGTAGAAAAAGCATGTGAAGCCTTAAAACAAGCTGGTGCAAAAAGAGCTTTACTTTTACCAGTAGGTGGTGGATTTCACTCTCCAATGATGGAGCCGGCCAAAGAAGAATTGGCAGCAGCAATCCAAGCCACTACGTTCCATAATCCAACTTGTCCGGTTTACCAAAACGTAACAGCTAGTGCAATTACCGATCCACAACAAATAAAAGCCAATCTTATTTCGCAATTAACTGCACCTGTTAAATGGACACAGTCTGTAGAGCAAATGATAGAAGATGGAGCTACAAGCTTCACGGAAGTAGGCCCTGGAAAGGTACTAGTTGGATTAGTGAAAAAAATCAATAAAGAAGCACAAACCCACTCGGCATAACAAAAATACCGGTGTAGTGTTTTTTAATTCTCATAAAAATCCTTGATAGGTTCTATCAAGGATTTTATATTTAACCTTATTTAGATTGTGGAAAAATTATCTCGCGCTGAGTGGATTTTAGTATTTACTTTAGTTAGCCTAACAGCCTTGGGTCCAATTGCTATTGATATGTACCTACCTGGATTTCCAGATATAGCAAAAGACTTACATACCTCGTTGAACAATGTACAAATTTCACTATCCTTTTTCTTGGCAGGATTAGCTATTGGTCAATTATTTTGGGGACCTGTTTCTGATAAATATGGTAGTAAAAGGCCTTTGTTAATATCCTTATTCATCTTTATTTTAGCCTCGCTTGCTTGTATAAAGGTTCAAAATATAGAACTAATGTGGGCCTATAGATTCCTTCAAGCCTTTGGTAGTAGTGGAGGTGTAGTTATTGCAAGAGCAATCGTTAATCAACGATTTGATAAAGATCAAAGCTTAAAGATTTTTAGTATTCTTGCCGTAGTGGGAGGAATTGCTCCGATTTTAGCCCCAATAGTGGGAAATATTATTTTGCATTATTACCAATGGCCAGTTGTTTTTTTAGCTATGGCTTTCTTTGCATTAATTGCCGTTGCTATGACATCAATTAATTTAAAAAATCACAAAAAAAATCATAATTTAAAGCTTGATTTAAGTCAAATATTACGCAACTACTACAGCCTTTTTAAAAGCAAAACATTTATAACCTATACGGTTATAGGAAGTATAGCCTATAGCTGTTTAATGCTGTATATTAGCAATGCACCAATTCTTGTCATGGAACACGGAAAGTTATCTTCCACCAGCTTTACAATTGTGTTTATGATAAACTCTATGGCATTAATGTGTGGCTCTTTTCTTACCTCCTCAACGTTAAGAAAACGCCTGGCTCCTACCAGCATCTTAGCCCTAGCCACAAGTATTCAAATAGTTGCTGCATTTTTATTATGGCTGTTTATATATTTACAGGTTTCTATCTATTTACAACTAGTGCCATTACCTTTGTTTATTATGCCACTAGGAATGATTTTCCCCACTTCAACGACTTTAGCCCTTTCTCCGTTTAAAGAACAATCCGGAACGGCCTCTGCCCTTTTTGGAGCCCTACAATTAGCTTTTACTTTTGTTACCTCGGTAACTCTTAATAGCTTAAATGATGGATCCATGCATATTGTAGCCCTAACCCTATTGAGTTGCGCCTTGATAAGCTTTACAGTGAATTACTTTACAAGAAAAAACAAGTAAAAAACAAACAAAGTAAAAAAAATAATGCCCCAAATAAGTATTTAACTTTTTGGGGCATATCTAAAACTAAATTAGTCCTTTATTTTTGTCTGTTTATTTGGATAAGAAATCTAAAATCTCTTTACAAATAAACTCGATTTGATCTGTCTCTAACTCCGAATGCATAGGAAGAGCTAAAACTTGTTGAACTAAGGTATTTGTTACCGGAAAGTCTTGTTCTTTATAACGTGGATCTAAATACGCTTTTTGACGATGCAAAGGAATTGGATAATAAATAGCACATGGAATATCTTTACTTTGTAAATGCTTTAGTAAAGCATCTCTATCGGCATCAACAATTCGTAAACAGTATTGATGAAATACATGTGAATCCTGATCCCCTTGAATAACAGGCGTAATAATATGAGGATTATCTTTTAAAAGTTCACTATATAATTTTGCTGCTTCTCTACGTTTGTTGTTATAACTATCTAAATTAGGCAGTTTAGCATTTAAAACAGCAGCTTGAATACTATCCAATCGTGAATTCACTCCAATTACATCGTGGTGGTAACGCTCATACATACCATGGTTTACAATTCCGCGAATACGATGAGCTAAAGCATCATCGTTGGTAAAGATTGCTCCTCCATCACCATAACACCCTAAATTTTTACTTGGAAAAAAACTAGTAGCACTTACATGAGCGATTGTTCCAGTTTTTGCTTTATGTCCATCTTCAAATTTATAGTTGGCACCAATACCTTGGGCATTGTCCTCAATTACAAATAAATTATGCTTTTCAGCAATTTCCATAATTCCTTGCATATTGGCTGCTTGACCAAATAAATGCACAGGTACAATAGCTTTTGTCTTAGCTGTAATGGCTTTTTCCAATGCCTCTAGGTCAATATTAAAAGTATCTGGATATACATCTACTAAAACAGGAGTTAATTGCAACAGGCCTATTACTTCAACAGTAGCCGCAAAAGTAAAATCTGCCGTGATTACCTCATCTCCAGGTTCTAAGCCCAAGCCCATCATTGCGATTTGCAAGGCATCGGTACCATTTGCACAAGGAATTACATGTTTTACACCAAGATACTTTTCCAAATTAGCTTGAAAGCTATGAACCGCAGGACCATTAATATAAGCTGATGAATCTAATATTTCTTGAATAGATTGATTCACTTGATCTTTAATTCCCTCATATTGACTCTGTAGGTCAACCATTTGAATTTTTTTCATACTATATTTTTAAGTATATTATTTTTAAGTCAATCCAAAAAAATCTTCTTTAATAATTAATTGCAAAAGATATTACAACACAAAAATAATAAATTCTAACCGGGAAAAGCTTACAGTTTAACAAAAGAAATGTAATTTCGCCATATAAAGATTTATCGATGTTTTTTATTTATAATATTCTGACTCACATTAGCTATGGTATATTGAAAATCGTAGCCCTTTTTAATAAAAAAATAGCCCTATTTATAAAAGGTAGACAACAAAGCTTTGCTTTAATAAACAAACACCTATGTACTACAGACAAAGTAATTTGGCTACATGTGGCCTCTCTTGGTGAGTATGAACAGGGCTTACCGTTAATGCAGCAATTAAAAACACAATATCCCCAATATAAACTATTACTTACTTTTTTTTCTCCCTCGGGTTATCAAGTTAAAAAAGACAATACAATAGCAGATTTAACAATCTATTTACCAATGGATACCAAGAAAAATGTCAAAAAATTCATGAGCTTGGTAGATATTGAAATGGCATTTTTTGTAAAATATGAATATTGGCCCAATTACCTAAGAGCTTTAAAGGCTAAAAACACACCAACTTATTTAGTTTCAGGTATACTACGAGAGAACCAGATATTCTTTAAATGGTATGCAGGTTTTTATCGAAAGTCATTAGATGCTTTTTGGTATTTTTTTGTACAAAACAATTTATCTAAAACACTATTGGCAAAGCTTGGCCACTATAACGTACAGGTAGTTGGAGATACCAGATTTGACCGCGTAATAGATATCTTAGAAAAGGATAATAATTTAGATTTCCTACAAACTTTCACTAAAAAAAAGACTACTACCACCTTGGTTATAGGTAGCTCCTGGCCTGTAGACTCACAAATGTTAGTTGATTACATTAACCAAATACAAGACCCGGATATTAAATTCGTATTTGCACCGCATAATATTAAGGAGAATCAAATCACCGAATTAATCCAAAAACTTAAAAAACCCTATATTCTTCATACAAAAAGACAAGGCCAAGATATTCAAAACGCACAAGTATATATTATTGATGCCTATAGCCTTTTAACAAAAGCATATAGCTATGCAACCTTAGCTTATGTTGGAGGAGGATTCGGCTCAGGAATTCACAATATCCTAGAGGCCGCTATATATAACATACCTGTGATTATCGGTCCAAAATATCAAAAATTTCAAGAAGCTAAGGACCTAGTTGCTTTAGGAGGTTGTTTGGTGGTAAACAATAAACAAGAATTGTTTCAAGAATTAGATCAATTACTCTTTAACAAACAAGCATGTAGTAGGCTTGGTAAAGTTAATTATGACTTTATATATAAAAACAAAGATGCTACAAATAAAATCATTGAGCACCTAGTTAAAAATGACAAAAGGTAAATAACCCCTAGGGGTTGTTTACCTTTTTATTTGAATTAATAATTAAGCCACCTCTAGGGTAGATAAACTTTTTAAAAATCAACTTTATCTGGATGTAATCCCGAGCCACCAAAATATGGCAAATTATCCAATATTGCAACGTCTTTAGCATCTAATTCAATATCAAATACATCAAAATTAGATTCGATACGTTCTTTGGTTACAGATTTAGGTAAAGGTAAATGCCCATGGTAGAGAATCCAAGCCAAAGTTAACTGTGCCGGAGATACCTTATATTTTTTAGCCATTTCTACTATGGTTTTATTCTCCAGAATATTCCCTTGTCCTAGTGGCGACCAGGCCTGTATTAAGATGTCCTTTTTTTGGCAATAAGTAACTACATCATTTTGAGTAAAACCTGGGTGATATTCTATTTGATTAACCATCGGTGCAATGGTTGCCTGTTTTAATAATGGTTCAAGATGCTCTGGTAAAAAATTACAAACACCAATGGCGCGCACCAATCCTTTAGTATATAAATGTTCTAAAGCCTTCCAACTATCCAAGTTTTTCTGCGCCCAATCCGAATATTTACTCTCACTAGCAGGCCAGTGTAACAAGTACATATCTATGTAATCTAAACCCAATCGGTCTAAAGATTTTTCAAAAGCTCGGATTCCAGGATCATATCCCCTGTCGGTATTCCATAATTTAGTGGTAACAAAAATATCATTACGTTTAACTTTACTATCATTTATGGCCTTACCCACTGACTTCTCATTGCCATAAACCGCAGCGGTATCAATAAGGCGATATCCAGTATCTAGAGCTTGCTCTACTGCTTTTAGTGTGGCTTGTCCATCGGGAATTTGCCAAGTTCCAAAACCAATTGCTGGTATTAAAACGCCATTGCTTAATTTATAGTGTTTCACTTTTTTATATGTTTTGGTTAATACAAATAACAAGTTACGAAAATTTAATTTTTTTAACAACAATAATTTCCTTAAACAACAAAACACACTCGTAAGAGAGTAACCTAAAATATTTTATCTAAAATTATTAAAAATAACACTTTAATTAAATACTAAAAATTCGTATTTAATCTTAGTTTATATAATATAACAGGAGCACTACAGGCAATACATTTCTATTTTTTAGTGTAAAAATGGTATCTTGCGCCCCATAGAATATACTTTCTAACTTACACTAATATGAAACAAAGAATTAAAAATTTATTGAAAGTTGCATTTCTTGTTGTTGCCTTACCTATTTATGGACAACAAGGGGGAATGTGGATTCCTTCCTTACTTGAGGGAATGAATGAAAAAGAGATGAACTCTTTGGGGATGAAAATGTCTATCCAAGATATTTACAATGTGAATACATCAAGTATGAAAGATGCCGTTCCTCATTTCAATGGAGGATGTACCTCAGAGGTAATTTCACCCGATGGACTACTTTTAACTAATCACCATTGTGGTTATGGTCAAATTCAAGCTCACTCTACTTTAGAGAATGACTATCTACAAAATGGTTTCTGGGCGCAAGATAGATCACAAGAATTACCTAATGAGAATCTGCAGGTAACTTTTATGGTTAAAATACAAGACGTAACCGATCAAGTACTTAAAGGAGTTAAAGACAAAGATTCGGAGAAAGTAAAACAAGATAAAATTAGTAAAAACATTGCCAAAACTATCAAAGATTTTCCAAAAGAAGATTGGCAAGAAAACAGAATAAAAGCATTTTATGAAGGTAACCAATACATTTTATTTGTAACAGAAACATTCAAAGATGTACGTTTGGTGGGTACCCCACCATCTTCTATTGGTAAATTTGGATCCGATACAGACAACTGGGTATGGCCAAGACATACAGGAGATTTTGCTTTATTTAGAATTTATGCAGATAAAGACAACAAACCTAGCGAGTATTCTTTAGATAATATACCTTATACTCCAAAACACTTCTTCCCTATTTCATTAGATGGAGTGTCTCAGGATGATTTTACAATGGTGTTTGGTTACCCAGGAAGAACCCAAGAGTATTTACCTTCTTTTGCTGTAGAGCAAATCATTGAGAGCCTTAATCCTGCTAAAATTAAAATCCGTGATACTGCTTTAAAAATCACAGATGAATTCATGCGAAATGATCCAACTATAAAAATTCAATATGCTTCTAAATTTGCAAGTACAGCAAATCACTGGAAAAAATGGATTGGAGAGAGTCAAGGTTTAAAGAAAACCGGAGCAGTACAATCTAAAAAAGATTTCGAACAAGATTTTATTGAAAAAGCGAACAGTTCAAAAAACACCAAACAATACGCAAATTTACTTGCGCAATTCGAAACCCTATACAATCAAATTACTCCTTACGCAGTAAGTAAAGAGTATTTCAATGAAATTGTATTAAGAAATGCGGAACTATTAAGCGCAGCATGGAAAGTGTATGCTTTAGAAAAAGCAATGGATAATCCGAAAGCTTTTGAAAGTAAAAAACAAGATATTATAAAATCACAAGAAAGATTCTATAAAAATTATTCACAAAAAGTAGATGAAAAGGTTTTTGAAGCCCTAATGAAACTCTACTCGGAGAATGCACCACAAGAATTCTTGCCAGAGCAATTAGTGCAAATCGATGCCAAGGCGCTAACCCAAGATTTATTTAAACAAACTAAATTAACATCTTACCAAGGTTTACAAGAACTTTTAAACGGAGATGCCAACCAAGTACTTGCTAATTTAAACCAAGACAAAGCCTACGTGTTTGCAAAGGCCATCTTTAAAAATTACCAAGAAAATGTTTTACCTACTTACACACAATTAGAGACAGAAATAGCTGCTTTACAACGTGTGTATATGAAAGCACAATTAGATTTATACCCACAGGCAAGGATTTTCCCTGACGCCAATAGTACTTTAAGAGTTACTTATGGGGTTGTAGATGGATATCAACCAAGTGATGCCGTATATTACGAGGCTCTTACCCATTTAGATGGTATTATGGAAAAATATATACCTGGAGATTATGAATTTGATGTTCCAGCAAAATTAATTGAACTTTATGAAAATAAAGACTACGGAAATTACGCCCAAGCGGACGGAAAACTACCTGTGAACTTTATTTCAACCAATCATACAACAGGTGGTAATTCAGGTTCTCCAGCCCTTGACGCTTATGGAAATTTAGTTGGTTTAAACTTCGATAGAGTATGGGAAGGGACAATGAGTGATATTTATTATGATCCTTCTATCTGTCGTAACATTATGGTAGATACACGTTATATTTTATTTATTATCGATAAATTCGCAGGCGCAACACACTTGATTGATGAAATGGAATTGGTTTACCCTAAAAGCAAACCATCTAATTAATTAATAATAAACAACTTACACTTTGTTTTTATTGTAAAAAATATTTTTCAAAAAAAACTAGGAGTCTTAAAAAAATCATATATTTGTTGTGAATTAATAATTAACTTTTATAATTAATCAAGATGAAAAAAATCGCGTTAAGCATTGCTTTAGTAGCTATGATGGGAGTATCTTTTGTTTCTTGTAACGAAACTGCTAAAGAAGCTCCAGCTCAAGAAGAAGAAGTTGTAACTGAAACTGTAACTGAAGAAGCTCCTGCAACTGAAGAAGCTGCTGTAACTGAAGAAGCTCCAGCAACTGAAGAGGCTCCTGCAACTGAAGAAGCTCCAGCTAACTAATTCTAGATTAAACTAGATTAGCTAGAAGGCTAAAAAATAAAACCTCGCTCTTTTGGAGCGAGGTTTTTCTTTTATATTCATTTAAATGTACTAAACAACTTGAAGTTCTTGCATCTTTAAAAGCTGATCTATAATTTTTCTCTCATTAGATAGCCTTGGAATTTTATGCTGCCCCCCAAGTTTGTCATTTTGCTTTAACCAATCATAAAATAAATTTCTACGAACCGAAACCAATCGCAAGGGATTTAAGGTCATATTATTGGTACGCTTGGCCTCGTAATCCGAATTTAACTCCTGTAGATTCTTATCCAATACCTGGCTAAATAAATCCAAATCTAAAGGTTGTTTACTAAATTCGATTAACCACTGATGAGCTCCCTTTTCTTTACCCTGCATAAAAATAGGTCCAACGGTATATTCTACAACATTTACATCAAACTCGGAACATGTTTTTGCTAAAGCTCGATCGGTGTTTTCTATCATCAGTTCCTCACCAAATACATTAATAAAATGCTTGGTTCTTCCCGTTATTTTAATTCGATAGGGAAGTAAACTAGTAAATCGAACTGTATCTCCAATTTCATAGCGAATCAAACCTGCGTTGGTGGTTATTACCATAGCGTAATTTTTATCCAATTCAACCTGACTCAAATCAATTATACGTTGATTCTCTGACCCATAAGAATCCATAGGAATAAACTCATAAAAAATTCCATAATCAAGCATCAACAGTAATTCGTTGCAATTATTTTGATCTTGAATGGCAAAAAATCCTTCGGAAGCATTGTAAATCTCGTAGTATTTCATTTGATTACTTGGAAACAATCTTTGATATTGCTCTTTATAAGGTTCAAAACTTACACCTCCATGAAAATATACCTCTGCATTGGGCCACAACTCGAGCAAATTATCTTTTCCTGTCTCAGCTATTATTCGATTAAATAAAACTAACATCCAAGATGGCACCCCAGCAATACTAGTTACATTTTCATTTCGAACCTCTTTAATAATAGCATCCATTTTAGATTCCCATTCACTCATTAAAGATGTTTTATTACTTGGAGTACTACTTAACTCTGCCCAAAAAGGAGCATTATCAATTAATATGGCCGATAAATCACCAAAAAAAGTATTATTGTCTTGGTATAATTGCTTACTTCCTCCTAATCGGAGTCCTTTACCGGTGAATAATTGGGATTCTGGGTTATTGTTCAAATACAAGCAAAGTAAGTCTTTAGCTGCCTTGTAATGACAATCCTCCAAAGCTTGTTGACTCACAGGAATAAATTTACTTTTAGCATTAGTGGTCCCACTACTCTTTGCAAAATAACGAACCGGCTCGGGCCAAAAAATATTATTCTCTCCTTGCCTACATCTTTCTATATATGGCTCAAATTCCTCGTATTTAAAAAGTGGTACTCGTTGGGAAAAAGTTTCATAATTTTTTATACTGGCATAATCATACTGTTTCCCTATTAATGTCTTTTCATTTGTCTTAATTAAATTAAAGAATAATTCCTGTTGCACCTGATTTGGATGAGTTCGAAATAAATCTATTTGATGAATTCTTTTTTTAAGAATCCATGAAGCAATCGAATTTATAATTGTAAATGCCATAAACGTTCGTTTTAAAAAACTACTTACCTCAACTAGAAAAAAGGTAAAATAGTATGGTAAGAAATGTTTTTGTATTTTTACCACTTACCCAAAAATAATAATTTATTTATGCTTTACGAAGGAGTTTTAAACAAAATGCAGACAGAGTTTAACAATCCTATTGAATACTATTTAGTATTAGGTACTAACTTCGTCAATATCAACCAGATTTTAGAAAAAAAAATAAAAATTGACTTTGTAGATTATCAATGTTTAAACTGTAAAGAACACAAAAAAATCTTCCGACAAGGCTTTTGTTATACTTGTTTTTACAATTCAGCCCAAGTTGGTGACTGGATTATGCATCCCGAGAAAAGTACTGCTCATCTAGGAATAGAAGATCGAGACCTGGCCTATGAGCAAAAATGTCAATTACAACCCCATATTGTATACCTTGCCTTGTCAAGTAATGTTAAGGTAGGAGTTACCAGAAAATCCCAAATTCCAACCAGATGGATAGATCAAGGAGCTTCTAAAGCAATCGAAATTGTAGAGGTCCCTAACAGGTATCTAGCCGGTATAACCGAGGTAGCCCTTAAAGATAGTTTTACCGACAAAACCAATTGGCGAAAAATGTTGCAAAACGATACAGCACAAATAGATATTTCTCAAATAAGAGATACCCTAAAGGATAAGTTACCCGTAGAGGTGCAACCTTATTTTGACACAACAAATAGCAATCTAATAGACTTAAATTATCCAGTTGTTGCATATCCAACTAAAGTACAAAGCTTAAATTTAGAGAAAACTCCTAGCTTTACAGGGGTTATTAAAGGAGTAAAAGGCCAGTATTTAATATTTGAATGTGGCACTGTATTTAATATTAGAACCTACGAGGGGTTTATAATTAATTTTGAAATACTTTAAGCATCCAAATAAGTTTATATACTAAAAAAAGCTAAGTTAAAAACTTAGCTTTTTTTTAGTATACCTAATTAAGGCTTTTGTTGCTGTTCAGAATCTGGAGAGTGTTTAGACTTTGAAAAAATATCCTTTAAACCTTGCTGAATCTTATTAACTCCTTGGTTTGAGTTAGAGCTCTGATTGGTGGTATCTTGTTTAGTTGTACTTGCGCTGTTTAATAGATCTTTTAAAGCATCTTTCCCTTTATTTGCTAAATTTTTCGCTTGAGCCTCCAGTAAATCAGTAGCCAGTCTACTAACAACTGTTTGTAAGTCTGTAGATATTTTAGGAGAAGAGAAATTTCCTGTTATTCCAACCTCCACCGGTATATGGCTAAAATTAGACTGTTCTGTGGTTGATAATTTTCCTAAAGCTACACTTACCTCAGGACCTAAAAGACTACTGGGAACTAAAAAATCAAGTTTATAATTCATATTTTGATCCAACCCATGGGCACCCTTAAAAGTAACTGGCATATTGGAAACCTGAAAATCTAAAGGTTTAAATACAATATTTCCCTTATCTATGTTAACCAAAATCTGTTTTTGATTTAAATTCACATCTTTAAAGTTAACAAAACCAAGTGTGTTGTCAATCAAGCTTAGCATTTTAGACTTACTAGGAGTAATATCAACTTTATTTAAAGTTGCCTGTAATTCTCCTTGTAGAGTTTGCATGTCTATATCCAATGACTCACTTTGTAAATTACCTTGTAATTGTGCTTTGGCAGAGATTCTTCCCGATACAATATCGGATATTGGAGCTATTGTTTTTAAAAGTTCTATTTGTGAAAAACTCTTCTGTATATCTAAATTATTCAGATTTAAATCCACATGAAAATTAGCCGCAGGGTCTTTAGCCTGTACATTACCTTTTAAATCAATACTCCCATCAAGTAAATTAGCACGAATGTTCTGTAAATCTATACTTTGTTGATTTAAAAGCATAGTACCTTTTACATTAAAAAGATCAAGCTGATCATAAACCACTTGATTGGCCTGTATGGTTAAACTACAATCTAAAAAAGCAGGAATCTGTAATGCATTTGTTGAACTAGAGTCTTGTTGTTTTACTTGACCTTGTGTGGGATTTACACCAGAATTTGTTGTAGATTGTAAAAAATCAGAAACAACAAAATAATTAGAATTTACCGAAAAATTACCTTTTAAGATTTGCTTGGAGAATAAAAATCCGTATAAATTATCTACCCTACCTTTGGCCTTAATATCACTTTGTCCTATTTTTGAAACAAAGCTATCCAAGGAAATAAACTTGCTACTAAAACTTAAAGCAGCCATTTGAATCTGAATTGCTTCTTGTAAAGAACTATCGCTATAATTAAAATCAGTTAAACTTATATTTCCACTACTTTTAATATTCTGATAGCGCAATTTATCAACCGACTCCTTATCTAGGTCAATACTTAAATTAGCACTTAATATCCCTTTTAAACTCTTTTGCATTTTTATAGGATAAACCTTGGATAAATTAGCTAAGTTAATTATTCCATTAACAGTGGCCTGTAGCGTTGGATTTTCACTTATATTACGCAATAGTGCATTTGCCTGAAAAGTATCTTTACCTATTTGAAATTCCAACGAATTGATAGCTAAAAAAGTATCTTGCATCTTAGTGGTAGTATTGGCAAGTGTAATATCTAAGTCGATATGTTCCACTGCCATGGGGAGATCTTGGTATTTAAAATAAGCATCCTTACTTTTAATACCTATATCAAAAACAGGAATACTTTGTTGATCGAGCTTACCTTTAAATTCTCCGTTAACTTGAAACTCTCCCCTAGTGGATACTTTTTGTAAATCTTCACTATACAAAGTGGGAATTAAAGCTAGAAAGTTTTTAAAATCAGAGCTAGGAGTAGAGAATACCAAATCATAGTCTTGGTAAGTGTCCTTTATTTGAACAAAACCATCAAACTCTAACGGTAATTGGTTTATCAAAGCTTGATTTTGTTTAAAACTAAATTTCATGTCTTGCAAATCCATAGCAATGATAGCCTGTAACTCTAAGGGTAAAGCTTTTAAATAAGAAACACTATCTAAACTAAAACCAACTAGAGCCTTGCTTTGGGTATCTAAGTCGATTTTATTTGTATTGCTATTTACCCTGGCTCTCCCTTTGTGATAAAAATCTCTTAAATCAATTTGTATCTTACTACCTAAATCCGTGTAATGCAGATCAAAACCTTTGATTTGATAACTCGAAAGATTTACTAAAAAATCAGTTGTATCCCCAGATTGATCCTTGTGATCTTGTTTTGATGAAGAATCCTTTAAAGCAATATCATAGTTACTCACTCCCTGAGAGTCTACAACCAGATTTAGTTTGCCCGAATCAAGCTCGATGGATTCAATATCCATCTGGTGATTAGATTTAAAGAGCTCATAAATTGAAAGCTTTAAATTTATTTGCTTTACAAAAGCCAAAGTGTCACCTGAAAAAGGCTCGTTATTGATAACAGTGAAATCTTTAATACTAATATTTGCTTTTGGAAAGCTACGAAACAAGCTCAAATCAACCTGTTTGAAATCGACTCTGGCGTTTAAATTTTTATTAATTGTTGTTTTTACTAAATCTTGAATCTTATTGTGAAATAAAAAAGGAGCAGTAAAAAGTAAAACAACTATAACCCCTATTACAGCGATTATGGATAGTAACACTTTTTTTTTCATAACATATTGTTTTGTATAAATTTACAAAAAAAAAGGTCAATGTACTTTATATACATTGACCCATTTTTTCTAGTTATAAATACTTAATTCATATGAATTTCAAAAGGAATAATAGCTTGAACTCCTTGTAATGCGCTAAAGTAATTTAAACGCTCTAGCATTTGAAAGTTCTCTTGCCCAATTTTGTCTATAATCATTTGATCTTGACTTTTTATTAAAGTGTTACCAAAATAGCTTCGTAACAGGTCATCAAAATTCAACTCATAATCTGGATAATTCACCACTCGGTAATCTTCAATCTCAACAGCCTCAGCGGCATATGCGATAGCAGATTCCAATCCACCAAAATCGTCAATAAGTCCTTTTTCTAACGCATCACTCCCGGTCCAAACACGTCCTTGAGCTAATTCATCTACTTGTTCAAAACTCATGGAACGTCCCTGAGCAACACGTTGAACAAAAGTCGTGTATACCTGTTCGATACCTTGTGTTGCATATTGTCTATATCCTTTTTGCATTGGAGCAAAAGGACTGTAATTTGCTTGGTTATCATGGGTTTGTACCTCTTGGGGATTTACACCATATTTTTGAGTTAGTTCACTAAAATTCGGAAGCATACCAAATACACCAATACTACCGGTTATTGTCGCTGGATCGGCAAAAATATAATCCGCCCCACAAGCAATATAATATCCACCAGAGGCCGCGTAATCCCCCATAGAAACTATCACAGGCTTTACATCCTTAGTTAACTCGACTTCCCTCCAAATAAGTTCTGAGGTTAAAGCGCTACCCCCAGGGCTATTAACACGTAAAACAACGGCCTTAATTTTATCATTATTCCTTGCTTTTGTTAAAGCTCTATTAATAGACTCTTCTCCAATATAATTCACATTACCCTCGCCACTTAAAATCTGGCCTTGTGCATAAATTACTGCTATTTGATCCTTAGCTAATTTACCTTTAGAAGTCTTAGGAGCTTTTATATACTCTAAAATGTCTATCTTATTGTAACTCTTATCTAAATCTACACCTAATTGCTGCTTTACGCTATTTTCAAATTCATCTTTGTAGCCTATTTTGTCAATTAAATTATTCTCTAATGCTAGTACAGCAGTACGACCATCTAAATTAGTTGCAATTTGATTTAATTTCTCTACAGATACATTTCTACTTGTTGAAATATCAGTTACTAAGGTGGACCAAATTGAATTTAAAAATTCAGAGGTTTGCTCATAATTAGCCGCACTCATTTTATCTTCTAAATAGGGCTCTACTGCACTTTTATATTTCCCATGACGTAAAACCTCCATCTTTATACCAGTTTTCTCTTGCAATCCTTTTAAATACAAAATCTCTAGAGCCAAGCCTTTAAAGTCTACAAGGCCTACTGGATTCATATAAATGGAATCCGCAACCGAATTTAAATAAAATTCACGTTGAGAATAATAATCTGCGTAAGACATGATAAACTTCCCGCTTTTTTTAAAATCTTGTAATTTCTCACGAATTTCTCGAAGTTGTACAAAGCCCAAAGCACTGTGCTGATTCACTAAAGTTATTCCTTTAATCTTTGTATCGTTTTGTGCATCCTCTAAGGCCTTTAGTACATTAGATACACCATTTTTTGGTTCATCTTTAAAAGATATATCTTTATAATTGAATTTACCACCATAATCATACTTTACCTTAGATAAATCCAATACTAAAACAGAATTATCTTTAACCACCACTTTTTCACTACTACCTAAAGCCGCCGTAATACCAATAGTGGCCACAAACAACAAACCGAAAAACAGACATAGGCCTATTAAAGTTGCTAATACATTTGCTAAAAATCTCATAAATACGCTTTTCTTTTATTAGTAGGCTAAATCTACTACTTGTTACAGTTTTGACAAAATTTTGTGCCAATAACTAATTCAAAAATAGCTTAAATTTAAATTTGTTTTAGTTACTTTGCCCCTATGTATACGCAAAATAACATAGTTTTATCCATTGGCACTAATATGGGAGATAAAATAGCAAATATTCAAAAAGCTATTAATCTGATCCACAACCAACTAGGTAGTGTCATTAAAATATCTCCTATTTACCAGTTCCCTGCATGGGGATTTGAGAGTGAACCGTTTTATAATTGTGCCATACTCATACACTCAAAAGCTAGTGGAGAACAAGCCATTGAAAAAGTCTTGTCTTTTGAAAAAGCTCTTGGAAGAACCCGTGCTGTGCAAAAAGGATATACAGCCAGGGTAATTGATATTGACATTATTGCCTATAACCAACAGGTTTATGATCTTCCCAATTTAAGTATTCCACATCCTTTAATGCAAGAAAGAAAATTTGTATTAAAACCCTTTTTAGATCTAAATTTTTCTTGGAAGCATCCCATACTTAATCTAAGTATTGAACAACTCAACAAACAATGTACGGATCAATCTACACCAATTGTGGTAGGTAATATTGCCTGTCCGCTTGACAAATACGATTTTTCGAAAATAAATTTTCTAGCCATTGAAGGTAATATTGGAGCAGGAAAAACTACTTTATCAACTCGCATAAGTGAAGACTTTAATGCCAAGAATATTTTAGAGGGATTTGCAGATAATCCTTTCTTACCCAAATTTTATCAAGATGCCGAGAGATATGCATTTCCTTTAGAAATGTCTTTTTTAGCCGATAGATATAGTCAATTATCAGATGATCTGTCTCAATTAGATTTATTTAAAGAATTTGTAATCGCAGATTACTATGTACATAAATCGCTTATTTTTGCGCAAATTACCCTAGAGCCTGATGAGTTTAGACTTTATAAACAAGTTTTTGAAATTATGTATAAAGAAACTCCTAGGCCCGACCTTTATGTGTTTTTATATCAAAACACCAATCGTTTACTAGAGAATATTCAAAAAAGAGGACGTTCTTATGAAGCCGATATTACAGCAAACTACTTGGATAAAGTTACCCAAGGGTATTTAAAGTATATTAAAACACTGCCCGAGAATCGCGTTTTATTAATCGATATATCTGATCTAGATTTTGTTGCCAAACAACAGGACTATATTCAGATTCTAGAACTTATTCACAATAAAATCACACAGATAACAACTAAATAAGAAAAGCCTCCAAAAAATGGAGGCTTTTCTTATTTAAAACTCATTTTTGAGAATAAATCCCAAATTACAATTCCTGCACTTACAGAAATATTTAAAGAATGCTTTGTTCCTAACTGTGGTATTTCTATCACACCATCACTTAAATCAACTACAGCCTGACTCACCCCTTTTACCTCATTGCCAAAAACAAGGGCATAGGTGGTGTTAGATTCTACCTTAAAATCTTGTAACATGACACTGTTTTGAACTTGTTCAATACTTTGAATATTTACTTTTTCACTCTTTAATCTACTAATAACATCCTCAATATCCTTAACATACTCCCATTCTACGGTATCGGTGGCACCTAATGCCGTTTTGTGAATTTCTTTATTAGGAGGGGTAGCTGTTATACCACATAGATAAACCTTTTGAATTAGAAAAGCATCACAGGTTCTAAACACCGAACCTATGTTGTGCAGACTTCGTACATCATCTAAAACAACAATAAGTGGGGTTTTAGAGGAGCGTTTAAATTCTTCCGCATTTTTTCGATCTAATTCGCTATTGGCTAATTTTCGCATATTTTCCTTGATTTGTAGCAAAAATAAAAAATATTGAACGTACAAACCAATACTAAACAAATTAATAAATAAATCAGTAAAGTTTCTATAATAATTCAATACTTATTTCTGATAAATCTTCTTTGTTTTTAAAAGCATAAATAATTATTTAACAAAAATCTATATGTAAAATATTGATTAAAGCCAAAAGGCTTAGTATTTTTGCACCCAAAACAAAACCTAATGTTCCACAAGATTATTAAGTATATAATAACAAACCCGTTAATTATCTATTTTACACGCTGTACTATAGCACTAATAATTGGTTTTATACTGCTTGAAAAACTCCCAGATTACCAAATGTTATGGACACTAATATCCATTATATTAGTTATTTCACCAGAGGGGCAAAACTCTAAAAAACTTTCTGTTGAACGTTTCAAATCTAATCTAGTTGGTTCTATTGTAGGTCTGGTATGTTTGGAAATTCAACCTAATGCTGATTTTTGGTTATGTCTTTTAGGTTTCTTTTTAACCATTATAACTTGCTATATCTTTAATATTTTAAATATGGCACGAGTTGCCTTAGTGGCTTTAATTATAATATTGATTCAACCCAATAGTGAATTAATCCCCTTGTCTAGTAAAATACTTGAGGCAACACCTTTAATTCGAGCTATATCCGTTACTTTAGGCTGCTTTATTGGCTTGGCAATAACGGTTTTTACAAGCGTAATTATTCGCGCATTAAAAACAAAGTACAATATTCCATTAAATAAGTCATTTACCTAACCAAGAGATTACTTTAAAAACAACAAGAGCCATTTTCAAATACTTAGACTATATTTGTAATATCCATTCTATTTTAAATATTTGAATATGACTGCAAAGTCTAGTGAGACAAAACAGACACCTTTAATGAAACAATACAACGATATTAAAAAGAAGTATCCCGATGCTTGCTTATTATTTCGTGTAGGAGATTTTTATGAAACTTTTGGCCAAGATGCTATACGCACAGCTAACATTCTAGGTATTACTTTAACAAAACGTAGCCCTGGCACAGCCAGTGAGATTGAATTAGCAGGGTTTCCACATCATTCTGTAAACGTATATTTACCTAAATTAGTTAAAGCTGGGCTACGAGTAGCTATTTGTGATCAATTGGAAGACCCAAAAACAACTAAAACTTTGGTTAAAAGAGGAGTTACCGAATTAGTAACACCTGGGGTAGCATTTAATGATGAAGTTTTACAATCAAAAACAAATAACTTTTTATGTGCATTACACTTTAATAAAAAGTATATTGGAATTTCTTTTCTTGATATTTCTACTGGGGAATTTTTAACCTCCCAAGGTGACCAAGATTATATCGATAAATTACTTCAAAATTTCGCTCCAAGTGAAATTCTAATCCAAAAAGGGTATAAGATGGAATTCTTAGAGCAATTTGGTACAGGATATAACTTATTTTTTTTAGAGGATTGGATTTTCAAAAAAGACTATGCATTTGAGTCATTAACCACTCACTTTAAAACAAATTCCTTACAAGGCTTTGGGATTGCCGAATTAGATTTAGGTATAATTGCTAGTGGTGCTATTTTATATTACTTGGCAGAAACCCAACATACAAAAATCCAGCATATTGCAAACATACAAGCAATCGCACAAGATTCTTATGTATGGATGGATCGCTTTACCATTAGGAACTTAGAACTTTACCATAGTACAAATCAAAATGCTATTACACTTTTAGATGTAATAGATAAAACCATTTCTCCTATGGGAGGACGACTTTTAAAAAGGTGGCTAGCACTTCCTTTAAAAGATAAAAAAGCAATACAAGAACGTCATCACATAGTCGAATATTTTTATAACAATATTGAAATACTCACTAGTTTTCAAACTCAAATCAAACAAATTTCAGACTTAGAACGCTTAAGCTCTAAGGTTGCAACAACAAAAATATCCCCTAGAGAACTTGTGGTTCTAATGGAGTCTTTAAAGGCAATTATTCCATTAAAAAAACACGCACTGAAAACGCAAAATAAAGCGCTGAATCACATAGCTAAGAACATTGTGGATTGCGATTTATTAATTCATAAAATAGAATCTACTTTTTTTCAAGACGCACCGGTTTCCATTACAAAAGGAAATGCCATAGCAAACGGTGTTAACGCGGAACTAGATGAATTAAGAAATATTTCCCTATCAGGGAAAACCTTTTTAGATGCTTTAGAACAAAGAGAAATACAAGCAACAGGCATTACCTCTTTAAAAGTAGCATTTAATAATGTTTTTGGTTATTACATCGAGGTTCGAAACACACATCGAGATAAAGTTCCCGATACCTGGATTAGAAAACAAACTTTGGTAAATGCCGAACGCTACATTACAGAGGAATTAAAACAATACGAATCCAAAATCTTAGGTGCAGAAGAAAAAATAGCAGAATTAGAAAACAAAATCTATCAGGAATTTGTTTTATGGGCCATGCAGTATATTGAACCTGTACAGAAAAACGCACAAATCATTGCGCAATTAGATTGCCTACTTGGTTTTGCACAACTAGCTAAATCCAATAACTATATACAGCCTGAATTAATTGAAGACTTTACTTTAGATATAAAAGATGGAAGACATCCGGTTATTGAAAAACAATTGCCTTTAGATGTTCCTTATGTAGCAAACGATGTGTATTTGGATAATAAAGATCAACAAATTATAATGATTACAGGTCCAAATATGTCTGGAAAAAGTGCTATTTTAAGACAAACCGCCTTAATCGTTTTACTTGCCCAAATTGGTAGTTTTGTACCAGCATCCTCGGTTACTATGGGCATTGTGGATAAAATTTTTACCAGAGTTGGAGCATCGGACAATATTTCAATGGGAGAATCAACATTTATGGTGGAGATGAATGAAACCGCGTCAATCTTAAATAATTTAACTCCCCGTAGTTTAATATTGCTAGATGAAATAGGTCGAGGTACAAGTACTTATGACGGTATATCTATCGCTTGGGCCATAGCACAATTTATAGCACAAGACAAAACCAAGGCTAAAACACTTTTTGCCACTCATTATCATGAATTAAATGATATGTCTAAATATTATGATGGTATAAAGAACTTCAATGTATCGGTGAAAGAACTCAAAGATACTGTACTTTTTATTAGAAAATTAGTTCCTGGAGGTAGCGCACATAGCTTTGGTATTCACGTAGCTAAAATGGCAGGAATGCCAATTCAAGTAATCGAAAATGCCCAAAAAATGTTAAAGCAATTGGAAAGCAAAGTAGCCCCGGAACAGCAAATTACCTTAAAGCCAATTGAGAAAGATATCCAACTAAGCTTTTTTAATATGGATGATCCTTTATTAGAACAGTTAAAAAAAGATATCTTAGATATTGATATAAATACTTTAACACCTGTGGAAGCTCTGATGAAATTAAATGAAATCCAAAAAAAGATTTCTTAAGCATACAAAAACAGCATGCCGTTTAGCCAAATCAAACGGCATGCAAAAAAAAGTTGTTTTTTTTTCAACAATACAATACCTGCAAATCAATAACTTACAAAAAAGTTCATTTTTTTTCATTGTAAAAGTTTGCAAGAAACAAAAAACGTTCTATATTTGCACTCGCAATACAGAAGTAAAGCGGAGTTCATAAACAACAACATTATGCGAAAATAGCTCAGTTGGTAGAGCGCAACCTTGCCAAGGTTGAGGTCGCGGGTTCGAACCCCGTTTTTCGCTCAAGACCAATTGCTCGGGTGGTGGAATTGGTAGACACGCTGGACTTAAAATCCAGTGAACAGTAATGTTCGTGCGGGTTCAATTCCCGCTCCGAGTACCAAAAAATCCTAAACTTTTAGTTTAGGATTTTTTTTTGCAATAAACTTCCCTATTTTAGACCAATCAATACATAAAAATTTATTATATTTTTCATTATGAGCGCTTTTGTAATAAGTGTTAAAGAAAACGACAGTTACAAATATACCTTTGAACACCGTAGAGGACGTACTTTGTTAACTAGTATTGAATATCCTAACAAACAGGATATATATACTACTATTGATTTCTTACAAAAAAACTTTTCTTTATTAACTATCTCACGCTATAAAACAGTAAGTGGAAAGTTTTATTTTAAAATACTTTTAGATCAACAAACATACGCAACATCAAGAAAGTTTAATACCTCAACTCGATTTGAAAATGCTATTGATGAAATTCATAAAAACTTCCATCAAGCTGAAATTCTAGACTTCTCTCATGATGTTTTTTCTGATTTTCCCGTATCAGAAGACCTTTAACTTACTTTTTTTAAAATAATTACTCTACTGGGTTATATCTATTATATTGATAATTACGCATCTAAAAAGAAAGACGAAAATTAATAGCTGTTTAAAAAAAATAAATCTTGCCTATTTTTATTTTTTACCTATATTTGCACTCGCAATCCACAAGGAAAGCCACGATAAGCTCGGGTGGTGGAATTGGTAGACACGCTGGACTTAAAATCCAGTGAACAGTAATGTTCGTGCGGGTTCAATTCCCGCTCCGAGTACAAAGGGAGAAGTTTAAAACTTCTCCCTTTTTTATTTTAGAAAATCTTATAGCGTAAAAAACAATATCCTATTATTTTTATAGTAACTTTAGGTCTAAGCTTATTCCCAAAAATCTATTTACCTATATCAATCAAAGACATACCATCTTACCTGTAAAAATTAACTATGACAACAAAAAAGAACACTACCTTACTTTTATCGGCATTATTATCCACTGGAGCCTTACAAGCCCAAGACACAGAATTTTTAACCGCAAAGCAAAGTGAACCTGAAAAATTTGGTTGGATGCAAGGATTTCCACCAAAGAAAGATAGAGTATTAAGTGCTCAGGATGGTTCCTTTTTTGAGTTCCCCGCTTTGCGCTATAGTGTTATGCATATGCGTGAATTCTTACCCACTAAAAATGTTTCACAAGGCTTAGAAGCTCCCATTGACTTTCCATATGAATTAGACTCCAATATAGATAAGATTACATTTACAGTGACAAATACTCATCAAACCATGAGCTGGGAAGAATCTTTATGGGCAAACTATACGGACGGAATCATAATTCTACACAAAGGCAAAGTAGTATATGAACGCTACCTATCGGATTTTACACCACAAAATGTGCATGCCACTATGTCTTTAACCAAAAGCTTCACCGGTACCCTTGCTAGTATTTTAGTTGCACAAGGAATATTAGATCCGCAAAAAACAGCATCTTATTATGTTCCTGAACTTAAAAACTCAGCTTTTGCAGATGCTACAATTAGACAAATAATGGATATGACAACTGCTTTAAAGTACAGTGAAGATTATTCAGATCCAAATGCAGATGTATGGAAATTCTCACAAGCAGGTAGCCATCTTATAAATCCTAAAACACACCAAGGTCCCGTAGGTTATTACCAATTTCTAGAGACAATTAAAAAACAAGGAAATCACGGAGAAATATTTGGATACAAAACTGTTAACTCTGATGCTTTAGGATGGATTATTTCTCGTAGTACAAATAAATCTATACCAACATTACTAAGTGAGCTTATATGGTCTAAAATTGGCGCTGAACAAGACGCATATTATCAAGTTGACGCCCTTGGTATAGCCTTTGCAGGAGGAGGCTTAAATGCTGGTTTAAGAGATCTAGCAAGATTTGGTGAATTAATACGTAATCAAGGACAATTCGATCATAGGCAAATCATTCCAAAACAAGCTATATTAGATATTGAAAAAGGAGGTAATAAACAAGCTTTCGCAAAATCGGAGAACCATCAGTTAAAAGGATGGTCCTACAGAAATATGTGGTGGATAACAGAAAATAAGAACAGGGCCTTTACGGCAAGAGGCGTACATGGTCAAGCCATATATATTGATCCTACAGCCCAAATGGTTATTGTTAGATTAGCCTCGCACCCCATTGCTGCCAATAAAGCAAACGATCCAACTTCATTGCCCGCCTATCAAGCTGTAGCGGATTATTTAATGCATAAAAAATAACACCAAAACCTTTAAACAAACTATAAAAAAAAACGACCTTACTTGTATGTAAATTCAACCTAAAAGATAAACCTAGTTATATTTTAAAAACAGCTAAATAGTAAACCAACAAAAAAATACGAGCTCCAAGACGATAAGACTCAAAGTAAAAAGGAACAAAATAAATAATAGTCAAATCTAAGCCTTAGAAAACAAAATAATAGCATAAAATAAACTCTGTTGTTCTTCTAACCTGAAAAAAAGCATTGCGAAAAGGTTTGCTTTATCAAATCCAGAAATACATAAAATAGATACCCGATATCAAGAAAAAAACACAAGACAACAAAACTTGTATGAAGACAAAACAGTACAACAAAAATATTCTACCAATTATCTATAGATATACCCAAATTCAAAGACTTTAGAATTCTAATTATCATCAAACTTTAATAAAGTACTTAGCGTAAATCTGAATTTACAGATCTTTCGCTTCCTCTTTTAAATCCTAAATAACTACATTTCAATATGATAAAAAAAACTTTGAAAAAAGATTAAAAAATCCTTCTCTGTTTATTGCAAAAACAAGTTTTTAACCTATATTTGCACTCGCAATCCACAAGGAAAGCCACGATAAGCTCGGGTGGTGGAATTGGTAGACACGCTGGACTTAAAATCCAGTGAACAGTAATGTTCGTGCGGGTTCAATTCCCGCTCCGAGTACAAAAGGGAGAAGTTAATACTTCTCCCTTTTTTTATTTATTTTGTTATGTAATAAAAGTAGTTTACTACTAGTTTAAAAGTATATATAATCGAGACTATTTGAGAAAAATAGCGATTTTTATATCCAAAGAATCCCTAGTTTTTACTAGATATTGACTTGAGACTTCAACATACTTAAAATAATTATTTGTAAGTGTTTACAAATCAACATTCTTGCTATTTATCTAAAAAACTTTTAAAAAGTTTATTGTCAGAAATATATTTTATCCTATATTTGCACTCGCAATCCACAAGGAAAGCCGCGTTAAGCTCGGGTGGTGGAATTGGTAGACACGCTGGACTTAAAATCCAGTGAACAGTAATGTTCGTGCGGGTTCAATTCCCGCTCCGAGTACAAAGGGAGAAGTTTTATACTTCTCCCTTTTTTTATTAAAAATTACAAAATCACCGATTCGAATCTATTGGTTTTATTATCTACCTTTATTTTTTGCAAAATGAAGCTCCGTCCTTGAATTATACATAGCTTTTAAAAAAATACTAATAAAAAAAAAAGAGATGTTTAAATAGGAATTTGCCCCAGAGTAAAAAGACAACTGTTCATTAAATATTATAACAAATAGCCAATACGCGGTAATTTAAATACAATGAGCCCGATATAAAATACCGAGCTCATTATTATACAAAGATTGTAAAACTTCATCCAACTTTTTGGAATCAGTCCTATTTTCTTTTTTTAATTATTTAAGAAGCTGCAGCTTCTAAACGCTGTAACAGGTTTTTATTTAACTTTTGTTGTGCATAAGCACAATCTACCACTAAACTAGTAATTTCAGGTTTACTTGGTAACTCATACATTGCATCGGTTAAAATAGCTTCACATAAAGAACGCAATCCTCTAGCTCCTAACTTATATTCCAAGGCTTTTTCTACAATAAAATCTAAAGCCTCTGGCATAACCTCCAAAGTTATATTATCCATTGCAAAAAGCTTCTCATATTGCTTAATTAAAGCATTCTTAGGTTCGGTTAAAATAGCTCTTAAAGCACTGCGATCTAAAGGATCCATATGAGTTAATACAGGTAACCTACCTATTATTTCTGGAATTAATCCAAATTCTTTAATATCTCTTGGTATAATGTACTGCATCAAATTGGCACGATCCACTTGATCCGCATCTTTAAGGGAGCTATATCCTACAGCTTGAAAATTTAGACGTTTTGAAATAATTCTTTCAATACCATCAAAAGCCCCACCTGCTACAAATAAAATATTTTTTGTATTAACCTCAATAAATTTTTGATTAGGATGCTTTCTTCCACCCTCTGGCGGTACATTAACTATACTACCCTCTAGTAGTTTTAATAAAGCTTGTTGAACTCCTTCCCCTGATACATCACGGGTAATAGAAGGATTATCGCTTTTGCGTGCTATTTTATCAATTTCATCAATAAAAATAATTCCACGCTCTGCTTTCTCTACATCATAATCCGCAGCTTGCAATAATTTAGTTAAAACACCCTCAACATCCTCACCAACATAACCCGCTTCGGTTAATACAGTAGCATCTACAATTGCCAAAGGAACATTTAACATTCGAGCAATAGTTTTAGCCACTAGGGTTTTACCTGTTCCGGTTTGCCCTACCATTATTACATTACTTTTCTCAATCTCTATATCCTGCTCTTGATCTTCCTGTGCTTTTGACTCTTGCAACAAGCGCTTATAGTGATTGTAAACCGCAACAGACATAACTTTCTTAGTTTGATCTTGTCCGATAACATATTGATCTAAAAAAGCTCGTATTTCCATGGGTTTTTTAAGTAGCAATTCCTTACCTAAGCTTTCTACTTGCTCCGAAGAAGTATCCTCTAAAACAATACCATAGGCTTGTTCTACACATCGATCACAAATATGAGCATCTATACCTGCTATTAAAATATTTGTTTCTGATTCGGGTCTACCACAAAAAGAACATTTCATCTGTTGTTTTGCCATAAATTTTTTATTCTCTAATTAATACCTCATCAATCATTCCATACTCCTTGGCTTGTTGAGCTATCATCCAGTAATCACGATCACTATCGTGATGTACTTTCTCCATTGATTGTCCAGAATGTTTAGAAATGATTTGGTATAATTCGTCTTTTAATTTTAAAATTTCTCTCGCTGTTATCTCAATATCCGATGCCTGTCCCTGTGCCCCTCCAAGTGGCTGATGGATCATCACACGTGAATGTGGTAAAGCAGAACGTTTTCCTGCAGCACCAGCACATAAAAGTACAGCTCCCATAGAAGCAGCCATTCCAGTACAAATAGTAGCTACATCAGGTTTTATAAACTGCATTGTATCATAAATACCAAGTCCAGCGTAAACTCCTCCTCCAGGAGAATTAATATAAATACTAATATCTTTATTATTATCTACACTCTCCAAAAACAATAATTGTGCTTGGATAATGTTAGCTACATAATCATCGATTCCCGTACCTAAAAAGATAATTCTATCCATCATTAAACGAGAAAATACATCCATTGAAGCCACATTCATTTGTCTTTCTTCAATAATATAAGGCGTCATACTACTTACGATCTTATCGTAGTACATGCTATTGATACCATGATGCTTTGTAGCAAATTTTTGAAATTCCTTACCGTAGTCCATATATCTATTGCTTTTTTGTTCTAAAAAATAAGCGTCCCCCTTTTAGGAAGACGCTCAAATATACTTATTTTTTTCTTGAGAAATTATTCTCCATACATTTCTTTAACGAAATCTTTGTAAGAAACTTCTTTTGTATCAGCTTTTACTTTTTCATTAAATAAAGCTAAAACTTTTTCATTCATTACTTGTTCAGAAATACGCTTAACTTCTTCTTGGTTAGACATAACTCTAGCAACAATATCCTCAACAGTTTTTTCATCTGGTTCAGCTTGTCCGAATTGTGCTAACTGATCTTTAATTAATTTAACTGTGTGCTGTTTAATTTCTTCGAAATCTAATTGTAAGTCAAACTGAGACATCAATTTTCCTTCAATTAATTGAAAACGCAAACCTTTTTCACTACCGTTATATTCTATTTCTGCTTGCTCTGGAGTCATTGCAGTTTCACCAGCAGTTTGTAACCATTTTTTCAAAAACTCTGCAGGTAAATCAAAAGAAGTAGTTTCTACTAAGTTTTCATAAACATCGCTCATGAATTTTTGATCTGCTTGAGTTTTGAATTGCTTTTCTGCGTCCTCTTTAATTTTTTCTTTTAATTGCTCCACAGAAGTTACAACTCCTTCTCCAAATAATTTATCGAATAACTCTTGGTTTAATTCTGCATTTTCTGTTTCATTAATTTCTTTGATAGTAACAACTACATCAACTTCTAATCCATGAACAGCATCGTGATCTAAACCTGTAAAGTTCATTAACTTGTGCTCGTCATCAAATAATCCTTTTGTAGCAACAGTGATTTGATCACCTACTTTTTTATTTAAGAATTTCTTTTGATTTGTTTTTGTTCTAAAATCAGTAACTGCAATTTTTGCCTCGTGATTAATTCCTGCTTCCTCATTTGTAACAGTAACTAATAAATCAGAGCTTTCCTCTACTGCTTCTTTAGAAACTAATTTTCCATACTGCTTTTGAATATACTCTACTTGTTCATCAAGCATTGGCTCATCAGCAACAACTGTGAATTTAGTAACACCTTTTTTTGCTTCTAAATCAACAGTAAATTCAGGTGTTAAACCTAATTCGAAATCAAATTTTAATACATCAGCATCCCAATCAAACTGATCGTTTGCAACTGGAAGTGGGTTTCCTAAAATATCGATTTTCTCCTCAACAAGGTAATTGTTTAATTTTTCTTGCAAAATTTTGTTTACCTCTTCAAATAAAACTGCTTTCCCGTATTGTTTTTCAATTAAACTCATCGGTACAGCACCTTTTCTAAATCCTGGAACGTTTGCGTTCTTTTTGTAATTAGCTAAAACATTATCAACATTACCTTGGTAATCTTCCTTTGCAAGCTCAATAGTTACGATTGCATTTAGAGCATCTACATTATTTCTTGTAATATTCATTTTTTGATGTATTTACATAATAAATTTGGGTTGCAAAAATAAATTATTTTTACAACCCATCCAAGTTTTTAAGTGATTGTATTTCAATCCCTAATTTTTTTATTGGTTTTCTAGGCTGTCTTTTTGAATAAACCCATTGACAAGTGATTGACAAAAGGTCAAAACGATACTAAATAAAACCGCGTACCAGAATCCATCCACATGAAAACCACTAACAAAATATTCACAAATTAAAATTATTACCGCATTAATAACTAAAAGAAACAATCCCATAGTAATTAAAGTTGCCGGTAGAGTTAGAAAAATTAAAACAGGTCTTAAAAACGAATTCAATAATCCCAATACCACCGCTACCCATAATGCAGAGGTCCAACCCTGTACTTCTACTCCTGGTAATAACCAACATAAAAACATTACAATAGCAGTCGTTATTAATAATCTAATAATTAATCCCATAACTTTTTTTTATAAATTTAGTTATTTTTTAATTACTAGGCAATAAAGTAGGCCCCGGATATGTGGCTGGATTTACAAGTGGAATATTCGCTTTAAAATGCTGATTGATTACCTTTATGATTTCCGAGGAGATAAAAGCATATCCTCTAGGGTTTAAATGTACTCCATCTAAAGAAAACATTACTGTATTTAAATTGCCCATGCCTTGAAAATAATCAGCTGTATAAATCTGACCATCCTCTACTCTAAGACCACTGACAGCCTGATTTAAAATTGCGTTCATATCAGCTACTGCTAAGCCGTATTTAGCTGCAGTAGTTTTTATAATAGCATTAAAGTTATCTGTTGCTGTTTTGATTTTAAGTTGCTCTGGTGGAGTTAACACATAAGAATCATTAAGCGGATAAGTAACTCCACTTACAAGAAGCGCATCCAAAGCAGGATTACCCGTATTACCAACTGGCACTCCTATGGCCGCTTTACTTGTTAATACAAATAAATCTTTATTTGTCGCATGTCTAGCTTGAGCAAACAAGGTACTAATCATAGCAATTTCCGTATCTGTCAAAGGAAAAAGTCCCTGATCGGAAACTTGTTTTAATCCTATTTTCAACAAACCAGACATATCAGCCAATGATTTATCTTGAATTAAAAGAGCATTTGAATGCTCTGCCGAGAAAAGCTCTAAACGATCAGCCTGTCCACCTTGGGCTAAAATCTGTTTAAGCATTCCTACAAAAGTATTTAAAGTCGGTATTTTTTCCTTCCCTATTAATTCTGGTGTTAATGGATTATAAGGCACCGTTGTGAAATAAGGAATTGCAGTTACATCTGGAATTGTTGCAACCACACCTTTTGCCCCATTCTTTGTTAAAAGCTCGGTCATTGTCTCATATACACTAGCAAAAACAGCTACATGAGTAATGTCGTTACCACCATATAATGCAGGATCATAACCGTTAACTTCATTTTGATCTACTCCTTCACCCCCACTTGTAGCATAAGCTAACACATCATTTGAACCAATCCAATTGGTAAAAAATGTTGGGTTTAAACTAAGTGCATCCTCTAAAACAGAAACCTGCTCGCTGGTTGCTGTTCGTACAAAATAAGGATTAGCAGTTCCATTGGCTACTCCAGCCAACGATCCATAACCTGGTGCTAAAAGATGGAAGCTCTTTGCTCCAGGCACCCCAGCATTATGATAAGCCTTTTTTTGCTGATTAGAAACCTCAATGGTAATAGTTCCCTTAATGTTCTCAGGAGAACTTGTTTGCATATTCATAATTAAACGAGTTGGAGCTATCTCATTGCCTCCTAAGAGTAATCCCCCAACATTGTTCACATCATCCTCAAAAGATGGTTGAGTAAATTCTCCCCCACCCACTACTTGAAATTTTTCTGCTAAAATACTAGGAAAAGAGTACTTCTGCCCGCTTTTAAAAACGGTCCCATCCATGTAACCAGCCGTTAAGCTATTACCTACAGCAACATAGGTAGAGAAATCCGCCTCTCCAGCATAATAGGTATGGGAATCAATTCCATCTTTTATATCCGGCTCACAACTTGTCATAATAGCCAAGGCTGGTAAAAGTAATAAATATCTTTTTTTCATAATTTTTCTTTTTCGATGTTAAAAACTATAGCTAATACCGATACTTCCGCTTGTTACCGCGCTTTTATAAGTACCTCCAAAAGAAACGTAATTACCATCCTCTTGGTAATAATCATAAGAATTTTTAGTTGAACTAAAGTCTAGGAACGAAGCTGCTACATCAATACCAATTCCATTTTTGAACTTATAGGTGAAACCTCCAGTGTATGCACGAGAATCATTTCTAGGGGTTTCAGGAGCAAAATAACCATCTTGTACTGGACTTTGGTCATAATACCAACCAGCCCTAACACTCCACTGATCATTAAAAGTATATTGTCCTCCAAGACGATAAGTACTAGAGTCTTTATAATTTCTAGGATTCACAGAAGTTCCAATAGCAGGACTATCCACAAAATCAATAACTAAAGCATCGTAAACATGCCAAAAAGTTCTGTTATAATCAAAGGCAAACAACCATTTCCCCCACTCATAAGAAGCTCCCACTGTTAACTCTGCAGGTAAAGGCATTTGAGCGGTAATTTTACCATCTTTAAATAAAGCTTGACCAAATGCTGGAACATCATGAAATTGCGCCGTCCCATTTTTGGCCTTCATAATGATCTCCGAACGATAGTTCATACCTATACGTAGATGATCATCCACATTTAAGAGATACCCCGCGGTCCATCCCCAGGCGGTAACATTGTGAGACTTTACCGTCACGTTTGTATAATCACCTTGTTCATTAGTTAAACTACGAGATACGTTTCTATTAAAGGTTACGCCCCCACTAACAAAAATAGGCCCCCCGGCAAAACTAAAGCGCTCACTAACTTTAATGGCCACAGTTGGCTGAATATAAAATGACTTTAAATCGATATTATTAACAAGGTGAGCTCCTTGCCATCCATGATCCCATTCCACTTTACTTCCATAAGGAGTGTAAATAGCCAATCCAAGGGTCATCCAATCTGTAGCTTTATAAGCAGCATAAGCATACATTGGAGTACCTGGATTACGCGTCTCATCTTTCCAATCGTAAGTTTTATTTTCAAATTTTGTATCGGCCACTAAATAAGTGATACCAGCTGAAAAACTCCACGTATCTTCTAAAAAAACCGAAGCTGCTGGGTTGAAAAACAAAGTCTCAGCTCCACTAATCACAGCTACCCCTGTGTGTCCCATAGCAAGTTGCTTATTTCCTTGCATACTTACACGATACCCCCCTGCAAAAGCGGAATAAGATATTAAGGACAAAAGGGACAATGATATTAATTTTCTAATCATAATCGTTTTTTATTTAAAATTCGTCATTATTCAAATATAAATGATTACAATAATTTTACAAATTTTTAATTCTTATTTTAACATTAAAAAATAAAGAAATACATTATTTTCATTAAATACACATACTATGCATGCATAATAATTGACTTTTTCTAAATATGATAAAATAACTAAAAACAACACAAACTTAAAATATCTTAAAACCAAAGACTTATTTCTTAAAAAATTAAGATTCGAAAACCAATAACCCACATAAGCCTTAATAAACAACATAGTTTTTAGCTAAAAAGTATCATTATCGCACTATGAGATTAAAATGAATACTAAAAACAAATCCAGCATTAAAACAAAAAAAAGCTACTTACGCAAAGGTAAATAGCTTTTTTCACTATCTTTTTTAGGAATTAAATCAATAATTCTTAATTTATAATTTTAATTTGCTCCTTGCAAAAATTCATTCACTATTTTAAAAAATAATTCTGGATTTTGCGCATGTAACCAATGACCCGCATTTGGAATTGTACGTAGAATTACATTAGAGAAGTGCTTTTGAATTAACTCCCAATCTTTTTCTAAAATATAATTCGATTCCTGCCCACGAATAAACAAAGTAGGTCCATCATAGGTAGCTTGCTTATCAAGTGCCTCTCCGACAACTTGTGGATTATCATTAAAAACCTCTTTATTAAATCGAAAACCAAGTTGACCTGGCTCAACCCAATACAAACTCTTTAATAAAAATAATTTAGTTGCCTGATCACTTATATAATGACTAATAATTTTATCTACTTCAGCTCTACTAGGCTTTAGCGAAAAATCTACTGCATCTAAAGCTTGAAAAATATCTTGATGATGAGGCGCATACTCCCTTGGCGAAATATCAGCTACTATAAGTTTCTCTACACGTAAAGGGTGCTGTGTGGCCAAGTTCATAGCTACCTTTCCCCCCATGGAGTGTCCTAAAACAATGGCTTTTTGTAGATTATGGTAATCCATATAATTGATTACATCTTGAACCATTACTTGATATGACCACTGTTGGCTATGAAAACTTCGTCCATGATTCCTAAGATCTAATACATGCACTTGATACCCAAGTTCACTTATATGCTTTGCAAAACTCTTCCAATTATCAGACATTCCCAAATACCCATGAATCACTAACATTGGAGTGCCTTTTGTCCCCTCAATATTTGAATATAAAATCTCCTGCATTATTGTAATTTTCTAATATACATGTTCACTACATTTTCCAATCCTAAGTATAAAGATTCACTAATTAATGCGTGACCTATGGACACCTCTAATAAATTAGGAATATTTTGTTTGAAAAAAGCAATATTATCTAAACTTAAGTCATGACCAGCATTGATCCCTAAATCCAACTCGGTAGCCAATTTCGCAGCTTCTATATAAGGATCTATTGCCTTTAAATCTCCCCTACCATATCCAAGGGCAAATTCTTCGGTATATAATTCAATACGATCCGCCCCGACTATCTTAGCTCCTTCGATAAAAGCTAATTCAGGATCTACAAAGATAGAGGTACGAATTCCCTTTAATTTACACTCCTTAATTACATCGGTTAAAAAATCTTTATGCTTTAAAGTATCCCATCCTGCATTACTGGTTAATTGATCAACTGCATCGGGAACCAAGGTAACTTGGGTGGGTTTGCACTGAAAAACCAAATTTAAAAAATTATCCATTGGATTTCCTTCGATATTGTATTCAGTATGTACCACCTGAACAAGATCTCGAGCGTCTTGATAACGAATATGTCGTTCATCTGGACGTGGATGAATAGTCACTCCTTGAGCTCCAAACTTTTGAACATCTTTGGCTACTTGTAATAAATTGGGAACATCACCTCCTCTAGAATTTCTCAGAGTAGCTATTTTATTAATATTTACAGATAACTTAGTCATAATTTAGAATATTTAAATACAAAAATACAAAGTATAATTAACCTCTATTGATTAAATTTTGATTATTTTGCAACACGTATAAATCCAAGTCGATATGTTTGAGTTTCAACCCAGTTTAATTGAGTCTGTTGCACATTTTTCCAGTAATAGTACAGTAAAACAATGTAGAGAATACATCCTAGACAATTCCCTTTCCCATTTACCATTTGTAAATCAAAACGAAGAGTTTTTAGGAAGTCTACTGGCAGAGGATTTCGAAAACCAAGAATCGGAGCAATTATCTAACGATATTATCTACAATTTAGAGTACTTTTGCATCGAAGAAGATACTGTACTGAACATTTTTGAAATATACGACTTATTTACCTATAACGACACAAATGTATTACCCGTTGTAGATAAAAACCGTTGTTTAACAGGAATTTTAAAAAAAGAATCGCTACTTAATTTTTGGTCAAAAACCATTTTTATCGAACAGCCAGGAATTAGTTTAATAGTATCTCAAAAGGTGGAAGATTATAGCATTTCCCTAATTAGTCAAATTATCGAGAGTAACAATGCTAAAATTTATGGCATTGTGTTACTTGAACAAAATAATGGACAAATACAGATATTGATAAAGAAAAACAAACAAAATACAAAAACAATCTTAGATGATCTTAGAAGACATGGATTTGAAATTCTTTCTCACCACAAGGAAGACACTTATTTAAATGACTTAAAGCAAAGATCACAATATTTAAACAAATACCTAGATATCTAATATGAAGGTTGCAATATACGGACAAACTAGTAAGCCTATAGTCCAAAACATTATACTTCGTTTATTAAACGTTTTTAAAGGCTACCAAACTCAAATTATTTTTGAAGATCATTTTTATAACCTACTAAAACAAAACAATCTATTATCCTTAGATTACCAAACCTTTGGAGAGGACACACCTTTGGATAATGACACTGATTTTTTTATTAGCATTGGAGGCGATGGAACCATGTTAAGGGCGGCAAACTTTATTAAAAGTATGAATATTCCAATTGTAGGAATCAACGCAGGTAGACTTGGTTTTTTAGCCAACGTACAACAAGACGATATAGAAACTCTTTTACCTCATCTATTTACAAAAAATTATACCTTATCAAAACGCTCTTTATTAAGTCTACAGTGTAATCCTGAGAAAAATAACGACTTTGATATACGTTATGCTCTAAACGAGGTAACTGTTTCACGCAAAAACACCACTTCGATGATAACTGTTGACACGTATTTAGATCACGAATACTTAGCCACCTACTGGGCAGATGGACTAATTATATCAACTCCCTCTGGTTCTACAGGCTATTCTTTGAGTTGTGGCGGACCTATTATTGAGCCAGAAACAAACTGTTTTGTAATAACTCCACTGGCGCCTCACAACTTAAATGTTAGACCACTTGTTATTCCAGATAATTTAAAAATAAAATTAAAAGTAAGTAGTCGCGAGAACCAATTCTTAGTTTCATTAGATACAACAACAAAGGCAATTGACAACGAAACTGAATTAACCATTTCAAAAGCTCCTTTTACAATAGACCTTGTGGAATTCCAAGATCAAAGCTTTATCAAAACCTTACGCACAAAACTACTTTGGGGAGAAGATAAAAGAAATTAGTCTATTGCATTAAAAAAAGATTTTTCTATAATAAAACAAGCTTCTAAGAGTTATAACAGAACAAAAGTAAATATTACTTGTGAAAATAAATGTTTATTTGTTTTCCTATATTGCTATATTTGTAAATTATTTTAACAGAATGAATAAAATCCTATTGTCTTTTTTATTGATCTTTAGCATGTCAATTGCCTATGGGCAAATTCATGAAGTTGGTCTAGGAGTAGGAGCTGGAAACTATGTAGGAGATATTGGAAGCAGTCAATTTATTAATCCTAAAGATGCAGGTTTTTCTTTATTCTATAGATTAAATAAAAGTCCGCGTCATTCCTACCGAATTAGTTTTACACAAACTAAAATAAGTGGAGATGATGCTAAATCGGATGCGCCAGGCAGGAAACAACGAGGCCTAAAATTTGATAATACCATACAGCAGTTGGCTCTGGGATTAGAGTTTAACTTTTTTGAGTTTGATTTACATCAAGAGAGTTTTGGTTTAACACCGTATGTGTATTTTGGAATTTCGGCTATCCGATACACGGATTTATATTTCAAACCAGACGAACCAGAGGATGGCCTATTGGCATCCAATCGAGTAGATTTGGTTAAAGGAGATAAGAAAAACTCGGTAACAGTGCCTTTTGCTCTGGGATTAAAGTTTAGATTAACTCCACAATTAAACATCAATGCAGAGGTGATGGCCAATTACACATTTACTAATAATTTAGATGGTAGCCATCCTTCTCAAGAAAATAAACAACCATATAGTTTTGGTAAAAACCAAAACGATTGGTTTTTCTACAGCGGTATCTCTTTAAGTTATACATTTGGGAAAAACCCATGTTATTGCGCAGATTAAATGAATTTAGAACATCAACTAGACTTAAACAAATTACCACAACATGTTGCCATTATAATGGATGGGAACGGTAGGTGGGCTAAAAAGCAAGGTTTCTTACGAACAATTGGACACGAGAATGGCGTAAAGTCGGTTCGTTCCACCATTAAGACTTGCGTAGATCTAAAAATACCCTTTCTAACTCTATATGCTTTTTCTACAGAAAACTGGTCAAGACCTAAATTTGAGATAGATATGCTTATGGATCTTATGGTTAGATCTCTAAAAAAAGAACTAGACACTTTTATGCAAAATAATGTGGTTTTAACTGCTATGGGAAATATAGACCTATTACCTTCTAAGGTGCAGAAAAACCTTAAACAGGTTATGGAAACCACAAAATCTAACACTGGTTTAACAATTACATTAGCCCTTAGTTACGGTTCTCGCAACGAAATAATCCAAGCAATACAAAATATATCAAATAAAGTTAAAAATAACTTAATTTCTGTAACCGATATTGACGAATCGATTATAAATGAGCATCTTTACACGCATGACTTGCCCGAAGTTGATCTTTTAATTAGAACAAGCGGTGAACAAAGAATAAGTAATTTTATGCTTTGGCAAATAGCATATGCCGAGCTATATTTCACAGAAGTACTATGGCCAGACTTTTGCGAACAGGAATTTTATAAGGCCCTTCTAACTTATCAAAATAGAGAAAGAAGATTTGGAAAAACTAGTGAACAACTTTAATAAAAAACGAAAATAATGTTTCAAAAAGGTACAACACTTTTTGCACTGTTAGCTGCAGGATTTTTCTGCAAAAACGCACAAGCGCAAGACAGTATTAACATTCCTTCTTTTGAGGCTCCAAAAATCTACACCATTGGAGACATCAAAGTGTCTGGAAAATTTAATTATAACCCACAAACCGTTATAACCTTTACTGGCCTTACCAAAGGACAGCAAATAGCAGTACCTGGAGAAGAAATTTCGGATGCCTTGAAAAAGCTATGGAATTTAAATTTCTTTACAGATATCAACATCTATGAAACATCGGTTGTTAATGATACAATTAATCTAGAGTTAAGTTTAAATGAGCTACCTCGTTTAGACAATATCGATATTAAAGGATATAAGAAAACAAAATCGGAGGCTCTTATAAAAGAGGCTAAGCTTACAAAGGGGCAAATTGTGAATGAGAATTTCCTTTCTACCACGAAATACTTTTTACTAAATAAGTATAAGAAAGATGGTTTTTACAATACAAAAGTTACCCTTCAAACTGTTCCTACTGATACATTAGGAAGAAAAGTTGATTTAGTTATTGGTATAGATAAAGGCAAAAAAGTCCGCATCTCCAAGATCGACTTTAATGGCAATGAAAAACTTTCCAATAAAAAACTTAAAAAAGCAATGAAGGACACAAAACAACGTAGTCCTTGGAATCCTTTGCGTTTATTTAAACCATCAAAATATATTTCTGCTAAATATGAAGAAGATTTACAGAACCTTATTGAGAAATATAAAGAAAATGGATTCCGTGATGCCCGTATTATAGCCGATACTACGGCTTATGATCCGGCCACAAACACCGTAGCTATTAACATTGATGTTCAAGAGGGAAACAAATACTATTTCGGAGATATACGCTTTATTGGAAATACAGTTTATAACAATGCGTATTTAAATCGTATTTTAGGAATCGAAAAAGGTGATGTATATAATGGTGTCTTATTAGATAAGCGTGTACAAGATCAAAAAAATCCAGATGCATTTGATCTTACTAACCAGTATCAAAACAACGGATATCTTTTCTCTCAAATTCGCCCTGTGGAGGTTAAAACTGCAAACGATACAATAGACTTTGAAATCCGAATTACAGAAGGACCTATCGCTAAGTTTAACAACATTACAGTAAGTGGAAACAAAACAACCCACGACCGAGTAATACACCGAGAATTGCGTACCAGACCAGGCGAGACTTGGAGTAAAGCACAAGTTATGGAAACAATGCGTCGATTAGGAGCACTACAAATCTTTGATGCCCAGGCGATCGTTCCGGATATTTTAAATGCAGATCCTAACGCTGGTACAGTTGATGTAGATTGGCAAGTAGTGGAAAAAGGATCAAGTCAAGTAGAGCTTCAAGGTGGATATGGAGGCGGTGGTTTTATAGGAACCTTAGGTCTTTCATTTAACAACTTCTCTTTACGAAATATCTTTAATAAAAAAGCATACAAACCTTTCCCTATGGGTGATGGTCAATCATTAGCACTTCGTTTACAAGGAAGTAGTTACTACCAGACCTATAGTTTAAGTTTTACCGAACCATGGTTTGGAGGTAAAAAACCAATTAGTTTCTTTGGAACAGTTGCCTATAGCCAGCAAAACATGTATGATTACTATACACGTACAACCGATAGAAGTAGAGGGTTTAACATCACAACTTTATCCTTTGGTTTAGCCAAACAATTAAATGTACCTGATGACTATTTTGTATTATCGCATACCCTAAGTTTTCAGTACTATGACATGAAAAACTATAATACAGGTCTATTTACTTTCGGAGACGGAGAATCTAAAAACTTAGCCTACCAAATTGAATTAAGAAGAGATAATCGTGGTATTGATCCGATCTTCCCTACTTTTGGTTCGTTTTTTAGTATTAGTGGAAAGTTCACACCCCCGTACTCTTTATTTAACAAAGTAGACTACCAAAATCTACATAATGAAAAACAATATAAGCTAACGGCAAAAGAAGGCGCCATAGATCCATCAACAGGACTACCTTTAGCAGCCGGTACCTATATTAACGATAAAGGACAAGCAGTTTCTAAATGGCAAGATGCGGCACCTGATCAAAGTAAAATTGACCAAAAAAGATTTAACTGGTTAGAGTACTATAAATTAAAATTCAAAGCAGACTGGTACACAACCCTTGCAGGTAAACTAGTACTTAGAACAGTTGGTGAGTTTGGATATATGGGAGCTTATAACCAACACAGAGGTATTGTACCTTTTGAAAGATTCTACCTTGGAGGTGATGGACTTGCGAACTTCTCACTAGATGGTCGTGAAGTAATCCAATTAAGAGGTTACCAAAACCAAACCCTTACGCCAATAAATAGTAGAGGAGAACAAATTGGAGGTACTATTTATAACAAATTTACGTTAGAGTTAAGATATCCAATTACATTAAAACCGAGTGCATCAGTTTATGTGTTGTCTTTTGCAGAGGCAGGGAATGCTTACGATACCTTTAGAAACTATCAGCCTTTTGAACTTAAACGCTCAGCTGGTCTAGGAGTACGCGTATTTATGCCAATGTTTGGTCTATTAGGTATTGACTTTGGTTATGGATTTGATCCTGTTCCAGGGGAAACACGTAAGAGTGGATGGCAAACACACTTTATACTTGGTCAATCGTTTTAATGTAGATAATACTTAAATTCGATTAAAATGAGAGTTGTTTTAGCTTCTATAATTTGTATATTTACATTATCTTTCAACTTTGTACTAGCTCAAGGCGGGAGTGCAAGAGTTGCGTATATAGACATGGAGTATATTCTGGGTAAAACCCCAGAATATATAGAAGCTACTGCGGCCATTGATTCTAGAGCAGAATCTTGGAAGGCGGAAGCGGATGCTAAAAAAATGCAAATCCAGTCTTTGAAAGATGATTTGGCAGCTGAACGAATCTTACTAACTCGTGAGCTAATATTAGAAAAAGAAGAAGAAATTTCTATACTAGAACAAGAGTTATACGAATATCAACAGAAAAGATTTGGAGCCAAAGGAGACTTAATTACCCAAAAAGTAATGTTGTCTAAGCCAATACAAGATCAAGTTTTTTCTATTATTGAAGATATTTCTGAGGCTAGAAAATTTGATTATGTTTTAGACAAGAACACCGAGTCTACAATGGTTTTAGCTACCAAAAGGCATGATATAAGCGAGTTGGTTTTAAAGCGAATGGCAAGTGCTAGGCGCAAACAAAACATGACAAAAACGCAAGTTGCTGCCTTAGAACAAGAAGAGAAAGAGGAAGACCAAATGGCACTTCGTCAATCTCGAAGAGAGGAACAACAAAGAAGAAAAGCCGAGGCAGACCGTTTGTTACGTCAACAAGAAAAACAACGTAAAGCTGAACAGGCAAACGATCCTAAGTTCCAACAACAACAAGCCGCACTTGCAAAACAAGAGGAGCTTAATAAGCAAAGAGAAGCCAAGGCTAAAGAGTTAGAACAAGCTAGACTTGCTAAAATTGCAGAACAAGAGAAAATGTATCAAGAAAAACAAAAAGAACTTGAACTGCAAAGAGAAAAGTCAGCACTAGCCAAACAAAAAGCACTTGAGGAAAGAAAACAGCTTATTGAAGATCAAAAAGCCGAAATACAAAGGCAAAAACAAGAGCGAGACAAGCTAATTGAGGAAGAACGTCAAAAACGTATTGAACTCAACTTAGAACGTCAAAAAAACAAACAAACTCTAGATTATGAAGCCTTGCGCGAGCAACGTAGAATAGATTTAGAAAAAAGACAAGAAGCTGCAAGAATAAAACGCGAAGAAGCTATCGAACGTCGAAATAAAGAAATAGAACAAGTTCGTATTCAAAACGAACAAAGAAAACAAAAAGCCTTGGAAGAGGCCCAACAACGTAAAGAGCGCATTGCCAAAGAGATCCAAGATAGAAAGGATCAAATAGAAAAAGCAAAGCAAGAAAAAGAACAGAAAAATTAATTGAATAATAATTATAGATAATAAATCAAAAAATCGAGTAACAATGAAAAAAATGAAATCGTTATTAATTGCAGCTGTAATGTTTTTCGGCGTAGGTACTACAGCTGTGATGGCTCAATCTAAAGTAGCTCACATTGATGTTCAAGTTTTAATGAGTGAACTACCTGCAATGAAAGCTGCAGAAGCTCAACTAAAAAAATTAGGAGAAGATTACGATAAGAACTTCACCACGATGATGACTGAATATCAAACAAAAATTCAAAAATATCAATCTGAAGCAGCTACTGTTGGAGATGCTACAAATGAAGAGCGTGCTGTTGAAATAGAAAATTTACAACAAAGAATTCAACAGTTCCGTCAAACAGCTGAACAAGACTTACAGAAAAAACAATACGAGTTATCTCAACCAATTTTAGAGAAAACTCTAGCAGCGATCCAAAAAGTTGGAAAAGCTAAAGGTTTTAACTATGTATTAGACTCTTCTGTTGGTTCTGGAGTACTTTTAGCAGATGGAGATAATCTACTTGCTGATGTTAAAAAAGAATTAGGTATCAACTAATTATTTGATAAATAAAAACCATATAAAACCGCTCTAACTTTAGAGTGGTTTTTTTTATATTTGTATATGCTAAAAAACAATCCCATCGGTTTATTTGATTCCGGAATAGGCGGAACTACCATCTGGCGTGAAGTTAATCAACTAATGCCCTTGGAGAGCACTGTTTTTCTAGGTGATCAAAAAAATGCTCCTTACGGCTTAAAGACTAAACAAGAGATTATTAACTTATGTTTTAAAAATATAGATTTTCTAATCCAACAAGATTGCAAAATTATTGTTATCGCTTGTAATACAGCAACCACAAACGCCATTAGTGAGATGCGAGAACATTATAGAATTCCTATCATAGGAATAGAGCCAGCTATTAAGCCAGCAACAATCTTGACAAAAAACTCTAAGATTGGTATTTTAGCCACAAAAGGAACCATTACTAGCGATTTTTATAGCGCGAAGATCAAACAGTATCCTCACGTTGAAATAATAGAGCAAATAGGCTATAATCTTGTTACCTTAATAGAATCTGGATTAATTAACTCTGAACAAATGATGGAGCATTTAAAGGATTACTTATTACCTATGGTGGATAAAGGCATAGATACTTTAGTACTAGGATGTACCCATTACCCCTATTTAATTCCTTTAATCAAACAAATAATACCCGATCATATCAAAATCATAGACTCAGGTAAAGCTGTTGCCTTACAAACCAAAAATATACTTGACCAACATAATCTATTAAAAGTTCAACTTACTAAGCCTAGCTATAAGTTCTATTCGAATGTTGACCCAAAAATTTTAGCTAGTTTTATAACAGAATCCGCAGAAATACAGTATAAAGATTTTTAACACAAAAGCCTATTGTTTCCAATAGGCTTTTGTGTTATATATTGAATTTATTCACTAGTCATACCAACTGGAATACATCACGTAATTATCGGCAATACGCTTAATTTCCCCTGCAAAATCTGACTCACTTAAATCTTTAACTTTCCTTGCTGGAACCCCTGCATAGATAGCCCCGGATTCAACAACTGTATTTTGAGTCACTACAGCTCCTGCAGCTATAATGGAATTACTATGTATCACACAATTATCCATTACTATTGCACCCATACCAATTAATACATTATCGTGTATTACACAACCGTGTACCATAGCACCATGTCCAATAGATACATTGTTGCCTATAGTAGTAGGATGTTTTAAATAAGTACAATGAATTATAGCAGCATCTTGAATATTTACCTTATCCCCTATGGTAATTTTATTTACATCGCCACGAATAACTGCATTAAACCAGATGCTACATTGCGCACCTAAACTAACATCACCTACAATTGTAGCATTAGGAGCTACAAAACAATCCTCAGGTATATTAGGTGATTTTCCTTTTATTGTTTTTATAATCATATCAATTTAAAATAAATTTTCAGCAAATATACATCAAAGATTAAGAACAGGTAAAGCGGCTGTAAACAAAGGCTTTACAATCGTTTTTTGATTGTTTGGTAATGTGATAAAAAGCAGGGAAAAGCGAAGTTTGGAAAGGAAATGAAAATAGTTAAAATCGACAAAGGAACAGTTGACTTTTATATGCGATTGACATCGTTTCACAGTCAATTCCGCTCTATTGGAGTGAATTATAACCAGATTGTATAGTAATTAAAAGCTAATATTTCAGAAAAAAAAGCATTGCCATACCTCTACAAGTTGGAAAAGCAGACTGTTGAGATGATAGGTTTATTCAAAAAGGTTGTTGAGATAACAGAGAAATTTGACAGAAATTATCTAAAGAAATAGTAAAAGTTTTCACAGAGGCATTCGTCTAATTACGATTTGGGATCGTTCAGCCTGTTTCCCAAAGAACAGAGCGAGGACTACGAAGAAGTACAGTTTGCCAACCGAATCAAGAAAAATAAGAAAGGCAAGAGGTTGTAATTTGCTTGCAAATAACATCTTCCAGCAAAGTGAAGGGCAGGAAATATTTTGTAATTTTGTCGTATCTATAAACACGTTGTACGTATTATAAAACCGAGAATGCAACAAAGAAAAACAATCAATCTTTTAATATTTTTAATAGCTACATTTCTAATTATCCCGACTTGTTACGGACAATATTTTATTGCTGGACATATTGAAACCGAGCAAAAAAGCAAAACTGTTTATTTGAGTTTATTGAAATATGACGAACAAGCGCTAATTACCGAAAACCAAATCCTTTTTTCTACCCAAACCGACAATACCGGATATTTTGAATTTAAAGGTCAACTATTGTCTGAAAAAGACAAGCTTTACCGTATCCATTCAAATTTTGACGATACAAAAGGTTTGCAGTTGATAAGCGACAGCGATAAAAACAATTATCATAATTTCATTTTTTCAAATACGGACACCGTTTATTTTTCAAAATCTGGAAATCATTGGTTTAGTCAATCCCAGAACACTAATGGAGCAGACAGAGAATGGAATACCTTAAAGCAATTTGAAGAAAAATTGGTAAAAGGATATGATGAAATGAAAAATAAGGAAGCCAAACAACAGGCTATCAATGATTTTTCGGAAAAAACAAAAGCATACACCAATAAAAACATTTTGCACCCATTGGTAAAACTTCTTGCATTTTCGGACATAAAAAGAAACTCTTTTGACCTGAAAAATGACTTTGAAAAAAATCCAGACTTTTACAACAACATTCTTAACTCGCTTAAAAAATACTATTCAGAAACATCGTATTATCTTCAATTTCAAGACGAAATTTCTAAAATTTCAAACGTTATTGTTCAACAAAAATATTCGTTCCACAAAAACCTCAATTACATTTTTGGGATTTTGGTACTGATTTTGGCTTTTATTTCTTTTTTGCTGTTTAAAAAATTGAGAACAATCCAACCTAAAGAAATCAAACAAGAAATTGAAAGTCTGACATTGACCAATCAAGAGGAAAAAATTGCTAAACTGATTTTAGAAGATAAATCAAACAAGGAAATTGCTGATGAACTTTTCATTTCGTTGAGTACGGTAAAAACACATATCCGAAACCTATACGCAAAACTAAATGTAGCGAACAGATACGAATTATCGGATAAATTCAAAAATCATACTTGGGATTAGTCCTAATTTCAACCTTTATCTACCCCACTTTTCCATACTTGCCTTATTACTTTTGCTTGCGAATTTTTAAACAATCAATTGGAAATGAAAAGAGTATTTTTATTGTTGGCTCTCTCAATTATTATACAATTTGCCAACGCACAAGAAACCGACATCAACAAAATTTATCAATCAGCCATTGAGAATTACCAAGCCAAAGACTATAAAAAATCGGCAGATGATTTTTCTAAATTAATAGATTTAGCAAAAGGGATTGAAAACCTGTCCGATTACGTTTTGTTTCAGGGAGCAATCATTTTTTCAGGTAATAATAACCGGGAAAAAACTTTTAATATTTTGAATTATCTGATTGGCAAACGATTTTATTCTGACATTGAAAAAGTAAATAACCAAAACGAATTTCAAAAATGGCATACTACAAATGAATGGAAAAATGTCATTTCTAAAATCAAAGAAAACAAAGTAACTCAACCTGGTAGAAACAGACAAAACATCAAAGAAAAACTTCTGGAAGCAAAAGCTATTTTAGAAAAAGATAACGGAAAGCTTTGGGGGCATCAAATCTGGAATGACAATATTATTGTGATTGATTATGATAATACCATTTACAGTCTGACAAAATTATCAAACAGCCAAACGGACGATGGTACATTGTACTACAAAACAATGGAGTCCAATACGCTGGTTTTTGTAAATACCACACAGAAATATGAGGGAGAAGAATACGCAACCGTTTTGAGCAATTATCTGAAAGATAATAGTTCAACCATTATTCACGAGCTTTTTCATTTATTTCAATTCAAATTCAGGAAATTCAACGGAGATGGAATTGCTTACTTGGACGAAACCAATGCACGGATTTTATTGCGGTTAGAATATGAGGCATTACGAAATACCTTGAAAGCCATCAATGAAAACAAAGGAGTTGATGAAGTGAAAAGTTATCTTGAAGATGCTGTCGGGTTTAGAAAAGAAAGACAAAAACAATATTCAAAATACCTGAACGCTGAATTAGAAATAGAAACTTTGGAGGGTTTGGCAAATTATACAGGTTTTGTTTTATCAACTTATGAAAATAAATATGACAAAGCCATATCTGAAATAAACCAAAGAGAGAAGGCAGAAACCTATACCCGCCCTTTCCCTTATGCAACAGGACCAGCTTACGGACTTATTTTTGACTATTTGAACATCAATTGGAAAAACGGTTTAGATAAAATCTACAATTTTGCGGAAATCTATGAAACTCAAATAAGTAAATCAAAATTAAAAATCCGCAAACAAGCTTTGGACCAAGCCAAAGTAAGAAGCAACTTTGAGGAGATAAGTAAGCAGGAAACCGCAAGAGAGGAACGTCAAAATAAACTGATTGCCCATTACACCGATTTACTTATCAATAAACCTACTTTAAAAGTTGCTATCACGGATTTTGAGAATTACGCCCGCTCTTTCAATATGAACGGAACATTGACGCTAAACGATGAAGGGATTGTATATTCAAGCATACGTGGAAGAGATAAATCTGACGGAAAAAACTTTGGGAGTTTTTCAACGATCGAGGGGAAAGATGAACTTGGAAAATCCGGTATTTTAAGCTACGAAGAAAACGGAATGATTTACTTTGTATTTCCTTTGCCAACAGAAATAACTGAAACGAAAATCTTCGGAGAATTTTATGAAATCGAACTCAATCCAAACTGGAAACTCGTAAATAAAAATGACGGAAATATGGAAATCGTAAAAGAATAACTACGCACAAAATCAGTTTTGTAAAATGGCGGGGTAACACCTAAGCTGAACCTTTGTGCATTTAATCGTTAGAAAAAACAATCAACGGTTTAAGGATTGAAGTCAATAACCCTTTACAGTAGATAGAAACTATTATATCCACTATTACCCAACCCCTATCTAAAGTAAAAGAATATGTGCTAAAAACAGGGTTCAGTGATAAATACAAAGAAATCCGTTTTTTCAAACATCAGAAACCTGCCATTGTTGCGAAGCTCATTTATTATAATGCCATTTATAAGATTGAAGCCAAAAGACCTTTTGGCGGAAAAGAAGTTTTGCAAGACTATTACAATAAGGAACTATCAAAGCTCAAAAGATTTTTTGATAACCTATACAAAAGCTTAGTATTCAACCGGTACAGCTTTTTCCTAAAAACTTTAAAATAAATAATCCCGATAAATATCGGGATTATTTTTTATCTAATTCTGAACGCCAGGACAATTACAATCTAAACTACTTCTTTTGGCAAATAAGTTAATGCCCACTGTAAAAAGATGCATGCCGGAATTTGTTATCTTTAAATCACCTAAAGTCTCAACATAGGAATAAGAAAAAGAAACGTTTTTATAATTCGCTCCTAGCAAAGGTGCTATATACTGCATACGTTGGGTTTTTTCTTTACCATTGCTAGTTATATAATCCGCACCTTGGGTAGATGTTCGATACGATGCCCCCACATAAACACGACCAAAATCAAACTGTCGATATACCTTCATGTTTAAATCTATAGTTAATTGCTCAAGTTCCTCTGTATATTTTATTAAAGTAGAAGGTTCATATATCCAACCAGTACCATACTTGGTATTTCCAAAATCATAACCAACCCCTAATAGATATTTTCTATAATTATTGCTTTGAGCATCATCATATAAATCGTTTTTTGAATTTGCTAAATTTTGTACAGAAAGCATTGCAAAAAGATTTTGATAATGGTAGGCAGCTCCAACATCCACGGAAAACACAGAGCCCTTGGTGGTGATAGTTCCATTGATATTTGGATCAAAAATACCTCCAAATTCTGTCTCATCTAAAGCCGTACGATCAAAACCAGCACTTATACCAAAAGACAATAGATTTAAATCATATCTAGATTCACTAAAGGTAATAAAGTGAGAATAAGTCAATTTAAAGCCACTGTTGGAATGATATCCATTTTTATCATTATAGGCTATAATTCCCACACCACTTCGTTCGGCAATTCTCGCACTTCCAGCAAAAGTAAATAAACTAGGTGCATCATCCACTCCGCTCCATTGCTGTCTGGTAGATAGTCTAAATTGAGCCGAATTTTTAATTCCGGCCATAGCAGGATTCAAAAGATAATAGTTATCGGCTAGATATTCCGTAGTAACTGAAAGACCTTGTTGAGCAAAACCAATTTGACCTATAACTAAGGCTAATGCGATATATCCTTTTTTAAATATTTTGTTCATAACTTATTTATCTTTTTAAAGAAAAATGTCCCGTGTATTTTACTTGGCGACCATTTAGTTCACTATTTCCTGGTAAATCATTTGTAAATTCAACTGAAAACCAATAATCTGTTGAGGGTAATTCACGTCCGTTGAAAGTACCATCCCATCCTTGGCCATTATTAGGGCTCATCTGCTTTAAAAGTCTACCATTGCGATCAAAAATAGTAACTCTAGCCTCAGGATGTCCTGCTAAACCAGGAATATTCCATGTATCGTTATATCCGTCACCATTTGGCGTAAAAAATCTTGGATATCCAAAAACAGAAAAGACTTTCATAACCGCACAACCATTACTTTTACTTCTTACCCATGCAACATGATCTCCGATTGGAATATTCTCAAATCGATTAAACTCTTGGAAAACTCCATTATCTATCGCGTATTGAAAGTCGCTATCATCCTCTACATCTACTCCTATTTCAACAAAAGCTCTCCCCTTTTCATCTACATCAAATGAATTAATCATATTGGTGGCATCCGCATTTAAAATAAGCACTTGAAAAACTGGCTTAACACTCCATGTTATTGAGCGAAACGAACAAGCAGGCGTGTCAGGATATGGGTTACTAGCATATTGAGCACGCAACCAATAATTACCAGGTTGGGTTAATTCAAAACTTAACTCCATTGCATTACTTCCAACTTTTGTATCCACAACAGTTCCCACATTACTATTTTCCAACTGTTTAACTAAGTCAACTTTATATACTCCAGCTACATCCGGTTCAAACCAAACCGTACTGCCAATCTCACCTTGATTCTCCCCGTTGCTACAAAGTTGTAAGATAGGTACATTAGGAAATGCCTTTCCATCTACCTGTAGATTTGTCGAAACTTCCAATTTACTATAATTGTTACTCTCACAAGAAAAACCCTCTATCATAGTTACTCTTGCATATAATGTCTTTTTAACACCTATTTGTAGTGGGTAGGAACTGGCTTGATCCCTAGATAAAGCATTTACATTATTTTGCGCATCCGTTTCATTTTCAAAAAACAGAACATCTAATAAATCATTGGAAGGATAAAGCTCGCTAACTTCCTGGTTTAAAGAACTGTTTCCAACCACAATATTTTTTGCACCATAAAGGTTGGTTGTATTTTGATTAGTACTTGAGTAACAATAACTTATAGACCCATTGTAAGCTCTTATTCCATCATATCCCAAAGACGCCGTTACACTTGTATGATTAAAATTTCCTGTTTCCAGATCAGTTAACCTCACCCATACTTTTACTAGTTGATTAATAGAAACATTTAAACTATTGGAACGTTCATTTTGATTGTCAATGGCATCCTGTTCTGTATCGAAATAAGCAACTTTATAACCGGTAGTTTCTTGCGCATCTGCTGGTGGATAATCTCCTAAAATATCCTGATTCAGAGTCAATAAATCGAATCTCCACTGCGTTAAATCATCGGTACATTGCGTTAAATTTTCAAAATCACCAATAATTGGTTTATTTACTATTTTTAATTCAACCTCCCCGTATTTTACTACAACAGGCTTAGCATTAAACAATAAATTACTTATTTTAGTATATACTTTACTGCCGTTTGTAGCAGTATACTCCAAAGGATTATCTATTTTTTCTCTTCTTGAAGGGTCCTTAAAATACTCTACAAAAAGATAAGGCGCATATATTCCTTTGTCTTTGCCAATGGAGTCTTTGGCAACTTGTAAATTAAAGATTCCTTCGCGTTTTGATTCTTCAACCTGATCATTGCTTTGATTGGCCAGTAGACTAACTTGTAGATTAACATCTAAGTATTCTGTATACAAAACAAATCGTTTACTTCCCACATCCACAGATCCATCCTTTTTATTGGTAGCCTGTATTTCAATTACAGTATTATTGCTTGCCGAAAAATTTTCCCAAGCCTTATTCTGATTTAAAATCTCTTGCTTAACTCCTGAATCTAAAACTTGAAATAATCGCACATCATATTCCACAATATTTCCCAAAAGTGCGCGATTCGCATTTCCTGCTAAATTAAATATCCCTGGCTGATCTGGAGAATCAACACTTTGGTACAAATCACCAACAGATACAATAAAATCTTGTATAGTACAATCTTGTTTTTTAACAAATAAAGTAAAACTCGAAATCTTATATAGAGTTGGATCTAAAACCGAATAAACCCTAACAAAATAAATTACATTCTCACTAGTTCTCTGTAATTTAACCCAAAGACTCTCTGCGGTTAATTCATTTTGCTGAGCCTCAGCATCACTTTGGCTTAGATAAAAAGCGTAACGATAACCAAAGGGAACTATATCAACTTCAGAGTTATCCGGGTTATCCAACTTTTCAGCCTTCCCCTTTACCGCGTCGGGTAAATAAAACGTAGCCGGATCTACCGAAGAAGGTCCAGCGCACTGGGTTAAATCATGAGGTTTTCCAAAGACAATTGCTGGAACTGTATCGGTATCTTGCCAAACCTCCCTTTGCGTATTCTCATGTACATTATATGCATAAGTAGATGTTTTAGCCAGACTGTGCTTATAAAAAAACAAACACATCAAGACCATACCTATTAGCCCTATTTTATTGCTCATCTTATCGTTACTTTTAATTGTTAATGCTTAGTTATATGTTAATTATATGTTTAAAAAGATCTTATCTTTGACTGTTACATTTATTCTTTGTTAATTTTGAAAAAACTAAAAACAATATGTCAAAAATACAAATTCAAAATACGTCAAATCCTACAATTATAAAATTTGTTTTACCAGATTTTATAGTTAAAGGTGAAAATTTCGAGTTTAAGAACATAGATGAGACTTCAAACTCTCCTTTGGCTCGTGAACTTTTCTATCTTCCTTTTGTTAAAACGGTTTATATCTCAAATAATTTTATCGCTGTCGAAAAATTTTCTATCGTAGAGTGGGATGATGTAAAAGACTCCCTTGCTCAGCAAATAGAAACATTCTTGGATAAAGGTAATAAAATACTAATTGAAACTAAAACAGAAAGTAAAAAGCAGCCTATAACGATTTACGCCGAATCAACACCTAATCCATCGGTAATTAAGTTTGTAGCAAATAAATTACTTACTAAAAAAGGAGTAGAATTTAAAAATATCGATCAAGCGAATTCTTCTAAGTTAGCACAAGAATTATTCAAAAAATCTTTTGTTAAGGAAATCTTCATTGACGAGAATTATGTCTCTATTTCTAAATTCGATGCTTTTGATTGGAACGAGTTGATTCAGCCTACGCGCTCTTTCATTAAAGAGTTTTTGGAACAAGGAAATTTGGCCGTTGATGAGTCTTTAATAATTGATACAAAAGTACTAGATCAACAAGAAGAACAACATTTTGACTCTTTGGATGAAAAGTCCCAAAGAATAATAAATATTTTAGAGGAGTATGTTAAGCCAGCTGTACAGGCAGATGGCGGTAATATTGCTTTTCAAAACTATAATCAACAAAACAATATCGTACAAGTTATTCTACAAGGAGCTTGTAGCGGATGTCCTTCCTCTACTTTTACTCTGAAAAATGGTATTGAAAATATGCTTAAACAAATGCTAAACGATAATGATATTATCGTTGAGGCAATAAACGGGTAATCGTTTTTAAAATAATATGATACAGTAGGAAGTAAGGGATTATTTCCCTTACTATCCAATTGTTTATTTCACTTGAAGCTTATTTGCTCTAAAAAAACACTAATTGTTTTTAATATACCAAGAACTATTGGACAGTATTTATTTGTTTTGCTCTAATTAATTACTATACAACTAATTGTTTTTTAGACTTTCTAATACCTTGTTATTTTTTAAAAACATCTTTAATTTAAAAAATATAACAAATTATATTTATCCTCAAGGAGTCTATTATATTTTTTAATAATACCGTGAAACTTGTTTTACCTTATAAAGTTTGATAAGCGTATTTTATTTGGCTACTTATAAATCACAAGTAACGTAATAATAAATCAGAGTAAAAAGTTTATAGTTACAACTAATTACCTTTTATTTAATCTAATATTTTCCAATTAATTGGTTTTAGGTTATATGTATATTCTAATATACCGACTTCCACCAATACTTTTACATCCCCAATTTTAAAGCATGACTTTTACTGGGCTACCTGATTTAATCTTGGACCTTATCTCCTATCTTTATAATATTATTAAGCTTATAAATACGTAAAATTTGCCCTACATGCTTTTTATTTGCTAGTTATCAAAAAAGTCTACAAAACCTTATTTAACTCAACTCTATAAAGCAGAAAAATAAATTCTCAAACAACCATAAAAAAAAAGAGACCTATCCAAATTGGTATAAGTCTCTAGTTCACTTTAATCAAATATAGCTTAACTCATTCGCTTGAATGGCTTGCTTTTAGGGTCTAAATCAAAATTTTTAAATAATTCCAACAATCCAATAGTAGATTTAATTAAATCATCGGATTCAAATAAAATTGAGAAATATAATTTACTATTCTTAGCACTTGTTTCAGTTGTACGAATACGTACAATTTGTTTTTGAATTAGTTTATCAACCGTTGTAATTAAATCCTCTTTGTCTTTTAAAATTGTATCTATTTCGGTGAATTTCTCTTGTGAAAACAACGTATGAATCTGATCAAATAAGCTTTGTAATTTTTGATCAATTAATTTTAAATCTCGAATTTGATTGAATTTTAATTTCTTATGGTTATTATCCACATGATTAAAGCTATTTTGAGATATAAAACTAATTGCTTTTATCATATCTTGTAAATAACCTAAAGTCAATACATAAAACTTACTGGCCTCCACGGAGGTTTCATCCAAATTTTTAATAAAGAAATAAACATTTCCTCTTAAACTATCTACTTCTTTCTCCAGCTTTTTAAGTTTTTTACGACTGCGTTTCAATTTATTTAAATCTTGCAGAGCAATCGAGTCTATTACAATGGTATATTGCTCGTTTACCTTTGCAATAACTTTAGCAATTTGAGAAGAACTCTCAGAAATAACACCCTGAATGGTACTAATATCAACTAAATTAAACTGTGTTTCTTGCTCTTTTTTCTGCTTCTGTTTTTTATTGTGAGCCTTGTTACTTCTGTATAGTAAAATACCCACTAATATTAACATTCCCACAAGCGCATAAATCTCACCAATTCGAAGAATATAAACCACCACAAAGGAAGCTGTAAAAGCAACAATTGCAGTTACAAACCAACCTCCAATAACGTTAATAACTCCGGCTACACGGTAAACCGCCGAGTCCCTATCCCAGGCTCTATCGGCAAAAGAAGTCCCCATTGCCACCATAAAAGTTACGTAAGTGGTAGACAATGGTAATTTTAAAGATGTACCTATGGAAATCAAAATACTTGCTACCATTAAATTCACAGAAGCACGAACCATGTCAAAAGCAGGTTCATCCTTAGCTTGTTTTTTGGTGGTCTTAACAGGCTTCTCAAAACGCTTATCTAATTTTATTTGTAACGATTTAGGCAAAATGTAATTCATACCCATACCCAAGAAAACCATCGATCTTACAACAGCCTTTGAAAATACATTGGGTGAAAATCGCTCATCGCTACTCCCGGCGTCTTGACGAGATAAATTCATTTCAGTTTCCACCACATTATGAGCCTTTTTAGAGGTCCATAAGGTATAAACCATTATAACTCCTGCAATAATTAAAAAGTAAAACGGTGCCACTAGATTCTCTTGAGCTAGCTTATCCATCATGTAGGTATCGGCTGACATTCCAGAACTTGTAAAAAATTCAAAACTCTGATAAGCCGCAATCGGTACCCCGATGAAATTTACAAGGTCATTCCCAGCAAAGGCCAAAGCAAGTGCAAAAGTACCCACTACTATAATAATACGCAGAATATTAATTTTAAATACACTTACTAAGATTTGAGACAAGATTGTCCAAAAAGCAAAATTAATTCCTACAAGTAATAATTGATTATTTCCAATCCAATCACTTGTTTGATCGCTTAAAAAACTAGCCCCTTTTAATCCTTTTATTAAAATAAAAAAACTAATAGCGGTAATAGCAACTCCTCCGAATATTCCTCCAACAGATTGTAGCTTTTTATCAATATTAAAAGTAAAAACCAATCGAGAAATATACTGAACTAAAGCACCTAGGGTAAAAGCTAAAAGAACAGAAAGTAAGATTCCCGAAACAATTTCTGTAGCCTTATCTGTATTGATAAAGTTAGGAAGTACACTAAAACTCTGTTCACTGGCTATAATTTTAAATACCGCCAAACACACAGCAGCTCCCAGTAATTCAAATACAATAGAGACCGTTGTAGAGGTTGGTAAACCCAATGAATTAAAAACGTCTAACAATAAAACGTCTGTAATCATTACGGCTAAAAATATAATCATTACATCATTGAAGGTAAACATACTAGGGACAAAAATACCACTACGGGCAATTTCCATCATACCTTCAGAGAATATCGCTCCAACTAATATACCCAAAGAGGCTACAACCATAATTGCTTTAAATGGCACGGCCTTTGAACCAATAGCTGAGTTTAAAAAGTTTACAGCGTCATTACTAACCCCTACCATAATATCGATAACGGCAAGAACCGCAAGGGCGATTAGCATGACAATAAAAATTTGCTCCATTTGCTTATTTTATATTTAATTCAAGTGAGGTGCAAAGTTCTTGATTAATTAATTTTCGAATGTTAAGCCACTGTTATGTTTTAAGCTACCAAATTTATCAAAATCCTTACGTATCTTTATCCAGAATTACTAGCCGCTTAAAATAACTTTCTATGCCAAACCAATTAATCTTTGAAACAAGTCCCTATCTATTACAACATGCTCAAAATCCGGTAGATTGGCAGCCATACAACCAACAAGCCTTTGACAAGGCCCAAAAACAAAACAAACTACTTGTTATTAGTATTGGCTATTCCACCTGTCATTGGTGTCATGTCATGGAAAAGGAAAGCTTCGAAAACAAGCAAGTTGCCCAGGTAATGAATACTAACTTTATCAACATAAAGGTAGACCGTGAAGAGTTACCCGATGTGGATAATTACTATATAAAAGCTGTTCAATTAATGACCAAGCAAGCCGGGTGGCCTTTAAATGTAGTTTGTCTGCCTGATGGTAGAGCTATATGGGGAGGTACTTATTTTAAGACAGAGCACTGGATTGAATCCTTAGAACAACTACAACAACTCTATCAAAGCAATCCTGAAAAAGTCTTAGAGTTTGCCCAAAAATTAGATCAAGGTGTTAGTATTTTAAGTAAAGGTCCCGTTTTAGATCAGAGCAATCGCTTTAACGTAGAGCTGTTAGTAGATAAATGGGCTAAAAGTTTTGATTGGGAATACGGAGGATATAGCAAAAGTCCTAAATTCATGATGCCAAATAATTTGCTTTACTTACAACGCTTGGCTGTGCTAAATAAGGATGATAAAATTCTACAATACATTGATCTTACTCTTACAAAAATGGCTTGGGGAGGTATTTTTGACCCTATCCAAGGTGGTTTTTGTAGGTATTCGGTTGATTATAAATGGCATATACCTCATTTTGAAAAAATGCTCTATGACAACGCGCAGCTTTTAAGTGTTTATAGCGATGGATACAAGCGTTGTGAAAACCCCTTGTATAAACAAGTAATACAAAAAACTATTGATTTTATAACAACTTGTTTCTCTAACAAGCAAGGCGGATATTACAGTGCTTTAGACGCAGATAGTCTTAATGCTGATAGCCAATTAGTAGAAGGTGCTTATTATACCTGGAGTAAAGAAGAACTGCAAGAGATTTTACAAGATGATTTCTACGTTTTTAGTCAAATATTCAATATTAATGATTTTGGATATTGGGATCACGAAAAACAATACGTCTTAATCCAAGATAAACCATTACAACTCATTGCTGAACAAAATAATATAACTTTAGAATCACTAATTCAGAAAAAGAAAAAGTGGGAAGAGTTATTAGAAAAACATAGAAAAAAAAGAAAACCCCCACATTTAGATCATAAAATTATAACAAGTTGGAATGCTATGTTAATCCAAGGTCTTTTAGATAGTTATAGTGCACTTGCTTTGGATAGTTATTTACAGTTAGCAAAACAAAGTTTTGATTTTCTTTACCGTGAACTCTATGACATAGATAAAGGACTGTATCACAGTATGACCAATCAACAAACTGGACCCGATGCTTACATGGATGACTATGCTTTTTTTATACAAGCAGCATTGGGACTATATCAATTTACTGGTGAAACTAAATACCTACATATAGCAAAGAAATGTTGTGATGTTACATTGGATTATTTTTGGGATCAAAAAAGTGGATTCTTCTTTTTCTCAAAGTCAAAAAACCAGGCTGTTTTACCAAGTATAGAAACCGAAGACAATGTGATTGTAAGCTGCAATTCGGTAATGGCCAAAAATCTTTTACAATTAGGACTACTCTTTGAGAATTATCATTATACACAAATTGCAAAACATATGACCCAAGTGGTACTAAGCCAAATCGACTACGGGTCGGCCTACTCCAATTGGTTATTGGTACAATTATATATTGATAATCCTTCTGAATTAGTAATTACAGGTAAAGATGCGGTTAAAAAAGTTTTAAAACTCCATCGAAAAATTATCACTCGTGCTTTGATATACCCCGTAACACAACCATCTCAGGTACCCTATTTAAATAAACCTATGTATGACCAAAAAAATGCATTTTATTTATGCACACAACACAACTGTTTACCAGTAGAATTTAAGGAAACATTTTTAACTAAAATCACCCTATAAATTAACCCCATGCAAATGTTAGATCAACTTTTAACAGGCTACTTACAAAAAATAGTCAAGTTTATACCCGATATCTTTAATTCCATTATAATCCTGATTATAGGTATATGGATCATTAAGGTGTTAAAGCGAATAGCGAAAAAAATATTCTTAGAAAAAAGAATTGACCCGACTTTCGCAAGTTTTTTAATTGACTCTTTAATCTGGGGGCTACGGGTATTATTATTTGTGGTAATTGCCTCTAAAATGGGAATACAAACCAGTTCGTTTGTAGCCATTGTTGGTGCGATGAGCTTAGCAATAGGACTTTCTTTACAAGGCTCACTTAGTAATTTTGCAGGAGGAGTTTTGATTATTCTTTTTAAACCTTTTCGCATTGGTGATATTATCGAGGCACAGGGAGAAAGCGGAAAAGTTGTGGCCATACATATTTTTTCTACCCAAATAGTAACTTACCAAAACAATATGCTTTATATACCAAATGGGATATTATCTAATGGTAAAATAAAAAACGTTACTCAAAATAACCTACGACGAGCCGAGGTTAACTTTCAAAGCAAGTTACCTGTAGACTCCAGTAAATTTATCGAGTCGTTACTTCAGGAATTAAATGAGGTAGAACATATAATTTCACAACCAAAACCAAGAGTATTAATTAAAGAGTTATTAGACACTAAAATCACCTACCAGGTCCAATTTTGGGTTGAGAATAGCAATTACACACTCACATGTTCTAAAGTTCTTTTAATGGCAAAAAAAATAAGTGATACTCTTTAGCATCACTTATTTTTTTATTGTTTACTTTTTTTTGTAGTCATCACAAAATCTTTCAAATAAAACGGTTCAAAGTAAGCCGTATCAACAAATTGCTTTTTGATAAACTTATCATAACTTATTTGCACCATTTCTTTGGCAGATGGGTACAGGTTATCCTCCAAAAATATCGTATTACTTCTTTGTAAAATATCCTTGCATTTCAAGGCTCCATCTCCTAAAAAATATACAGGTTGATCATCGGGCAAAGTATCAAAATTACCAGGTTCAATTACATTGGCCTCAATACCTCTGATTTGGTTGTAATCTTGATCAAAGATTGCCGAAAAAACCTCCATCCTTCTAGCATCTAACATACAAACTATCCATCCCTTGTCAATTTGTACCTGACGGGCCAAAACCTCTAAGGTATCTACAGCAATCATAGGGATATCAAGAGCATAACACAAACCTTTTACAGAAGACACACCAATTCTTAATCCCGTATATGATCCCGGGCCTTGACTTACAGCAATTGCATCTAAGTCACTAAAAACTAATTTATTTTCCTGTAATAACTCTTGAATAAATACGTGTAGTTTTTCAGCATGCGAAAAATTTTGTTCAGCTATTTGTTTTACCGCAACTAACTTACCATCTACAGATAAGCTAACCGAGCAGTTTTTAGTTGCTGTTTCTATGTTTAATATTGTAATCATTATTTAATTATTCGACCTTTTGGTCATTTTGCGTATTGTCTTTATTTTGACTACTTACCTTATCGGATTGCTTTAAAGTACGACTAACCACCGTATATGGACCTGTAATAATTTGGTCGCCTGGCTCAAGTCCTTCAATCACCTCGATATATTGCGAGTCTTGAATTCCTGTTTTAATAAACTTAATTTTTGCGATATCCCCTTGTTTGACAAAAACTGCCTCTTGAGCCGTTTCTCTTTCTAAAGCATCTTTACCACTTGACTTTGTTATAGTATCATTCACCGTCTTAACTACAACGGCTGAAATTGGTACAGCATAAATATCTTTTTTCACCTGGGTAATAATATCAACTGCAGCAGTCATACCTGGTCGAAAAGGAGAATAATTCTCCACATCTTTATCAATTAAATCTAGATAAGAGTCCTCTAAAATTTTTATTTTTACTTTAAAAGTTGTTACCTGATCTGAGGCTAAAGTTGTATTAGAAGCGGAATTAGAAATACTAGTAACCTCTCCTTTAAACTCCTTTTTACTGTATGCATCTACATTTATTATAACCGGATCACCCTCTTTAATCTTAACAATATCATTCTCATTTACATCAACCTCCACTTCCATCTTAGATAAATTGGCTATACGTAGAAGTTCGGTACCTGCCATTTGCTGGGTACCTAATACTCGCTCACCTAGTTCTACATCTACCCTTGATATTGTACCATAAGTTGGAGCATAGATAGTTGTTCGAAGAAGGTTTCTTTGAGCCTCGGTTAAAGCTGCCTTTGCACTCTCTACATTATAAAAAGCGGAATTATGATTGGCCTTGGCTGACTCATAAGCAGAAACAATCTTATCCCATTCCGATCCTGAAATAACCCCCTTTTCAATTAAGCTACTATTACGATTATAATTTGCTTTGGCCTCAATTAATTGCGCCTCAGCCATAGATAATCCTGCCACACTCGTTGCTAAAAGAGCTTTATTACGATCTACCGAAGACTCGTAAATATCGGGATTAATTTCCACCAATAGATCACCTTTTTGAACAACTTGTCCTTCTTTAATTGGCAAATTTATAATTTCTCCAGAAACTTCTGAGGAAATTTTAATTTCTATTTCCGGTTGAATTTTTCCAGTACCTGTAACTATCTGAGTAATAGTTTTACTTTCTAATTCTACTACATCTACATTGATGATTTTTTCATTTTTGTCAAATACACCACTAAAACCAATTGCTATAATTACTACAAGAATTATAACTATCCATATAATATGCTTTTTCTTCATTATTTTCATTTTTTAAAAAAGAGGGATACCAAAATAATATTCTAAAATTTTTGTTTTAAATATGTAATCATACTTAGCTTTTAACACCTCACTTTGAGCATTTACAAGCAACATTTGATTTTGATTTAACTCAAAGATATTTATTAAACCAACTTCATAACGCTCGTTGGCATATTCAAAACTCTTGTTTCGCGATTCTAAAGTCGCCTGACTTGCCTCAAAACTATTTAAAGAACTTTGGGTGTCGGTATAGGCTTTAAAAACCAACTGCTCTAATTTTAAAACAGCCTGTTCTTTTTCATTTTCCACTTGCTTTAATACAAGTTTATTTATACGAATATTATTTCTTGCTTTAAAACCATTAAAAATAGGTATTGACAAAGCAAACCCAAAATTAGAATTCAAATTATTTTTAAACTGGTCAAAAAAAGCATCTGGACCTGCCATTACTGGCCCGTAACTTTGGGTTAAAACAGCTTGATTGGTACCCTCAACAAAACCAATGGTACTTTGTACTCCTAGGTCCTTTTGACCAACCACACGATCTTGATAAGAAATCTGGGTAGCCAGGTTATAAAACCCTCTTAAAGTAGGTTGCATGGCACTCTTGGCTATTTGCACATTGCGCTGAGCAATATCTTGCTTAACTACTGCTGACTTGATATCGGTTAAACTCTCAAAGGCACGATTTGTAATCTCCCAAGGAGAGTAAGATAAAACATCACTTACTTGAATCTCGTATTGCTCATCAGAAATATCAAAGGTCTCGTAATCTTTAATTTGAAGAAGCTGGGCTAAGTTCAATTTAGCCATCACTAACTCGTTTTGAGAAATAATCAATCGTTGATTTGAAGTTGCTACAGTTGCTTTTGCCTCTAATAAATCTCCTGCAGGGACCGTACCGGCATCTACAAGAATCTCGGTACGTTGCATTTGACTTGTATCGTAATTCAATTGTTTCTCGTTGGTTAAAACCAGTTCTTTATTGAATAAAATTTGTAGATAAGAATTAATAACATTCAAGGAAATATCTTCCTTAATCTTTTGGGTTGAATAACTTGAAGCCAGAGCATCTAAGCGCGATTTAACCATGCGATGCTGCTTCTCCATACCCTTATATATATCAAGAGATAAACCTGCAGAAAAACTTGTTCCTTGCATGGTTTGACTATTAATAAAATTTTCCCTCGGATTAGATTTATCCACTATAGTCCAAGAGTGTTGGGAACCAGCACTAAGATTAGGTAAAAAATCATAAGATGCACTTTGCTTATTAACAATGGCGATTTCTTGCTCCAATTCGAGCTGTTTAACTTGGATATTATTCTCTACCGCGTAATTAATACACTGCTGTAAATCCCATTTTACCTGCTTTTCAGATTGTGCTAAACCGTTGTAATGACCACCTAGCAAGCACAAAAAAGCTAAAATAAAGGTTCTTATCATAATTAGATCATTTTACTAATAAGACGCACAAAATACACTTTTGTTACACTTGATGTAAAATAATAAAAAAACCGCTAGAAGTAGCGGTTTATGAACTTTTTTTAGCTATTGATTTACCTTTATAAACTCTATAGGTGAAAAAGAAGGCTAATCCAACTAGCAGATATGGAAAGATCATTAAATAAACAATCCCGTCATTAACAGCCTCAGCCTTAACTCCACCCTCTTCGGTCTCTAAAGCTGCTCTACACATGGCGCACTGAGCATTAGCACTAATAGTTGCTAAAAAACCAACTAATAAAAACCATTTAGACTTTTTGATCATAGCTTAAATTTTAATGAATATAATATGGGGAAATCATCAAATATACAATCACCCCGGTTACAGCCACATATAACCACATTGGGTAAGTAATACGAGCCAGTTTCTTATGCCTTTGATACGAACCTGCAATTCCTCGTACAAAAGTTATTAAAACAAATGGGATAATAATAATTGATAATAAAATATGGGTAATCAAAATAAAAAAATACACGTATCTAATAATTCCCTGACCACCATATTTTGTTTCTATACTAGTCATATGGTAAGCAACATACATAGCTAGAAAAGCAACTGAACAAGCTATACACGCCTTAATTAAATTCTCATGTACTTTCACATTACCATTTTTTATTGCTCGAACTGCCAAAACTAGCAATACGGCAGTAACACCGTTTATAGTAGCATAAATAGGAGGCAGAAAACTAAGTGGCTTTACATCGTAACCTAATTTTTGTAGATTTACACCAAATAAAATAGCCACAACAATTGGAATAACAATGGATAAAGTCCATATCCATTTATTATATTTTTTTTCTAAATCTTTTGAATCTTGCATTTTTTATTTACCTAATAATAACTTAATATCTTCTTTAATCATCTCTAAGCCTTCATCTGTTGTTCCATCGTAATACAAAATTGGATTACCAAACTCATCCTCTCTACAGCGAATGTTTCCATCCTGATCAATTAAAGCAAATAATCCCGAATGCTCAAATCCTCCCGGTGCCTCTGGATTAACACCTGTATATAAATTAAACTGAGCAGCTAGATCGTAAATATACTTTGAATCTCCTGTTAACATATACCAATAGGGATTCTTTACTCCTAAATCATCCGCATGACTTTTTAAAGCCTCTACAGTATCATTGGTAGGATCAATGGTGATAGAAGCAATTCCAAACTTCATATTACCATAGAACTCCTTTTGTAGTTTTAACATGTTTTGATTCATAATCGGACAAATAGTTGGACAATTGGCAAAGAAAAATTCCACCACGTAAACCTTTCCTTTATAATCATCTTGAGTAACCAGCTTATTATTTTGATTGGTTAATTCAAAACCTGGAGCCTTACCCATAACATGTAAATCGGCGCCTTTAAACTTATCAATTATTATCGGCACAGCCCAAATTCCAAAAATTAGGATTATCAGTGAAATCCAGATATACGACTTATCTTTCATACTTATTTATCTTTATTAATACGTTTATATTCTTTTAAAGCCATTCGGTACTCAGCAAGGACAACCTTCACATCATCCATCATATCGTTATGAAGTTCAGCTGCTGAAATAGTAGAATAGCCCTCTTTATATTCAAAATCCCCTTTTTTATTTTTACCATTACGCCCACGAACATTAAGATTCTTATCAATAATATAAATATTTGTGCTAGCCAAATCTTCATCTAATTTGCCAACTAATCCAAGAGAGTTATAAAATTCTTTGATTTGTTCTGGCTCTAGAAATAAGTAATTCCAGTTAGACATATCCGATATAGGCGAAAGCTCATCCACCACCTTTTGCGCTTGTTGCTCACTACCTTTAGGAAGAACAAGAATTAATTGGAAATCCTCAAAATCTTGATATCTCTTGTATATCTTTTGATTCAAATTAAAAGCGTCTCCTCTATCTTTAAATAAATGAGCACCTGGAAAGCCAAGTACGGTAATTTTACCCTCTAATTTAGGATCATTTCCTAAAGAAGAACTACCTTGGGGGAGTTCAGATACCCCCTCTGTGATAATTGGTAATCTTTGAAATTGATTCACACCCGTAGCAAAAAACAAATATGCACTAATAGGCATAATAAATAACAAAGATAAAACTAGGTATTTTTTCATTCTATAAACTAATTACTTACTGTAACAGACAAAAATAAAAAAAGGCGGTCAATAAACCGCCTTTTAATATTATAATATGTTATTAAAAAATCCATCTTATTTGGGATTCTTGATAAACGTCAAATACGTAGTTTCCTTCGATTAAAACTAATGTAATTAAATAAACACATAAGAAAGATAAAATCCCTGCTACAGACCATCTAAAGCCTTTAGGTTCACCTTCTAAGTGCATGAAAGACCACATGATATAATATGCTTTCCAAATTGTTAAAATAATGAAGATATAATTTAACACACTAAGACCAAAAAGGTGTACATGATGTAACATATCTGGTTTATATATTCCTAATACTACCTCAACAATTGTGATAAGTGATAAGATAATAAATACCTTCCAGATTTTCTTTGTATTTGATTGATGTCCTTCTGCTGCCATTTCAATAATATTTTTAAAATTAAACTAAATAGAAGAATGTAAATACGAACACCCATACAAGGTCAACGAAGTGCCAGTATAATCCCCCTTTTTCAACCATTTCATAACTTCCTCTTCTATCGTATGTTCCCATTAGAACGTTAAAGAAGATAATAGTATTAATTAAAATACCTGTGAAAACGTGAAATCCGTGAAAACCAGTAATAAAGAAGAAAAAGTCTCCGAAGGTTCTGTGACCATATTCGTTACGAATAAGGTTAGCTCCCTCAACTACAATCTTTCCATCCTTAAGACGAGCAATTGACTCCTCTCTGGTTAAAACCTCCTTAGATTTGTGTCCCGTGGCTGGATCTTCAATAGTAAACTGAGTTCTAATTTTAAGATCTGGATTAGCTAAGAATCCCTTAGTAACCTCCTCTAAAGAGTAAGTAGGAACTGAAGGTCCACTCATAAACCAGAAACCTTCATTTCTTGTTAAAGTACTCTCATCTCTATTTTTGTCTAAAATAGCAAAATCACCTAATGCAATTTGTTTATTATCCGCACCTACGAATTGTAAAATCGCACCTCCTTTCGTTTCAACAGCACCGTATGTTCCATTGATAAAGTTTTTCCACTCCCATGCTTGTGACCCAAGGAAAACTAATCCTCCAATAATTGTCATAAACATGTAAGTAGCAACCTTATTTCTTTTCATTTGGTGTCCTGCATCTACAGCTAAAACCATAGTAACAGATGAAAAAATCAAGATAAAGGTCATCAATGCCACATAGTACATTGGTGCATCTACCCCGTGCAAGAAAGGGAAGTGGTTAAATACCTCATCCGCGATTGGCCAAGAATTCATAAACTTGTATCTTGTAAAGCCATATCCTACAAGGAATCCACAAAAGGTTAATGAATCTGATAATATGAAATACCACATCATCATTTTACCGTAGCTTACTTTAAAGGGCTCATTTCCTCCACCCCATGTTGTTTCTTTAGTAGCTGCTGTAGTAACTGTCGCTCCCATAAAAAGTTGTTAGTTATAAAGTTCTCAAATTTAGTTTATTTTTTTTACTTATAGAATGTAAAAAACAAAAACAAGTAAATCCATAACAATCCTAAGAAATGCCAGAACCACCCACACAGCTCAATACCAATGTGTTGCTGTGCATTATATTTTTGTTTAAAATGATTATAAATTACAACCATAAGTGCAATCATACCTCCTACAAGGTGTGCAATATGAACAATTACAATGACATATAAAAATGAAGTTGTAACTGAACTCTCACTTCCAGTGAAAAAATATCCCTCCGAAATAATTTCTCCAAAGCCTTCGAACTGCAAAAAAACAAATAAGAATCCTAATATCAAAGTAGAAAGTAAATAAACTGTCGCTTTTGTTTGTTGATTGACCAAAACAGCACGATATGCCATGTGAAATGTCAAACTACTAATTAGAATTACAATTGTGCTGTATAAAAAAGCGGATGGTAGAACGAAATTTTCTAACCAATCTGGGCGAGATTCACTAACCACATAGGCACTAGTAAGTCCTGCAAATACCATTGCAATACTTCCTATTGCAAATAGTAACATTATCTTTAAGGCTTTACCTTTTTTAAGGTATTCTTCGTGTTGAGTTAAAGTATCCATTGGTTATCTAAAAATTTTATCTAGTATATATATAATTTGAATTAGCGAAATATAAGTAACACTCACAAGCATCAGAGAACGTGCCATTTTTGCTGTTCTTGTTTTATATAATTTAATAGCTGCCCATAACATCCATAGTCCTGCTAAAAACACAAGCAATGCAGCTATTGGCGATAAATATAATCGTCCAGTTAACCCGGTGGCTGGTAATATAGAAACTATTATTAGCCATATGGTATACAAAATAATTTGCATAGCAGTCTTTGTATCTCTGTGTCCGGTAGGCAACATTGAAAATCCGCCTTTTTTATAATCATCATATAAAAACCATCCTATAGCCCAAAAATGAGGAAACTGCCAAAAAAACTGTATCAAAAATAATGTCCCAGCTTCTATACCAAAATTATCTGTCTCTGCAACCCATCCTAACATAAAAGGGATTGCTCCTGGGAAGGCACCCACAAACACAGATAAAGGAGTAACTGTCTTTAATGGAGTATATACACATGCATATAAAAAAATAGAAATCGCTCCAAACATTGCTGTTTTTGGATTCACAGCAAATAATATCCCGATTCCTATTAAGGTTAAAATAACCGCTAAAACAAATGCTGCACCAGGTGAAACTCTTCCCGAGGCTATTGGTCGGTTTTTAGTTCGATCCATTTTCGCATCCAAATCTTTTTCAATTATTTGATTATAGACATTGGAAGCTCCTACCATACAATATCCACCGACTGCAAGGGCAAGAATTACCCAGTAATTGATACTTCTTAAGTCAGGAACGGCAATAATATAACCTGCTATGGTGGAAAAAACCACACTAAAAGCAAGACCCATCTTGGTCATTTCCTTAAATTCCTTCAACACTGATACAGAGTTGTTTTTATTTGAAGTTATACTCAAAGCTGTTTAATTTTATTTTTTTAATTGCAGTGCAAATATAATTCAAATTTTAAAACAAACCTTAAAAACAAGCATACCTACTTTGATTATAACCTTTATTTAAGGTTTAATAAGAATTTGCTTGCCCAAAACCATCTACAATGACTTTTGCTGATGAAGTTCCTAATCTTTTAACACCTAAATTAATCATTTTAATTGCAGTATCTTGATCTTTAATTCCCCCAGAGGCCTTAACAGGAAGTGGTCCTGCGTTTTCTAGCATAATTTTAATTGCTTCATAAGTAGCGCCGTTGGGTTTACCATCTTGTGTTTTAAAAAAACCGGTAGAAGATTTCACATATACTTTCTCAAAAACTTCTTGTGGGAAGTTCTCAATTACTTCTTCTTTAATTAATTTGGTAAGTCCTGCAATTTGTTGCTCATTTAAAGCCGCAGTTTCAATAATCCATTTAACCACTTTAGAGGCTTTTAAGCCTAAAGCGGTACACTTTTTCACCTCTTGTTTTACTTTTGCTAAATCCCCTTTGATATAGCTGTTATAATCAACCACAAAATCAAGTTCATCAGCTCCATCAGCAATGGCTTTTTGTGCTTGATCTAATTTCTCTTGCAATCCTGCGTCTCCCAAAGGAAAATCAATCACCGTACCGACTAACACAGAACTCTTGGCATTATCAATAAGTTCTCTTGCCATGGATACCTGCTCGGGGCGAATCATTGCCAATTTAAATCCGTGAGATACAGCCTCATTAACCAAATCTTTCACTTGTTGGTTATTATCCTCTACCGACAACCCCGCTTGTTGTGGTGTTTTTAAGTAAGTAGAATCCATAAATTCCTTTAAATCTTTCTCTAACATAATTACTGTGTATTAAAGCAAAAAGCCCCTTAACAGGGGCTTTTTTTGTTATTTTTTTTTGTTATTGTTAAGCAGAGTAGTATTCCAAAGAAACTCCCTAAACAATTAGCAAAGAAATCTGCCCATTCTGCACTCCTACTACTTGTGAAATAATACTGAGCAAACTCAATACTTCCCCCTAGTAAGACCGCAACCATAAAGATAAGAAATGTTAATATACTTTTACTTGCTTTTAGTTGACTTTTTAATAAATACATCAACCACAGAAAGCTAAAAGTAAAGTAAAATACAAAATGTGCGATTTTATCTTTATATGGAACATCAAAAATAGATTCAGAGTTTAAGTTCTCTGCCTCTACTAAACATAAAATTATAACAAGTATAGTCCACAAAAGAGCTATACCTAAAATAATATTACGCCCCAATGATCTCTTTGTATTGCTCGTCTGAAAGTAAACCATCAATTTCTGAAGGCTCAGAAATCTTTAATTTTATCATCCATCCAGCTCCATAAGGATCTGTGTTTACTAATTCTGGCTCTGTGTCCAATCCTTCATTAAACTCAATAACTTCACCTGTTAATGGTAAAAATAGATCTGATACGGTTTTTACTGCCTCAACTGATCCAAAGATTTCGTCTTTATCTAGATTTTGATCTAATGTCTCCACCTCAACATAAACGATATCTCCTAACTCACTTTGTGCAAAGTCAGTAATTCCAATTGTTGCGATATCACCCTCGATAGAAACCCACTCGTGGTCCTTTGTGTACTTTAAATTAGCTGGTATGTTCATTTTAATTTAGTTTTTAGCAAATGTATAATAATATTACAATAAACTAAAGTCTGTAATGATTAATTTCCAAAATTGTATCGAATAGTTATTCCAGTCCTGATATTAGTAATTGGATACATTGTGGAAATAATAGCTTTGGAAAACGAATGATCATAAAAGAAAATAGCCGTTAAGTTCTGACTCAGCATATAATCAGCCGTTAAACGAAGTGACCAAGTGTTTTGACCACCTCCCATTTGATTATTCTGATAATCTAAATAGCGTATTAAAGTTTCGCGCTTACTTAATGTTATATCTGCTTTTATATTAACATCACTAGATATTCTACCCCCCATACCATTGTTGGCATAAGAAGAATTAAAACCTACATCTTTTATGCGGTATCCTAATCCCAGAATAAAATCCTGACCATGAGTTTCTGTCAATGAATTATTATCAAAACTCAAAGATAACATACGATCTTTTCTAACCTCAGCCAAAAAACGAATGGCCGAGCGAGTTTCTAAATCAATTCTTACAAGTGGATTAAATTGCTCGTACAAAGTTGCATTATTAATGATATCCTTCACAGGTTTATCTTTAGTTAAATCATTAGAATCATCTTTATCATAAAACGCAATATTGGTAGTATAGGAGCCTAAACTATAAGTAGCCTGGTATCCATGGGATACTGAAAATCGTCTGAAATTTTCACGAATAAAGCCAATTTTCATAAATCCGTTGTACTTTAAGTTCCAATTCGGCAATGGCATATCTCTAAACATCCCTGTTGAAACAGAAGAAGCATTAGATCCAGAATAAGCCGCCAAAAAAGCTGGCAAAATAACTGCTTGACTTTTTGAACTATAACCTATAGGATATCCATTTTGATCCAAATTAGCTGGATTCAATATATCTATACCATCTTGCAAGGCTAAGCGATTGGCTATAACTAAACGATTGTCTAACATTTTATCAAAAGCCGCAGAAGAGTTCAATGATGAACTTGAAAAAGATGTGGCCAAAAGGTTTGTAGATATATTAAAGTTCCCATAATTGTAAGGAGCTAGAGAAATATAATTATAATCACTCACTGTAAATTGCTCTGAGAAATTGTCAGATTTACTACGCATAGCAAACACATCAATAATCAAATCAGGAATAGGCATTAAAGTGGCATTTATATTTAATGTCTTATTAGAGATTTGAAGAAAAGGGTCACTTAAATTCGGAAAATCTGTTAGATAACCACCCTGAGCTGCAATTTGACGAACATCGCTTTGTCCACCAAATATAAAACCAAGGGTTGGTTTACTCGTACCAAAGAATCCTACATCAGGCATAAATCCTGGTAGCATGGTACCGCTGTTCTCGCTGTAATTAATTTGAATGTTTTTTATTGAAGTAATTAATCCAATAAAAACATCTTTAAATTTCCCTGCCACCGACTCTTTATTTTGAGTAACAGGATTTGTTTGTACCACTTTTTGTCCAGGAACAATAGCTGCTTTTTTAGTGTTATTATTAACCCTGTTTTGTCTAGATCTGTCAGTTTTTACCAAACCAATATATCTATATAATGCCTCCATGGAGAAAGAGGTATTTAAAGCCTGAGTTCTGGAGTTTTGAATTGTATTACCTAAACTATAAAATCGTCCCTCTAGTTCTACCTGAGAAAAAGACTCAGAAGCTTTTTGCCAGTTATAGGTCCCTGTAAAGTTATAGGAAGACCTGATAAAGGACAGAAAAGGAATCTTGTCAAAAGGTAAATCATAGGTAAGGTTTAACTGTTGAGTGAACTGATTTGGTGTTCCAATATCAAAGTAATCATCCCAGATTGTATTATTATTATCCACAATTCCAGTTTTACTCTCGTAATAATTTTTCACCACATTGTTACTACCTCCAACATATGTTAAACGTAAAGAGCGAGTCAAATCAAAATTAAAACCATAATTATAATTAAAAAAGTAATTGCGACGATATAACGGATCTAAGCCTATTCCCTGTACCTCAATGAGTCTGAATTGCTGTCTGTTAAACTGGCGTAATATATTGCTACTGAAATTTATATTCGAAGGTAGATAGTTAAAATTAAAATCTCTAAAAAGTGCAAAATATTCATTTTGTAAAAAACCTACCTTTTTAAGAGGCTCAACTACTTTAGGACTAAAAGAGTACGCATAATCTAAACTTGTTCTAACTTGCTGCTCTAGCATTGATTCAATCTCATAATCGTGATGTTTTGTTTCATTATAAGAGTGAGATACGGTAAAGTTTTCTACATCTATTGGAGTTGGTTTTCTATCTGAGTTTCGTTGCTTAGTTACCCCAATAAAATTAATACTTTTTCGTTTGGTATAATCAATAGCTCTTTTCTCAATAGCTTCGGCCTGAGCCGAACTCTTTGCATTACTTTTTACTAGGCTTAGTTTCAAATCCAAATTCCCCGGATCATACTCTGGGGTAACAACCTCTTCACTAACGGCATAATTAAATGGCACTACAACTCCCCATTTCTTTGGAAGTAAATGCCCTAAATTCACATTAGTAACCAAACTATATGATTTATAATCTTCCTTACTTCTTTGTTCAGGTCCTTGTTCTAAAGCACCAAATCCTGATGTAGAACGCATCCCAGTAGCAGAAATAGTAGCAAAATCAGCAATATTTGCATCTATACTAGCTGTAGCAGCCCATCCCCCTTTATTATCCATATCAGACAATCTTAATTCATCAAACCAGAACTCTCCAGCTAAATCCGTAAGACTCTCATTACGGATACCAAGCATCATCATTCGCACATTAGCAAAATTCGGATTCCCTTTAATTCCAACATACATATCTGGACGATCACCCCCTAAATCTTCAGCGCTTTTTTCATAGAAGATATTAATCCCATTGTTGGTACTACCAGATTGTTGTTGGTCGTTCATTTTTTGAATCTTAATCTTTGTTAACAAATCTAGATCAACTAAAAACTCGTTAATCTCTGGCCAAATTTCCTCCGGAGTACTTGCTCCAGGATTTGTAACTTTAAGAGGGATTCTTACTTGGTAATAATTATCAGTAATATCACTACCCAAACGAATAAAGGCATAGGCTTGATCATCCAATAAGCGTTTAGATGAGGATTCTGCCAAAGACTCAGCATGCACAAACATCCTAAGTTTTTTATACTGCCTCATATCTACATTAAATCCTTTATATACTCCACGGGCATCACCTGGTCTTAATCCATTTGGCTGTGCATTTGCATTTTTTGGATATAAACGAATAGATAAAGACTGCTCGTTTTGATTTATTAAAGTGTTATTTATATAGGCTTGTTCTCTTCGTACCCCAGGTGGAGTAACATATGGTATAGGTTTTCTATCAAAGTTATCCTGGGTATTAACAGCCGAAACATCGAAACCTGTATTAGATATCTTCTCTGGTTGTGACTCATCGGGTAATTGACCATTGGACCCTATTTGCATATCCCTATCGGATCTTCTCCAGTTAGAACGAACCAAATCCAAAGTTGCAAAACGCAATGTTATTTGAGTCTTAAATCCTGTCATATAAATACGCATAAAACGCATCGAACGAATTAAATCCTCAAAAGAAGCATCATCTGACCCGCCCATATTGGCTATATCTCCTTTGGCCTTCCCATTTTTATCAATAGGAATTTTAAATTGAATCCATCGAACACGTTCTAATTTACCATCAGCAAGTTGTGCCTGTTCCTCACGTACATCAACAACATAAGGGTCTCCTACCTTTAAATTAGCATGAACAGGAATTGCGTATTCCAAATAAGCATTAATGGTATTCATCGTGTTATCCGAATCAATATCTTCTGTATCAGGCAAATTATCCCCACCCCTTGAACCGGAAACAGGGCTATTGCCTTGGGTACCATTATAGTTAAAGTATCGTTCTATTATACCTCCTTGAGCATCTAAATAATGAACAAAATTATCTCCAGCTGGATCCTGCAAATGAGCAAAATCTTTAAACCATATTCGTTCTTGATCGTCATCTAATCCATCTAAACCTACATCTTGTAACTCGCGACTTAAAGCATCTACATCAAAGGCATAAATTAAAGAAGGAGCCGCGGGAACTCTACCCCAAATTGTTTCAATTGTAGTTACAGGATTTTGTGAGCTTCCAGGCAATCCATTCTCGTATTGTTTATAACCATCTCGTAACACGTCCTCTGAGATTAAACCAAAATTAAATCGTACTTCTCCTTTGTCGGTTAAATACTCATTGGAGAAACGATCTACTGATGTACCAACAAAAGGGTCCATCATCCAGAACTGAACAAATTCAATATTACTTTGCTCAAAATTAGTAGCGTTTAATCCTCTCATAATTCCCGCCCAGTTCCTAGAAGAATCTAAATTAGAACTACCATTGGTGTTTCTATATTTTGGGTTGAAATTATACGGACCTCTAATTGAAGGATAATAGGTTAAATCTAAAGTATTAATTACACGACTTTCGCCATAAGCAATATCCTTGGTTGGAAAAAGCTCTTCACTATAAATACGTCTTGTTTTACTTGAATTCAAATCATATTCATCCACTCCGTTAGGACGAGATCCTACGTAAAATGTTGGATCAATCATATACCAAGATAATTTAGCACGTCTAAAGCCATCTACAAGGGAGTAATTTCCAATAGTATTCTCCGCATCGGTAGACTGTTCGGTAAAAAATCCCAACGGTACAGATGCAAGTTTCCATGCTAAACTACCTTTAATATCAATATTGGATTGTGCAGCCTCAAAATCATCTAAATAACTAGTTGCCTCACCATTCATTTGATCAATTTTAGAGCTTCCAGGCTTTAAATATGCAAACTCTCCTCGTAAGGAAACTCTTGACTCCACATCAGTATCTATATTAGGAAGTTTATTTACCATTCGAGTTAAAAAAGGCACCTCAGTGGAATATTGTGCATGCAGTCCCCAGATAGTATTATTCACAGCTTCTTGCCCATAGGTACTCTTATGAGTCATTGGTCTTTCAGATAGTCTTAAGAAAGTTCCACCGAAAATCAAATCTTCACTTATTTTGTGTTCTACATTAAGTCCAAAAAAGCGTTTTGTTTGTTGACCAAACATCGTATTGTTCTCCACGGACACCTCTATAGGGGTATTTGAACCTTGTAAGGATGGATCTAGAATCATTACCCTTCCTCTGTTGTAATCCACTGTATAATCAATTCCCTCTACTAAAACTCTCCCTGCGGCTTTTACCACAACAGATCCTTGGGCTACATTATATGCCCCAATAGGTATACCCTCACCGTTTTGACTTGAGAATTTACCCTTTAAAAGAAATTTATTTTTACTACTTTGATTTCTAATAGCCGTAGATTTGGTACTTCGGTACAACTCGGCAAAAACATACTTTTTCTGATTAGCATTATAAGAGGCTTCATTATAATAATCGTCCGAATTACCACCTAAAGCCGATTCATCTAATTTTTGAAACAAATACTGTCCGAATGGTTCTACAGTGGTAAAAATAATTCGCCCATTAACAGCATCAATAGTAATTCCATCAAAACTATTTCTATTGGAATTATTACCACTTGACCCATAATTGGAATTTCCATATCCGGGATTTGATCCATAACCTTGGTTATTGTTCAAGTTTCCATTACTACCAAATCCATTATTACCACCATAGCCAGAGCCATACCCAGAATTATTATTATTCCCAGTAAATGAAGATGTTGGATTATTTGGATCATAAATATTTTGCAGATTTCCATTAGGTAAAAAATCGAAAAATCCATCCCCTCCTTTTTGAGGATCATTAACCGAATTTAATTGATCTAAATGGAATACATTTAATAATGGAGTTCGCTCGACTCCTTCAGGTAATGCATTACCATCCACAGACGAAATATAATTTAAAGGACTTGGATCTGTGTATAAAATATTAAATCTAAATTTTTCAGCAGTGACATAAGAAGCATTAGGTATTTGATATATATTTTTCATCATCAAATTCCAAACCGGAGCATGGGTAAGGGTTAAACTACTCTTAAGCATTTTTACTACAATACCCTGAGATAGTAACACATTATCATTACCTGGAGTAACGCTCCCTGAGTTCTCCGGAGCCACTTGTGTATCGGTTCCAAACTCTCCTACTTGATAAACTTTATCTCCCACTGTATATTGAAAAGCTACTGCCAAAACTTCATCATTGGATAAACGTTGGTTTAATGAAATATATCCAAGTTGTGTGTGATAGGTATATTCATTACTGTTTAGCTTTCTAGCACTCTCCAACTTCACAAAATCTCTTCCCTCTTGCACAGGTACATTAAATCCTTGAGTTCCTGAAGTACTATTTCTAATAGCAGAATTTAAAAAATATCCAGCTACCCCAATTTTATTAGGGTCGTATAAGTTATTACCATTATCTGGATAAGCATTACTTGCCGAATTCACAAAAAAGTTAGGATCTGAATTTGAAACCACTCGATCTCCATTGCCTTTAGGGTTTTTTCCCTCTCCAAGATCTTGAATTACTATTAAATTTCTAGAGTTGTTATTTGTGCTCCCCATTCTACTATACCTATTGGTTACCCACACTTCCACGCGAGTGATTCGAACCCTGGAGTTTATATAGGGATAGTTCTGTAAGGATTTATCGTAATTATTTCTAAAATATTGCGATAAGAAAAAGTGTCGATCCTCGTCGTAATCTAATGCATATAATTCAAAATCTTCTAAAGTACCAGCTCCTTGAGCTACTACTGTACTAGTTTCACTTTTTTGCTCAGAGAAAACTCCACTTATCGTGGTTCGTCCAAATTGTAACTCTGTACGTACACCAAATAAACTATGAGCTCCACGAATCAACGAGCCACTAATAGGCATACTAACATTACCAACCTCAATCTTTTTTATTATAGCATCCTCATCTGGCTCATAGGCCAACTTCATCATGTTCTGGAAATCAAATGTACTTTGGGTGTCGTAGTTAATATTAACTCCCATTCTAGTTCCAACCATTCCGTGTAATCCCATGCTGATACGTTGATCAAAATCAAACATCATATTGCGTCTGTTTCGTGGCGAAATAACTGGATTTTCCTGCTTGGTTAAACGAATTCCCATATCAAACTCAACCGACCCCGATGGCTTAACATCAATAGTATTAGATCCAAATATACCTTCGAAAAGTTTTGAATTCACATAATAACGAGGCAACATATCCCTTAAGGCTTCCTCGTCATCTAAACGCCCATGCATGGCATCGAACTTCATCTGAAAATACTTGCGTATTTCAGCCCGAATTACAAGTTGTTCAAATTCTTCTTTAGTAAGAATTGCAGGAAGAGAAATATCATAAGAATCAAATCCCCTAGCATAATAATACCTTTGAGTTACAGGATTATAACTATAGGATTCACGAATAAAACTAGGATCTGGCAAACGCACCTGTCCGGGATCATACCTTCTTTGAATTGTATCTTGTGATTGCTCAAACTCCTCCCACTGTTCTTGCATTTCTTGTTCCCACAAAGACTGTTGTTGTTGTTCAGAGGAAATTATTTCTTGTCCTTGTGAATTTTCTTGCTCAACTTCAAGAATAGGGATATTCTGCCCTAAACTCTTCCAAGTCCAAAGCAAAAGAATTACTGTTACACAACATATTAATTTAAAATTAGGTGTATACCCTTTCAATCTCTACAAGTTTTTTAAAGCTAATTTTATAATAACTTCAACAGAGGCTTGAGGATCTTGTTTGACAATTTTAGCTACTACCTTTTCAGAAACCTTTCTTGTAAAACCTAAAACCTCTAAAGCTAATAACGCTTCATCTATGTTTGTATTGTTAATAGTTGGTAAAACTTCGTCTATGTTATATAATTTGATAACTTTTTCTTGTAAGTCTAAAATAACTCGCTGAGCTGTCTTAACTCCAATACCTTTAACGGATTGAATTGTTTTAGCATCTGCATTGGCTATGGCACTTAAAAGATCATGAGGGCTAATAGAAGATAGCATATTACGAGCTGTATTACCTCCAATTCCTGAAACAGAAATAAGTAATTTAAACAACTCTCTCTCTATCTTATCGATGAAACCAAAAAGAGTATGGGCATCTTCTTTTATTTGTAGGTAAGTGTAAAGGCGTAATCGCTCACAGGTGCCAATCTGAGAATATGAATGCAGGGAAATATGAATTAAATATCCTACTCCCCCGCAATCAATTACTACCTCTGTGGGTGTTTTTTCAACTAATTTACCTTCAATATGTGCTATCATCTTAACTTTTATTTAAAGTCAAAAATACTAATAAAAATCAATTCTTTTGACAATATGCCCATAGCAAGGTAAAACTAGTATGTTTTATTTTTATTTCTTTTTGCGAGTTGCTCTAACTTGGGCATCTACAACGGCAACGGCAGTCATATTAACCATTTCGTCAACACTTGCTCCCAGTTGGAAAACATGCACAGCTTTTTCTAATCCTAAAATTATAGGCCCTATTGAGGTAGCCTTATTTAGTTCTTTAAGCATTTTATAAGTGATGTTTGCCGCGTCTAAATTTGGAAATATTAAGGTATTAACCTGTTTATCTACAAGTCTAGAGAATGGGAAATTATCTTTTAACATCTCTTTATTCAGCGCAAAATCTATTTGAATTTCGCCATCTACAATCATATCTGGATATTGCTCATGTAAGATATTTACAGCTTCACTCATCTTACGAGGTGATTCCTGGGAAGCGGATCCAAAATTGGAATAAGATAACAATGCAATAACGGGATCCATGCCAAACATTCTAACTGTTTTGTCAATCATAGCTGCAATCTTTGCTATATCTTGAGCACTTGGGTCTGGATTAATAGCTGTATCAGCTAAAAACATAGGTCCACGTTTTGTCATCATTAAGTTAGTAGTTGCAACTTTACTAACTCCTGGAGATTTAGGAATTAATTCTAATATTGGCTTCACCACTGTAGGATAAGCACGAGAATATCCCGTTAAAAGAGCATCTGCATGGTCTTCGTTAACCAACATTGCTGCAAAATAATTACGCTCAAACATCAGTTTTTCAGCCGCGTACAAAGTAATACCTTTACGTTGTCTGGTTTGCCAGTAAGATTTTGCAAAATTAGATCTTCTTTGCTTCTCCGCATCACTCTTTGGATCTATAATCTCCACATCGGCTAAGAATCCGATTTCATGTTTAAGTTCTAAGATAGTAGCCTTATCTCCCAACAAAATAGGAATAGTCATTCCCTCGTCATAGGCGATTTGTGCTGCTTTTAATACATCTAAATGGTCAGCCTCTGCGTAAACAACTCTTTTTGGAGAAGTCTTGGCACGATTTATCAACATACGAACAAGGGTATTATCGCTTCCCATACGTAAATTTAGCTCTTGCTTATATGCTTCCCAATCTGTAATTGGAGCCTTAGCAACACCACTTTGCATAGCAGCTAAAGCAACCGCTGGTGGAACAATGCTAATTAAACGTGGATCAAAAGGTTTTGGAATAATATACTCTCTACCAAAGGATAACTTAGTAGCACCATAGGCTATATTTACCTGTTCTGGTACTGGTTCTTTCGCTAACTTAGCCAAAGCTACTACGGCGGCCATTTTCATTTGCTCATTAATCTTGGTTGCGCGAACATCTAATGCTCCTCTAAAGATAAATGGGAATCCAAGCACATTGTTAACTTGATTAGGAAAATCGGAACGTCCAGTTGCCATAATCACATCTTTACGAGTTTCAATAGCTAGGTTGTAATCAATCTCAGGTGAAGGATTTGCCATGGCAAAAACAATAGGATTCTCAGCCATGGTTAACAACATCTCAGGTTTTAAAACATCTGCAGTGGACAAACCAATGAAAACATCACAATCCACAAGTGAATCTGCTAAAGATATGTCTGTATCCACAGCAAACTCTTTTTGCATCTCGGAAATACGATCATCTGATTTTTTAAGTACTCCTTTACTGTTAAACATACGGATATTATCCTTGTTCACACCAAAAGCAACGTAAAGCTTCGCACAGGCAATCGCAGCTGATCCAGCCCCAGAAATTACCATCTTAACGTCTTTAATGTCCTTATTGGCAAGTTCTACAGCATTTAATAACGCAGCAGCAGAAATAATAGCTGTACCGTGCTGATCATCATGCATAACAGGTATATCAAGTTCCTCCTTTAAACGTCTTTCAATCTCAAAAGACTCAGGTGCTTTGATATCTTCTAAATTGATACCTCCAAAAGTTGGAGCAATATTCTTTACTGTCTCTATAAATTTATCCACGTCGGTAGCATCTACCTCAATATCAAAAACATCAATATCTGCGAAAATTTTAAATAAAAGACCTTTACCTTCCATAACTGGTTTAGAGGCCTCTGGCCCGATATCACCAAGCCCTAAAACTGCTGTTCCGTTTGAAATAACTGCAACTAAATTTCCTTTAGCCGTATACTTATATACATTATCAACATTGGCAGCAATCTCTAAGCACGGCTCTGCTACCCCTGGAGAGTAGGCTAAAGATAAATCTCTTTGTGAAGAATATTTTTTTGTAGGGACTACCTGAATTTTTCCAGGAGTTGGTTTAGCATGGTAATCTAATGCTTCCCTACGGAAATTATCTTTGTTCATAAAAAAAAGTTTTACGTTTAAAACAAAGATAGTATTTTTAGCTAATAATCAAGCTTCCTTAAATCAAGGCTCCAAAAATTGTATATTTCTCATAAATCCATCAAACTTGGACCTTTTAACTGCCGATTTTTTAAAAATAATATTAAAAGTTTCTTTGGTTAGTTCCTTCCACTGCGAATTATCGTTGTCCAAAATTGCTTGATTAGGTAAAAATCTAGGCTCATTGTGAGGTAAAGCAAAGCGATTCCACGGACAAACATCTTGACAAACATCACAACCAAACATCCAATCATCTAATTTATCACTAAATTCCTTAGGTATTTCGTCTTTCAATTCAATGGTTAAATAGGAAATACATTTACTTCCATTAACAATATATGGACTCTCAATGGCACCGGTAGGACAAGCCTCTATACATTTGGTACAAGTACCACAATGATCTGTTGTTATTGTATCGTAAGACAAATCTAAGTCAACAATTAACTCGGCTATAAAAAAAAATGAACCTACCTTTTTATTAATTAAATTATTGTTCTTACCAACCCAACCCAAACCACTTCTAGCGGCCCAAGCTTTATCCAGAACGGGAGCCGAATCCACAAACGCACGCCCATTGATTTGACCAATATTATCTTGCAAAAAAACGAGTAACTCATTAAGCTTATCTTTTATAACAAAATGATAATCTTCCCCATAGGCATACTTACTAATTTTAAAACTACTTTCATTCTGCTTTTCCTGGGGATAATAATTTAAGGTAAGAGAAATAACGCTCTTTGCCCCATCAACAAGTAAACGAGGATCTAAACGCTTATCAAAATGATTTTGCATATAGCTCATCTGACCATGCATATTTTGCTTTAACCAAGATTCCAAACGGGGAGCTTCCGTTTCTAGAAAATCCGCCTTTGAAATCCCACATGAAGCAAAACCAAGCCTATTTGCCTCCTTTTTTATTAACTGACTATAAAACTCCCTTTGGTTACCCATTTTTATCTTTAATCTTGTGGCAAAATTATTTCTCAGGATAATTTAATCCTAAATGTGTATAAGCCTTTTGAGTCACCTCACGCCCACGTGGTGTCCTTACAATGAAACCCTCTTGGATTAAAAACGGCTCATATACTTCTTCTAAAGTTTCACCATTTTCAGAAACTGCTGTGGCTAAAGTAGAAAGTCCCACGGGACCACCTTTAAACTTTTCTATAATAGTCAATAAAATCTTATTATCCATCTCATCTAATCCATAACTATCAACATTTAAAGCATCTAAAGCATAACGAGATATTTCCAGATCGATGCGCCCATTACCTTTTATCTGCGCAAAATCTCGTACCCTGCGTAACAAAGCATTAGCAATACGAGGCGTACCACGACTACGACCAGCTATTTCTATGGCTGCCTGTATCTCAATGGGTACTCCAAGAATAGATGAACTACGTTCTATAATTCCTGCCAATAATTCTTTATTGTAATATTGTAAACGACTAGAAATACCGAACCTAGCGCGCATTGGCGCTGTTAAAAGCCCACTACGTGTAGTAGCACCCACTAAAGTGAATGGATTTAAATGAATTTGTACAGAACGAGCATTAGGACCACTTTCAATCATAATATCAATTTTAAAATCCTCCATGGCAGAATACAAATACTCTTCCACCACAGGACTAAGTCTATGGATCTCATCGATAAACAACACATCTCTTTCTTCTAAGTTGGTAAGTAATCCGGCCAAGTCCCCTGGTTTATCCAACACCGGGCCCGAGGTTATTTTAATTCCAACATTTAGTTCATTAGCTAAGATATTGGCCAAAGTAGTTTTTCCTAAACCTGGAGGTCCATGAAACAAAGTATGATCTAAAGCTTCACCACGTCTGTTTGCAGCTTCTACGAAAATCTGCAAATTTTCCAAAACCTTTTCTTGACCAGCGAAATCATCAAAAGACAATGGTCTTAATTGTTTCTCAACATCAATTTCCTCTAAGGAGAGATGCTTTTTGCTAGGATCTAAATTTTCATTCATAGTACAAAGATAAATAAAATACCAACCAATAAAATACCATATAAATCAAAAAGGTCACCCATAGTGGATGACCTTTTTTTGTATAATATTTACAAAGAATATCTTAATGATGTAATTCTTCTTCACCTTCTAATAAAGGCATGTTCTGAGGCGCAAAATCCTCTGGTAAGCCTGGCTTACTATAATCATAAGGCCATCTGTAAACCACAGGTAATTCTCCTGGCCAGTTTCCATGAATGTGCTCCACTGGAGTTGTCCACTCAAGACCATTTGCTCTCCAAGGGTTCTGAGGAGCTTTCTTACCGTAGAAAATACTGTAAAAGAAGTTCCATAAGAATACTAATTGGAATGCAGCTCCTACTAAAGCAAATACAGTAATTAAAACGTTAACATCATAGAATTCATCAAATAATGGGAACGCAGTATTTGTATAATAACGACGTGGTAAACCAGCTAATCCGATAAAGTGCATTGGGAAGAACACCCCATAAGCACAAACCGCAGTTACCCAGAAGTGAATATAACCAAGGTTTTTATTCATCATTCTACCAAACATTTTAGGGAACCAGTGGTAAATACCAGCAAACATTCCGTAAAGAGCAGATATACCCATTACTAAGTGGAAGTGAGCAATTACGAAATATGTATCGTGAACGTTAATATCTAATGTAGAGTCTCCTAAGATAATACCTGTTAAACCTCCAGTGATAAATGTTGAAACGAATCCAATACAGAATAACATGGAAGGGTTCATTTGAATATTACCACTCCAAATAGTTGTAATATAGTTAAAAGCTTTTACTGCTGAAGGGATTGCAATTAACAGTGTTGTAAAGGTAAACACTGAACCTAAAAATGGATTCATTCCCGATACGAACATGTGGTGACCCCAAACAATTGTAGATAAGAAAGCGATACCTAATATAGAGGCAATCATCGCACGGTATCCGAAAATTGGTTTACGAGCGTTACAAGCGATTACTTCAGAAGTAAGCCCCATTGCAGGTAAAATTACAATATATACCTCAGGGTGACCTAAGAACCAGAATAAGTGCTCATATAAAACTGGCGATCCACCTTGATAGTGAAGAACCTCACCAGCTAAGTAAATATCTGATAAGAAGAAAGAAGTTCCAAAGCTTCTATCCATGAATAATAACAAAGCCGCTGACAATAATACTGGGAAAGAAACAATACCGATAATAGCAGTTGTAAATAAAGCCCATACTGTCAATGGAAGTCTAGTCATAGACATTCCTTTAGTTCTTAAATTAATTACAGTAGCAACGTAGTTTAAAGACCCCATTGTAGAGGATACAATAAACAGTGCCATGGAAATAATCCAAAGTGTCATACCTTTTCCTGAACCAGGAATAGCTTGTGGTAAAGCACTAAGTGGTGGGTAAACTGTCCATCCTGATGAAGCTGGTCCTCCTTCTACAAATAATGAGATAATCATAATTACTGCAGAAACAAAGAATATCCAGTAAGATAACATGTTTAAAAACCCGGAAGCCATATCTCTTGCTCCAATCTGCAAAGGAATAAGTAAGTTCGAGAACGTACCACTTAAACCTGCAGTTAATACAAAGAATACCATAATAGTACCGTGCATTGTTACCAATGCAAGGTAAGCGTCATTCTTCATTACTCCATCAGGAGCCATTTTTTCGCCTAATAACCATTTAAAAAGTGTGAAAGACTCTTCTGGCCAAGCGATTTGCATTCTAAATAAAAGAGACATCATAATCCCAACGATCCCCATAATAATACCCGTGATTAGGTACTGCTTAGCAATCATTTTATGATCTAAACTAAAAACATATTTAGTAAAGAAATTCCCTTTATCGTGATGATCATGGTCATGATCATGAATTATTTCGTGTCCTACTGCTGACATAGTATAATTAGATTTTAATACGAGTGTTTTACTTTACAACTTGAGCAAATTCATCCGATGTGTTAGTATCTTCTTTTGTTTGAGCGATTTGCTCTCCTAAAGTAGGAAGAGCATTAACCCAAGTGTCAAACTCCTCTGGAGTTTCTACAACAACTTTGATTTGCATGTTGTAGTGAGAAGCACCACAAATTTTATTACATAAGATTAAATAATCGAATTCATAAGGATCTAAAGCCTCTTCACCTTTCGCTATTAACTCTTGACTACGCTCAGCTCTAATTTTATTAATATTGTTCACCTTAGTAATCATATCCTCTTTAGCTCTCATCTCCTGTGTTGTAATAGTTGGAGTAAAAGCAAACTGAGTTACCATCCCTGGAACACAGTTCATCTGTGCTCTAAAGTGAGGTAAATAAGCAGAGTGAAGAACGTCTTGAGAACGGAACTTTAAAACTACTTTTTTACCTAAAGGTAAATGTAATTCTTTAGCCATCTGATCGTCCAAAGAGTTAGGGTCAGACATATCTACACCTACCACGTTAACTCCTTCGATAAATCTAACGTTAGCCTTTCCAAGAACATTGTCTTTACCTGAGTAACGAACATCCCATCCGAATTGTTTAGCGTAAACCTCTACAATTAATACATCCTCTTCCTCGTCAACAAACATAATGTCGTTCCAAGCAAAAAGTCCATATAGAATTAAACCTGATAAAGTAATTACAGGAATAATTGTCCAAACAGCCTCTAACTTGTCATTGTCTGAAAAGTATAAAGCTTTTCTACCTGCTACTCCACGTCCTTTGAACGAGAACCAGTATAAAAGAAATTGAGTTACAATTTGCACGAAACCGATTAGTCCCATAGAAATCCACATCAGGTTATCTACAGTTTTACCATGTTCTGAAGCAGCATCACTCATTAAAGGAAAACTACCATACTCCACTAAGTTAAAGATAGTAAAGACGTAGATAAATCCTAAGAAAGCGAAATTCAAATAACCATTAATGTTATTATCCTTGTCATTAGCGATTTCTGAAGATGCATCCTTAGAACCAGACCCTACTTGAGTTAAATCAAATATCTTAGTCAATTGCCAAATAGCAACTCCTAATAATACAACTACAGCTATTATTAATAAACTTGTCATCTGTTTATCTTTATATATTAATAATGAAAATGTTTACTTTCCCCCATAAGTGGATGATTTCTGATCTCAAGTGGAGCCTTAGCAATAGTACTAAATCCAACATAGATAAACAAACCTATGAAGAACATTAATGAACCTATTTCAGGAACACCAATAAACCAAGAACCTCCTACTGTACCAGGCATGATCATCATAAAGAAGTCAAGATAGTGACCTATGATAATACAAGTACCTGCCATCACAATAATCCAACCTAAACGTTTGAAATCTGTATTGATCAATAAAACCAAAGGTAAAGCAAAGTTTAATAATAACATACCAAAGAAAGGTAAGTTAAATTCTTGAATTCTAAAAATAAAGTAAGTTACTTCCTCTGGAATATTAGAATACCACTGTAACATGAACTGAGAGAACCAAAGGTAAGTCCAGAAAATACTTAATCCGAACATAAATTTAGCTAAATCATGGATGTGACTAGTGTTTACGTCTTTTAAATGACCTTGTCCTTTTAAGTACAAAGTAGCAAATGCAATAGTAGTAATAGCAGTTACAAAGAAACTAGCGAAAACGTACCATCCAAATAAAGTACTATACCAGTGTGTATCAATTGACATTATCCAATCCCAAGATGCCATAGATTCAGAAACAATAAAGAATACTAAGAATAAAGCAGAAGCTTTAAAGATTCTTTTATGGAAAGATAAATCTCCTGTTTCACATAAACCAATGGATTGCTTACGTAAATAAAGTCTGTACCAGTTCCATCCTACTAAGTACACAACTGCACGAATTAAGAAAAACGGAACATTTAAGTAACCTGTTTTACCTTGAATAATAACATCATTAGCAACTACTTCAGGATCAGCCCAAATAAACAAATGGTTACCTCCTAGAACAGAAATTACTAAGATTATAAAAAAGATAATTGACCCTGGTAACAAGTAAGCTGATAAACCTTCCATTACTCTAAAAAGTATTGGAGACCATCCTGCACTTGCTGCCTGATTAATAGCCTGGAAGGCAAGAATACCTAAAGAAACAAACATCACAAATATACAAGCTGTATAAACAGCAGCCCAAGGCTTGTTTTGTAATTGTGATAAAACATGCTCTAAATGCTGTTCATGAGCAGCTTGATCTGCTTGTGAAACAGATCCAGTATGCTCACTTGAGTGAGCATCACCATCATGGTGTGCTTGCTCCGTAAGGATCTGCTCTACTTCGGCAGTTGTCTTTGGTGCACTAAAAAACCCATATGCAATCCCTACTAATCCTAAAACCATAAGGACCATTGCGAAGGTTTTTAAATTTTTTGATAATGTATACATATCTAAACTTTCAAATAAGTTTTACAATTTATAATTCTGATTTCAATTTTAAAACGTAATCTGCTACTAACCAACGCTCATGTTGTGTTAATTGATTAGCATGAGAACCCATAGAATTCAAACCATAAGTAATCACTTGGTAAATCCCACCGTCGGTTAGATCACGATCTGCATAACTAGGTACCCCTAAGAATTTTTCTCTCTTAACTAAAGTACCTTTACCATCACCTTTAGATCCGTGACAAACAGAACAATAAATTGTATATAACTCTTGACCTTTCTCTAGATTTTTCTGCGTATCTGCCAATGGCGATTTCAGATTTAATCTTGCCAATGCTAAACCTTCTGGTGTATTAGGGTAAACCTCTGGCTCAAATCCTCTAGGGATTGAACCTTCGGCTGGTAATTGAGCTTCCATCCCATCTGCAAAAACAGTTGTAGGCACTTCAGAATAAGCCTCGTATGGTACAGCTTGGTACATATTTGGCATAAACTGATAGTTAGGACGCTCTTTATTAAAACAAGAAGCACTCAATACAGATACTCCTACTAAAGCTACTATTTTATATATGTTCTTCATTCTACAATTACTTTTCAATTACTTTTACTTCAACTGCTCCAGTATTCTTGAAGAACTCCACAGCAGCATCCTCATCACCTTTAAGAGCAACTTCCATTAAAAAGTGATCATCTGTTGTTCTAACGTCAGGATTTTCCGCTTCTTTGAAAGGCCATAATTTACTTCTTAAAAAGAAAGTAATAACCATTAAGTGAGCAGAAAAAAGCACCGTCATCTCAAACATAATTGGTACAAATGAAGGCATGTTCTGAATGAAGCTAAAGCTTGGTTTTCCCCCAATATCTTGAGGCCAATCTACAATCATAATGTAGTACATCATAGTTGTACCAAATGCTAAACCTACTAATCCGAATAAGAATGCACAAATAGCTAATCTAGTTGGTTTTAATCCCATAGCCTTATCAAGGCCGTGTACAGGGAACGGAGTATAAATCTCTTCAATATGATGATGAGCAGATCTAGTTTCCTTTACTGCATCTAACAATACATCATCATCATTGTATATAGCGTAAATTACTTTATTACTCATAACGAATTAATGATTTAAAGATTGATGATTCGCTTTATTATCTCTTTCTTTCTTATAGTATTCTCCCGAAGACTTTAAGATAGTTTTTACCTCTGCTTGCGCAATTACAGGGAAGCTTCTTGAATATAATAAGAATAATACAAAGAAGAATCCAATAGTACCGATATAAATACCTGCATCCACAAAAGTTGGTTGGAACATTGTCCAAGAAGATGGTAAATAATCTCTGTGTAAAGAAGTAACGATAATCACAAAACGCTCAAACCACATTCCAATGTTAACAACAATAGAAATAATGAAAGAAGCCATGATACTTGTTCTTACTTTCTTAAACCACATAACTTGCGGAGAAATTACGTTACACGTCATCATTAACCAATATGCCCACCAGTAAGGACCAGAAGCACGGTTTAAGAATGCGTATTGTTCGTACTCAACTCCCGAATACCAAGCTACCCATAATTCCGTAATATATGCTACCCCAACAATTGAACCAGTAATCATTACAATGATATTCATCAATTCAATATGTTGTACTGTAATATAATCTTCTAAATTAGATACTTTTCTCATGATGATCAATAACGTAGTTACCATCGCAAATCCAGAGAAAATAGCTCCAGCTACGAAATACGGAGGTAAAATAGTTGTATGCCATCCTGGAATAACTGACGTAGCGAAGTCAAAAGATACAATCGTATGCACAGAAAGTACCAAAGGAGTAGCTAAACCTGCTAACACTAAATGCACCTCTTCAAAACGTTGCCAATCTTTTGCTCTACCAGACCATCCGAAAGATAAAATACCATATACTCTTTTTGTGAAAGGCGTAATAGCTCTATCACGTAACATAGCAAAGTCAGGTAATAGACCCGTCCACCAGAAAACTAATGATACGGATAAATAAGTTGAAATCGCAAAAACGTCCCAAAGTAATGGTGAGTTAAAGTTAACCCACAATGACCCAAATTGGTTCGGTAATGGTAAAACCCAGTACGCTAACCATGGACGTCCCATGTGTATAATTGGGAATAAACCTGCTTGAACAACAGAGAAAATTGTCATAGCCTCTGCTGAACGGTTAATGGCCATTCTCCATTTTTGTCTAAATAATAATAATACAGCTGAGATAAGTGTACCGGCGTGACCAATACCTACCCACCAAACGAAATTGGTAATATCCCAAGCCCATCCAATAGTTTTATTCAATCCCCAAGTTCCAATTCCTGTACCTACTGTGTAAGCCATAGAACCTACTCCCCATAGAAACGCAATCAAACTAATAATGAAAACTCTCCACCAAAGTTTATTTGCTCTTCCTTCTACAGGTCTAGCCACATCCACAGTTATATCGTGATAAGTTTTCTCACCAATAACTAAAGGTTTTCTAATGGGTGCTTCGTAATGTGACGACATAATCCTTTATATGTTTCTTTAATTAATAATACTTTTAATTACACGTTTTTAACTTTCACGTGATAGAATACGTTTGGTTTTGTACCAATGTGCTCTAATAAGTGGTAAGCACGAGTAGATTCAGCTAATTCTGTAATATCTGATTCTTTATCGTTAACATCACCAAACACCATTGCTCCACTTGAACAAGCAGAAGAACAAGCTGTTTCAAACTCATTAGGACGAACGGCTCTACCCTCGTTCTTAGCCTTTAAAATTGTTGCTTGAGTCATTTGGATACATAAAGAACATTTCTCCATTACCCCTCTTGAACGCACAACCACATCTGGATTTAATACCATACGACCTAAATCGTCATTCATATTGTAATCAAATGCATCATTTTGAGCATATAAGAACCAGTTAAATCGTCTTACTTTGTAAGGACAGTTATTAGCACAGTATCTAGTACCAACACAACGGTTATAAGCCATTTGGTTTTGACCTTGACGTCCATGAGATGTAGCAGCAACTGGACAAACTGTCTCACAAGGAGCATGATTACAGTGCTGACACATTACAGGTTGGAAAGCCACTTGCGGGTTATCTGCAGGGTGCTCCAATTCTTGGAATGCTTCACGGTACTCTCCAAATCCACTTGTATCTTTCTTCTTTTGAAGATCGTCAGCAAATGTAGCCTCTGAAGAATAGTATCTATCGATACGTAACCAGTGCATATCTCTACTTCTTCTAATCTCATCTTTTCCAACTACCGGTACGTTATTCTCAGCGTGACATGCGATAACACATGCTCCACATCCAGTACAAGCATTTAAATCAATAGATAAGTTAAAGTGATGACCTGTATTACGATCAAATGATTCCCAAATATCAATTGTATTGGCTTTCACCTCTTGGTGATCATAAGAAACAACTGCAGGAATATTCCATTTTACAGGTTCTACCGTATTGTAAATATCTAAAGTAGTATCTTTTAAGATATCACTTCTAGACATCAATGTATTTTGTAATTGTACACAAGCAAATTCGTGATCCCCTTTACTTTTTTCGATAGTAACTGACTGAACAGCATCGAAATTGTTGTATAAAGAGTAAGCATTCACCCCTACTTGCATCTCCTTCTTTAAACCAGCTTTTTTACCATATCCAAAAGCTAATCCTACTGTATTAGGAGCTTGTCCTGGTTGAATAAGAGCTGGAACGTTTTCAATAGTAACTCCATTAACAGTTAAAGTAACGTAGCTACCATTTAAACCTCCATTGGCAACATGGTAATTCTTGATTCCTAACTCTTCAGCATCTATTCTTGATACTGTAACATAGTTATCCCAAGAAACACGTGAGATTGGATCAGGAAACTCTTGTAACCAAGGGTTGTTTGCTTGTTGTCCGTCTCCCATACCAGTTTTTGTATAGAAAACTAACTCTTTTCCTTCTACGTTTTTAGAATTACTCAATGCCGTAGCTGCACCAGATAAATCAATATTTGAACTAACCTTAGTTAATGAATCTAAGTTAGCAAAACCATCATGTACTAATTTATTCCAAGTAACACCCGATGCAATATTTGTACCTACAGCTTTTACGTAATCATAATAAGAAGTATTATTATTAGTCCACAATAATAATGCGTCTTGGAATTGACGAGTATCAAATAAAGGACGAATAGTAGGTTGCATTACAGAGTAATGTCCCTTGTGAATTGTTACATCTCCCCATGACTCTAAGTAGTGAGGACTTGCAGCTGCAATTGTACTATGCAAAGCTGTCTCATCATCCTTCATTGTGAAGCTAACCGATGTATTAACCTTAGCTAAACCTTCAACAAAAGCCTCGCTGTTAGCTAAAGTGTAAACTGGGTTAACATTTGCCATAATTAAAGTATGAACTTTACCTTGGTTCATATCTTTAACTAATTGAGCAACTTCTGCTGAATTACCCTGTCTAACATACTTAGTTTGCTCTGGCATAAAAGCTTCTGATTGTAACGCTTCATTAATTGCAAAAACAACTAACTGTGCATTTTCATCTTCAATACCTGAAACAACAACACCTTTTGAACCTGCAGCTTTTAATTGCTGAGCAGCTTTAACTATTTTCTCATCTTGTGCAGTTGAAGCACTTTTTACCGATGATCCAGTTACAGTGTTATATAATTTAATTAATGCAGCTTTTTGCTCGGCTACAGTCAATGGAATTCTAACATCAGCATTAGCACCCGCTAAAGACATGTTAGCCTCCATTTGGATATGCTTAGACATTTTTCCATTTTTCGGAATACGTCCTTGTGCATAAGCAGCATCATATCCACCACCTTGCCAATCAGAAAGGAAATCTGCTCCTACTGAAACAATAACGTCTGCTTTTGCGAAATCGTAATCAGCAAAACCTCTAGTTCCATAAGCTTTTTGGTAAGCGTCTAAAGATGCTGTAGAAGAAACTGCATCGTAAACTACTTGTTTAGCCGTAGGATAAGCAGCAATAAATTCTGCTATCAATTTATCTGTAGATGGACTAGCCATTGTATTGGTTAACAACACAATATTACCACCTTTTGTTTTAGCCTCTTGTAAGCTAGCTTTTACTTTTGCATCAACCTCGTCCCAAGAAGCATTAGCTCCACCGATCTTAGGTCCCTTCAAGCGTAAGCTATCATATAAAGATAGTACAGATGCATTTGCACGAGCATTAGCACCTGAGTAAGCTCCACTTAATTTGTTATTCTCAACTTTAATTGGACGACCCTCACGAGTTTTAATTAAAACGTTAACAAAGTCGAATCCGTCTGCCATTGTAGTAGCATAGTAATCCGCAACACCTGGAATAATCTCCTCAGGTTGCACAACATACGGGATAGCTTTTACAACAGGACCCTCACAAGCTGCTAAGGTAGCCGCTGCAGTAGAGAACCCTACATATTTCAAAAAGTCTCGACGAGTAGTAGAAGACGAAGATAACGCGTCTTTATCACCAAGAAACTCATCGGTTGGGATCTCCTCAACGAATTCATTGTTTCTAAGCGTCTCAACAATAGAACTGTTTTCGTTCAGCTCTTCAACACTTTTCCAGTATTTTTTGTTTGATGCCATTGTATATATATATTAGCTTCTTATTCTTGATTTATTATATTAATAGTGACATTTTCCACACTCTAATCCACCCATTTGAGCTACAGTTAATTTCTCAACACCGTATTTCTCAGATAACTCTTTGTGAATTTTTGCGTAATACTCATTATCCTCTATTTTCACGTCAGTTTTTCTATGACAGTCTATACACCATCCCATAGTCAATGGAGAATATTGTCTAACAATTTCCATTTCTTCAACTGGACCGTGACATGTTTGACATTCTAAACCTGCAACGTTTACGTGCTGAGAGTGGTTATAGTATGCGAAATCTGGCAAGTTGTGAATTCTCACCCACTTAACTGGTTTTTCTTTTCCAGTATACTTCTGAGTCGCTACGTCCCATCCTACAGCATCATATAACTTTTGAATTTCAGCCGTATAGAAGTCTGGCGTATACACACCATAATCTTTACCTTCTTCTCCAGTAAACTCACTGATGTTTTCGTGACAGTTCATACACACATTCAAAGATGGAATACCTGAAGTCTTACTAGATCTAGCAGAAGAGTGACAGTATTTACAATCTATCCCATTATCACCTGCGTGAATCTTGTGAGAGAAATGAATTGGCTGTACAGGCTCATATCCTTGATCTACTCCTATTTGCATTAAATATCCAAACGCAAAATAAGACCCTACTAAAACCATTACGATTACCGAAACAATTACTAAGAATTGATTCTTAACGAAAGCCTTACATAAAGGAATTGTCTTTTCAACCTCTACGGTTAAACCATTAGCTTCAACAATCTTGTTCAGCACCTTACGTACAAAGAACAGCATTGTCACCAAAAGTAGCAATACAACAACTAAAGCCCCAAGAACAACAACGTTAGAAACCCCATCGGAATCCCCACCTCCTTGTGCTTGTGCTCCTGCTGCTGCAACCTTAGGCTCAGCTTTAGGTTGAGAAGTATATGCTAAAATGTTATCAACGTCCTCATCTGACAATGCAGGGAAGTCGTTCATAACCACTTTATTCCACTCCTCAAACAATTTCACAGCTCTTGAATCCCCTGACTTAATCAAAGAAGAGCTACTTTTAATCCATTTATGCAGCCATTCTACGTCTCCATCGTGACGATCAACTACTCCACGAAGAGCTGGTCCAGTAGCAGCACCATCTAACTTGTGACATGCAGCACAGTTAGAATTAAACAATTCCTTACCTTTTGCTACATCTTGAGCAAACGAAATTGTAGTAAACGATAGCATTAACGCTAAACAAAAGAATAAAATCTTTGAAAACGAATTATGGTTACCCACTTTTTTCATAGTTATAAAATGATTTTCAACTAAATTTGGTCTTATTTAACAGCCAATTAGACCGCTATCTTATACACCTTATTTACAAACTTGGACAAAAATACAATTTATGCCTTACTCTTAAAACCTTTACAGCCCTTTAAATCTAATTTATACGCATTCTAAATAAAAGCTTTTTGCTTGTTTTTAGAGAATAATTGTAATTTTGTCTAAAATATTTTTCATTATGAGAATTTTAAGAGTTTTATTAGCGTATAGCACACTAGTTTTTAGCATTACCACATTCTACGGACAAGAAAAAAAAATTATTATAAATGAGTCTACAGCGATAACTAATCTACTTGAAAACAAGAAAATTCACAATTCGACACTATCTACTGTGGACAAATACCGAATTCAAGTTTTCTATGGTAAGAACACCCAAGCTCAAGAAGCACTTCAAAAATTTAAAATGTTATACCCGGAAACAGATGCCACTATTATCTACAGTACGCCATCTTATAAAGTGATGGTTGGAAGTTATAAAACTAGATTAGAAGCTGAAAAAAACATACAAATTATAAAAGAAAATTTCCCCAATTCATTTATAATTCGCCCAGGTAAATAATTCACCTGTAAACAGTCAAAAAAAAAAGGTCCTTTTTACAAATTGTAAAAAAGGACCTTTTTATTTAGATAAAAATTTTTATCCTACAATATTAATAATCTTTCCAGGTATAATAATTATTTTCTTAGGTTCTTTACCTTGAAGTTGAGCTTGGGTGCGCTCATCTGCCAAAATAATTTCTTGAATCTGATCTTGAGTTAAGTCAAGTCCTAATTCAATTTTAAATCGCATCTTCCCATTAAAGGAAACTGGATACTCCTTAGAACTTTCTTCCAAATACTTTTGTTCAAACTCAGGAAATTTCGCCAATGAAATAGACTCTTTATGACCTAACAACGACCATAACTCCTCAGCGATATGTGGCGCATAAGGAGAAATTAAAATTGTCAAAGGTTCCAAAATTTCACGATGGTGACAATTTTGCTGGCTTAATTCATTTACACAAATCATAAATTGAGACACGGATGTATTAAAGGAAAAACCTTCTATATCCTCTGTCACCTTTTTAATTGTCTTGTGTAAACTTTTATACATATCTGCAGTAGCACCTTGGTCTACTACACGAAGTCCATTGTCATCCACATACAACTTCCATAGCTTTTTCAAAAAACCAGCCACACCAGATATACCAGCAGTATTCCAAGGCTTAGCTTGTTCTAAAGGACCTAAGAACATTTCGTATAGCCTAAGTGTATCTGCACCGTATTGTTGACAAATATCATCGGGATTCACCACATTAAAGTAAGACTTAGACATTTTCTCAACCTCATGTCCCACAATGTACTTGCCATGTTGATTTAATATAAACTCCGCGTCAGCAAAATCAGGTCTCCAAGCCTTAAAGGCATCGATATCCAATTCCGAAGAAGAATTAACAAAACCAACATAAGCATAAAGCTGCTGAACTTTCTGATCCGTAATCATATCTTTAGAGATAAAAGTATTGGTTCCCTCTATTCGATAAACAAAAGCAGAAGTTCCAAGAATCATTCCCTGATTAATTAGTTTACTAAAAGGTTCTTCTGTTGGCGCATATCCCAAATCTTTTAAAAACTTATTCCAGAATCTACTATATAACAAGTGCCCAGTGGCGTGTTCACTTCCCCCTATATATAAATCAACAGCTTGCCAATAATCTAAAGCTTGTTTACTTGCAAATTCTTGTGAATTATTCGGATCCATATATCGCATCCAATACCAAGAAGATCCAGCCCACCCTGGCATGGTGTTTAACTCCAATGGAAACACATTAACATTATCAATAAGTGTGTTTGATACTACTTTATTATCAACACTATCCCAAGCCCAATCTTTAGCATTCCCCAAAGGAGGTTGTCCATCTGGTGTTGGTAAGTACTTTTCTACCTCTGGTAATACCACAGGTAAATAAGCTGCATCTATCATTTGAGGCAAACCGTCTTTATAATAAACAGGAAAAGGCTCTCCCCAGTATCTTTGTCTAGAAAAAACAGCATCTCGTAACCTATAATTAGTCTTGCCACTACCCTGTCCAATAGCTTCTAATTCCTCAATAGCTTTCTGAACACCTTGTTCATGAGAAAGTCCATTTAAGAAATCAGAATTAATTAATTTAAAACCTGTTTTCTCACTATAGGCCTGCTCGCTGATATCTTGATCAAACACATTTTTAATTGGAATATTAAAATGTTTAGCAAACAGGTAATCTCTAGAATCTCCAGAGGGAACAGCCATCACTGCTCCTGTACCATATCCTGCCAAAACATAATCACCAATCCATATCTCTATAGGCTCTTTTGTAAAAGGATGTTCCGCATAGGCACCTGTAAAAACACCTGAAATAGTTTTCACATCAGCCATACGCTCTCTTTCACTACGTTTACTAGTAGCCTGTATATAATTATCTACTGCTTGTCTTTGCTCTGGAGTAGTGATTTGGCTAACCAACTCATGTTCTGGAGCTAGAGTCATAAAACTAACTCCAAAAATAGTTTCGGGTCTTGTTGTAAAAACCTCGATTTTTTTATCACTATCCTTTACTTTAAAACTAACCAAAGCACCAACACTTTTACCTATCCAATTGCGTTGGCTCTCTTTTAAACTCTCCGTCCAATCAATAGTTTCTAATCCTTGTAATAATCGATCAGCATAGGCAGAAATACGCATACTCCATTGTTTCATTTTTTTTCTAACAACAGGATATCCTCCACGTTCAGATAAGCCATCTTTAATTTCATCGTTGGCCAAAACAGTCCCTAATTCAGCACACCAGTTTACTTCTGTTTCTGCTAAATAAGTCATGCGATACCCTAACAAAACCTCTTGCTTTTGTTTCTCTGTAAATCCAGCCCATTGTTTGGCATCGAAAATCTCCATGTTTTCTTGACAAGCAGCCTGAAGATCCTTGTTACCTTGTTTTTCAAATATTTCAATCAAAGTATCAATATGCTCAGCTTTATCTGTCTTTAAATTAAACCATGAATTAAACAGTTGGATAAAAATCCATTGGGTATGTTTATAATAATCCGCATTAGAGGTTCTAACCTCTCTACTCCAATCAAAAGAAAAACCAATACGATCTAATTGTTCACGGTATCGTTCGATGTTTTGTTCTGTTGTTAGAGCTGGATGTTGACCCGTTTGAATAGCGTATTGCTCGGCTGGTAACCCAAAGCTATCGTATCCTTGAGGGTGTAATACATTAAAGCCTTTATGGCGCTTATATCGCGCGAATATATCTGAGGCAATATACCCCAGAGGGTGTCCAACGTGTAAACCAGCTCCCGATGGATAGGGAAACATATCTAATACGTAATATTTGGGTTTACTAGAAACATTATCAGTTTTAAAGGTTTGGTTTTCACTCCAAAATTTCTGCCATTTAGCTTCAACTTCTTGGGGATTATATTTCATACTACTTTCTATAAATAGATTTTACAATACATTGTCTTTAGGCAGAATCAAAAAAAATAAATACGCCTTAAGGGCAAAAATAAACTATATTTCTAACAATTAGAAAACTTTAATGCTCATAATCCCATAAAAACATTTTTGTTTGCTATTTTTACACCTTAATTATAAAGTACATTATGGCTAGCTCGTATGAAAAATATCAAAAAAGGAAATTAATCTCATCGTATTTTTCTGTTATTTTTAGTATTTTCCTAGTTCTGTTTCTACTAGGAAGCCTAAGCTTGTTTGTTATACATTCTCAAAAAATATCAGATAATTTTCGTGAAAACATTCCAATGACAGTTTTTTTTGAAAAAAATGCAAATGAAAAACAATTGAAAGATTTTGACAAAAAGCTCTCTACGCTTCCCTATATCAAAGATTACAAATTTGTATCCAAACAAGATGCAGCATTGCAGCACCAGGAGGATTTAGGAGAAAACTTCTTAGAGTTTCTAGGCTTTAATCCCTTACAAGATTCCTTTGACATACATTTACTAGGAAACTATGTAGAGACAGATAGTATTTCAAAAATCGAACAAGAATTCTATAAGTCCAAAGCAGTAAAAGAAGTGACTTACGATAAAGAACTAGTTACTTTAGTAAACCAAAACATAAAAACAATTACAAAATGGGTTTTAATTGCAACAGCAGTGCTAACACTAGTTTCTATGCTACTTATAAACAGCTCGTTAAGATTACTAATATATAGTAGCCGTTTTACTATCAAGACCATGCAGATGGTAGGAGCTACTAAGAAATTCATCCGTAGACCTTTTATATTTCATAGCGTAAAACTTGGATTAATTGGAGCCTTATTGGCCATTATCTCTCTTGTAGGGATAAGCTTTTATATCAACAATAAATTCCCTGATTTAAACCTAAACCCTAGGCAAGACTATATTCCATTAGTTGTGGTATCTTTAGGATTACTACTTGTTGGAATTATAATTACTACAATCAGTACATTTTTCGCAACCCAAAGATTCCTTAATTTAAAATCAGATCAACTTTATTAATCACATCTCATGGAAAATCCAACAAAATCTAATCTACTGTTTCATAAAAAAAACTACATTATACTTTTAGTTAGTTTAGCCATAATTGCATTAAGTTTTATCCTAATGTCAGGCTCGGCAAACGATGACCCGGCCCAATTCAATGAAGACATATACAGCTTTAGAAGAATACATTTAGCTCCTACAGTATTTTTTATAGGAATCGCAACAGCTATTTACGCAGTATTTAAAAAATAACACTCATAAATATTATAACAACCTAATTTTACATGGATTTAATACAAGCAATTCTTCTTGCAATCGTTGAAGGATTAACCGAATATTTACCTGTTTCTTCCACAGCACACATGATTTTTGTAAGCTCATATTATGGAATACAGGACGATGAATTTGTAAAACTATTTCAAACCGCCATCCAATTTGGAGCAATTTTAGCAGTAGTGGTCTTATACTGGAGAAAATTTTTCGACTTCACGCGTGCAAATTTTTATTTAAAACTATTTCTAGCAGTCATACCAGCCTTAGTATTCGGAAAATTATTAGATGATAAGATAGATGCCGTACTTGGAAAAACAATCTATATTGCTATAATGCTAATTCTCGGGGGGTTTGTCCTATTATTTATTGATAAATACTTTAAAAACCCTAAAACAACAAGCGAAAAAGACATTACAATCAAACAAGCCGTTGCCATTGGATTTTGGCAGTGTTTGGCCATGATGCCAGGTACAAGTAGATCCGCGGCATCTATCATTGGTGGAATGCAACAAGGTTTATCACGAAAAGTAGCTGCCGAGTTCTCTTTCTTTTTAGCGGTACCCACTATGCTTGCTGTAACAGTATACTCTATAGCTCTAAAAAAATATGAGTCTGGAAAAATAGGTTATGAAATTTTAATGGATAACCCTACCAATCTTAACCTTTTTTTACTAGGAAACGTTATTGCATTTTTTGTTGCCATTCTAGCCATTAAATTCTTTATCAATATAATAAGTAAATATGGATTTAAGCCATGGGGATACTATAGAATTATAGCTGGGGTGATATTATTAATCTATTTTGGATATTTAAAATAATGGGAATACAATTCACCAAACAAGCCTTTGAAGCTGGTCAGATACTACTAATTGACAAACCTTTACATTGGTCTTCCTTTCAAGCGGTAAATAAGATTAAGTGGTTGATAAAAAAACACTATGGGCTCAAAAAAATAAAAGTTGGCCATGCCGGTACCTTAGACCCTTTAGCCACCGGATTACTTTTAATTTGTACTGGAAAAATGACTAAGATAATATCCGAATTACAAGGACAACAAAAGCAGTACACAGGAAGTATCCAACTCGGAGGCACAACTCCTTCTTATGATTTAGAAACCCAGGTTGATCAAAGCTTTGATATATCAGATATTACTAGGGAACATGTAGAGAATATCAAGCCATTATTTATTGGAAAAATAATGCAAATCCCACCAATCTTTTCAGCTCTTAAAAAGGATGGGAAACGCCTTTATGAACACGCTAGAAAAGGAGAAGAAGTAGAGATTCCAGCCCGAGAAATAACCATTGAATCACTAGAATTTACGAAAATAGAACTTCCTAGAATTGATTTTAAAGTTGACTGCTCAAAAGGTACTTACATACGTTCATTGGCTCATGATATTGGCAAAGCTTTAAACAACGGAGCACACTTAACTAGTTTACGACGAACAAAAATTGGACAATACCAAGTGGATGATGCGCTAAGTATACAGGAATTTGAACAACAAATAAACAATAGTCCAGGGGTTTAATTAAAACTCTTTTAAATAAATAAAAACACCTCTAATGTGAGTTGAAAAGTGTTTTTACTACAATAGAAATAACATGTCAGGTAGATTATTAAAATCATTAGAACTTTAGTAATCTACCTGGTGTTTTTTTTCAAATATCTTCACTTTTTAAAAAAACCTGGTACTTATTTCCTTGTAAATCTAATGCGATATAACTCACATCAATTGCGCACCTAACATTTATAAAAACAGAATCTACCTGTGATAAATTAATATATCCAGCCCCGAAGTCCCCTTTAAATAAAACCTTGCCATTGTAACGACGCCCCATCTTATCAACAGCTAAAACAGGATAACATGCGGAACTCTCATGAACCCCTAATGGATCATGGATTAACTCACAATAAGAAGGCAATACTGTGGGATTAGAAGTTTGATAAATGTTAGTTTGCTCAGTGGTTTTACTACAACTAAAAAACAGCAGTGAAAATCCCAACAAACAGCGCATCGAGTAAAAAACAGCTTTCATACTTAAATAAGCCAAGTATTAATTTTTATTAAAACTTCGTGAAAGTATTACATACTTGATTCTAAACAATAATAAAATATCCCTATACCGTAAAAAACTGAGTAAAGGTCATTTTCTATAGTTTTTATCATGAAAAACCTTGCTTATAGATTCTCCAAGCTTTTCATTATCTCAACCACCTCTAGTTCTACTTGTTTACCTTTGTCTTTTGTATACCACAACTGCAGATCATTTGCACCTTGCATATCAAATCCACCATGCTCCAATTTGTATTGATCCACGAAATTTTGAGCTCCCACAGGTCTTGGACCCCAGGTCGCAAGTACTTGATTTGTTTGCTGATCCAATATTAACATCTTTGGAATCGCTCTACCCCCATTTGTTAAAAAAGCATCCATTAGCTCAAGATTTTGATCTCGAAAAACAACTCTCATTTGAATCTTAGAGCTACACTCTGCCATTTTATTTAACATCGGTACACTTTGGGCAGCATCTCCACACCAACTCTCTGTGATAACAAGCCATATATATTCTTTTTCAAGAGATTCAAGAGCTTGCTTAGCAGCTGAATCTAACACTAATGTTTTATCTAAACGATGTAAACGAGATTGATTTAATATAGCATATTGTAAATAATCTTCACTTAATTGCAAAGCCTCTGGATTATTCTGCAACGCATTAGTTACAAATTCACGGAAATCTAAATAGGTTAAACTTTTTCCTATTATAGTAGGGTCAATGTATTTCATTTTCATTAAATTTAAAAAATCAAAGATAACCTATTTCTAAAAACTGAAAATTATCACACTATGAAAAAACCATCTATAGGACTAGTTTTGTCCGGAGGCGGATATAAAGGATTAGTTCATGCGGGTGCGTTGCAATTTTTACAAGAGCAAAATATAAAACCAAACATATTAGCAGGAACAAGTGCCGGAGCAATTGTTTGTTGTCTTTACGCAATTGGAATGAGCCCCCTAGAAATTTTAGACTTTTTTAAATCCGTAAATCTTTTCCGATGGTCTCACTTTACTTTTAGTAAACCTGGACTTATTGATGTATATGCCTTTGATAAATACTTAAATCAAGTATTTGGAAACCAAAAGATTAAAGACTTAGATATAAAAACACATATTACAGCCACAAATATTACCCTTGGAAAATTACATGTATTTGATAGCCAGGTGAAAATAACCGATGCTATTCTAGCCTCCTGCGCCTTTCCAGGAATTTTCTCTCCCTACAAGATACAAGACACCCTTTATAGTGATGGTGGGGTATTAAACAATTTCCCAACCGACGTACTTAAAACCAAATGCGAATATGTAATTGGAATCAATGCCTGTCCTATTGAACAAGTAGAAAGCAAAGATTTAACAACCATAAGAGCTGTTACCCTACGTGCCTATGAACTAATGTCAGCCATGTATAACAAACAACAAGGAACATTATGTGACTGGCTAATTGAACCAAACACCTTAAGTAAATATTCAACCTTCGAAAGAAATAAATCTAAAATGGATGAAATATATCAACTAGGCTATCAACATACCAGTGATAGCTTTGCTACAAAACAAGATAAATTGCAAAAAGCTATTTCATAGTGGTATAATATCTCTATATTTGCAAAACTTTTAAAATATAATCTCGATGAAATACAAAAGAATTCTACTAAAATTAAGTGGAGAAGCCCTAATGGGGGATCAACAATACGGTATTGATCCTAAAAAATTAGCAGCTTATGCTATGGATGTCAAAAAAGTTCATGACTTAGGTGTTGAAATTGCAATTGTAATCGGTGGAGGAAATATTTTTAGAGGAGTAGCGGGTGCAAATGTAGGAATGGACCGTGTACAAGGAGACTACATGGGAATGCTAGCTACAATAATTAACGGAATGGCTTTACAAGGAGCTCTAGAAGCAGCTGGAATGCAAACAAGACTTCAAACTGCATTAAAGATTGAAGCTGTAGCAGAGCCTTATATTAAAAGAAGAGCGGTTCGTCACTTAGAAAAAGGTAGAATTGTTATTTTTGGAGCAGGAACTGGTAACCCATATTTTACAACCGACACTGCAGCTGTTTTAAGAGGTGTTGAAATCAGTGCAGATGTAATCTTAAAAGGAACAAGAGTAGATGGTGTTTATACAGCAGATCCGGAAAAAGATCCAACAGCTATTAAATTTGAAAAAATATCTTTTGCAGATGTTTTAACAAAAGGACTCAATGTAATGGATACCACAGCCTTTACCTTAAGTAGAGAAAATGACCTTCCTATTGTTGTATTTGACATGAATAAACAGGATAATTTATTAAAAGTTTGCCAAGGAGAACAAAGCGTTGGTACAACTGTATCTGTAAACATTAATTAATTAAAATTATGACAGAAGAATTAGAACTTATTATTGACAGTGCTAGAGAATCTATGGATAATGGAGTTGCGCATTTAGAGAAAACTTTCTTAAACATTCGCGCAGGAAAAGCTTCTCCCCAAATGTTAGGTTCTGTTTTTGTAGATTACTACGGATCTCAAACTCCTCTCTCACAAGTTGCAAACGTAAATGCACCTGATGCAAGAACATTAAGTGTTACGCCTTGGGAGAAAGCAATGCTTCAACCAATAGAAAAAGCTATTTTGATTGCAAATCTAGGTTTAAATCCAATGAACAATGGAGATAATATCATTATCAATGTACCTGCATTAACAGAGGAAAGACGTAAAGAACTAGCAAAACAGGCTAAAGGAGAGGCGGATGATGCAAAAATTGTAATTCGCAATGCTCGTAAAGATGCCAATACCGATATCAAAAAAGAGGAAAAAAATGGTACCTCAGAAGATATATGCAAATTAGCAGAGGATAAAATTCAAAAATTAACTGACGCTTACGTAAAGAAAATAGACGAAATATTTGCTGCTAAAGAGGCAGAAATAATGAAAGTTTAAATCAATCCGCTTAGTAAGCGGATTTTTTTTTATTATTCTTATTTTTTACAATAAACAGATGCTTTTATTTGCATTAATCTAAAATGCTAACATTAAGTTGTTATCTAATAAAATCATCACAGAGAAAATAATCAAATTACCATTGAGCCTTCTTTACAATAATCTTCGTATATCGATAGATTTTTATTAAATTTGCCGGTATTTAATATTTTCAATTTAAACGATACCCAGATAAAAATATAATTCACAATGAAACATACGAAAGTTATCGATCTTCTTACAGGTAAAAACCTATTGCACGAAGTCAAAGCTAAGGGTTGGGTTAAAACCTTTAGAAACAACCAATTTATTGCCTTGAATGATGGATCAACCATCAAAAACATTCAATGTGTTCTTGATTTAGATAAGTTTCCAGCTGATTTGTTGAAAAAAATTCACACTGGTGCAGCATTGTCTATTACAGGTACATTGGTAGAGAGCCAAGGAGCCGGACAAACAGTAGAAATCCAAGTAAACAAATTAAAGGTTTATGGAGAGGCCAATCCAGAAGAATATCCTATCCAGCCTAAGAAACATTCATTAGAATTTCTACGTGAAAATGCCCACCTACGTATAAGAACTAATGTATTTAGTGCTATAATGCGAGTACGAAGCACCCTAGCATTTGCTGTTCATAAATATTTCCAAGAAAACGGATTCTTTTATTTTAACGCCCCTATTATCACAGGATCGGATGCCGAAGGAGCCGGAGAGATGTTTCGCGTTACGAATTTTGATTTAAATAATTTACCAAAAACCGAAGATGGAAAGGTAGATAACTCCCAAGATTTCTTTGGAAAAACAACCAACTTAACTGTTTCTGGACAGCTTGAAGCTGAAACTTATGCAATGGCTTTGGGATCAGTTTATACCTTTGGACCAACTTTTAGAGCAGAAAACTCCAATACCTCACGTCACTTAGCTGAGTTTTGGATGATTGAACCAGAAGTGGCCTTTATCAAGCTTGATCAAGATATGGATCTTGCCGAGGATTTTATTAAAAATGTTATAAATTACACATTAGATAAATGTCATGATGACTTACTTTTCTTAGAACAACGCTTAAAAGATGAGGAGAAGAATAAACCTCAAGCCGAGCGAAGTGATATGTCATTGTTAGATAAACTTAAGTTTGTAGTAGATAATAACTTTAAACGAGTAAGTTATACCGAGGCTATTGATATTTTAAAGAATAGCAAACCAAATAAAAACAAGAAATTTAAATATCCAGTTACAGATTGGGGAATTGACCTGCAAAGTGAACATGAAAGATTCTTAGTTGAAAAGCATTTTAAATGTCCCGTAATCATTTTTGATTATCCAGCAGAAATCAAGGCCTTTTACATGAGATTAAACGACGATGGTAAAACAGTAAGAGCCATGGACGTACTTTTCCCTGGAATTGGTGAGATAGTTGGTGGTTCAGAAAGAGAAGAAAGATACGATGTCCTTTTAGATAAAATACAGAAAATGGGTATTGACAAAGAAGAACTTTGGTGGTATTTAGATACTCGTAAATTTGGAACAGCGCCTCATAGTGGATTTGGACTAGGTTTTGAAAGACTTGTTCTTTTTGTAACAGGAATGACAAACATCAGAGACGTGATCCCTTTTCCAAGAACCCCGAATAACGCTGAGTTTTAAAGATTCTTAAGGATAGTATAAATGTTTACTTTATCACATTTTTTTCTTAATTTTGAAAAGAAATTGTTTTAAAGTAAACATTTTTTTTTTGCCTAAATTCACATCCATATAGATTCCCATGCTAAAACAAAGTCTTCAATTAAAACTATCGCAAAAACTATCACCTCAACAAATTCAGTTGATGAAGCTAATTCAATTACCTACCTTAGCCTTTGAGCAAAGGTTAAAAGAAGAGTTGATTGAAAATCCAGCTTTGGAGACCGGTAAAGAATCAGATTCCAACACAAGTGAAGATGAGTTTTCCCAAGATGATTATGAAGAGTTTGACAATTCGCATATAGAGGCGGATGACATTAATATTGACGAGTACTTAAGTGATGATGAAACGCCTGATTACAAGCTACAGGCAAATAACTATAGCAAAGATGACGAGGATTATCAGGCCCCTATAGTTGCCTCAGAGAGTTTTTTACAAGACCTTTTAAATCAACTCAACACCTTTATTTTAAGTGACCAAGATCGTATTATTGCACAATTTTTAGTGGGAAGTATTGACGATATGGGCTATTTAAGACGAGATCTACAAGATCTTGTAGATGATTTAGCATTTACCCAAGGAATTTATACCGATGAACAAACCATTGGCCGCATTTTAAATATTATTCATCAATTAGAGCCAGCCGGTGTAGGTGCAAGAGATTTACAAGAGTGTTTATTGCTGCAATTACAAAACAAAACAACTTCAGAACAAATTGAGTTAGCTATAGATATTATCGAGAATTCATTTGATGCTTTTACAAAAAAACACTACGACAAACTTTTACAAAAATATGCGATTTCTAAAGAACAGCTTAGACATGCCATTGATGAAATCGAAAAATTAAATCCAAAACCAGGAAGTGCTTACAGTGAAAACACAAGAATGGTAGAGCATATAATTCCAGATTTCACTATAAAAATAGTTGAAAATGAATTAGAGTTGACTCTTAATGGAAGGAATGCGCCTGAATTACATGTTTCTAAAGAGTACCAAGAAATGTTACAGACCTACAAAGAAAGTAACCTATCTAGTACAGATCAAAAAAACGCAGTACAATTCATTAAACAAAAGTTAGACGGTGCTAAATGGTTTATAGATGCAATAAAACAAAGACAAGAAACTCTTTTCTATACCATGCATGCCATAATGGAATACCAAAAAGATTACTTCTTAACCGGAGATGAAACCAAATTAAGACCTATGATTCTAAAAGATATCGCTGATATAATTGGCTTGGATATCTCGACAATCTCTAGGGTCGCAAATAGCAAATACGTGGAAACACCTTATGGTACTAAATTAATTAAGAACTTTTTCTCAGAGGCTATGATCAACGATCAAGGAGAAGAAGTATCTACCATAGAAATTAAGAAAATCTTACAAAATATCATCGCTGAAGAAGATAAAAGCAAACCTTTACCCGATGATAAATTAGCAGAACTTTTGAAAGAGAAAGGATATCCGATTGCTCGAAGAACAGTAGCTAAATATAGAGAACAATTAGACATACCAGTTGCTAGAATGAGAAAGCGTATTTAAATTTTTAGAAATAACTTTATTTGTAGCACAATGTTACTTTTTCTATGCTAAATAAATTAGTCCTAACCACCACGGTCTACCAGCCTTATTTTATACCAACTATATTAACGGGTATATACTTTTATTTTGCTAGAAATTTTTTCCCGACTCTTGAGATATATATAACACTTGGTCAAGTGTTTTTAACCACTATGGTGTTACCCATAACAATAAATGTTTTTCTACAATCTTTAGGTTATAACATTAATCAAAGCACAACAAACTCTTTACAGGCTAAAAAGTACTTTTACTTAATCTACAGTATAGTGCTTTTTTGTTTGTTCTTCTTTATGCTAAAAAACACAAGCGCTTATGAATTACATTTTTATTTCAGGGGCTTGTTTATCACCTATTTGCTACTCTTTGGGTTTACTTTAAAGAACCAAAACATAAGTCAGCAAGTTGCTATAGGGGTTAATTCAATCTGTTTTATTGTCTATTTAAATATCACTTTTAGTCAGACAACTTTAGTGCTTTTAATCTCTTTTATATTGCTATTGGGTTTTAAAGCTAGTTACCAGCTCCTTATTAAGGCGCATGATTCTTACCAAATTTTAATTAGCGTGTTCATTGGTCTGATTTACTATCTATTATAAAATATAAAACATCAAGCCTAAATTCAACATCCTAACTCTTTGCGCATCATTGGCAAAAAGATCACTTTTATAAATTTCATTGAGTCCATAGTAAACATAAAAATTCCAGGTATTAAACCCAGCTGAGGCATAAATACCATATTGCCACTTGTTTATTTTTGGATCTTTTCTATAAATAACTGAGTAATCTTGGGTGATTGTCTTGGTTCGATCAGATAACAAATAACTGGCCTTTATACCTAAATAGACACGCCAAAACTTATGACTTGTAGCATTGGAGTTTCTCCATCTAAACTCTAAAGGAAAATCCAAATAATGAAGCGAGAGAGAACTTTTCTTATACTCGGGTAATATTACATGGACCTTATCTGGTGTTATACCAAGGTTAGAGCGTAGATTATTATAAGAAAAACCAATCCCTGGAGCTATGGCAAAAGTTCTTTGCTTGTTAATGGGCATATCTCTTAAAAAACCAACGTTTAAACCCAAGGAAAATGAATATGGTGAGAAACCCTGAGGCTTACTTTGAGTTAAAGTGTGAGTAAGACCAAAGTAAAACTGATCTTCACGGTATTTCAAATCTACAAAAACGCTATCCACATTAACATTATTGAGATCTTCAGATACAAGTTCTTGCCCATAAGATGTAAAAAACAATCCACTGTAAAAAAAAGCAAAAAGTACTAACCAAGTCGACTTCACCATAAAAAATGCTTATTAAAAAGTATATACTAATCCTACCCCTAGAACTTGTTTGAATTGTACGCGAGGACCTTTCATAACTTGTTGTCCGTCTACATCTACATTTGTTTTGATACTATCATCATAAACTAGGTTAGTACCAACATTGGCTCGAACATAGTTATTTACCTTTAAATCAATCTTAACATCCCATGCAACATCTATGTTACCAAAACGATCTACATAATCACTATACAAAGATAACTTATGCTCAAAAAGAATATTCTTAAATATTTCTTTACGCCACTCGGTACTAAACAAAAAACCTAATTCTGCGCGGTATCTTTGTCCATGCTTGATTATATTTCCAAAGCCATCTAAAACAGCTTTCTCCATACCAAAAGATCCTTGATCGGCTAAGCGCTGATCATTAACAAATGTTGCTTTATAAGTAATTGGAGAAAGGTAAAACTTCATACCTGATTTAGGAGCCACATACTCGGCTCCAATCCCGACAAATAAGTATGCTGGGGCAAACCAACGAGAAACAGGCTCATCTGTATTTGGGTAATTATATCCGTTTGTTAATTGAGTTTTAAAGTTAAGTTTGGCAACATAATACCAATCCGAAACTGCTGTACTCTTGTATCCGAAGGTAGAATTAAAATCGATTACGTCATCACTTTTACGCAACTCTCTGTCGCTTTGCTTATTTACACCATAACGCACATTTAATCGATTATCCCAAACTAAACGACCCTTTATATATTTACGCCCTAAATCAGCTTTTAAAAGACCTGAAATTGAATTATCCCCTCCTGAAGACCAATTTACAAAGGCAATTTGATTAAAATCTAACCCAATTAAATTATGTCCCTCCCAATAGCCAACAATATCATTGTTGATACGAAGAACTTCTAAATTTTTTTTCGGATCGTAATGAATATTCACTTTCGAAATCTTGGGTTTATTAGACTTTACAAAAATCTCAGGTTTAAAGTAGGCTACATCACCTACATCTGGATTGTTTACACTTAAACCTGGACTATAATCCTTGGGTGGCTCAAAGCGCATAATTGGATTAAATGGATTACTTTGGGCAGAATTCCCTAAGTTTACCCCAGTTGCACTTTTTACAGTATCTTGTTCCACAACAGGCACCACACCTGGAATTAAATTGACTTCTTGAGCCCATACATTTGTTGCTAAAAAACAAATTGGTATGGCTAACAGATAAATACTAAACCTTTTCAAATCTCTAACTATATAACTAATTAATTATTGATACGATACTTTGGGTATCTATAAAACAATGCTCTTGTTGTTGCAAAACAGTTGCATGTTCTATAAACTCATCCTGTATCCCTTTTATTTCTACTTGGACATCTGGATAGTTTTGGGCAACAAAACTTGCCACCGCACTTCCAAAACCACCACTGATAACCCCATCTTCGAAAGTAACAATTTTTTGATGCTCTTGACAAATTTGACCTAAGACTTGTTCATTTAATGGCTTAACAAACATAAAGTGGTAATGAGACCAATCTGTATTGTTACTCTCTTTAAAAGCCTCTATGATATTATTACCTATTGTTCCGGTAGATAGGATTGCAAATCTATCTCCTTTTTGCAACTCCTTAACACATCCAATAGTAATTTTTTCAAATTCTTTTTCCCACGACTCTGCAATCACACCTTTTCCTCTTGGATAACGAATAGCTAATGGGAATTGTATTCCACTTTGGGCAAAATACAGCAAATTCCTTAGCTCCAGTTCATTTAAAGGGCAAGCAATAGTCATATTGGGAATACAATTCAAATACGCTATATCAAAAACCCCATGGTGAGTCGGACCATCCTCGCCTACAAGTCCGGCACGATCCATGCAAAAAATTACCGGTAAATTTTGTAAGGCCACATCGTGTATGACCTGATCATAGGCTCTTTGTAGAAAAGTAGAATAAATGGCTACAAATGGAATTAAGCCCTGAGTTGCCATACCTGCTGCAAGGGTAACTGCATGTTGTTCGGCAATACCCACATCTATTCCCCTATCTGGGAAAGCCTGCATAAAATATTTTAAAGAAGTTCCGGTAGGCATTGCAGCAGTAATTCCAACAATTTTCTCATTTTCTTTAGCCAACTCTACTAAAGTATGACCAAAAACATCTTGATATTTACTAGGAAACTCACTCTCTGTTTTGGGGAATATCTCACCAGTTTTACTATCAAACTTCCCCGGCGCATGATACTTAACTTGATCTAATTCGGCCTGTTTCAACCCTTTTCCCTTGGTTGTAATAATATGTAAAAATCTCGCACCCTTTTTTTTCTTTAAACGTTTTAACTCGGCAATTAACTTGGGTAAATCATGGCCATCTATAGGTCCGGTATAATCAAAATTCAAACTTTTAATCATATTATTTACCTTGGGGTTTTTCCCAAGCTTTACATTTGTTAAATATTGCTTTAAAGCTCCTACACTAGGATCAATGCCTATAGCATTATCGTTTAAAATAACCAAGATATTTGCTTGACTAACCCCGGCGTGATTCAAGCCTTCAAAAGCCATGCCAGAGGCAATAGATGCATCCCCTACTACTGCTATATGATCTTTATCAAACTCTTTGTTTAACTTCGAGGCAATGGCCATACCTAAAGTTGCTGAAATTGCTGTAGAAGAGTGTCCTACTCCAAAGGGATCGTATACACTTTCACTTGGTTTTGGGAAACCACTAATTCCATCTTTGGTGCGGTTGGTATTAAAACGGTCTTTTCGTCCTGTTAAAAGTTTATGCCCGTAGGCTTGATGCCCAACATCCCAAATTAATAAGTCTTCAGGAGTATTAAAAACATAATGCAATGCAATGGTTAACTCTACTACTCCTAAACTGGCCCCTAAATGCCCTTGCTTTGTAGCTACGATATCGATAATAAAATCTCTTAACTCCTTAGCCACCACAGGTAAATCCGCAATTGGGATTTGCTTTAAGTCTTCCGGGGTATTAATAGTTTTAAGTAATGTTTTAGACATAGTTATAACAAATAAAAACAAAATTACGATTTTGTTTTTACTTTTGGCTTTTAATTTAACCAATCCTATATTATGAACATATTAGCCGATCAGTACTTTATGAACATTGCTTTAACCCAGGCTAAACAAGCTTTTGATAATGGGGAAATTCCTGTAGGCGCAGTTATTGTTGCCAACAACCAAATTATTGCCAAGAGTCACAACTTAACAGAATTATTAATAGATGTTACTGCACATGCCGAGATGCAAGCCATCAGCGCAGCAGCTAATCACCTAGGAGCTAAGTATCTAAAAAACTGCACCTTATACGTTACCCTAGAACCTTGTCAAATGTGCGCGGGGGCTTTATACTGGAGCCAAATCTCTAAAATAGTATGTGGAGCCTCAGATCCAAAAAGAGGTTACAGAGCCATGGGTGGACAATTACATCCTAAGACAGAAATCACATTTGGTGTTTTAGAACAGCAATGTGGTGAACTAATGCAAGATTTTTTTCAAAATAAACGAAAATAATATTTTATAAAATCCCACTAAAAAGCAATATCTTAGCTAGAAAACTACTTATTATTAGATATAATACGTCCAAAACAGACCCTACAAAGGGTAATAACAAAAAGATATTGCTATGAGGTTTTTTAAACTATGTATTACCATTTTCACCCTTATTTACTTATTAACCGGGTGTGATAAATCAAAGCCTAAAGATTTTCAAGTATCCAACCCACAGGATTTCAAAGAATATATTGTTTCATTTACCTCGGGAATTATATCGGCACACGCAAATATTGATATTGCCCTGAGTTCCAATCTTGGTAATTGGCAAGCAAATCAGACTCTACCCAATAAAATGTGGAAGATAGTTCCTAATGTACCTGGAGAACTAATCTATACAGAATCTGGTGTAATACGATTTATACCTAAACACGCTCTTAAGCAAAATCAAACTTATTATATGAGTCTAAACTTGGATAAATACATCGATAAATCCGAGTTAAAAAATTCGACCTTCAACTTTGTAGCCACCACCATGCCACAAAGTATAACATTAGATATACAGAGTCTGCAATCCATTGCAAGTAATACCTATAATTTGAACGCTAAAATTTTCACAAGTGATCTAATAAGTAAATCCGATTTACTTAAAATGGTAACAGCCATGCAAGGCAAGACCAAACTTGAAGTTCAGATAACCCAAAACCAACAAACCTTATCTAAGGAATTTAATGTCATTATTTCAGATATCCAACGACTTGATACCCCAAGTACACTAGAGATACGAATTGACAATACTACTGCTGGATCAAAACAAACTTTTTCTAAAGAAGTCAACATACCACAAATAGATATGTTTCAAGTAATTGATATTAGAAAAATTGCAGATGACAATCAAAATATACAAATAAATTTCAGCGATCCAATTACTAAAAATCAGGATTTACAAGGCCTTATTACCTTAGATCCGGCCCTTGATAATCTAATTTTTACCACCTCGGGAAACACTGTTAAACTCTATACTCAGGTGCCTTTTACCCAAGACATCTTAGTTACTCTACATCCAGGAATAGAAAGCGTGAATGGCCAAAAATTACATACAACTTACACCGATTCGGTACAGTTTGAATTACAAAAGCCAGAGGTAAGATTAATTAAAAGTGGAACTATTTTACCGAGTTCAACAAATTTAAAATTAAATTTTCAGGCCACTACTTTAAAAGCTGTAGATGTAAAAGTCTATAGAATATATCCCAACAATGTCCTACAATTTTTACAAGACAACAATTATCAAACAAGTTATAATCTAACTAAAGTAGCCAAACCCATTGCCCAGACAACAATGGTTCTTGAAAATTCATCCAAGCAAGGGTTATTAAAATGGAATTCCTACGCCTTAGATCTATCAACTGTTATTACACCACAACCAGGGGCTATTTATCATGTGGAATTTTCCTTTAAACAAGAATATTCCTTGTATCCATGTAGCGATTCCAAAGCTGAACAAGTACCTAACAAAACAAAAAGTAAAGATTACTATATTAAATACGATGATCAAGATTACTATGATTATTATGATTATACCTATTATGATTGGAATCAAAAAGACAATCCATGTGACCCTAGTTACTATTACTACTATGATTTCCCTTCTACCAATATTCTAGCTAGTGACCTTGGAGTTATTGTAAAAAGGGCAAACAATAATATATTTACAGTTGTTACCAATGATTTGATTACTGGCTCGGTAGTTGGTGCAGCAACTATTGAATTTTATGATTATCAACAACAATTACTCGCTAGTGCTAAAACCGATAGTTATGGACTTTTAACTATCAATTTAGACAAAAACACTCCATATTTTATCATTGCTAGAAATAATCAATCTACCACCTATACTAAAATTGATAATGCCACGGCATTATCGGTGAGTAATTTTGATGTAGATGGAACCACCCTGGAACAAGGAATTCAAGGTTATACTTATACCGAGCGTGGAGTTTATAGACCTGGGGATAGTATACATCTAGGATTTATTTTAGATGATTTGGCCAATCCTCTTCCTAATAACCACCCAATAACAGTTACCCTTACAGATCCCTTTGGCAAAGTTGTCCAGGAGTCAACCCAAAAGAAAAATAACGCAGATCAATATGCTTTTACATTAAAAACATACCCTGAAGCACCAACAGGTAACTATCAGGCCACTATTAATGTTGGGGGGATTAAATTTAATAAAACAATTAAAGTAGAGACTATTAAACCCAATAGATTAAAAATAACAAATCATCAAGAGAACCACTTATTATTGTCAAATACAAAACAACCTGTGAATTATTCTGTTCAATGGTTGCAGGGAAGCATTGCGGCAAATTTACAAGCTACAGTGGATATTAAATATCTGAATCAAATAACAAAATTTAAAAATTTTGACAAGTATGATTTCAACAATAGTCTGGAAACTCCAGCCAATATGCAACAAAACATTTTCAATGGAAAAACCAATTCCAACGGAGATTTTAGTTTTGAAATTAAAACGGATTTAGCTCCAAAAAATGCTGGAATGCTAAAAGCAATACTTACCACTAAAGTATTCGAAAATGCGGGAGACATGTCTATAAATGTATCCTCTATACAGGTATCCCCCTTTGATTCCTACGTTGGAATAAAAATCCCACAACCAAATAAATATGGTTATTACCCAACTAATAGCAATTTAGATTTTTCTCTTGCGTTAGTTGATCAATCAGGCATTGGAATCTCCGGAGATATTGAAGTGTTTTTATATCGAAAAACTGGATATTGGTGGTGGAATCAAAATGAAATAGGAATATCAAGTTATAGTAATTCGTCAAATCATACTTTAATTGAGAATCGTTTGGTTAAAGCCAACAAAAATGGCTTGGCCTCTTATACTGTAAATTTCGCTGAACAAGACTGGGGAAATTATGAACTAGTTGCATTAGATGTAAATAGTGGCCATATAAGTTCTAAATCCTTTTATGTCGATTATCCATATTGGTCGGCTAAAAATGATCAATCCGATAATAAACAGGCTACGATTTTAAATATAGCAACGGATAAAAAACAATACACTACAGATGAAATTGTAAAATTATCTTTTCCTTCTAGTTCAGGAGGTAGAGCCTTAATATCCATTGAGGATGGTATCGGAGTTTTGCAAACCTTTTGGGTGTCAACAACAGATTCGGAGACTAATTTTGAATTTCCTGTAACCTCAAAAATGGCACCTAATATATATATTAATGTAACTTTAATTCAACCACATGGCTCTACAATAAATAACTCACCTATACGCCTATATGGCATTGTACCTATTTCAGTCTATGATGCCAAAACAAAACTAGAACCTATAATTAAAATGCCCGAGCAATTAAAGCCTGAGCAAGAGTTCACCCTGGAGGTAAAAGAAAAAAACAATCAAAAAATGAGCTATACAATTGCCATTGTGGAGGAGGGCTTACTTGATTTGACAAATTTCAAAACCCCAAATCCATGGGACAAATTTTATAGTAAAGCAGCTCTTGGGGTTCGTACTTGGGATATTTATGATCAAGTAATAGGAGCATATGGAGGAACAATTAATCAGATTTTTAGTATCGGGGGAGATGAAGATCTTGCAGTAGGCCAGGTTAAAAATGCAAATCGATTTGATCCCGTGGTGGTATTCTTAGGTCCATTTACCTTACAAGCAGGTAAAACGGGTAATCACACGATAAAATTACCAAAATATATTGGCTCTGTAAAAGCGATGGTTGTTGCGGCAAATACATCAGAAAGAGCATACGGAAGTATAGAGAAAACAGTTCCGGTTAAAAGCCCTTTAATGATATTGGGAAGTCTACCTCGTAGAGCTGTAACCGGGGAAACAATCACCTTGCCAGTAACTATATTTAGTCAAGACCCAACTCTAAAACAAGTAAGTGTTGAGTTAAAAACAGACCATAAGTTTAAAGTCGTAGGAGAAAACACCAAAACCATCACCGGTCCGATACAAGGTGAGAAGATTGTATATTTTGAATTAAAAGTTCAAGATATAATTGGGATATCTAAAATTGAAATCCAAGCCAAATCACAAAAACACCAAGCAAATTATAATATAGAATTAGATGTTTTAAATCCTAACCCTATTAGTACAACCAATCATGGCATTGTACTTCAACCCATGGAATCACAAGAACTAACTTGGGAGTTGTTGGGCATAAAAAACACCAATCATGCTAATTTAACTATATCGAATTTCCCTTCTATAAACTTAAATTCAAGATTAAATTACTTAATTCATTATCCACATGGATGTAGTGAACAAATAACCTCAGCAGGATTTCCTCAACTTTTTTTAAATGCCATTGTAAATTTAAATGAGTCGCAAAAACAAAGTATCCAAACAAATGTCAAAGCAGCATTAAATCAGTTAGGTCAAAGACAGATCAGCAATGGCGGATTTCGCTACTGGCCAAACTCAAGCTCTGCAGATGATTGGACCACAACCTACATAGGCCATTTTTTCTTAGAAGCAGAAAAACAAGGTTATGTTCTGCCTATTGGAAGTAAGCAAAAATGGATAGAATATCAAAAAAGTCAAAGTAGACAATGGAGCTTTGATCCAAAAATTGGTAACGACTTTAATCAAGCCTATCGATTATATACTCTAGCTTTAGCCTCTGAGCCAGATCTAGCGGCTATGAACCGACTACGTGAAACCCCAAGAATAACAAACAATTCTCGTATTCGATTAGCTGCAGCTTATAGTCTAATCTCACAAAACGATGTAGCATTAAGTTTATTAAATAATGTAGAGTTAGAAAAAGACGATGTTTCCAACAACTATACGTATGGTTCTGCAACTAGAAATCTTGCCATGGCACTAGATTCTTACTTATTAATTCAACCAAATAGCCTACAAACAGCACAATTAGCCAAAGAACTAGCTCATCAATTAGCTAGTAATACTTGGATGAGCACACAAACAACAGCTCAGGGACTTGCTAGTATAAGTCACTTTTTAAAACAACAACCTAACAACAAGGAAATTTCGATAGATTATAACTTAAACGGACAAAACAAAAAGCTAAAATCAAACCAAAAAATAGAAGATATAGACCTTGTTTCTTTACAACAGGAAAATACTTTAAGCATAAAAAACAACTCCCAGGGTGTTGTGTATATCAATTTAGCTAAATCAGGTATTTTACCTGTGGGTAAGGAACTTTCCTATAGTGAAAACTTACAAATAAACTGTGTGTTTAAAAACCAAGCGGGACAAATTATTGACCCAACAAACATTGCACAAACCACTCAATTTACAGCATATATTTCCATTACAAACACCTCGCTAATTCCAGTGGAAAATCTTGCATTAACCCAGGTAATCCCCTCGGGTTGGGAAATTGTCAATTTACGTTTTACCCAAGATCAAACACCACAAGACAATTTGGTTAATTACACGGATATCAAAGATGATAGAACCCAGTTCTACTTTAATTTAGGTGCTAAGAGTACCAAGGTATTTACCGTGGAATTAAGTGCATCTTATCTGGGGCATTACTACCTACCTGGTATCTATTCCAATGCCATGTATGATGGAAATTTCCGTGCCCGTACAAATGGTCAATGGGTTAATGTAGTAAAACAAGAGTAAAAATCTATAAAGCAAACCCAGAATTTCTATAAGTTCTGGGTTTATAAACTATGAAAACGTCACTCTATCTAAAATATCTTAATTTAAGGAATCTCTTGCTATTACTTTTGGCAGTCGTAATTATTTTATTTGCTTTATCTCTACCCAATAAATTATTTGATTCTCCTTATTCAAGTGTAATATTAAGTGAAAACCAACAGCTTTTAGGAGCCAAAATAGCACAAGATGGACAGTGGAGATTCACCCCGATGCATGAGGTACCTTCAAAATTCTCCAAGGCTATTTTAGCCTATGAAGATCAATATTTTTATATCCATTGGGGAATCAATCCAATTTCTATATTAAAGGCCATAAAAGCAAATCTAAAAGCTAAAAAAGTAGTGGCTGGCGCCAGCACCATTACACAACAAACTATACGTTTACATTGGGGGAATAGTAAAAGGACTTATTCCCAAAAAATACTAGAAACACTTCAAGCCATGCGCCTTGAATTAACATATAGCAAAAATGAAATTTTAGCATTATATGCCTCCCATGCACCCTTTGGAGGTAATGTAGTTGGATTACCTATGGCAGCATGGAGATATTATGGCTTAGATCCAGAGGATTTATCTTGGTCACAAGCTGCAACTTTAGCCGTATTACCCAATGCCCCTAGTTTAATCTATCCAGGGAAGAATCAAGATATTTTACTTGTAAAAAGAAACAAATTACTATTAAAACTATATAAAAAAAGGGTAATAGATTCCCTTACTTATCAATTAGCATTGAAAGAGCCTTTAGTGGACAAGGCTCATAATATTCCTCAAATAGCACCTCATTTATTAGAGCATTTAGCTAAGAAAAATCCACAAGCAACCATTACTACCACCATTGATTATTCATTACAAAAAAGAATAAATCAAATCATTGAAAGTTATTATAAGAATTACATGCAAAGTAATATCCATAATATTTCTGCCATAGTTATTAATGTAAAAACAAACCAAGTTATAAGTTATATTGGAAATACTCCAACAACACAAGAATTCCAAAAAGATGTCGACAATATCTTATCCAAAAGAAGCACTGGTAGTATATTAAAACCTTTTTTGGCAGCAAGCATGTTAGATGATTCTCAGTTATTACCCAAGAGCCTTGTTAAAGACATCCCAGTTGTAATCTCTGGATACAAACCACAGAACCATTCCCATATATACAATGGAGCTGTTAGCCTAGATCAAGCTCTATCCCGATCTTTGAATATTCCCTTTGTTTTAATGTTACAAGACTATGGCATAAACCGATTTTATGATCAACTTAAAAAACTTGATTTTCAATCTATTAATAAGCATCCTAATCATTATGGATTATCTTTAATTTTAGGTGGTGCAGAATCAAGTCTATGGGAAATAACAAGAGCCTATAGCAATCTTGCCTATACATTAAATTACTATAATCAAAACAATGGTCTTTATCCCGATTTTATTAAAAGAGATTTAAATCTACAAGCAACAGATACCATTGTGGAACCAAAATCTCAAAAAGAACCTAACTTTATGGGAGCTGCGGCTATTTACAATACCTTTATGGCTTTAACCCAAGTAACAAGACCCGAAGATGATCAGGCCTGGCAATATTATGACTCTTCTGTTAAAATTGCCTGGAAAACAGGAACAAGCTTCGGGGCAAGAGATGCATGGGCTGTAGGCTTAAATCCAGATTATGTTGTTGGGGTATGGGTAGGAAATTCCTCTGGAGAAGGACGTCCAAGTATTAGTGGGGTGAGAATGGCAGGACCAATTCTATTTGATATTTTTAAACTTTTACCAAAGACAAACTGGTTTGAAGCGCCATTGCAGGATATGTACAGCGAAAAGGTTTGCCAAATCAGTGGCTACATAGCCACAGAGCTCTGTCCGACAACTACTCAATTAATTGCTAACAGAAAAAAGAAGGCACCTATATGTTCCTTTCATCACCTAGTACACTTAGATTGGCAAGGTAAATATCAAGTCAATTCAAGTTGTGTGGACACAGATCAAATTCATACCACCAGTTGGTTTGTTTTACCTCCTACTATGGCGTATTATTACCAGCAACAAAATAGTCAGTATAAAATCTTACCTGAATTTCGAAGTGATTGTATTGCAACAAATACCCAAAACACATTATCTTTTATCTACCCAAAGCATCAAGACAAAATTCACTTAGCTAAAGGTTTTAATTCCAAAACACAACCCTTTGTAGCAAAAGTAGCCACCACCAATTCAAAAGATACACTCTATTGGTATTTAGATCAACAATATCTAGGAAAAACCATCTTTAAACATGACAAAAGCATCTTAGCCACCACTGGAGAATACTGGTTAAGGGTAGTTAATCAAAACGGACAAAGCAAAACAATTCAAGTAAGTATCGATTAATTAAAAAAAAACCACTAATCATTGATTAGCGGTTCTTTTTTTAATCTGAAATTTCATTTCCTTTCTCATCCAAGAAATGGTATTCTAGGTACGTGTAAGCGTCACGAGGTACAATTTTTATCCACTTTCGAAATTCCATCAACCATTTATGACGAATCGAGGGAATTCCTTGTTTTAAATACGCAGCTACGAACGGATGCGTATTTAAGATAATCCTAACGGTTTTATCTTTTGTAATAATACTTTCAAGGTCAGCCTTTATTTTGTCAACCACAAGAATAGGAGCTTCAATTTCTCCGTGTTCGTTCGGATCTTCTTCTCTTGTTTCAATGTTAACCTCAGGACGAACCCTTTGCCTTGTAATTTGGATTAATCCAAATTTACTAGGTGGCAAGATTTTGTGTTTTGCTTTATCATCGCTCATTTCTTCTTTCAAGAAATCATATAATGCTTTTCTATTCTCTGGATTACCCATATCAATAAAATCCACTACTATAATACCCCCCATGTCACGTAAACGAAGTTGCCTTGCTATTTCAGCTGCAGCAATTAAATTCACTTCCAAGGCAGTATCTTCTTGGGATTGAGCTTTGTTGGATCTGTTTCCACTGTTAACATCTATTACATGAAGTGCCTCGGTATGCTCTATAATTAAATAAGCTCCTTTGCTCATAGAAACCGTCTTTCCGAAAGAGGTCTTTATTTGACGCTCTATATTATACTTTTCGAAAATAGGTACTTCCTTGGATTGATAGTGTTTAACTATGGAAACCTTTGAAGGAGCAATCTCTTGCAAATAGTCCTTCGTTTGATAGAACAAATCTTCATCATCAGTAACAATACCAGTGAACGTATCGTTAAAAACATCCCTTAGAATTGAGGAAGCTTTATTTACCTCTCCCAAAACTTTAGAAGGATGATGAGCTGTTGCTAATTTCTTACACATTGCGTTCCATTTGGACATTAAGTTATCTAAATCTCTTTCGATATCGCTAACTTTCATCCCTTCTGCAACGGTACGTACAATTACACCAAAGCCTTTTGGCTTGATAGATTGCACTAACTTTTTAAGACGTTCCTTTTCCTCTTTTGACTCTATTTTTTGCGAAATAGATACTCTATTTGAGAATGGTACTAAAACTACGTATCTCCCCGCAATGGAAAGTTCTGAACTAATTCTAGGACCTTTTGTAGAAATAGGTTCTTTTACTATTTGAACCAATAAAGATTGATTAGCACTTAAAACATCAGTTACCACTCCATCTTTATCTATTTCTTCTTCAAAAGCGAAATTTTTTAAGGAAAAATCTTTTAATTTACCTCCGCTTACAAGTTTACTGAATTTCAATAAGGTTTTAAGGTTAGGACCCAGATCATGATAATGCAAAAATGCATCTTTCTCAAATCCTACATGCACAAAAGCTGCATTTAAACCGGCTACTGGTTTACGTACTTTAGCAATAAAAATATCGCCTACCTGAAAGCCAGTATCCTCCCCTTCCTCACGCTCCTTATGAAGCTCAATTAGTTTTCCATCTTTTAATAAGGCAAAATCTACTGTTTCAGAATTCGACCTAATAATTAGCTCTTTATTCACACTGTACATTTTTATCCATACTCATTCATTATCAATATATTACTAAATGAAAAACGAGTTTGTATAGATGGATTAAACATTCATTAAAATAGGTATATAACCTGAAAGACCTATCCCGTAAGATAAGTCTTTTTGTTTCCTTCTAAAAGAAAAAAGTAGTTTTAAACTACTTTTTCTTTTTGTGACGGTTAGCTCTCGCTCTTTTTTTACGTTTGTGAGTCGCTACCTTATGTCTTTTTCTTTTTTTACCACTTGGCATAATGTGTGTAATTTAGAGATTAATAAATTATTTTACTTTTACTTCTGTGTTTGACTTAACGCCTTCTACAAACACCTTAGCAGGTTTGAAAGCTGGGATATTATGAGCTGGAATTCTAATTGTCGTATTCTTAGAAATATTTCTTCCTGTTTTTTCAGCTCTAGTCTTGATGATAAAACTTCCAAAACCTCTTAAATAAACATTTTCTCCAGTCTCTAATGAGGCTTTTACTTCATCCATAAAAGATTCAACTGTTGCCTGTACGTCACCTTTCTCAAGCCCTAATTTCTCCGAAATTTTTGCTACAATGTCTGCTTTCGTCATTTTTAGATATAAATTATTTTGTTGTTGTCGAATTTTTAGAGTGTGCAAATATATTAATTTATAATCCAATAATTCAACCTTAATCGATTAAAATTTAATTATATAAAGTTTTATGTTTGCAATCTATACTTTTTTATATGTCTTTTTCTAATAAACTCATTACTTGGTATTTACAAAATAAACGCCCTTTACCATGGCGAAAAACTAGGGATCCATATGCTATTTGGCTCTCAGAAATAATTCTACAACAGACTAAAGTTGTACAAGGAACCCCCTATTATTTGGCTTTTTTGAACACGTTCCCAAGTGTTTTTCAACTAGCAGACGCATCCGAGGACCAAGTAATGCGACTTTGGCAAGGACTTGGTTACTACAGTCGAGCTAGAAATCTACACGCTACTGCAAAAATAATAGCTAATAAATATAAAGGAGAATTTCCCAATACCTACAAAGAACTCTTAACACTTCCGGGAATTGGTCCCTACACCGCAGCAGCTATTGCCTCGATTGCCTTTAATGAACAAGTGGCCGTTTTAGATGGTAATGTATTTCGAGTCTTATCGCGAATTTACGGTATAACTACAGATATATCAAGTAGTCAAGGAAAAAAAGAGTTTCAAGAACTTGCTCAAAGTCTTATACCGGCAAATCATCCGGCTACTTTTAATCAAGCTATTATGGATTTCGGAGCTATTCATTGTACCCCAAAACAACCCTTATGTACACAGTGTTGTTTTTTTGAGAAATGTATAGCTTTACAAACAAACCAAGTCAATAATCTACCGGTTAAGCTATCGAAAACTAAAGTAACAAATCGCTATTTAGATTTCATAATTTTTATAGATCCCGAAAATCAAACACATATAGAACAGAGAATAAACAAAGATATTTGGAAAAAACTGTATCAATTCCCTGTTATTGAACACGATAATAAAACAAAAATAGACATACAAGATTTCCTAAAACAAGATTTCCCTTATATTACAACAACAAAAATTGAGTTACTAACTCCCCAGGCTATACGTCATATTCTATCGCATCAACGATTATATATTAATTTTTGGCGCGTGTATACCAACGAATTATTAAATAATGCCGTTAGATGGGAAGATTTACCTAATTTTGGATTTCCTATAGTTATTCATAACTTTATTAGCAAATTATAACCCTATTTAAATTACTTAACCATGAATGGTAATCTCAATAAAATAATGCTCATTGGTCATTTGGGTGATCAAGTAAAGATACACTACTTTGAAGATGGGAATTGCATTGCTAGATTTCCATTAGCAACAAATGAATCGTATATAGATAAAAAAACAAATCAAAGGGTAACAACCACCCAATGGCACAATATAATAATCAAAAATAAACAAGCTCAAGCCTGTGAGAAGTATTTATCCACTGGAGACAAAGTTTATATTGAAGGTAAAGTCAAGACCACACAATGGATAAGTGCAGATGGAACACAACAAATGATCTATGAGGTGATAGCTACTGACTGCAAATTTCTACAAGTTAACAAACAAAAGCCCAGCGCTCAAGAAATTTCGCAACAAGAAAAACAACAAGAAATAGACAACTTTCAAGTTCCTTCTATAGACAATAATGATACACTTCCTTTTTAAACATAAATAGATTCATGTACAAAAACACTCTGACTAGTTATTTTACCTGTATAGCGATGATCCTACTTGTCGTGGGATGTAAAAAGGATACCTTACCAAAGCCTCAAGCTTATTTAGCTCTTGAATATCCAGATGCGCAATATCAGACATACACAGATACAAACGCAAAATACAGTTTTAATAAAAACACGTTGTCAAACATAAAAACAACGGCAAATAATTCAATAGAAATTCATTACCCACAAATGAAAGCCACAATTTTCTTGAACTACAAGCCGATCGAAAATAATTTAAACTTATTGTTAAGCGATGCACAAAAACTAACGTATGAACATTTTATAAAGGCAGATGAAATAATTGAACAGCCGTTTGTGAATCCAACAAATAAAGTTACCGCTATGTTGTATAATGTAAAAGGAGATGCTGCTACAAACGTTCAGTTTTATGCCACAGACCAGAGAAAAAACTTCCTAGTGGCCTCGCTTTACTTCTACACAACACCAAACTTCGATTCCATACTACCGGCTAAAGAATATTTAGAAAATGATATGAAACAAATCTTAGAAACCCTACAATGGGAACAAGAATAAGTACTGTAAAAAGATACTTTAACTCAGCTATTATAGATTCTTTTTTAATATATAGATAGGTTATTTGAATCCAAAACAGTTCAGTAATAAAAAGACAAAGGCTAGTAGTGATTCTACTAGCCTTTGTCTTTTTATTAATTTATTTTTAAAGCGATGTTTGCTCTACTTGCATCTGCTCTACTGTATAAATACCATTAGCAATCTTTTGAACTGTATTGGTAATTGATTCTGAATTTTGCTGACCCTGATCAAATACCACAGTGGCCGTTTTTGTATCAAAATCAACTACTGCATTTTGCACTCCAGGTAAGTCCGTTAATTTATTTTCTATAAACTTAGCACATCCCATAGCACATGTCATTCCTTGTACCTGAAAAGTTGCCTTTTGTAAATCAGCTACCTCATTGGATTGTTGTTCAGAAGTATTTTCTACCTGATTTTGGTTTGTAATTTGCTCTTTATCTTGCTTGCAACTTGCAAATGTAGCCACCGCTAATAGAGCAAGAGCTACAGATTTATAAATTCTCATATCGTGTAAACTTTAGGGTATAAAGATACTAAATAAAAAAAGCAACTAAAGAAAATTAGCTGCTTTTTTGTAATTTTAACAGATTGTTGTTCAATTAATTAAAGTCTTGTTCTGAAACATTTTCATTAATCTGAACATTTTGTGTTTCTATCTCAATATCAATTCCCATAGACATTATTTGAGTAAAAGGTACTAATATACCATCCACTGACTTATAGTTGCTTAATTGTACCACAGTATTTAAACCAGGGTTTATATCATTTAAAGTCTCGATACTTAATTTTAACCCTGTTTCTAGATCATAATAATGGGTAGTTTTTCCATCGATTATCCCCACACAGTTTTTACCTTGTATTTGTTTTACCTGACCAAGAGTTACTTGCGGATTTGTTAACCACTTAAGCTCTATAAAAGGATAGGCATCTTTTTGTGCTTGTGCTAATTGATCAGCATCTAGGGGAACCTGTGCTCCTTGATTAACCATATACCCTTTATCAGGAGTAACTACAATTTTAGAGAGTACATTTCCACCTAAACTTTGGGTCAATAGGCTATAACCAGGCATTATCTTAGAGGTAAACTCTATATCCATACCTTGCACCGAAGCAACCGCTTGAGTATAAATGCTTTTCACATTCTCTAGGTTTTGTTTTCCACCTATGGCTTTCAAATAATTATTTAAAACCCCTTCAAGACTCACTCCACTTGGTGCAGATAAATCCGTATCAGGCTTTGAAGTTGGATCTGCTTGGGTATTATAATAATTAATAGGTAAACCCAATGTTTCTAACCCCTGTAGAACATCACTAGCTTTTCCAACAACAACAATTCGTAAATTTTCACTAAGAAAATACTTTTGAGCTGCTTTTTGGATATCTTGAGCTGTTACGCTCTGAATGTTTTTGATATAATTCTCATAAAAATCTGCAGGAAGATCATATAAAGCACTAAACAAAGCGTATCTAGCAATTGTAGCAGGCTTTTGAATTTCCATAACAAAATTACCTATAAATTTAGCCTTAGCCATATCCAACTCTTCCTTGCTTACCAAAGTGTTTCTCATTAAATCAATTTCCTTGATAAACTCGGTAATAGCACTATCGGTAACCACATTCCTTACCGAAGCAGCAGCTCTGAACTTACCAGGATAGTTACGAGCCGTAGATATTGAAGAATACGCACCATAAGTCCATCCATGAGCTTCTCTAAGATTTAAAAATAATCGGCCTTCTCCACCACCACCTAATACTTGATTGGCTAACAAAGCGGCAAAGTAGTCTTTATCTTTCATTTTTAATTCCACCTGATTCACCAAAGCTATCTCACTTTGTACGGCATTGGACATATCAACAAAGTCAATTTGTGTTTTTGCAACATTATTTGCAAAATTGTACTCAGAAAATTTTGTATCTTGTTTTCCCCATGATTCAAAATTCTCACGAATTAATTTCTCTGTGGCTTTAAGATCAATATCACCAACAACTACTAAATATGCATTTTGTGGGATAAAATATTTCTTATAAAAATCTTTCACATCATTTAATTCAACATTTGCAAGAGTTTCTTGTGTAGAAAACTCACCAACAGGAGTGTTTTTACCATATAAAAGAGCATTTTCTACTCTTCTTTCAATAGCAGTTACACTTTTATCCATAGTCTTAATACCCTCGATATCTTGTGCTTTTGCTTTATCAAATTCTTCTTGTGTAAACACCGGATCTAAAGCTCCTTGCTTTAACAAATTAACAATCTCCTTGTTGTACTTTGAAAGACCCGAGGCTGAAGCGCCTGAAGAACTAAAAGACATACGAACTCCTAAAAAGTCAATTTGCTCATTAAATTGCTCTTTGTCTAGCTTTACAGTGTTCCCTCCCAACATTCCAGATAAAATACTAGATACACCAGTTTTATCTGCTTCTAAAACAACAGGATTATCGATAGTTAAACTATAGGATACCCTTGGTAGTTTTGCATTAGGCACTAACATTACTTTAAGACCATTTTTCAACTTAAATGTGGTAGGTTTAGTAATATGTACCTCTGGAGCAGGTCCTGCTACTGGTTGCTTGCGATCTTGCCCCATCATATTGCCTTGTGCTACTGCTAGAAAAGCAGCAACCACATAAATATATATTTTCTTCATCTGTAAATTTTCAAAAATTAGTTATTCGCTTGTTTTGCCGGAACGTAATCTAGGATTAAACGTTGGTTTTTATTTAAATACTTCTTAGCTACCTCACGAATTTCCTCAGGTGTAATGCTTCTAAAAATATCAATTTCGGAATTAATTAAATCCACATCTCCATATAGAAGATAAAAAGATGCTAAATTCTCTGCCAATCCTTCTAAAGTAGCATTTTGATTAACGTACCTATTTTCAATCACATTTTGTAATTTTTGAAAATCACGTTCAGAAATCAAATTGGTTTGTAGATCTTCTATCTCGCTATCAATCTCAGCAACCAATTGCTCGGCTGTGAAGCCCTGCATAGGAATACCATAGATAAAATACATTCCATAATCTTCTTGACTTAAGTTAAAGGAAGCAACCTCCAAGGCCATTTTCTTATTATCTACCAGTTTTTTATAGAGTCTGGAACTTTTTCCTTGCGATAAAATCACAGAAATCATATCCAATACTCTAGCATCTCTTTGCTTCATAGAAGGCGTACGATAAGCCTCCACAACCATAGGAAGTTGAATATTGGGATCTTGATACTCTGCATTTATTTGTTGTACAATAGGTTGTTCAACAATTACCTCTCTGCTGATTTGCTCCCCTTTAGGGATACTTCCAAAATATTGATTAATCCACTTTTTCGCCTGAGATGGATCAAAGTCTCCTGCCACTACAAGCACAGCATTATTCGGAGAATAGAATTTTTCATTAAAAGCTAGAAATTCTTCTAATGTCGCAGCATCTAAATGCTCCATGGAACCAATTGGAGCCCAACGATAAGGGTGATTAGTAAACAAGTTCTTTTTTACCTCAGTGAAAATTTGCCCATAGGGTTGATTATCCATACGCAAACGCTTTTCTTCTTTTACAACCTCATTTTGAGTATCTACCCCAATTTGATTTATAATCGGATGCATTAAACGCTCACTCTCCATCCATAGAGCCAATTCAAGATTATTAGAAGGAAATACCTCATAATAATATGTTCTATCATCGGAGGTATTAGCATTGTTATGCCCCCCATTAGAAGTTACTATCTTAAACCAATCACCTCTAGGAATATTCTTAGTTCCTTCAAATAATAAATGTTCAAAAAAGTGTGCAAAACCAGTTCTTTCCGGGTTTTCGTCTTTAGCACCCACATGATACATTACCGAGGTCACAACAACTGGAGCTGTTTTATCTTCATGTAAAATTACATGTAAACCGTTATCTAAGGTGTATTGCTGGAACTCCACCTTTTGTGCAAAACCACTTATAGTCAATAAGAGGCTGCTTACAACAAAATACATTTTTTTCATTCAATAATAGATTTTACTTAGTTAATAAATATTAGACGCTAATTATAAGCTTATGTTACATATAATTAATTTTTTTTACATGTTTTTCTGAAATATTCACCTAATTTATATAATAAAACAAGCAATAAGAGTTTAGCTAAAAACTATTTCCAATAAATACACTACTAATCAATAAGAGAAAAATTACCAATCCTTAAATCAACAAAAGACAACATAATTTTTCAACCTACTCATTAACAAAACATTAGTAGCAACTATTTCTTTTTTTACACACTAATATTCTTTTGTATATAAAAAAATAAGTTTATATTTGCACCCTTATTAAACATTTAATTATATTGTTATGTACGCAATCGTAGAGATAGCAGGGCAACAATTCAAAGTTAGCAAAGACCAAAAGGTTTATGTTCATCGTTTAGCTTCTGAAGAAGGAACAAAAGTTACTTTTGACAAAGTTCTTTTAATTGAAGAAAATGATAACGTTACTTTAGGCGCCCCAGCTATAGAAGGTGCTTCTGTAGAAGCTAAAGTTTTACAACACCTTAAAGGTGACAAAGTAATTGTTTTCAAAAAGAAAAGAAGAAAAGGTTACAAAAAGAAAAACGGTCACAGACAAGCCTTAACTCAAATTATTATTGAAGGAATCAATAAATAATAGAGTTAAAAAATAACAAAAACAGCGAAAGCTGAGTATTAACAATCTAAATTTAAAACGTCATGGCACACAAAAAAGGTGTAGGTAGTTCTAAGAACGGTAGAGAATCAGAATCGAAACGTTTAGGCGTTAAGATTTACGGTGGACAAGCAGCTATCGCTGGTAACATCATCGTAAGACAAAGAGGTTCTAAGCACAATCCTGGTGAAAACGTTTACATGGGAAAAGATCATACTTTACATGCAAAAGTTGACGGAGTTGTTAAATTCCAAAAGAAAAAAGACAACAAGTCTTACGTTTCTATTTTACCATTCGAAGCTTAAGAATTCCCTATTTGTCTTTACAGACAAATGACAAAATAAGAAAAGGCATTTATTGAATAATAAATGCCTTTTTTTATTGCTATTTTTCATGTATCTATTTCCCCTTAGCTACCTACTTTATAAAAAACCCTACAGCGTTGAAAAAAAATTTAACAATAAGTTTTGTTATGAATTAATCTTTATTTATTTTTGGTCTAAATAAACATAATCAAATTTAAGTATAATGAAAAAATTAAAAACATTAGCAAGCCTTATGCTTGTTGTTCTATTTCAGGTAGCTTGTTCTAGTGATGATAATTCTGTTATCCGAGTAGATCAGGATGATCAGATTGAACTTGGAGAAAAACTAGATTTTCAGGGAACCTATGATTTCTTCCACGCAGGTAATGGAATTCCTTTTGACTTTGCCCCCACAACAATTACAGTAAACATGTCAGATATGGCTGGAAGTGGACAAGACAATCAGGTATATGAAATCATTGGGGTATATCAAAACACGACTAACAAAGTAAAAAAGATAGTTACCAAACAAAAGGACGAAAACCTATATAAAGCATTTTTTATCAGTGAACAAACATCGGAGTCTTTTAATTTCAACATGGATTCCACTTATAATTTTGATAATTTAGCCCAAGCAATCCAAACAAAATATCCTGAACCTGGAAGCTCCATTGCAGTGGATCATGCTAAAGAAATATTTGGATGGATTATGCTTAGTAAACATGATGGTCCTTCACAGATTACACTTCCTGTAAATGGTAAATATGAGTTTTCAGCTCAAGGGCACACTTATTTTTATAATTTCACAAATACATCAGTAAATTTCAACGATAGTTATTCCATGGAAGTATTGGCCTATAACACCAATACCAATAAAATACTTTTAAAAGGTATAGATGCACAGGTTGCAAATTCTTATTATGTAATTCAACTACAAAACATTACCGATCAAAGTGTGGATATCGCAAGAAAAACATTCACAGAAGCACAAGCTAAAGAGCAAGCTGAATCCGAATTTGCAAGCAAAGAAACTATCGATGCTAAATTCACAACTTATGATCAGAAAAAACAAGGTGAAACAGAACAATTAACAGGACTATACGTAAGTCAAGTGGTTAACGGAATAGCACAATATCAATTTGATTTTACAAGTAATAACCAAGCTTTTATATTCGCAGCTGACATGAAAGGAGAAGGTGCTTTAAGCCCTGCAGCTGTACTTTCTTTAGAATTAGTAGAACAAGACAAAGCTACTGGCCAAATAATATACCTAATTACAAAAGCAACAGGTTACTACCAAGGTCGTGAGAACCAGTACTTAACAATTTATGTGAAAAATATAGCAGATGATTTCTCAACAGCAGACATAGCTATAGCCACTAAAGATGCAAGCACATCAATTTCAGCTAGCAAAGGAGATGTAATTGGAACTACTTTAGAACAAGCAAAAGCCATAAAAGCTCCACAGGCAAACTTAGTATGGGAAACAGATATGAATGCATACGCTCATAGATGGATCTCAGCTGAAAAGGCTAAATAATAATTTCCAAGAATCGCGAAGACAAAAAAGGTATTAGTGCTTGCTAATACCTTTTTTTTTATTTCTTTAAAGCATGATAAAGCTCTAAGGCTTTTCCATCGGTTAACATAGATACAAAATAACATATATTCATAATCATCTCATAGGGTGTCTCACAATTCACCACCGTATAACGCTCGGGTAATAACTGTAAAACTAACCTATCATAGTGTGTTTCCTCCTGATAAAATTTATTATGAGTCGCATTTAAAAAAGCCTCCAATAAAGTGTGAATAACACGGTAACCAACTATTTCCTTTTCAATCACATCCTTGCTTTGGTAAACATTAGCTATACTAACGGCTAAGATATCCTTCATTTGGGCTATATAGGCGCATTTATCGGTTAAAGCAAAATCAAATTCACCTTTTAAAATACTTTGTTCATTCTCTATAAAAACACGAGTTACATCTTGAATTAAGCTCCCAATAGCCAAAGCACGTAGATAACTAACTCTATCCTCTTTACTGGTTAGTTTTGAGTAAGTTTGAGAATTAATATTGTTTTGAACAATCTTAATTAAAAATTCCAAAGCATGCTCCTCTGGAATCCAACCCAAGTTAATGCCATCTTCAAAATCTATAATTGTGTAACAAATATCATCGGCAGCCTCCACTAAATAAGATAGTGGATGTCTATAAAAAGCAATATCGGTCCTATCGTTTTTCATTAACATTCCCAACTCTGTTACTACATCTATAAAGGCATCCTTATCTGCTTGAAAAAATCCAAACTTCTTGTCCGAAATACCAGAAGTAAACTTAATAGGCAAACATTCTTTTGGATATTTCATAAAAGCTCCCAGAGTTGCATAAGAAATACGAAGACCTCCTTCTACACCAGGTCTACTTTTAGTCAAAACAGCAAATCCATTAGCATTACCCTCAAAATTCACAAGATCTTCCCATTGTTTTTCATTAACTAAACTCTGGTATTTTTTCCCTTTACCAGTTAAAAAGAAATCACCAATAGCTTTTTCTCCCGAATGTCCAAATGGTGGGTTACCAATATCATGTGCCAAAGAAGCCGCAGCTACTATAGCTCCAAAATCATTAAGGGTATAACCATACTCTTGAGCTAAATTTGGGTATTTATTGATTATTTTCTCCCCTACATTACGCCCTAGAGATCTTCCTACCACAGAAACCTCTAAGCTATGAGTTAAACGCGTATGTACAAAGTCGGTTTTACTCAAGGGAATTACTTGGGTTTTATCCTGTAGACTACGAAATGCCGAAGAAAAAATAATTCGATCATAATCTACCTCAAATCCAATTCTTGTCTGACTCTCGTCTAATCTATTTCTAAAAAAAGTATCACCGTATTTTTTTAATGACAGTAATTTTTCCCACTTCATCATACTATTTTACTTAACTATTAGTAGATTGCTTTTCCATGGCAATCTGATTGGCAATAATATTATTTTTCAATTTCCTCTCTATATGAGTCTTGGCTTGTGCATACGAAATATCATATATACGTTCTATATTTGTAAACTCCTTAGGAAATCTACCAAGCATGCTATCATAATATTGATCTAAGGCTTGTTTTCCCGGTACTGTATATTCTAAAAGCAATTCAAATCGTCGTACCAAAGCAGGATCAATCATGTGAATTTGATTGGTTGCAGCCATTAAAATACTTTTAGTTGGAAGATTATCAATTAATTGCAAAATAGCATTAACAACACGTTTCATCTCACTATTATCCTTATTATCGTAATCCCTTATTTGTCCTAAAGAATCAAATTCGTCAAAAAATAAGATAGCACTTTCATATTGAATCTCCTTAAATAAACTTTCTATATTTTTGGATGTTTCACCTAATCGAGAAGAAACAATACTTGATAAATTAACTATTATAAGTTTTTTATTCAATGTAGTAGCTATAGCCTTGGCAGTCATCGTTTTTCCACAACCCGTTTGTCCATATAAAAGTAGCTTATTACTCACAGGTAGATTGTAATTCAAAAGTACTTCTTTATACTTGTATTCTTTTAAAAACTGCTCTAACTGTACTTTAATGTTATCATTTAACATGACATCTGTAAGCTTAATATCTGTACGATCAATATAATATAAAGAACTCATATTTTTTTAAGGTGCTTAAAATTTCTTGCAAACAAATATACTTCTAAAATTAAGAAATAACTCTTGATATTACCTTAAAAAACAGACCTATTAACAGCATTGTCAACATTTTGTTTGCAGATACTTGTCTTTTATTAAACCTCAGACCTAAATAAGTAACAAGCCTACCCTACTTAAGAGTTAGATTAAATTTTGAGTATTTTAAAAAATTGATAACTACAAATTTTTTATTTAAAGTGAAGTAAAACCACTTTTTTTAAAACATAGAAAAACATGGATTAACATGCCTTTAGCTTTGTTGTTATTAAAATTATTGGTAAAAATCCACACGAAAAAATTTGGGTTAATACAATAAAAAAAAAACGGTACTACAGGGGTAGTACCGATTTTTTTGATAAGAATTAATTCTATATAATAGTTTATACTATAACTCGAAAGCTTTCTTAGGGTTGTTATCACATAATAATTCAGCAGGATTCTCTAAAGCTTCTTTTATAGCTACTAAGAAACCAACTGACTCACGACCATCAATAATTCTGTGGTCATATGATAAAGCTAAATACATCATTGGAGCAATTACTACATTTCCATCAATTGCAATTGGACGCTCAATAATATTATGCATTCCTAAAATTGCTGATTGTGGAGGATTAATAATTGGAGTAGATAACATAGATCCAAAGACACCACCATTTGTGATTGTAAAAGTACCTCCTGTCATCTCATCTACCGTAATTTGTCCATCACGGGCTCTGATAGCCAGACGCTTAATTTCGCTTTCAATACCACGGAAAGACAGCAATTCAGCATTTCTAACAACTGGTACCATTAATCCTTTAGGTCCTGAAACTGCAATTGAAATATCAGCAAAATCAAATTTGATTTGATCTTGTCCGTCAATCATTGAGTTAACATCTGGATATAATTCCAAAGCACGCGTTACGGCCTTAGTAAAGAAAGACATAAAACCTAATCCAACGCCATGTTTAGCTTTGAACGCGTCTTTATACTCACTTCTTAATTTATTTACATTTGATAGGTTAACCTCATTAAATGTAGTTAACATAGCTGTCGTATTCTTTGCCTCTACTAAACGTTCAGCAACTTTACGACGTAACATTGACATCTTTTTACGCTCTTCATTTCTTGGACCACCTGTTGGAGTTCCCATAGAAGCTTTAGCGTTTAAAGCGTCTTCTTTTGTTATTCTTCCATCTTTTCCTGTTCCACTAACTGCAGCAGGATTGATATTTTTCTCTTCTAGGATTTTCTTAGCAGCAGGAGATGCACTACCTGTTGCATAAGTTGCAGCAGCTGCAACAGGCTCAGCCTTTGGAGCTTCAGCCTTTGGAGCTTCTTGTGCAGGTTGAGCCTGAGTTGTTGCTCCACCTTCTGGTTTAGCTGCACTAGTGTCAATTAGACACACTACTTGACCAACAGCAACTGCGTCACCTTCTTCAGCTTTTAAAGTGATGATTCCACTTACCTCAGCAGGTAACTCTAAAGTAGCCTTATCTGAATCTACCTCAGCTATCGCTTGGTCTTTTTCAACGTAATCTCCATCTTTAACTAACCAAGTAGCGATTTCAACTTCTGTAATCGATTCACCTGGCGAAGGAACTTTCATTTCTAAGATGCTCATCTTTATATTCTTTAATTAGATATGTTTATGTAAAAATACGATTTTTTCTTATAAGTCTTTGTTGAAAACTTTTTCAACAGCATAAGCGAAACGTTTCTTTGAACGTACAGAGCTACCAGAGGCAGGCGCACTATATGCCTTAGTACCAGCATAACGAAGTGGTACTTCAAAGAAGTTAGTTGCAACAAATGTGTAAGCACCCATATTTCTAGGTTCTTCCTGAGCCCAAACATAATCCTCTACGTTTGGATATTTTGCAATAACTTGTTTCATGTGTTCAACAGGTAACGGGAATAATTGCTCGATACGAACTAATGCAACGTCCTGTCTTGCTAACTCTTCACGTTTAGCCAGCAAGTCGTAATAGAATTTACCACTTACAAATACCAAAGACTTAACCTTTGAAGCATCAACCCCTGAGTCATCTATTACATATTGGAATTTTCCATCTGTTAATTCACTAACGGAAGAAACTGCCTGTGGATTTCTCAATAAACTCTTAGGAGACATTACTATTAAAGGCTTTCTAAAGTTAGTTACCATTTGACGACGCATCATGTGGAAGAAGTTAGCTGGAGTAGTACAGTTTGCAACAAACATATTATCCTCAGCACACAATTGTAAATAACGCTCTAATCTAGCTGAAGAGTGTTCAGCACCCTGATTTTCATACCCGTGCGGTAATAACATTACAATACCATTTTGCGTGGTCCACTTATCTTCAGCCGCAGAAATATATTGGTCTAAAACAATTTGAGCACCATTAGAGAAATCTCCAAATTGAGCCTCCCAAATTGTCAATGTATTTGGATTAGTTAAAGCGTAACCATATTCAAAACCAAGTACTGCGTATTCTGAAAGTAGTGAGTTAAATATTCTAAATTGCCCTTTTTGCTCTGGCAACTGATTTAACAAGATTAAAGGTTCTTCTGTATTTTCTTCTTTTACTACAGCGTGACGATGAGAAAAAGTCCCTCTTTCTACATCTTGTCCACTCATTCGAACATCAAAACCTTGTGTTAATAAAGATCCATAGGCCAAAAGTTCACCCATTGCCCAGTCTAATCGATCTGTTTCGAAGAACATTTTTTTACGATCTCCGATTAAACGCTTAACCTTATTTATATATTTTTTATCCTCTGGCAATTCTGTTATAACCTCAGCAATTGAGCTCAAAGTATCTAAAGATACCTTCGTATCATAATCCGCTAACATAGATTCACGTTCTACACGTTCAAAGCCTTGCCAATTTTCTTCCATAAAGGTACGAATATCAGCAAACTCTTGTTTACGCGATGTCTCCAAATCTATCTCTAAAGCGTCCTTGTATTGCTTTTCTAGCTGTGTAACAAATTCATCTGTAATGACCTTGTCATTTAGCAATCGGTTGGTATAAATATTTCGAGAATTAGCATGCTTGGAGATTAATTTGTACAAAATTGGTTGCGTGAACTTTGGTTCATCCCCTTCATTGTGACCATATTTTCTATAACCCACTAGATCAATAAATACATCACGACCAAAAGTCATACGATAATCTAATGCAAATAGAAATGCTCTAACAGCAGCCTCGGTATCATCTGCGTTAACATGTAATACAGGACAAGCAGTTACTTTGGCAATATCTGTTGAATAAGTTGACGAGCGTCCATCGGAGTAGTTTGTGGTAAACCCAACTTGGTTATTTAATACAATATGAATTGTTCCTTTTGTATTATAACCTCTTAACTGAGCCATTTGAATAATTTCATATACAATTCCTTGACCAGAAATTGCAGCATCTCCATGTAAAGCAATTGGAAGTACTTTTGAAGGATCGTCGGCAAATTTAGTATCCTGTTTTGCACGTGCTATTCCTTCAATAACAGCTCCTACTGTTTCTAAGTGAGATGGATTTGGCGTTAAATTCACATGGATTTGCTTTCCACTACGAGTTTGACGATCACAACTTAATCCTAAGTGATATTTTACATCACCATCAAAGCCTTCAACCTCATCATAATCCTTACCATCAAATTCGGCGAAAATTTCTTGTGCTGGCTTTTTAAACACGTTAGCAAGAACATTTAAACGTCCTCTGTGTGCCATTCCCACAACAATATCCTCTACACCCTTTGAAGCAGCCGAATCAATCAAGAAATCCATAGCTGGTATTGCTGCCTCTAAACCTTCTAATGAGAAACGTTTTTGACCAACGTACTTAGTGTTTAAGAAGTTTTCAAAAGACACAGCCTCGATCAACTTGTGTAATATTTCTTTTTTCTCCTCACTATCAAACTTAGCCTCTGGTGCTTCATAGTGCTCTTGAATCCAAGCTACCGCTTTTTCATCAGCGATATACTTATACTCAATACCTAATGTAGAACAGTAAACTTTGTCTAATTGTGCTAAGATTTGTGCGAGAGTTGATGTTGGTAGTTGTATTGTTTTTGCGGCCTCAAAGCTAACATTCAAATCAGCTTGAGAAAGACCAAACTTCTCTAAACTTAAATCCGGATGTTCAACTTTTCGATCTCTTAATGGATTTGTTTTAGTTAACAAATGTCCATAAGTTCTATATGCGTCAATCAAGCGTAAAACTCCAAATTCTTTTTGAACTTTTTCCAATTGATTTGCATTAATTCCACTTGCACTATTACTTGATGAATATGCTTGTGATAATTGCTCAACTGGCCCATCACTGAATTCGTTCGCAAAATCAAATCCCTGAAAGAAAGCTCTCCAACTAGGCTCGATGCTATCAGGGTTTACAAGATACTGGTCGTATAATTCTGCAAAAAATGCAGTGTGTGCCGCATTTAAAAAGGAATATCTATCCATAATTTCGTCTAAAGACCTTTTGTTTAAATATTATTTCACAAAAATACAACTCTTTATGAGATTCCTATATACTTTTACTTATTTTTATCGCATATAAAATTTAAGTTCTATAAAATGAAACACCCTTCTGTTAATAAAATGATGTTTTTTTTGATTTTATCATTTTTTTTCTCGTCTACATTTTTAATAAATGCACAACAAGCCTTTAATCATCCCGAAAATTACGAATATAATAAAAAATGGAAATTTGGAGGTGGTTTAGGTTTAGGCTTTGGAAGTGGATATACAGATATTATGGTTGCACCTAGTGCTTTATATGAATTCAGTCCCTATTTCTCTCTAGGCTTCTCCTTGCAAGGTAACTATATCCAAAGTAAGAATCGTCATTATTATTACGATTCTGTAAAGGAATATAAGTCTTGGTTATATGGTGCTAGCTTACTGGCAATATCCAACCCAATTCCTCAAATCCAAGTATCTATAGAGTTAGAGCAATTACGAGCAAACAACACTTACACTTATAAGGATTCAGAAAAATTGACAGATAATTTTTGGAACACTGCATTATTTTTAGGTGTTGGGTACAATAGTGGTCCGGTAACAGTGGGTGTTAGATATAATGTTTTATTTAAAGAAAAAGATATGGTATACGGAAGTGCTTACATGCCTTTTGTTAGATTATATTTTTAAAATATGAATTAAACCAAAGCTTTATCTTCACATAAGTACTTGCTTATAAATACTACAAAAAAATTGTATTGCTTTGGCTTAATGATACACTTTTAAATAATCATGCCCCATTTAAGTGATCAACTTCTTGGGGCATAATTATTTTATAATCTATAGTTTTTTTTAATGTATATTTTTTGAATTTCTCGCTTTAAAATAAGAAAAATAACCTGCTTTAAATACTCCGTAATATCTGTTGCTTGAATATTTTTAATATGATTTTCATCCACATCCACCCGGTAAAGCAGTGTTGAAAATCGAGAAACATTACTAGAATTCAAAACCTTTGATAGTAGGTCAAAAAGTTCCTCCACTAACTGTTTTGGCGTACTTGATCCAAGGATAATAGTACTATCAATTGTAGTTTGCAGGTCCTTCTCAACTTGCCGGATTAAATCCTCAAGTAAGACTTGCTTGTTTACTTTTTGTTCCAAATATGTTTGTATCTCAAGCATAAAGTACTTGGTGTTTTTAAACCTGTCGATCCATTAGCTCTTGGCTAAAGGTTCGCAATTGCTGTTTTTTATCTAAAGGCAGATCCATAGCCTGCAAAATCTCTAAAGCCTTATTGGTATATTGTTCGATTAAAGTAACAGAGTCTTGGCTTGAACCTGTTTTTTCAAACAACTCTTTAACTCGATCAATCTTGTTTTGTCCTAGTAGAGTCTTATCTTGAAATAAATCTAATAATTCTTGTTTATCTTGGGCGTTTGCATTTTCCAAAGCTTTTAAAACCAAATAAGTTTTCTTATTCTCTAATATGTCACCACCAATTTTCTTACCAAAAGTAGACTCATCGCCAAAGGCATCTAAATAATCATCTTGTAATTGAAAAGCTAAGCCTAAATTTAAACCGAAATCATAAATATCTTGTGAGTTTTTTAAAGACGTTCCTGCAACAATAGCTCCCATTTTTAAAGCTGCGGCCACTAAAACTGCAGTTTTAAATTTGATCATTTGGATGTATTCTGAGATTTGAACATTATCTCTTCTCTCAAAATCAATATCCAATTGTTGTCCTTCACAAACCTCAATTGCAGTTTTGCTAAACAACTTTGCTAAATCCCTAAATATCAAAGGTTCGTAGTTTTCAAAATACTGATAGGCCAAAATCAACATAGCGTCACCAGATAGAATAGCCGTATTTACACTCCATTTCTCATGAACTGTTTGGTGTCCTCTACGCAAAGAAGCATCATCCATAATATCATCATGCATCAAAGAAAAGTTATGAAACATTTCAATTGCAGTGGCCGCATGAATGGCTTTTTGGGGATCACATCCAAAAACATCGGCTGCCATTAAGGTTAGAACCGGTCTAATTTGTTTACCTCCTAAAGATAAAATATAAGTAATTGGTCTGTACAACTCAACAGGCGAACTATTAAAAGAAATAGAATTAATGTGTTCTGAAATTTGATCTTTATATTTTACTATCGATTGCATTTAAAAATATTTTGAGGTAAAAATACGTGTTTTTTTAACATTGTACCCCCCAAATCTAAAGAACTTTGATTTTGCCTTTATACGTCTTGTTGTCGGGTAAATTACTATACGTTAAATTTGCCCCAAAAAAAGCACCTTTTTTTATATTTAGATTCAAGGTTGTTATATTTACCTAACTAACATATCTATTAATACAATGGAAAATGAAATTTTAGCAAAGGCTACGAAATTGTTTTTAGAACACGGATACAAATCGGTTACCATGGACGATATAGCCAATGAGTTAAATATCTCAAAGAAAACCATCTATGTTTATTATAGCTCTAAACCTCAATTAATAGAAAAAGCCCTTCAACATATAAATGGACAATATCTAGAGCAATTAGTTTTGGCCAATTCGAAAAAATCTGGAGCAATTGCTGAAATACTCTTTGCCAACAGCAGTATTAAAGATACTTTCGAAATAGATAGTTCGGTGGCAATGTACCAACTTCATAAATATTACCCAAAGATTGCATTAAAACAAAAAAGTGTTTACAAAAAGAAGTTCTTAAAGATTATAATTGATAATTTAAAAAGGGGGATTAAAGAAGGAGTTTATCGAAAAGACCTTGATGTGGATTATATTGCTAGATTTCACTTAGCGTCCCATGCAGCGAGACACGACCAGGATTTCTTCCCGCCCAAAGACTTTGATATAGATTATCTACGTCAACAACATCTTGAGTTTTACATGAGAAGCATTTGCACCGATGAAGGATTACAGCAATTTAAAGAGCTAGTTAATTTAATTGATTAACTTTACTTTAAACTAAGCAACAACCTATTAAGACAACATCCATACAAATTGCTACAAAACACCTATATACAAAACTATAATTTAGATCAAATTACTCATCGCTATGCAAATACGATGACAGATAGACGTATTGCTGTTTTAAATATAACTACTAAACACCAAAAATACTTTGTAAGAAATCGCCCTTATCAGTTTGCAAATTTCGGATTAATTTTAATTACCTCTGGTAAATGTGAGATTACTATTAATTTAGAACCAACAATTGTAAAAAAGGATGATCTACTTGTTGTGTTGTCTAATCAATTTTTTGAAATTAAAAACTTTACTCAAGACTTTACAGTGAAAACTCTTTTTGTTGATTCCGCTCTTTTTCTTGAGGCTGGATTTCATCTAAAATCAACTAATCTAATGGGGTTTTTCTCATCCTCACATGCTAAAGTAATCTCCTTGGATAGACAAATTGCTTTCATTTTAAAATACAACCTAAAACGTATCGCTCACCTCTCCTTTTTCAATAAAAACATTTTTGCTAAAGAGTTAATACTAACTTATTTCTCTACATTAATTTATGAAATAGCAGATTTTTACAACAAGCAAGTAAAACAAAGTGATAATACAAAATTAATTAGAAAAGAATCTCTAAGTAAAGACTTTTTGTTGCTAGTAGCAAAGCATTTTAAAACTCAAAAAAGAGTCGATTTTTATGCAGACCACCTGTATATCAGTAGAAAACACCTTACGAAAATAATTACAGAAGTTTTCAAAAAGACCCCAAAACAAATACTTATAGAAACCTTGATTTTAGAAGCAAAAATTTTATTAAAAAACCCTAACAACTCCATCAATGATGTTGTTTCAGAGCTAAATTTCACAGACAATTCGGTCTTTAGTAAATTCTTTAAACTCCACACTGGACGTTCTCCCAGAGAGTATAAAAATGAAAACTAATCTGTTAAAATATGCGTCTTTTTGACAACTATAACCGTTTATTTAACTACCATAATTTCGCCAATAAAGCGCAATTTTGTAAAGTATTACCTTAAGCATAGTTTCTTGACAAATGCAAGGTAATTAACTGCCTTTATGAGTCTAAAAAAGTTAATTAAATGAGTAACAAAAATACATTTGCCAATATCACTGCAATTGGGGGTTATGTACCAAGTAATAAACGAACTAATAGTGATTTAGAGAAAATCACAGACACTACAGATCAGTGGATACAAAAAAGAACTGGTATTAAAGAGCGTCGTATATTAGACAAAAAACTAGCTACCTCGGACATGGCGGTAGAAGCTATCAACAATATGGTTCAAGCATATAATAAAGACCTGAAAAGTATAGATGCTTTAATTATAGCTACCTCTACACCCGATATGCCAATGCCTAGTACAGCGAATATAGTTTGTCAAAAATTAGATTTACAAGGACCTTGGGCATTTGATATAAATGCAGCTTGTTCAGGCTTTTTATATGCCCTGGATCTCGCAGCCTCGTTAATTGAGTCTAAACGCTATAAGAATATTGTTGTGGTTGGCGCTGATAAGATTAGCTCTTATGTAGATTTACATGATCGTTCTACCAATATTCTATTTGGTGATGGTGCCGGAGCGGTGTGGTTAGAACCCAACCAGGATTCTGGTATTATTGATGCTTTGTTAATTAGTAATGGCCTTGGTCAAGAATTCTTAAATATTCAGGCCGGAGGATCTTTATATCCTAGTAGTGAAATTCAAGAACACCAAATGAATCCTTTTATTCAACAAGATGGAAAAGTAGTATTTAAACAAGCAGTAACCAATATGGCCCATGCTTGTAATACAATTTTACAGAAAAACAACATTTCCATTGATCAGGTTGATTATTTGGTTCCACATCAAGCAAACAAACGAATTATAGATGCGGTAGGAAATCAAATTGGAATTGAACCAAACAAGGCTTTAACCAATATTTCTCATCTTGGAAACACAATTGCAGCTACAATACCCCTTTGCCTTTGGGAGCATAAAAACCAGCTTAAAAAAGGAGATACTTTATTACTTACAGCCTTTGGAGCAGGTTTCTCTTGGGGAGCAAGCCTATTGACGTGGAACTTGTAAATACAGTCCATTAAAAAAGATTTCACAAACTAAATAAAAAAGGTCTCCATGGATGGAGACCTTTTTTTTTAGTTTGTAAACATACCTATAGAAGCTCTATAGGAAAATCAATCTTATTATCATTTAAATAATTAATCAACTTCATATGCTTTAATTCCATCTCAGAAGCACATTCACAGGCAATGGGACAAACAGAAAATGGAGAAATACGAAGTATTTTACAAACCTCATCTAAAGTATCGGTTTTTAATTTAGTTTTTCCATTTTCTATATCACAATAAGCTTTTTGAGAAATACCAAGACCAGTTGCAATATTTTCTTGGGTTAATCCCAATTCCTTTCTTCTACGTTTAATTTTTTTTACTTCCATAATCTTCTTTTTTTCTGACTTAGGCTAACTAGTACATTCTTTCTTTGTTAGTCTTAAAGCAAGGTCTATCCCTACTTGTAAACTAATCACTACTTATTACTTATCCAGATCAATTTTAAAGCTTGTACTGGTTTGTTAGAGCAAAATTAAGGGTATATATATTCATAAAACCTAACAAAAATCAGTTTTTAAAACATTTCCCATATTTTAATACTTTTTACTACTATTAATCCTAAGCTTAACTAATTTAAATTTCAAGAAAATTGTTAATAACTATGTGTACAACCCATATATTAATTAAATAATATTCGAGTTTTATCAAAATTTAAAATAAAGTTACTAACATAAATACAATATACATACAACTATAAATCAGCATATTATAGATATTCTAAATAAAAATAAACAAATCAAATGCCTTTTTTAAACATTCAAATAATAACTTTTAAACAAGTTATCAACATTGTTGATAACTTAAAGATATATCGTTGAGATAAAATTTTAAAAAGCCCTTATATACAGACATTTGTTATAGATATCAACAATTGTTGATAACCTTGTGTATAACTAAAAATTAAAAATACTATAACCAGAAATAATCTAAAAAATTAAAAATAGTTATTAACAAAACTAAAAATACATAAATAGCTTACTTACAATAATCTAGTTCGAAATAATAACTTATATATTACGATATATAAGATTTCTAATCAACTTATAAACTTTTTTTTTAAATTGTTAATAACCTTATCAACAAAATAATTTTTTAAACTAGGTCGATATGGATTAGCGAAAACATTTTATTTATTAAAAATATTGTTAAAAAAAACTATATTTATACTTAATATATGGAAGCTTCATGAAGTACTTTACATTTTGGTTAATAGCGTTTATTTTAATTTCGCAAAAACCTTTCGCTCAAAATAGTTTTAAAACAATTGTTATCAATAAAGATAGCATCCCACTTGATTTTGTGGATGTAAGACTCACAAATACAAACACCAAACAAACCTCACAGACATATAGTAATCAACAAGGCGAGATCTTTATTAAAGACTTAGCCAATGCTAATTATAAGTTAGAGTTGTTTTACTTTAACAATGCCCTATATCAAAAAGACATCAATATGAATAAGGACGTTAGTATTCCATATATTATCATAGATGATCACAACATATTACAGGAAATGGTGATTACCTCTGAAAAAAAATTAATAGAAAGAAAAATTGACAGACTCGTATATAACACTAGTGCAAGTATTAGTTCAACAGGTATGAGCGCCTTAGAAACTCTAGAAAACATACCTATGGTCAAAGTAGACAATGATCAGGTATCTCTGGTGGGAAAAAGTACGGTGCAAATTATGATTAATGACAGAATAACTTATTTAACTGGATCCTCTTTAACCAACTACCTTAAGTCTCTTAGCTCTGATGACATTGAAAAAATAGAAGTAATCACAACACCACCGGCCAAATATGATGCAGCTGGAAGAAGTGGTCTTATTAACATTGTTTTGAAGAAGTCAAATAAACAAGGGGTATTTGGTTCCCTTGGTGGTTCATACGCCTATTATAATCGCCCAAGTTATATGGCTAATACAAGTATAAACTACCAGAATAAAAAATGGAATATATCTTTAATAGCTAGTGGTAATGAATTTCGTAGTAATTCCAATTATATGAATAACTTCTACTCTGAAAATTCACAAATACTACAAAAAAATAATTCTAGTACAAATTCTAATTCATCTACGGCATTTCTAACTGTAAATTACGATTTCACCCCTAAAACAAACATAGGACTAAGTTATAATTTAGGTGGAAATAAAAGTGATATTATTAACTACAGACAATCAAACTTTTTAAATACACAAGTAAGCTCGCAAAGTACAATTAGTAAGTTACAGACAAAAGACAATAATAATAGCACAAATCACACCCTAAATGTATTTTTGAATCACCAAATAGACACCTTGGGAAGTAAATTACATCTGGGGGTTAATTACTTTTCTAATTTACCTACTAATAAAACTTATTTTTTTCCAATAACTACCCAAATATCTCCAGTATTTACTAATTTGAATAAGTTCAATTTAGACTACCAAGTAGCAAATATAAAGGCAGACGTTGAGCTGCATAGATCATGGGCAAAAATAGAGTTTGGTGCAAAGTACACACATTACAATAACAAAACTAATAATCGTTTTTTTTTAAATCAAGACAATGTACATCAAACAGATACTACAAAAACGAACCATTTTAATTACAAAGAGTACAATTATGCTGGGTACTTCTCTATAAGCAAAGAACTCACAGAAGATCTAGAAATTCAAGTAGGCCTAAGATATGAAAACACTCACTTAAAAGGACATTTGATACAAGACAATTCTAAATTTAGCAATACCTACGGGAAGTTCTTTCCGAGTTTCTTTTTAAGTTATTCACCATGGGAAAAACACGACTTCTCAGCAAATTATAGCGTAAGAATAGACCGACCTTCTCCTTCAATGCTAAACCCTTTCAAAATATACTCCGATGAGAATACCTATACAGAAGGTAATCCTTACTTAAGTCCATCTTATAGCAATAACATAGAAATTAATTACTTATTCAACAACCTACTTTCCTTAACTTTTAATTATAATAAAGTAACAGATGGATCTGATTATCTATCAGAAATAAATGGCTCTACTATTATAGAAAAATACAAAAACATACTAAATAGTGAAACTTATGATATAGAGGTTTCCTACAATGGTAAAACCCTGCAATGGTGGGAAACAAATACAAGTATCTATTACTATTATATAAATACTTATTTCAAAAGCCCGGCCACGCAAGTTGCTTTAAATGGAGGAACTGTAATGTTTAATTCCCAAAACACATTTAATCTAAATTCAAAAAAGAATCTATATTTACTTGTTAATTATTTTTATATGCCTAGAAGCAAAGAAGACAACACTAAATATAGCTCTCAAACTTATACAAATATAGCCCTAAAGGCAAGCTTACTTGATAGTAAATTAACTCTTATGTGTACATTAAGAGATGTATTCAATCAAAGTAAAAACCAGTTTACTATGTATTTCAAAGACCACGTACATAATTCCTATAATTATCATTATTTCAGAAGATTAACGATATCCGCTAATTACAGATTTGGAAATAGTAAAAACAAAAAAGCAATTAAACAAGCGGATTTTGAAGAGAAACAAAGAATAAATTAATAACAGACTATCAACAAACAGGTTTCTGTTAATTAACCCTCAAACTCTAGTAAATAATTAACTTTAACAAGTTGCTCTAAACAAGAGCGTTGTTAAATAAATTCAAATAATTTTTTTGTATAAAGTCTGTAGTATACGGATAATTTTTCCTTATTTTGTAACAGCAAATAATTATCTTTATAAAGCTCTTTTTAGTATTTCAAAAATGACCTCAAAAATTCAACTTAAATTAAATAATGATGTTCTTATTATTATTATACAAATGCTTGAACAAACAAGCGACTACATTATCAATAGTGTAACAGACGCACTAGTTTTAAGTTGTAAAGAAGAACTCATTTTTATATTAAACGACAGAGCTAAAAGTATTCAAAAGCAAGTTTCAATTCTTGATCATAATAAAAAGCACTCGTTAAGCCTGAAGTTTCATCAAGGTTATACTTTATTTAAACTATTAGATTTTTCCAATCAGAAGAATCACAACTTAGACAATAGAAATCAAAAAAAGATTTCTAAAATCATCGAGGATTTACAAGCAAAGGTTAATATATATACTACTGACCAGGCAGATAATTTTAATTTTGTTGACTTATCTGAGAATACTTTCAACCAAGTAGTAGAAGAGCAAAAAAACCTAACTACTAAAGGAGATCAGCTTGCTGTTTTAAACAGTGAAACTGAAAATAAGGATATTGTTGATCTAACTACTCAAAGTGATCAGCTTGCTGTTTTAAATAGTGGAACTGAAAATAAGGGTATTGTTGATCTAACTACTCAAAGTGATCAGCTTGCTGTTTTAAATAGTGAAACTGAAAATAAGGATATTGTTGATCTAACTACTCCAAGTGATCAGCTTACTTTTTTAAACACTGAAAATGAAAATAAGGATATTGTTGATCTAACTACTCAAAGTGATCAGCTTGCTGTTTTAAACACTGAAAATGAAAATAAGGATATTGTTGATCTAACTACTCAAAGTGATCAGCTTGCTGTTTTAAATAGTGAAACTGAAAATAAGGATATTGTTGATCTAACTACTCAAAGTGATCAGCTTGCTGTTTTAAACACTGAAAATGAAAATAAGGATATTGTTGATCTAACTACTCCAAGTGATCAGCTTGCTGTTTTAAATAGTGAAAATGAAAATAAGGATATTGTTGATCTAACTACTCAAAGTGATCAGCTTGCTGTTTTAAACACTGAAAATGAAGATGAACATCGAGATTTAAGAAGCGGTGAAAACCCTTTTTTAACTACCTTGGATCAAGAAAAAGAAAAATCAATGCCTTCTTTAGACTTTGGAGAATATTTTGCCGTACAAAAACAAGGCTTAACTCAAAGTTTAGACCAATTATTAGACTCAGAAACACAAAAGAAAAATTTAAAAACTAAAAAAGAAGTAATAGGTAGTAAATCGAAAGAAAAAAAGAATAAATCCAAGGATATAGATAATGGCCAAATAAGTTTATTCTAAAGCTAATAAAAAATCTAACTCTTCAACCATAAAGGAATTACCGTTACGTAAATCGAATTGTTGTGCGTAGGCATAAGCTCTTTTTGAAAAAATTTCATACAATTCTCTAAGACTATATTTACCAGATTCTTTATAATATAAAAGATGACTAGGAAAATTAAATTGCTTAACTCCTGTTTCATTTTTTAACATACAAACTGCATGTTTTAAAAAGAAGTAACTGTAAAAATCCTCTGCATTATGTTCATATATACACATTTTCTCAAAACAACTCCAACAACTTTCATCCCCATAGGCATATTGCAAAAACATAAATAGAATCCGAGACCTCACGTCAGTTATGGAATCATTTTCGTTATAATTTTGTTGGTTTTCAAAAGCTAATTCATAAAAGTCTCTAGCTCTGGAATCTTTAAGTATATATAACTCGAAAGCAAAAACACTGTAGCTGTCAAAACTAGTATGAATGTCTTGAAAAGCATTAATAAATAATTTATTTGCAATTAAAATTGCTTTATCTATTTGACCTAATTTCAATAAATTATAAGCTCGAAGTGTTAATTCAAAAGCAGGGTGATCTCCCAAGGGATCTATCATAAGTTCATCTAGTTTATCTATCACTTGTTGGGCTTTATCGAATTGCCTTAAGTGTTGATACCAAATTCCCATAATTTGATAATACCCCCTTGCACTGTAGCCATTTCTTACTAGACGTTGTAAGAAATCTTCGGCAATTTGGTGAATACTTTCTTTTGAAATACAGGTATTGCCAAAGCTACAAGCAAACATCCACTTATACTCAAACAGCAAATCAGATTCTATTAAAATTTCTGAGTTCTGGGCTTGCATATCCAATATCCAACTAAAAGCCGGAAAACTTAATTTACAACTTGGCGTTAATGCCTCTATATTAATTAACCTAAGGCGAAGCTCAAATCCCCAGAGAATATCTCTATGGCGATCTGCTATTTGTATCGCGCTTTGCAACAACTGTAGTTGATAAGGGGAATCAACACTACTTTCCACTTTTAAAAGTAATTTCTGTATCTCTAAATTATGGTGCATCATAAACAAATTGGCCTTAATTAAAAAGTAGGTGAATAAATCACCTACTTTTTATGCTAACATCTTATCTACTTCTAAAACAAAGTTATTATTACCATTTCTTTGGTCAAAAAGTTTAGCATAGTGGTATGCTCTATCTTTAAAATAAACGTACAGTTCAGATAAATCATAAACCCCATCACTCTTATAGTATGGTAATTTAGGTGATAAATTTAAAACTTGCTCACCTCCCTGCTTCATAATAGGAGCCATGTACTTTGCGAAATTTAAAATATGAAGGTCTTCTGCTCCTAATTCCCATTCACTGATTCGTTCAAAGAAATTCCACAAATCTTTATGGTTATGTTTAGCCATATAACTTACAAGCTGATTCATAGAATAACCAACTGAACTATCTAATTTGTTGTTTTGGTAATACTCGGCCAAAGCTTTTTCAAAAAACTCTTCTGCTCGGGGATCAGAAATTTTATCTAACTGATAAGCATAATTACAAAATGTATTAAATGGCATAGAATAGCAAGTCAATTTTTTATTTACTAAATCACTGGCTGCTACTAAAGATTCTTCTAAGTAGCCGCGAACTAGTAAATTTTCAACTTTTGAATCTAATTCACAAGCAGGACAATTAGTCATATCATCAACAATATGTTTTTCACTTAACTCTATATACTCATGAGCCTTTGTATAATCTCTTAAATGAGAGGCCAAGCCAGTCATTACATTATAGTAAGCTCTTAAGCTATATCCATTTTTCAATAAACGTTTTTTTAAATCCTCTCCAATAGCTAACACCTGTTCCATAGGAATTGATGCGTTTCTATAGGCTGAATTAAACATCCACTTATATTCCCATAAAAACTCAGATTCATCAAAATAATCTTCATTAGAATCACTTGTGTCCAAAATCCATGCAAAAGCAACAAAACTCTCCTCACAACGTGAAGTGTTTCTTTCTTTTTGAATTAAATTTAAACGCAAATCAAACCCCCAATCAATATCATTATGTTTATCTGCAATTTTTATAGCTTGCTTTAAAGCAATAACTTTATCATTATGGTCTTCTATATTTTCTAAATTCAATAGAATTTTTTGTATCTCTAAATTATAATTCATCGTAAAAACTTATCTTTTTAATTCTTTAAAACTTTAGTTAACTCATCGCTACGAAATGTATTTTTATTTCGCTTATCAAATTCTAGTGCCAAATCTCTAGCCTGCTTATAAAAGTATTTTTGCATAACTTGTGTATCGTATACACCAGTGTTATTGTAAAAAGGAATTTGCCTAGAAATATCTAGCTCTATGCAAGTCGTTTTCTTACAAATACTTGCCATATGCATGGACAAAAATAAACGTAAATCATCCTCCGCATCAATCTCCCAACTAGAGATGCTCTGATAAGTAGACCACAACATTGGATCATCCAGCAAATACATCGCATATAAATATCTTGTCATTGAGTAAAGCATTGAGCTGTTTATATCTTTAATACCAACTAGCTCCTGTTTAGCTTTTTCTAAATAATACTCACTGCGTGGATCTCTTTGAATTGCTAGGTAATAGGCTAATGTACAAAACGAAGCAAAAGGCAAACAAAAGCTACGTAACTTTAATGCTTGCATTTGATCACTTAAATAAATAGCCTTGTTGAAATCTGTGTTTATCGCTGCATTTTCAATTTGGTAGTCATATTGACTAACTAAATCAAACTCCTGGTCAAAGGGCTCTTTAACACCTAATTCCAAATACTTAGTACTTTTTTGACCATCTCCAATCCCTTGATAAAATAAACTCAAGGAAAAATAAAAACCTTTTTTACTCATACCATATCTATCTAATCTAGACTCTAAGTCTTCAGCAATAGAGAGTATATTAACTAAGGGAACATTCTTATTGCTATACGCACTACAAAACATCCATAGATATGCCAAAAGGTATTGTTCCTGCTCATAATACTCTGGATCCTCATCGGTCACTTTCAGTATCCAAGCAAATGCCTGCATACTATGAGTTGCTTTACTACTTGATCTTTCAAGTAAAATTATAGAGTACCTCATCTCCAATCCCCAATGAATATCTCCATGTTTATCCGCAATATCAATAGCCCTTTTCAAGCACGATATAACAAAATTATCATCGTTTATATTATCGGCCACTTGCATTAAAAGCTTTTGAATTTCTAAGCCGTAGTGCATTAGTTAAAATTTAGGTAAAAAATTAGACATTCCTAAAATCATAAACTGATACAAGGCATCATTAAAAGTATCCATTTCTCTTTTATCAATAGTGTAACCACCTAGCATTAATGACTGAACATACAATACATTTATTAAGGCTTGAAAAAGCTCGGGATCATCAATGACCATCAGCTTTTGCACTAAATCATTATTCTGATTAAAACAAAGAGTAGGCTTAACTGTCTCATGTCTATTAATATGACCTAGACTACTTGCAAAGGGATTATTACTTTTCGATAAGTTCTGAATATTCTTACTGGCTAACGACTCCTCGGTTGCAATATAAATTGCAGTAGTATCATTTGGCTCAAATATCTTTACCTCCGCTTGACAAAAATGATTATCTAAAATTTTATTACACCTACCAATGAACTCTGCAATAGTTGAATCTTGGCTTACTGCGGGGGAAAACTCCAGCAAAATATCTGTGGGGTCAATATAATTTATTTCTATTTGTGAATTACTTTCTTTTAATTTTTCAATAAGATCGGATTCGTAGCTATAAGCTGCATTAATCACTAATTTACTTTGACTACCAGCTATGCGACGAATTTGTCTAAAATCATCTAAAGATGGTGTATAATAAATTTTACTATATGCTGATTTTATATCACCAAATAGCATTGTTCCTTTATTGGTCTCAAAAGATAAATAGTCCTCAAACAATAACATTATCTGTTTATCAGAGGATGCTAAGTTTTTTATGTAGGTATTGTGAATAGATGTTATCTGTCTTAAGGTAAATACATCAGTCAAAGCCAATGTCTTTAAGTAATCTTTAAAGCATTCACTTAATTGCTTCTTTGTATCCTGTAAAGCATTATTATTCATTAAAGACTCTCTAGAGGCAGTAGGCTGCAAAGCATTGGCATTAATTACACAACGTACAAACGAAGTCCATTCTGGAAGCAAATTAGGAGCTTGATCACATAAATACATCCTTTTTACAAAAATCTTATGTTCCTTTGTAGCAGTACTATTTACTTTATTAGGTAAAATATAAGCAACCCCCTGTAATTGGCCAGCATCAGATTCAAGTCTAAATACGTCTAAAAAATCCGTCTTAAACAACTCCCTACCATATTCTAATAATTCTTTTTTGGAGCTATTTGGATTTAACCATACTGGATTACCAGTCAAACATGTTTGAGTTTGGTTATTTTGAATCAAGTTAACCTCTATGGGTAAAGCACTTCCATAGAAAATGACATTTTGCTTTACTTCCTCTAAAGAAAAAAGGCTCTTCCAATTACTTTTAGCAGTTAAAATAATACGTGTTCCTACCTCAGGTAACAACTCTATAACTTCTACCTTATAGGTTCCATCTGCTCTACCTGTCCATCTGACAGATTCATTTTTATACAAAGAACGTGTCTCTACAACAATAGTTTCACTTACAACAAGACAAGATAAAAGACCTATTCCAAATTTACCTATTAAATCTTTTTCAGCAAAATCTCCTCTTTTTGAACTTTGCCCGATTACCGATAAAAATTCATGCACGTCTTGGGTGGTTAGTCCAACACCATTATCTTGAAAAATTAATTGATCTTTTGAAAAAGTAATATTTACGCAACCTTTAAATTCAGGGTCTAACGACTTTCGCATTGTAACGGCATCCATCGCATTTTGTAAAAGTTCACGGATAAAAACTGTAGGTGAACTATAAATATGTTCACTTAAAAGTTCTATCATCCCTTTCATGTTCACCTGAAATTGATATTCATTCTTATTCTGACTCATTATCGTCTTCTTTTACGTGGTCCTCCAATAATTTTTTGAGCTTCCTCATTGCCATTCTCAGCTGCTGATTGGTACCATTGTAAGGCCAATTCATCACTTTGCTCAACTCCTAAGCCTTGTAAATAACAGTTACCAAGAACATACTGGGAAACATTATATCCAGCCTGAGCAGCTTGTCTTAAATAAGTTATAGCTTGTTGTGGATCTTTTTGGCAACCTTCTCCTTTAAGTAACATAGGTCCTAGATAATCCATTGCCTCAACCATACCTTGGTCAGCAATTTGTTTAAAATATTTAAATGCTTGTGTTTTATCCTGTTCACAACCTATTCCAAAAAAATAGGCTTGTGCTAAACGTGAAGTTGCAGCTGTATATTGTCTTTCTGAGGCTTGCTTATAATAATCAAATGCGGCTTTTTCATCTACCACAGTCCCAATTCCAAATTGATAACAAACACCAATACCTTCAGATATCCAATTTAACTCCTCTGCCTTTTTATAATAGGCGAAAGCTTTATCATAGTTTTGCTCTGAGCCATAACCGTAAAGATAGAAGTCACCCAAGGTAAGCATCGCTAAAGCACTACCTTGCTCAATGGCCAATTCTAACCAATATATACCCTTATCTACATCGGAAGCCAACTCTTTATCACCATACAAATAATAATACCCTACTTTGTACTGAGCGTAAGCAATGCCTACTTCAGCGGCTTGTAACATATAATTTAAAGCTGTGGGAATACTTATCTCTAGACCACAAGTTCCTTCTTCATAGGCTAAGGCAATATCTACATTAGCATCTACATAACCTAACTCTAATGCCTTGTGAAATTGATTTAAAGCTAAAACCTCGTCTGCTTGAGCTGCGATACCATATCTATTAAATCTAGCTGTTTGGTAAACTGCTTCAGGGATATCTTTACTACCGGCCAATTCATAATAAGAAAAAGCTTTCTGCATATCTGGTTCACCTAAAAGTCCATCTTCGTATATAACTCCAAGACGATAAGCGGCATACCAATACTGATTGTCTAAAGCTTGTTGTAATAATTCTAATGCATTAGCAATGTTTTGCTGATTTTCCTCAAGTCGTAAATAAACAGATGCCAGCTCTACTCTAGCATAATCAGAACCAAAGTCCTGTACGGCTCTTTGAAAATATGAAATAGCCTTTTCAAGGTCAATCTCTGTGGCATAACCCTCACTATAATAACGTCCTGAATATTCAATTGCATATAATAAGTTACCTTGAGCGGCAATTTCAAAATAATGCAATGCTTTTTGATAATCAGCTTGTGGTTCGATTTGCCCAGTATGGTAAGCATATCCTAAATGGAACAAAGCCTCCATACTACCCAATTCACCAGCTTTCTCTAAAAGTACTTTAGCCTGTTGACTATCTTTTTCTACTATTTGTCCATCTAATAAAATAATAGCTTTTTCTAAGCAAGCCTTTGTTGAGTCATTTTCTATAGCTTGATCTAAATATCTAAATACCTGTAATGTGTCTACTTCAGACTCATTTTTAAGTAATTCTAAGGCTATAGAAACTAAAGATTCACTTACATTATATTTAGCACATAAATCCAAATAATACATCCCTAATTGCTTATTTTCATATTCTGGTAACTCAGGATATAAATAATTCATCGCCAATACATGTCCAGATAATAAAACACCTTGTTCAAAAGCTTGTTTTAATAAATCAAAACCAACTTCGAGCGAACAACCCAATTCATTAAACCTTCCATTTATACAAAGCATTCCCTTTAAATACTTACTAAAAATTAAGTTTTTTTGAATTCCTTGATCTAAAACTTCTAAAGCAAGCTTATCTTGTGCTTCTCTTAAATAAAAATCTGCTAGATTATAGTTCGCTTCTGTATTTTTTATAACTTCAATACCAAACTCCTGTAAAACCTCCCATGCACTTTGGGCTGATTCACAAGTATTAAACCTATAATTACATAAATAAAAAATAGCCAAAGAATCATTATTAGCCGACAACTCTGTTAAATACTTAATCCCAAGTTCTGTATCTTTATCAAATCCAAGTTCACCATATAATAAGGCCTTAGCATAATATGCTTTGCCTTGTGGACTATTGTTTAAATATGCTTGATTCAAATACTGTTTTGCTAAGGGAACATTAGTGAATGTATCGCGGGTCTTATTATATAAGTTAAATAAAAATGTATTTGCCTGTAAATACCCATGTTCAACTAAAGACTCACATAACTCTAAACTAGACTTGAACCAGTGTTCGTAATTTTGGTCATCTAATACAATAGAACTGTATTGCATAGCTGGTAGTTCAAACATTTTTGAGGCTAACTTGAAAAAAATATCTTCTTGTAGAATATTTTGTTGCTTTGCAACTCTACAAACTGCCAAAGCCTTATACCATAGATCTCTATTTTGACTAATATCCAATTCCGCTAATTCTTTAGCTACTTGAATAAGATTTTGTGTATTTGTCTTTAACTGCTGCTCGAATTTGGTAAATATACTTGCGAAATCTATCATCTGCATTAATTTGAATATAAAGTTATCTAGCAAATGTAACAAATCCAACACAAAGACGCTAGTTGGTAGATATTAAATAATACAACAAAATATGGCCGTATTTACAAAAAACATCAGTAGATACCCCTTGTATGAAACAACCCGCAAACAACGATATTTTAAACGCGATCTAAGTATGCTTTATTTACTCTAGAACTAGCAATAAAAGAAGCAATAAAACCTAAGAAAAATATAGAAGATAAAACCAAGATAATATTAAACCAATCAAATTCAATTGGGTAGGCCATATCAGGTCTTATCATAATAAAATGAAAGTTTTGCTGTAAGACAACAAAAATAATTCCAAGAGTAACTCCCACTAAACCACCCAGCGAGCTAATAATCATTCCTTGGTACAGAAATATTTTTTTTAAATCAAAAGGATTCACTCCAATATTATAAAGTGTCTTAATATTGGGTTGTTTTTCTAATATTATCATAATCAATGCCCCTACTAAAGTAAACAAAGCCATAATAACAACTAAGACAAAGATTAAATAAACAACTAAGTTCTCTGTATTGAGCATGCGATAAAGTCCATCGTTCAACTGTGCTTTATCCTTAACAATGAAATCCGTTGGAAAAACCTTTAATATACTTGATATTGCTTGACTCTTAGAGGCCCCAGGAGCCAATTTAAATTCCAGATTTGTTACCTGATCAGGTGCAATAGATAAAAGTTCTCTTGCCACATTTATATCAACAAAAACATATTTACTATCAATATCCTCATGTTGGGTCACATACACTCCAACTGGAAATAATGTCTTTTTAACAAATGCATTCTCTGGGTTATCTATTACTCCTCTCCCTGGTTTAATAGACACAGCCTCGAAAGGATTCTGTGTATCATACAAACTCATAGAAAAAACAACGGGTATACCAAAGCCAACCACAGCATCGTGACTGTTTTGATCAAACCAATAGCCGTATTCAACTTTCTTATCAAACCCACTTACTTTATCAAACTCATTATCCACACCTTTTATTAAAGCAACGGCTTGTTTTTCTTTGTATGAAAAAAGTAATCTATCCTCAACTACCTTTGCGATTCCATAAAATAATTTTGATGCCTCCAACTTCTCGAGTTCACTGGAACTTACAACGAAACTTTTTCCTTTTTCGCTGTATAATTTCAGGTCTGGATCTAAATCATTTACAAAGGATAGACTAAAGGTGCGAAGGCCACTAAAAACAGATAACACGATAAACATCGCCATTGCACTAACAATAATACCCATAGAGGCTATTGCTGCAATAACATTAATAGCTTTGCTTTTAGTTTTACTAAAAGCATAGCGTTTGGCGATGTAAAATGGGAAATTCAACTACTTCTTTTTTCTTTTGTCTAATAAATTAGGATCAGCAATTGGGTTCTGGTCCCCTTTTAATGCATTATCAATCTTCTCAATGTAATCAAGACTATCATCAATATAGAATTGTAAATCTGGCACTTTTCTTAATTGATTTTTTACTCTTTGAGCTAATTCATGCTTAATTAATGGTGCATTAGATTGAATTGCCTTTAAAAGTTCAGGTCCTTTTTCTGCCGGAAAAATACTTAAATATACTTTTGAGATAGATAAATCCGTTGTCACACTAACCTTTGAAACGGAAATAATTAAATTAGTAATTCCGTTTGCACGTACTTGTCCTTGCAAAATATCTACGATATCATTTTGCAATAAAGCACCCATTTTTTTTTGTCTATTTGTTTCCATAACGCAAAAATACGATTTTTTACCAACTAAACTTTTTTATATTTGTCTAAACAACCAAAAATACAATGAAAAAAATAGAACACATTGGAATTGCAGTGAAAAATCTACAAGAATCAAATCTTTTATTTGAAAAGCTCTTAGGCGCTGCCCCTTACAAACAAGAAACCGTGGAAAGTGAAGGGGTAAGCACATCTTTTTTTATGACAGGTCCAAATAAAATTGAACTTCTACAGGCAACCCATGAAAATAGTCCAATAGCAAAATTCATCCAAAACAAAGGAGAAGGTATTCACCATATAGCTTTTGAAGTTGAAGATATAAAAAAAGAAATAGAAAGATTATCTAACCAAGGGTTTACTATTCTAAATGAAATACCAAAAAAAGGCGCTGATAATAAACTAGTTGCTTTTTTACACCCCAAAACTACAAACGGGGTTCTGATTGAATTATGTCAAGAAATTAAATAATTTTACATAAAACACTTGCACAAACCGATTAATCGTAGTAATATTGCAACCGTTAAAACGCTTTTAACCTGGTCTAATAACTCAGCTGGTTAGAGTAGCTGACTCATAATCAGCAAGTCCCTGGTTCGAGCCCAGGTTAGACCACAATCTAAAGGACAAAAGGCGTTTTACATTGGTCTAATAACTCAGTTGGTTAGAGTAGCTGACTCATAATCAGCAAGTCCCTGGTTCGAGCCCAGGTTAGACCACCGAAAAACCCCTTAACACACTGTGTTTAAGGGGTTTGTTTTTTTAAGGGGGCTCGTTGGAGGCGTCTATTTTTCATAAAACCACAGAACATTGTCCCCTTTTTTTCTTAACTAACACGAATAATATTTGAGACTATAGTAGGCTTTGACACAAATTTTTACAAGGATATTCAGATTCAAACTAAATACAACATTAACTCATCCCTTTTAGATTAATCCTTTTTTGACTTAATCCGTAACTTTTAAATTTATATCTCATAAAAGCCGAAGCCATATCTTCGTGGGTTGAAACAATTATTTGATTCGAATAAAATTCATTTCGTAATAACTCGATGAACCCTACGATATTTAATTCATCCATGGTTTGAACTGGATCATCAATTAAAATAATTTTATTTTGACTATATTTTTTATGTAATGCCAAAGTGAACGAGATAATTAAAGCGGAAAGCTGACCAGAACTCATTGAAAAAATTGCGTCAAAAGTTTTTATTGGACTGGTTTGAAATCTTATACCCTCTTTATCAGAAAAAATAAAAAGTCCTAAACCTCCTTGAAAATCCTGCATAATTCTACCTGAATAGATATGAAATATAATTTCTATATCTTTAATTACTTTCTTTTGATAGGTGCTTAATGATTCAGCGTAAATGTCTTTTAATTTCAGTAACCTAACTTCAAACTCTCTAGCTTTATTCAGTTTAATTTCTTTCTTACTGAGATCCATTTTCTTACCTTTAATAATCTCATTTTGTAAAATAGAGTACTTGTATTTTAAAAAATCCTCTTTCTTAAGAATACTTTCCATTGATAATGCATCTAATAATTCGAAGCTATTATCAAAATAATTAGCAACTATATCCTTGAAATAAGGCTCAATTGCATGAGGACTAATGTCAGATTTAATAGCTTCTAATTGAGGCCTTATAACATTATCAAAATCAATTACTACACTACTGTTAATATCTCTATTTAAATATTGAGAATAATTAAAGCTAATCTTTTCAAATTCACTTTTCATTTTATTAATACTTACTTCGTCAAGTAAATCTAATCTTGCTATAAATTTTATATCAAGTTTATTTTGTTTTAATTTTTGACTAAATATTGGTATTAGTGTCTGTAAAATCCATTGTGTAAACTCTTTAAATTTCTCACTTAGTACTTGATTTTTTAAAGAAGTTAATTCTTCTAAAGAAAGTGTTTGTTTATTGATATTGATTAATAAAGTATCAATATTAATCCAATCAAAACCACAAAGAAAACAAGTCCCACTATCCTTTGAATTTTGATCATCTTTAAGTTTACTAATACTTTCAATTAATTTCTCTCTAGATTCCCTAATCTTTAAATAGATACCTTCTAAATCATTTAATTCTTTTAGATCACTTTGAATACTATTAAAGTCTATCTTAAACTTAACTTTCAAACTATCTTCAATAAAATTAAAACCATCCAATTCTATTATAAACAACTCATTTTTAATATTATCTATAGAAAGATTAGTTAAAGTCTTAACCATATTTTCATAGTCTTCAATTTCTTTTTTATTTACCAAGAGCTCTTTTTTTCTATCTAGGAAATGAAAATATACTAGGAAATTATTAATACTTTTTTGATTACTGATTAACTTTGTTATTCTTAAATTCTTTATATAATTTTTAAAATCTATCTTTTTTTCAACTAATTTTTTAAGTTTAGTCATAATACCATCCTCACCAAAAAGATTTTCAAATTCATATTGTTGAAAATCAAAATCTTCAGTATCCCAAGTATATAATTTTTCAGGAAATAATCTCAAATATTCAGTATTCTTAAATTCCTTTTTCAAGAAAGCTTCTGAATTTTCAATAGACTCTTTCAGTGAAGCAATCTCAGCACGTTTGGTAGGGTTAGATAACTCTTTGACTTTTTTTATTAATACTTCTAATTTCTCGAGTTTTTTATCAAATTCAACTACATTAAACAAATGAGATATATTATCTTTCCTATTTTTATCCTTCTCCTTGAGTAAAAAAAGACTATCTTCTTGCTCTATATAATTTAAAAAATGAAAATTTCGTTTATAATTTGAGCCTAATAATTGATTTAAATAATTTTCTTCATCTACAATTAATACCTTTTGTTCGCCATCAAAATATTCCTTAGTATATAATTTATAAATTTCAAAACTAATTTTATTGGTTAAACTTTCTCTCTCTGCTTCTCTACATAAAATGTAATCCTTTCCATTTTTAGAAAATTCAATTGTAATTGATAAATTACCATCTGCATAATCACATAAAAATGGATGCTCCATATAGTTTTCTCTCCTATCAACAACAAGAGGTTCCAAAGTAACATATCTTCTTATGGCACCTGTGAACAATAATTCAATAGCATCATATATTGAAGTTTTTCCGAATCCATTTGGCCCATCAAATACAATTAGATTGGAATCATCAAAATCTATATTTAGATGTTGAAAAACTTTAAAATTCTTAATTTGTATCTTTCTTATTTTCATCTGTACTTAGTGTATTTAATAACAATTCATAGATAGAATCCGAATCCTTTTGTTTAATATCGTCAATTCCTAAATTAAAAATATTATGCTCGATAACATCATTAATATCATCTAATGAACTAGCAAATACTTTTTGTTTATTCGTTTCATTCAGTGCTTCTAAATTATCTTCTTGAGTGATTATTAATTTTATAACCGGTATTTTAAATGCTAAACGATAGAGCAGTGATTCATAGGAATTGTTATTAAGACTTTCTTTGTGAATTTTAAAGATTGACTCGTCTAAAATCTTACTTTCAATAAAATTAGCAATGTTTGTACCTTCATTTTTTAAAGCATTATTCAAATGCTCATACTCACTCTCCTTATACAATATTACCTGCTTCTTAAATAAGTAAGGGTTTTCTTCTATCTCCATGACCTTTTTTTGGACTCCTTCAAAACTTTTTACTTTATAGATAATTAAAAGATTCGCATTTTTATCAAACCAATCATTATTTATTGTTTTTTTTGCTTCTTCAAAATAGATAGCTTGATTAGCAATAATATCTTCAAGTTTATAAGTTTCTAAAATTAACCAATAAGATTTTTTATCATTTTCTTTAAAAGAAAAGGCAGAACATAGTTCAAGATCTTTCTCGACAGTCTTGTCATCATTACTTTTGTATTTAATATACTCACTTTCAAAAGCTACATCTTCAACAAGTCCTAATTGTATAAATAAGTCTTTAATTAATGTTATCATTTAATTTCTGTTTTGCTTGTTCTCTGTCTATTAACGACACTTTTTTCCAATTTGTAATTTTCTTATTGTGATTAATATCTTCCCCAATAACAAATATTTTTCCAGCTTCGTGTTCAATAGATTCAATGTCACTATTGTCTGTAATAATAAAATCACTGTTAAAAGGAATATCAATTAATGTATTTTGTACAGTATCCATAATACCTTGACATAATAAACGCCTATTAGGTCTACTATTAGATGAGTTAATTGTCGATGGAAAATAAAACTTCCCTTCAATATCTTTCCAACCTAATTTAGACCCACCTATTCCATCACTGTCGCGTATTTCTAAAAGTGTATACAAAAAAGCTGCTTTGAAATTTTCATTATCAAGAGTATTATTCTTATATTCTTCTAGGTTCGTATATTTAATTTCTTTTTGAGGAGATATTTTCTGTAGGAATTCTTTAAATTCATTATCACTTAGGTTATTTAAGTATAAAAGATAATTCGCGAGTTTACTTTGCCCATCAACATCTATTAGGTCGTCAAAGGCAATACAAAACTGTTGATAATAGTTATTTAAATCTAGTAAAACTCTTTTATAATAAAATTTTTCACCGAATAACGCATCATTATAATCTAATAATATTTTACGAATGAAATTCTCTAATGGCACAGTAAAATAATATGCACCTTCTCTAATAGATAGGCCATTCCTTTTATGGTTAGATGCATGTACTGCTAATATTTGACTTGTAATAATATCTTCTAAAACTCCTGATAAAGTCATTACATAACTTTCGTTTTGAATAAATTCACTTTTGTCATATTTTTCTAGGCAATGTTTAATTTTGTCGACTATTAATGTCTGCAATTCTTCAACTTTGCAAAAATCCTGATTATTATACTGATAAATTTTTAAGTTAGGATGAGCAGTTTCAATGTCAATTTTTGATCTTTCATTTTGAGTAGCTAAATGAAAATAAGCATTATCCTTACAAAAGAAAGCTCTCTTTCTATTCTCTATTTTTATAAAATCATCTCTATAATCATTATACAAATTACTTTTCATAGCTTTTACTTGATGAAGTGAAATAGGGACTATATTACCATTATTGTCATATTCAACTATTGCGAAATCCTCAAGAGATTCTAATTGTAAATGAAAACCATCAACATCATCCCTTTCATATATTAAATTAAGTACATGATAAAGTGCAACTTTACCTTGATACACGAAACCACTCCAAGTAGCAGCTGCAGAATGTATATCATTTGGATCTATTAGTTGTTCCATCATTAAATCTCAATAACATTATCAATATCCTTCATTAACCTATTAGTCTCCACTAAAGCAACAATCATTTGATTATAATGCCTAATATCATCAAAAGACAATTCCATCCCCTTACGATCCTTTAACCATTTTTGAGCAGGCTGATAGCCTCCTATATAGAAGTTCCAAGCTATCTCAGGTATATCATTAAAAAACTGAGTTTCATTAATGAAAACTTTGCCCTCTTTAAAAATTGGTTTACCTACTATATTATTTCCACTCTCAGGATAAGAAGATGTAAAATCATTTATTTTGTCTGATTCTAATAAATGTAATTCACGTATCTGTTTACCTAAAGCTACTAACTCCCAAAATTGTTTTTGGTCTGTTGGATAAGGAACACGAGGGAAATCGATTTTAAGAAACTCTTTATATGTTTCTCTGTATTTCGGCGAATGTAATACGGCATAGATATAGTCTAATATATCTATTGGTGCAAAAGCACCTTCTATTGCTTCCTTTTCGTTTGTAAATGTTAACCCCAATTTATCTGCTATTTCGTTAACAATTTCGAAATTTAAATTTGGCGTACGTTCCAACTTAACTTTCACACTAGTTTGTATTAAATCATTATAAATATATAAGGGAAAAATATTAGTAGAATCAGCAGCACTATCTAAAATATGTAAATCGGTTATATTCTTAGTTATACTAACATATCCTAAACTTAATTGTCTAGATTTTTTGGATACTATTAAGCCTAAATTAGGTTTATGAAAATGAGACATTATTTTGAAAACAGGATAGGCTAAAAATCCTTTAGATTTATTAGTATGATAAGTATATCTTATATCAAAAGGCCTATAGTAAATTTCTTTTAAATATTCTCCTTTAATACCAAAATTGATTACATTATCTTTTGCAAACAATATTTTTTTATCTCTACTTTCTTTCTTTTCTGTTTTATACTTGTTTCTAATACTATCCTCATCTAAGTTTATAAAATCATCAAGGACAATCCTTAAATCTGTAGTATTAAATTGAATTGCTGTATCATCTCTTTTACTACAGATTCCTACACCATTTAGATTAAAAATCTCATTTACACCTAAATACTTATTGTAATTATTTTCATTATTAAAGTTTTTAGGCACAAAAAAATAATAGGGAGATTTTGGAGTTAAATCATTCCATGCAATTTTTTTCACACTATTATTTAGCAAATAATCATACTTTGAAGCTCTTGATCCATACAAATCAATATGTTTAAATTCACAGCCTTTATTAATTTTGTTATTCTTTATAAAAATATTAATAGCAACTCCTTGCATAATATCAAAGACGTTTTGATCTATGGAACCATCCGGTGCTTTTTCTTGTTTTTTTGAGTTACCATGTAAGTCAATTGAATAAATTTTTGAAAAATTATTTAAAAGATTAAAACGCATACCTCTAAAAGATTCACTTTCCATAAAACTATTATCTGTGATAAAAGCTAATACACCTGATTTGTTTTTTTGAATAAAATATTGACTAAATCTAATAAACTTTACATAGTCATTATTTACCCATTTAGTATCTCTAATTTTTATTCCTTCATCATCAAATTTATATTCATCAATCAATTTATTTATCCATTGATTATTGTTAGTACTTTCTCCACTATATGGTGGATTCCCCATAATAACCATTACTGGTGTATCTTTCTTAATAGCGTTTGCTTGATTACTCTCATCCGATAACCAAGAACTAAACAGAGTATTAGTGTCAGGATGTGCCTCTTCTAAAGAATTAGTTAAGTAAATTCGAAAACGTTGATCATCATTACTCTTATAACCTGTTTCTTGTAATAACATATCCATTTTTAAATGTGCCATCGCATAAGATGCCATCAATAACTCAAATCCATTAAGCCGAGGGATTAGATCAGCTTTTACATATTGATTCCACAAGCCTTCCATTCCTTTAAATTTCGAATAAATATGACGTATAGTTTCTGCTAAGAAAGTCCCCGTACCAGTAGCTGGATCAAGTATTTGAACACGATGTACCTCTTTCTCTACTTGTCTATAACCTGTAGAAGACCGCCCATCTGCCATATCTGTATTCACTTTAATGCTAGTTTTTGATATATCAGCTAATCCCTGAGATAAACCAAATTCATCTTTTAAAATATCATCTACAGCACGTACTATGAAATTCACTACAGGTTGCGGTGTATACCAAACACCTCTTGATTTACGCAATTTAGCATCATACTTAGAAAGAAATGTTTCATAGAAATGGATTATTGGGTCTTCCATTTTTGTACTCTTACCAAATCCTTTCATAATTTGGTGAACATCTGTTGCTAAAAACACATTAACTAACTCATCTACAACCCAGTCAATACGACTATCTAAATCAAAACCAGCAATATCTTGAAAAAGCTTTCTTAGAAAAGGGTTTGATTTTGGAATTAGATTGGCAGCCTCCATTCGAGAAAATGTATCTAATGTAGTATCATTATAGCGAGCAGCAAACATACCATAGGCAATGGTTTGTGAATAAATATCAGAAAATGCTTTATTATCAATATCATGGATTAGCATCTCCTTAAACGATTTCATTTGTTGCTTTAAAGAAGATAATTGTTGTAATTCATCATCTGCATTTAAAGCCTTTTCGATAATATCAGCCATCAACCGTGCTTTACCTGCTAATAACTCTGCAAGCCTCTCAGCCGAACGAATAGTTTGAGATACAACCGTACTAAAATTTAATATAAGACTCTCAAAACTAGGAATATTTTCATATAATGGTTGAATCCCCCCATCAACTACCTCTCCGATAGTTATAGTTGTGGTTAACTCCCCATCTCTATAAAAATCAAATTTTAAGTAATCAGTAATTATTAAATTTGTCAAGCCCTGTTTATATCTACCAAACTGCTCTTGAAGTTGTTTTGACTTCAAATCAACTCCTATATCCTTTGCTTCGATATAACCAATAGGGATAGTACTACCTACCTTAGTTAACACATAATCAGGAGCACCACAAGCTTGCCTCTTAGGTTCATTGGTAGCTTGAATATTAGGTAATAAACTTTCAATTAAATGTTGTAAATCACCTCTGAAAGTGTGCTCTGTCGAATTTCCAAGTTTAAATCGATTATTTAAATTAGTGATGTATTGTAAAGTGTTCATTTTATTAGTGTAAAATCATTAGTATTCAAAAATAGTCATATTTAAAGCAAGTTAAAAAGAATTAAAACTTCTCAAAGCAAACTCTATCAAATTGTTGTTTTTACTTGTTGAAGTAACATACAAGCCTAAAAACTAATTAATTCTAATTCAACTTAATACTTAATAAACCAAAGACACACCTTCATTTTTGTTATGTAATTAGTAGCTAAATGACTACATTTGTACTTGAAAACATTACGAACAAGCGTAATCTATCGTTACTGGTTTATCAGAAATTGCGACCTTCAGATCACAGCCAACATAGCGATAGACTTACGCCCGTGCCTTATATTGGCGTGGGCTGAGTCTGTCTGGCTGTTGGGTTGTCGCAAACCTCTGATAAGGACATGATCTTAGTTACACGCCTTTTTTACCTTTAGGTCATGGACATTAAATTCTTCGCCCCTTTTTTAAATTATATTTTTTACGATAAACTAAATATTAATTACAAAAGTCTAGATAAACAGGAATTATCGCCCCGTTTTTTTTCCGCATTGGCACAAATAGAAAAAAACAAACCAAGCTTGTACATTCTCCAGAAGGTAGACTTAGCATTTAAACAATTAGAAAAAGAAAAAATCCACGATGAGATGTACCTCCTTTTAAGTACTAAAGTGGATATAGTTTTGGAAAGCTTCTTTACTAAAATAGCATTCCAAAATGAAATTTATAAATATGACTTAGAAATTGAGCAAATTAACTCTCTACAAACCCATCGCAATTTCCTAGCTTACACTTTCTTCTCAATGATTATTCTACAATTTAACTACCAAAAAAACACACTTACAATTCAAGAGTACTTAATAGTCCTACAGCAAGCACAAAATCACAAAACAATGTGGGAATAGAAAATAAACTATAGTTTGTGATACTCTTTTTCTGTAATTGATAATGAATATTTCCCCGTAAGAGAAGATCGCTTAAATTGAGACTTTAGAGCTTTTAAATGCCTCTTAATTACCCCTAAGTCTCTTTGACCTTCATCGATTGAAACTTGTTTTCGTTTTATCTCAAATTGTAGTTGATCTACTAAGTTTTGCAACTTTAAAACCTCCTTCTCTTTATTCTTAATAGTATCCTCGAAAAGGGCTTTATTCTCTCTTTGTATGTAGCTATTGTTCTCCACAATTTGATTACTTGCACTTTGCCTTTCTAATAAAATAGGGACTAAATAATTTTTTTCATTGTGGCGTAACATACTTACGATTGCCTTATTTGATTTATCACTACTCTTCTCTAAATTAATTAATAACTGTTGTAACTCACTAGTTTTCTTATCGACTCTAGCCATAGTTATTAAAAGGTTATCTAAGGTATTATTTACAAATTCCCGTTTAACATCTACACCGTATTTTTCGATAAAATTAAACACCAGCTCAACAGCTTCTGCCTGATTCTTCAATTCATATTTCTCTTTTAATTGATTGATTTGTCCAATCACAGACATACTTAACCTAATTGTTGATATTTTCATATTACATACATTTTTCACATACACTTAACCCTATATAAACCAGTACTTTAAATAAACTAATTACCTCTATACATTACTTATACCACAAAATCAACATACACCTTCTACCCACTAAAGACACAACTACCTAAAATTCAGCCCATTAAAAAACGGCGGTACTCTGTACCTCCGTTTCCTCTTGCTCAATACGCGGGAGTATATATTCTAGTAAATAATTAAATATTATTACTGCTTAAAAATTCATTTATATCCTTATATCCTGTAAATATTCCCCTAATATCTTTAGACTTACTAGGGTATACATCTATAATACTCTTTGTAGTTAACTCACCAGACTTATCATTATCTAGGCATAAATAAATTACATTGTAATTATCTAACTCCCCCACTATACTATCTTTATTGGATACACTATTTAACACAATAAAATCTAATTTTTTCTCAATAGAAGGATATAGACTTAACAAACTTAAAAAGTCGGTCCAACCTTCCAAGACCACTACCTTTTTTCTTGAATTACAAATCCAGGAATAGCTTTTGGCTACCAAGCACCCTTTAAAGTATTTACTTCTCAACTCATACCCACCTAACACATTTTTAAAACCTATTGCATAAAACAGCCTACCATTCAAACAATAATGCACCTCTATACAGTACTTTTTAGCTAACCCAACATCAATACATCTACTATGTATATAATTAAACAGTTTTATATTTGTTAAGGGCTTAATAGCCTTGATTTCGTAGTTCTTCACTTCTTCAGATATATGCTCAAGAAAAATTGGCTGGTGAAAAGAAAATGAATCACTGGCTAAAAACTTCAATGCTTGCTTTAAATTACATTGGTTATATCTCATCACTAAATCCAGGACGTTTCCTCCAACTCCTTCGCCGTGATCAAACCAAACATTCTTAACGAGATCAATTTTAAATGAAGCTGTCACCTCTTTTCTAAACGGACTTTTATACCAAAGTTCTCGACTATTTTGTTTCATTCTTATACCTCCTATTTTATCTAAAATAGAGCCTAAACTTATTTTTTTTGCTTCATCACATGTCATAATCTTATGCTACTTAAATTTTAGTGATTTTTTGATATTTGATGACAGATCGCTATAACTATATTACATTCAATAAAATACACTGTCATCAAATTGTCATCAGTCATCAAACTTATCTTTTAAACTGTCATCAAACTTATTTTGATGACAGTTTGATGACAATTTTGATGATATATAAGATATTGATATTAAACACATTAAACTACCTGTCATCACTGTCATCAAAAAAACGAGCAATTTTGCTCAACTCAATTTCATAATAGCGTCCTTTGCGATCTAATCTTGTAAACTCCCCGTAGGATTGGTAATCATATCCTAAGTACTTATTTGAATTATTAGATGGTACAAATCCCCAACTTTTAAAGATAGTTCTTACATCGTTTGCTTCTATATGACTCCTTTTATTAAGCTTTTTTATGATAGCACAGGTTTCCATTGGAGTAAGACATATTTTCTTCTCTTCGAATCTCTCCTGAATTTCTCGCAACAATTCTAGTACTTCATCCTGTAGTTTACTTTTATCGGAATTCATTAGTTTAACAAGAGCATCAGTACGAATTTGTTCTGGAGTAAACCACATACGTGTTTTCTTAGTTGTTGAATAGGGTATTGTATGAAGGTAATTAAGAAAATCAGGGATTTCTTTAAAGAGTAAGTCTAAGAAATCAGGGTTCTTTTCTATCTGTGGAATTTTACGTACCCAAAAGCGAATTTCCTCTCTGTCTATTTTCATAAATGAATCTTCAAAATTGCTAGTCATCACAAATTTGTAAAAAGACTCTACTTCTTCTTTATCTCTCCCTTTTCTCTCTATTTTGTTGCGATCAGCAGTACTTAGAAATTTAATACGTTCAGTTATCTGTTGATTATCAGTAACAACTTCATCAATAAGTACTAATAACTTACCATCTAAGTCGGAATTAAAATTGTTCACAAAAGATTCCGCATTAATGTAAGTAGCATTAAATGAAAATATCTTTCGCAAGTATTTAAGCATTGTAGATTTACCTGTTTCCCTAGCTTTTGAAACTAATACAAGTACAGGTAGTACCTGTGTGGGATATTCTAACAATATTTTGAAATAATCCAGTCCTAGCTGGTATTGATCTCCAAAAATATGACGTATAAAATCTAAGGTATATACTAACTTACTTTCTAAGAAATCTAAATTATCATTGAATCTTTGTACTTGATAGTCTATAGGGTGGTATATGTTGTAGAAGTCGCCAATCTCTCTATTGTAGTTTATATGCTGAGGAATACAGCAGAAGCCATAATACTTTTTAATATTGGAAATAAAATCTTTTCCAAAATCATTTACAATGGTTTCCTTGTTCCAAGGTAACATGACTTTTTCAGTTGTTTTACTGAGTGTAGGTCGCTCGATAATGGCATAATAAGCCGTACCCACACGAATAAATTCGGCAGAATCTAAGTTCATAATAATTAATAGATTATAATCCTTATATTTGCACTATAAGGATTTTATTAAAAAATAAAATTTTAAGCGTTTAGTTTTTGAAGAAGGCAAACGCTTTTTTTATGGATTTAAAAGATGTTGATTTTTTAAAGCAATTTGAATTAATTGCTTTCGAGAAAATATAGGTCGTCCGTCAATTTCATAATAAGGGATCTTTCCTTTATTCTTCCAATTAATAATAGTTTGAACTGTCCTATCAAACATACTTGCTACTTCTTGTTGAGACATACGATCATCTCCAGTTGGAAAAAAAGTACTTACCAATACTTCTTGAGATTGATCTGATATACTCTGGACTTTTTCATTTAAAACATTTGCACTCATTTGAATCGATTTTAAAACATTTGAACACAGCAAAGATTAATTTACAAACTAAAAAAAACAATACACATCAATACACACTACTATTAACCAATTGGTTAGCATATTCTTTTTGTTTAATTACTGCCCAGTCGTTAATATAACTATTGTCTTTATTAAAGCTCTTATTATTTAAGGTATCTCTAGTTAGCAGCTCGTAGATAGTTCTTTCCTTTAAAGAGTTCGCCCCAAAATACATGGTTAATATTTTTGGTAATTTACTTGGCAACCTGGTTATTAAATCTCCATTTTTAAAATAGAGAAATATTGCAATTATATAATATAAGTTCTGACGATCTTCAGCTACTAATCTATTTAAAGTTAAATGTGCGTAATTCAATTCAAGCTTACTAAATATTGGTATTTTCTCAGTACAATTAGACCAGAAAATCTCAAACACATTTTTATCCTCAAAATAAAATTCATCTTTACATATGAACTTAAAAAACTCATACAATATAAATTTTATGTAACCTATATCACAGCAATCTACTGCTACATTAATCAACTCTTCTTCCTTAAAGTCCTGTAATGGAATTGACTGTAAAAAGTATTCTTTGATCTTACTTATTTTACAAATCTCTTCAAAACTAGTATTTGTCAAAGCATTAAACTTAAAAAGCTCTTTACTTCTAAAGTTCAAATGAGTAACTACGGGGATAAAATCCATATCTAATCTAATTCTTAGATCATCTAATGTATTATGTAAACACATAACCAAATTAGGATATCCCCCTGCCTTTTTAATGCTATTAGATAAGTAATTTACAAATAGATTTTGTGCTACTTCTTTCTCATATATAAAAAAATATCCAAAAGCATCTCTGACACTTACTGGTTCCTCTAAATACTTCTCAATTAGAGCGGCTTGTTGAATAATTCTAGTATCAACATCATGAATACTTTTCTGAATATTAATGAGATGAGATATACCTATCATCTTTTTCTTAACACCCAATAGAAAAGCTAAATACTCCGTTGTTGAACTATTGATCTTAATTTCTTCGAACTCTCTATGTGAATTTTTAATAACGCAATCAAACTCAAATTTCTTTAAAAACGAATAAACAAATTGTGATTCAGAAGTACCACACAATAGATTATCAAGTTCACAAATGGAAGAGTAATCGAAATTCCTACGGATAACATCATAAAGCTCCTGTGTATCAATTGTATCTACACTACTACTATTTTGCAAATGATCTATTACTTGGGCAGCATAGCTTTTTAAGACAAGCTGGCTTTCATTTTTTTTTTCACTAGCAAAAAAGAAATTCTTAATTTTATTTATAAACTTTCCCATTTATTTAATTCCTTTTGCTTAAAAGACTCCCCTACATGCACATACCTTCTAAAACTCCTCTCGTCTTTATGATTGGTAGTGCTTTTTATAACACGTTCTGAAATACCCAAAATAATACTATTTGTTATAAATGTTTTCCTGCCTACATGTGAGGTAATTACATCGCACTTTCGAACCACTGTGTCGATTCTCTTAGATCCAACATATCTGGTTAAACGAATTTTATCAGTAATCCCTACTTCCTCACAGCATTCCTTTAACCGCTCGTTCAATTTTTGGGAAGTAATCCTAGGTATTGGACTGTAAATAGAATCTTTATACTTATCCAAAATTTCTTTGGCGTAAGACATTAAATACACTTGATGATGCACTGTCTTAGTTTTTACAACCGTATAGTTTAGATAGTCTCCTACCACATTACAATCACGTAAGGAATAGATATCAGAATGCCTTTGTCCAGTAAAACACAAAAAGCAGAACATGTCCCTTGCTCTTTGCATAGACTTACTTGTAAAATTATAGTGATACAATTTCATTAATTCCTCCATAGTTAAGAAAACCACCTCTATTTCGTTATCGACCCTTTTAATCTTTTTAAACTCTAAGCTATTGTGATAACCTCTATTAAAAGCCCATTGCATAAAAGCCTTTAAGGTCGAAATTAACTTCCCGTAGTAATTATTTAAAGTATTACGCTCTACAAAGCAATACTCCATAAAGGCATCTTCAAAGCGGTAATCAATAGTATCGAACCTTAAGACATACTTTGTTGACTTTGCGAACTCCATAAAAAAATTCTTTACAGAGTTATACTTGATAATTGTACTCTTAGCCCTATAAACACTGGATACTTTGATATACTCATTAAATGCGTCAAAAAAACGAATAGCTACGCTTACAGAATCTAATTTGAACTTTTCTTCAAAAAGCATCTCCGTAAAAGGGATCGAATTAAATTTAAAAAAGTCGAAAATATGTTCCACTTTATCAACCGTATTTGCTAATACGGCATTATACTCCTTATAGTCATTATAAAGGGGGTTATTATCACTTTTAATGTTTCGAATTTGATTTATTTCTGCATCCCAATGCTCAAGCTTTGTTTTGACACTTAAATTCTTTCGTATTCTAACTCTAGGAGCACTAACAATCAATCTAATAGGAATCAATCCTTCTTTATCTATTTTGTCTTTTCTTAGCTCGAAATAATACTTCATTTTGTACAATTATTAAAGGGGGCTGACCAAGGGGGCTGACTATTTTTACAAAAAAACAGTACGAATCCAATTTGTTTTTCTTTTCAACAAAAAAGAGAAAAAAAAGATCTAAAAAAGACTCAAAATCCCCAGGGGCAAATTAGGGGTCAAATTTTTTATTCTAATTAATTAAAGCCAGTTAAAACGAATTAAAATAAATCATAATAAACTGATTATCAATCAGTAAAACTATGTAAAAAGGAATTAAAAAACAAAACAAGTTCAGGTTAGACCACAAAATAAACCCCTTTGCACTCTGTGTCTAGGGGTTTATTTTTTTTAAACAGTTTATTTACAAGGCTATATTTTTTTCTGTATTAATAATACCATTCTCTTCCCTCGCTTGTTTAACCTATTGTGAATAGAAAGTGTTTAAGATAATACAGCCTAACTTGTTACATTTATTTAGCTCATCCCCTTGCACTATAAAAAACTTTCTAGAATATACTTTTCCTTGCTAAATTTAACTTAACCTTACACACAAGATAATGTATTACAATATTGCAAAGACTTACTAGCTCTTGTATTATTTTTAAAAATTACCATACTAATAGCCCTCGTTAGGCTAAAAACTTCACCTATATTAATTATCAAATAAGCAAATTAGTCACACAATAAGTATACATCGCGCTACATTTAATCAAATTCAAACCACATTTAACACTTTAGTAAAATAACCAACACTAATAAATATAAAATACACCCATTTTTAACCACATAATGTTAATTAAGATATATTATTACAATTATATTTAATATATTTATCTATACCAACTTCTAATTAATAAAACACTAATTATGAAAACAGTAAGAGATAAAACTTTTGAGTTATTAAGAGAATTAAAAATAACCCACATTTTTGGTAATCCCGGATCTACCGAGGAGACATTTCTTCAAAACCTTCCTGAGGATTTCACATACGTTCAAGTATTACAAGAGGCATCAGCAGTTGCTGCCGCAGATGCTTTTGCACAGGCAACTAAAAATGTAGCTTTGGTAAATGTGCATACCGCAGCTGGTGTAAGTAATGCAATGAGTGGAATGTTATCCGCTAGAATGAATAAAACCCCTGTGATAATAACAGCCGGAAACCAAACCCGAGACATGTTACTATTAGAGCCTTGGTTAACCAACACGAATCCAGAGGACCTAACCAAACCTTTTGTAAAGTGGAGCTATGAACCCAAAAGAGCAGAAGATGTACCAGCTGCATTTATGAGAGCATACGCCATGGCGCTTCAAGAACCTGCTGGTCCAGTTTTCTTATCAATCCCTTTAGATGACTGGAATCAACCCGCACAAGATGATCCTGTAGTAAGAACAGTCTCCTCAAGAGTTGCTCCAGATCCCGATAGAATCAAAGAATTCGCTGATGTTTTAAATAAAGCTAAAAAACCGCTACTTATTTACGGAGCAGATATCTCTAGAGATGCTGCTTGGTCACAAGCCATTGAGCTTGCCAGTAAACTTAACGCACCGGTGATGGCAGCTCCTGCATCGGAAAGAACACCTTTTCCAGAAGACCATCCCTTATATGCTGGGGCTTTACCCTTTGCTATAAAACCATTATGCCAGGCTATACAAGGATACGATGTAGCCATAGTCATTGGAGCACCTGTTTTCAGATACTACCCATATGTTGCAGGAGATTACCTGCCAAAGGGTCTTAAATTGTTACATATAAGCAATGATCCACAAGAAGCCGGTAGAGCACCTGTTGGCGATAGCTTAATTAGCAACTCTAAATTAGCTTTAGAATCTTTAATACCTCTTGTAAATAGCGTCAATACAAGTCCACAGGTTTACAACCAACCTAAAAACCAAGTATCTGCAAAGCCAAGTGATTCTGCTTTGTCTGCATACCAAGTGTTCTCTACAGTTAGAAAAGCTATGCCAGAAAACACAATTTTAGTACAAGAATCACCTTCCAACATTGGACTCTTACAAGCAGCCTGGCCAATAACCTTTCACGATGGTTACTACACAATGGCTAGTGGCTCTTTAGGTTGGGGAGTACCAGCAGCGGTGGGTGTAGCTTTAGCCGAGAAACAAACCGGAAGAAAACGTCCAGTTGTGGCAATGATTGGTGATGGCTCGCTGAATTATGCCGTACAAGGAATGTGGACTGCCAAGCAACATGAATTACCTGTAATATACGTTGTACCAGTCAACCGAGAGTATGGAATTTTGAAATCATTCTCGGAGTGTCAAAACACACCTAATGTTCCTGGATTAGATTTACCTGATTTAGATATTGCTTCATTAGCACAAGGATATGGGTGTATTGGAAAAAATGCAGAAAATTTAGAAGATCTTGCTCAATATTGCCAAGAGGCTTTAAAACAAAACATTCCCACAATTATAGCCATACCTATAACACGAGATTTACCAGATTTAATTTAAATGATAAAATTATTTAAAATCTTCTATTAAGTTATAAGAAATACTCTTTAATTAATTTATTCAAAATGCGTTACATTTAAAATAGATTCTAAAGAAAACTAATAAAATCTAAAACAGTTTAATCTTATTTGTACAGTCACAGAAAAACTATACTCCTAAAAAAATAGTTATCTGTGACTGTTTGTTTATAGGCTATTTTACACCTGAAAATCCTGTGAACTTCATTTCATTAGACTTGGCACAAAAATTGAGAGCTTTATAACTTGACAAGGCTTGTTTTTTGTGACAGCTTATCTTTTTTATACTTAAAAAACTCCTTGACAATAAATAAAAACGTAAAACGTTATATAAAATATAGTATAGATACAATTAATATCTGTATTTTTGCTAGTAAATAACAAATACAATTTATCCTAGATACTATAGTAAAACTAACTAGAGTACCGCAGTTTTGACTCGGTAAATTTCCAGTTAGGCAATTAAGAATTTAAAATAGACTCAAATGAAAAGAATCTTAGTGTTGTGTTTGATGTTCGCATCAATAATCTCTGCAAAAGCGCAAGAACAAGTAACATCAGACTCCTCGGTGGATATCGAGCTACAAGATAAGGGTGGAAAAAAAGAAAAAAGAAATAACAAAAAAGTAAATAAACCAGATACAAAGCTAAAATACACAAAGATTAAAGAGATATTAGATAATGCAGATAATCTAAAATTAAATACTTTCCAAAAGTCAGCTTTAAATATTAAAAATGAATATATCAAAAGAGATATGCAAAAGTTAAACAGTAATACAGTTACTTCGGATTACGAGAAGAAAACTATTTTACATGATTTATCGGAGTCATATGGCTTATATATCCAAAAAATATTAACTCCTGAACAAATAAAGGAATTTACAATTGTCCAAACTCAAGATGTATCTGAACCGGTTATAGATAAGCATACTTTAAGAGAGAAATTACGCAATTTAGATAAGCAGTATCAACAAGAAGTTCGAAGCATTAGAGCTAGATACAAAGGGGATAAATCCATTTACTACGCACAAAGAAAAATTGCTCAGAAATCATATGAATACGAAAGATATCAAATCTTAGAAGCTTTCTCTAATTTAGATAAAGACCAATTAGATGACACACAAGATGAATACGTAATGTCTTTAGAGGAAATTGCCAATATCTATAAAGCATATGATGATTATTATACAAAAGAGAAACAAACAAATCCTCTTGACTTCTTAGAAATTTCAGAAGAATATCCAGATCAACAAGAAGAGTATTTAGATGTTTATCCAGATGAGATGTAAAATAAACAATAACGATATAAAGAAAAAGGAGATTTTATAATCTCCTTTTTTTATTCCAAAAATTACAACTAATATCCTATTAGGGTGAAAATGTCCGAATAAAACAAAAAAACAAGTATATTACTCCTTTATAAAATTATTAATTTTAACGACCTTTGTGCAAATTAAAATTATATGTCATACATCAATAAAGTTTTATCTGGCACTTGCCCAAATTGTGGTGAAGAAAAATTATTCTACGACAAGGGAAACTCTTTTACATTTCGCATGCCAAAAATGACTAAAAATTGTTCTAAATGTGGATATAATTTCCACCGAGAGACTGGTTTTTACTTTGGCGCCATGTATGTGAGCTATGCAATAACAGTTGCTGAAATGGTCGCAGTTATTGTTCTTCGTTTTATTGCAAATTATCTATTTGATCTTAACATCACTATGGCTCAGACCTTTATAGCTATAGTCATTACTTTGTTTGCTCTGTGGACTTTTAACTATAGAGTGTCTCGTATAATCTGGTTAAATTTGTTTTATAAAAAAGAGTAAATTTCGTTAGGTTTATTAAATAAACTTTCTTTATATTTGCACCACTTCAAACAAACACGGGTGTAGTTCAAGGGTAGAATAGCGGTCTCCAAAACCGTTGATGGGGGTTCGAATCCCTCCACCCGTGCAGCACAAAAAAGGCTTTCCAAATTGGAAAGCCTTTTTTTATTCTTGATGCTTTTTTTGAAATTCTTTAGGAGTTAAACCTACTTGTTTTTTAAACACTTTTGAAAAATAAGAGTAGTCTTCATATCCTAAATCACTTGCAATTTCAGACAGACCCTTTTCACAATGAATAAGCTCCCTTTTAGCCTCCAATATCAATCGTTCTAAAATAAGATCCGTAGTGGTTTTATTAATTAGATTTCTACAAATTCGATTTAAATGCTTTTGGGTCATATTCATTTGTTGAGCATACTGTGCGGCAAACTTGAATTTTCTAAAATATTTTTCTAGTAAATTTTCAAATTCGATAAAATGATTGTAATACACACTATTTGAAGCCTCTTTATAATCATTGCCTTGTAATACAATTCGATTGGTAGTTATATAAAAAATGCTTAATAAATTAACGATCATCAATTGATCCTTATACTGCCTATTGCTAACCTCCTTTATCATACTTGTAAATAAGTGTACAAGTTCATTAGTTTGGTTTTGGTCACATAAAATCATACAACTACCAAACAAAGAACTAAACACAGGATATTCTCGAATGCTTTGTCTTGAGTAAAACATATCCATAAAATCTTGTGTATGAAAAAATATGTAACCATCTATATCATTTGAAAGCGTCCAACTATGGGTCTGACCAGGTGCTAACATAAAAACACTTCCTGGTTGAATCTCATACTTGGTAAAGTCAATTTCGTGCACACCACTACCTTTTGTAAAAATCACACAAACATAAAAATTATGTTTATGTGGCTTTTCAATATGCGCATGATTGGTAACCAAGTGAGCTGGTATGGTATCAGCATAAAACCCCGCACCTAAAAAATCTTTGGCAAGGTCATCTAGATTTAAAACAATTATATCACTCATTATCACTAAGGTCTTGAAAAGGGTAAATATACTAACTTATTCGGCTTTGTTTATTAACTAAATCCATGGTTTATAGTTTAATGAAAAGTGTTATCTTTAACCAATAAATATATCCAAAGCATGAAATTTAAAATTTTTTCTGTATTAAGTCTAATGATATTTATTAGTTCATGTACGCAAAACAGGCCAAACAATAATTTAAGTAATTTGGAAAAGAGTTCTGCTAGAGAAGTTTCCCTAAGTTCTGTAGTTAAAGGAGATAGTATCTACCATATCACCAAGCAAGTTATTTGGGCCAACGATCAGATAATCTCTCAAAAAACCGATACAATAATTACCCCTGCCAAAATTTCCGATTGGAATCAATCTGAACCGACCTCTTTAATTAATGTACCTATTTACGTAACTGTTCAATAAAATGAGTATGAAAAAAAGAAGTAGTAAAACAGTATCTTTAGTCCTTATTACAGCAACTCTTGTGGCTTGCTCTAGAACTACTCCAGAACAAGACCAACAAATACAACGCGTTTATATGCGAGCAGATCAAAGCGCCCCTTACACAGAGGTAACCGAACAATACCAGCAACAAAGGCAAGCAGGTGGATCGGGAATGGGAATGGGAAGTGCTTTATTGTGGTACATGGCCTTTAGACCATTAATGGGAGGAACAGCAATGGGGTATGCTAGTGCAGGACTATCCCATCAAAGCAATGTAGGAACTAATATGAAAAAAGATGCAGCTGCAAAAACTGTACAACGTGGTGGATTTGGTAGTACAGCCAAAAGCTCCACTGCTTCGTCATAAAATGATACTATGGAAATAAAAAAACTTACCCCCCAAGATAATTGGCAAACTGAATTAGAAGAGCTCGGTTTTGGATACCATACAGATAATGGCATTCCATATTGGATTGAAAACTATTATTATAGTATCACAGAGGATTTTGCAAACGAAATCTTTCGCGCAACAGATCAACTCTGGACTATGTCCTTAGATGCTGTACAATACGTTATTGATAATAACTTATTTCATCAATTTCAAATTCCCTTGTTTATTGTTGATCACATTAAATATTCTTGGGAAAACGAAACACCTAGTATTTACGGAAGATTTGATTTAGCCTTTGATAAAAATACCCAAAAATTAAAACTACTAGAATTTAATGCCGACACGCCAACCTCCCTATTTGAAACAGGAGTTGTACAATGGCATTGGAAAGAAAAATATTTTAAGGATAAAGTAGATCAATTTAATTCTGTCCATGAGTTATTAATACAACATTGGAGAGAGATTAAAGCTTACTTAAAAAGTGACACCCTGCATTTTAGTTGCATGCGAGAAACATTGGAAGATTTAACCACTGTGGAATATTTAAGGGACTGTGCCATACAAGCCGGTATCAAAACAAAATTAATTTATGTAGATGATATTGGTTGGGATTCAGATAATTTTGTGGATTTAGAGAACCAAGTAATAACGGACATTTTCAAGCTTTATCCATGGGAATGGTTAGCTTACGAGCCGTTTGCATTACATATACCAAATGACCTAGCTCGAGCCAATTGGATCGAACCTTCGTGGAAAATGATACTTTCAAACAAAGCGCTTTTACCTATACTTTGGAAATTATATCCAGATCACCCTTTACTGTTAGAGGCCTATTTTGATACCCCCATGCAGATGAAAGATTATGTAAAAAAACCTCTTTTATCTAGAGAAGGAGCAAATATAACACTATATAAAGACTCTAAAATTGTAGAAGCTACAAAAGGAGATTATGGACAAGAAGGATATGTTTGCCAAAAACTTGCGACACCCTTAAAACAAGAAACCGGTTACCCAATTATAGGTAGTTGGGTTATAGGAAACGAGCCGTGCGGACTAACTTTTAGAGAAAGCGATAGTCTAATTACTACCGACAAAAGTAGATTTATTCCACATATTATTGAATAACAAACAGCCGATTAATTATTTAATCGGTTTTAATTTTTTTTATGACACCTGACTTCCTCTACGACCAAATATTTGAAAGCCAAACATTTCCAAATCAAGGTATTTGCTTTAAAGAATTTGAAAATTGTAAATTTATAAACTGTGATTTTACAATGTGCTCCTTTTTATCTACCATCTTTATAGATTGTGAATTTATCGGTTGTAATTTTAAAGATGCACAGATTAACTATGTGGCTTTTCGAACCTGTGATTTTTTTGAATGTAATTTCACACGAGTAAATTTTGCGATGATTGACCAAACTATATTTGAATTTAACTTCAATAATTGCAATCTAGAATTTACACAGTTTTATAACCTAAAATTAAAAAACATTTCCTTTATTAATTGTAGTTTAATAAGTGCTGATTTTATGGAATGTGACTTAACCCAAGCCACTTTTGATAATTGCAACTTACACCGAGCAGTTTTCACTAAAGCAAATGCACAAGCAGCAGATTTTTATTCCTCTTACAACTATGATATTGATCCTAGTTCAACTAAGCTAAAAAAAGCTGTTTTTAGTAAATCTGGATTGGAAGGACTACTTGGCAAACATCAATTAATTATCAAATAGACAACTAAAAATTAAATTATGTGACTAATTTTTATTAAATTACATTAATAATCGAGCCTAAAAGACACTACAATGAAACTTTCTAAAAAAAGAATTACTTTATTGGTAATAACAGCAGTGGCTTTAATAGTTTACTTCTTCGGACAAGCCATGTTAAATATGTACTTAAGGCATGAACTCCCAAGTATTATAGCTCAAAAAAACGATTCTCAATATAACCTTTCTTATGAAAAGGTAACCTTCACTATTTTACTAGGTGAACTCTCGTTGAACAAAGTGGAGATCACTGCAAAAAACCAACATGAATCCGACTCAGTCACTAGGTTTAATGCCTATATTGATAAGATTTCCATATCCGGGGTAGATTACTGGGAATTAATAAAAAAACACAATTTAAAAGCTGATAAAATTAGTCTGGTTAGTCCAAGTTTTCAAGTAGATAAAGCTAAGACCGATTTATTGGGGGAAAAGAAAACATTAAAATTAACCAATAGTATAAATATAAATAAAATTGTAGTGGCTAACGCACATGTGAAAATCACAGATGTTAATCACAAAAATCCCTTAATTGAGGTTTTTAATTTTCACGCAAAAATTAACCAAGTTCAATTCTCTGAGCAGACCAAAAACAAACCTATCCCTTTCACTTATAAAGATTATTTACTATCTAGTGATTCCGTATCTGCTAATTTGAATCAAAATTTAAAGCTTCATCTAGGGCCTATAAATATTACTCCTACAGATTTTGATTTAGCTTATGCTAAAATACGTCCCATATATCCAGATGATCGTGGTAATATAAATACAAATATTGTCAAGTTGGACATGCCAGGGTTAAAATTATCCAATACTGATTGGGGCTATGATAAGGATGAAAATTTTTACCTTAAAATTGATAAAATTATAAGTGACTCTGCTAGAGTCGACATTGTGAGCAAAAAAGTTAATAACACTCAAAATAAACTGAACCACGCAGATAATACTCTACCTAGCTTGGTACCATTTAATTTAGCTATTAATCAAATTGCGATCAAAAATCTTAATTTTAACTCACTAGACACTTGGCAAACCAAAGGAACAACAATTTTAATTAATCAGATAAATAACACACGAAATAAAAACCTACATATAAACTCTTTACATCTAAAAGATGCCCAAATCACCCATTACCCTAAAACTGATTTTAATGCCCCTAGTGTTCGCTTAAAACAAATTTCAGATCATATAAACATTGATTCTTTTGCTATCAGTAATGCTTCTTTTTTCTTGAAGCATACCAATTTAGCACAAAATACACTTGAGATAAGACAAATCAATTCTTTGATGCAAAACATCACAATTGACCCGAAAACCACTTTAGAAAAAGTTCCCTTTACTTTTACAAAAAATAATCTTACTACCAAAAAACTACATTACAATACCAACGACACCTATGATCTTTATGCTGATAATTTGGAGCTTGATTTACAGAAAGTAAAATTAACCAACTTAATAATGAAGCCTAAGTTTACCCGTGCAAAGATTGTTAGTATGAACAAAACTGCCGTAGATATTTATAACTTACAGGCCAATCTTATCGTTTTAGAAAACTATAAATGGTACTTTGATCAAAAAGGAGTATTTAATCTAACAAGTAGCCTACTGAGTTTAGATAGGGTTAATGCCAATATATACAGAGATAAAACCCCACCACACGATACTACCTATAAACCACTTTTTAGCGCCGACTTACGAAAACTAAATTTTGGATTAAATATTGAAAACGTAAAAATATTACGTTCCAATTTAGAATATGAAGAATATGATGCTAATGCAGTTGCCCCGGGTAAACTAACTTTTTCAAGTTTTTATGCCAATATTGATAATGTATCTAGTGCCTATTCACATACAAGTTTACCAAACACCCAAATACATGTTAATGCACAATTTATGAATGCAGCACCATTGGTTGTGGATTGGAATTTTAATGTATTGGATACCCAGGATAATTTTAATATTAAAGGCAACATAAAAAACTTTAATACAGATGCCATGCAGCCATTTCTTCAGCCTTATATTAAGGCCTCCACACAAGGTAATATAGATTTAGTAGAATTTAATTTCTCTGGAAATAATACATCGGCTACAGGATATTTCGGCATGAATTATAAGGATTTAAAAGTAACTCTATACCAAAAAGATGGTAAGGTGAAAAGAAAATTCCTATCGGCTATAGGCAATCTATTTATAAGGAAAAACACCCATGGACAGACAAAAACAGTTGAAATTAAACCTGTGAAACGAAGTCAAGAAAAATCTTTTTTCAATTACCTTTGGCTTTGTGTTCTTCAAGGACTTAAGCAAACTATTTTATAACAATAACTATGAAAACGATTTTAATTACCGGAGCCACCTCGGGTATAGGAAAAGCGACTGCTAAATTACTAGCACCGAGTTGCCGATTAATTCTTTGTGGAAGAAAGTCCACAAAATTACAAGAAATTCAAATGGAATTATCCGCTATTACTCAAGTAAAAACTCTTTGTTTTGATGTAAGCGATAAACAAGAGGTCTTCAAACAAATAGCCCAGCTTGACCCTACTTGGCAAAATATAGATGTACTTGTAAACAACGCTGGTAACGCACATGGACTTGCTAGTTTTCAGCAAGCAGAACTACAAGACTTGGAAGATATGATAGACATCAATGTCAAGGGGCTCATTTATGTTACAAAAGCTGTATTACCTTATATTTTAAAGAGTGAAAATGGACATATTATAAATATTTCCTCCACAGCCGGTAAACAAACCTATGGTAATGCCGCGGTATACTGTGCCTCTAAAGCTGCGGTAGAAGCACTCTCACAAGGGCTGCGTATAGATCTACTTAATCAAGGAGTTAAAGTTACCAATATTGCACCTGGGGCCGTTCATACGGACTTCTCTTTAGTTAGATTCAAAGGAGACCAACAAAAAGCCGAGCAAGTATATCAAGGTTTTGATCCTTTACTGGCTATAGACATAGCCAAAGCCATTGAATATGCTATTGAACAACCAAAACACGTGCAAATAGCTGACATGACAATACTACCCAAGGCACAGGCCAACTCGTTTCTGATTCAAAAGAATAATTTATAATACTTTTTTGTTTAAATCTCCCTTTATATGACCTTAAAAAACATCCTGTTTTTACTTATTTGCTTAATGGGATTAACTGTCAAAAGTAACAATAACATTATTATAAATAGAGTACAAACCTACATGCATAATAAAATAGAAACAGATACCATTTTTATTAACTTAAAAGATGACCCTGAATTTCAATTTAAAAATAATTTGCACTGGTTTGAAGACACTACTTTAGCTTTATTTGGTATAAAAACCAATGATGGCAGGCTATTTATAGAGCCTATGTTTTCTCAAATAGAATCTTTTGTCGATGGTATTTCAATAGTCACTTTTGATAATCTACAAGGAGCTATAAATAATCAAGGACAAATAATAATTCCTTTTCAATATGAAGAATTACAGACAAGCTCTGAAAAAAGAATAGCTTTTTATGAAATGGGACTCTGGGGATTTTTTGATCATACTGGTCAAAGAGTAATTGAAGCTAGTTATGAATTTGTAGGACCCTTTAATCAGGGATTAGCATTGGCCTCTAAGAATCAACTATTTGGTTATATTAATCCATATGGTGTCACCATTATTCCTTTTCAATATGACTATGCAAGTAATTTTGAAGACGGACAGGCTCAGGTACAAATTAAATCTTCTTCGTTTACTATTGATAAAAATGGTAGAAAAATAGGAGATTAAAACATTTCCAAATAATTATATGCTTGGAAAATTACTTTTCCAAGCATATAACTTCAACCTTCTTAAGCAATCATTATAAGATGTTTAAGATATTTTAAAAACCATATTTAAAAGCTAACACTTTAAATATTCCCTCTTATTAAAACGTATTATATTTCACTCCTAAAGTGAACCAAGCCTTAGGCAAAGGTACAATCCCAGCTTCAATAAAAGTAGTACTAGTGAAATTTTGCACATCTAAATAAATCTGATATTGCTTTTGATTATAACTCAGCTTTAGATTATTATCCCAATAACTTTTATAACTAAATCGCTCCTTAAACTGGCCTGTTACCATAAGACTCCACTGGCGCCAATTCATCCCTACTTGGGCAATAAATTGATGCTTTAATCCATCTAAAATATATTTTGATTCCCAATTGGCTCTATCACTTTTAATTCTAGGATCTAAATACGTGTATGACGTAACAAAATTCCAAGTAATTTGATTACTATGAATTTGATAGCCAAGCATGGCATTTAATCCAAAAGTTTTATTACTGGCCGAATTAAAAGGTTGGTAAGCAGTATGAGCATCTGGCCTAACCCAATCTATAAAATCACTAATATTTCTATAAAACCCAAAAAAAGACCCCTGAATAGCACCATTGTTATACTTAGCTCCTATTTCAGCTTGGTAGGCTTTTTCTGTACCTAAATCAGGATTTCCGATATTTCCAGGGAGTTGGTTCAAGTGCAAATCTGTAAAAGTGGGAAGCCTTGTGGCCGAACCTAAATTCATTACCAAACGCAAATCAGAATTAACCAAATAATCAACATCTACTCCTGGATAAAACTGCCAGCCAAAATAATTATTGTAATTTGCATAGGAGCCTAAATTCACCTCTAACACTCGCCATAAATAGGTACTATACTGAGCAAACAAACCATAATTATTCTTATGGTGATCTCCCATATTAGTAGAATTAAGTTGATCATAGCCCAATTGAGCACCTAAATTCAAACTACTACCATTATCAAAAACATATTCACCATGAATATTTGCCTGCCCACTTGTAGTATAATGTCTACTTCGACCTGCATTTAAATTATCTTTATAAAATCTATAATCATCATAATTATAACGAAGAGCTAAACTTGGAAATATAGTAAGTCGAGTAGATAATTTATTTTTGGCTTTTACATGTACAACACTAGTTTGAATAACTTCTTGTGACTCCTTATCTCCAGGCCATGCGTAAAAGCCATTTGCACCAAATTTACTTTGGGCATAGCCGGTTAATACTTGTAACGAATTTTGATTGTTTAATTTAATATTTCCTTGATAGAAAAATTTAAACTGATTAAAGTCTGTATTATAACGACTTCCATTACCACTTTGATAATTACCAAACAACAAATGATTTGACTCTCCACTAGCTATATTACCTCCTAATTCTAAAGAACGATTATTATAAAGTTCTTTTGATTGCGATTCCTCCACATTTGTAAAATTACTACCAACTAAAGCCGAAGCAAAAAGCCCTGAACTTCTAAATTGCTTTGTTACAATATTAACAACCCCTGTTAAACTATTAGCTCCGTATAATCTTGCTGCAGGACCTTTAATAACCTCTATTCGTTCTACTAAATCAAGGGAAATAGGTATATTTAAACTATTGTGCCCGGTTTGTGCATCGGAAATACTTTGCCCATTTATCAAAATAATATTTTGATCAAATCCACCTCCATCTATACTAAGGTCACTTTGACTAGAAAAAGGTCCGCGACTTCTAATATCTACCCCTGAAATATAAGACAAGGCTTGAGCAACTGATGTAACTGGAAGAGCTTTTATTTGCTGTTGATTCAAAACACTTACATTTCTGTTTTTTAACCCAGAGTGAACATCTAATTGTGGCTGATAAATAAAAATTTCAGTCAACTGCTCTTTTTCAGAGCTCTGTTGAGCCTTCACCATCAGACCAAAAGATAAAAAACTAATAATCCCTATTACTAGGCGAAAAGATTTACGTGAGAACATATATATTATTTTTTTTTCTTATCAAAAAGATATAGGCGCCATACCCTAACAAGAAATTCCAGGCAAAAGTAGTAGCATTAAACAACACTACAATAGTCCAAATCTAAAAAACCCTCTAGTCCAGATTAATAGTAATTTGGAGGCTTTTATCAAAATTTTATGTGTAAATTTATAGTATAACACATTTTTAGTCTGCCAAATAAAAATTATGAAATACCTTTTGTTAATTATTAGTCTTATTATAATGAGTGTTTCTTGCCAACGAGCAAAACCTCAACCTATGCAAATAGTATATAAAAGTCAGGATACCCTAAGACTAGAGCCAATAACATCTCTAACTACGCCTTTACACATTGATTCGCTGTTACTCAAAGATAAAAGTAATAGCACAAAAGAATTCTATCAATTAAATAACTATCAAACAGCTTGGCTTGAAAAAGAAAACCGCTTGGAGTTATTACAAACCTTACAAGAGATTCACTACGATGGAATTAACCCCAAATATTTTGAATTAAATAAGATAAAAGATCTAGTGGAGAATTGGGAAAACTCCACAGATTCATTAAAAATACAAGCAGATATAACTTTTACAAGAGCGTTTGAACAATTAACACAAGTATTGTTCAATGGCATTTTAGACCCTAGAAAAATTTATAACGATTGGGATTTAGAATATCACCAAATTAATACGGCTAAAACTCTTATCTTAGTTTTAGATAATAATGCTGTTAGCCAAGCATTTGATTCTATTCGCCCTGTTCATCCACAGTATCATCGCTATAGAGAGAAACTAAAGCAATATTACACCAAGCAAACCGACTCTTTAAAACCCATAGATACTTTAATGGTTGTCAACCAAAATTACGATGCCTTACTTGCAATAAAATCACACATGAAATTTTTAAGCATCCTACCCGACACCTTATCTATAGATACCAACTACAGCCCCGGTTTTGATCAATTTTTACGGGATTTTCAAATCCAAAACAAAATCACTCCAAGCAATACTATTAATTCAAATACATTAGCAGTTTTAGATAAACAAAGACAATCCCTATACCAAAAGCTGATGGTGAATCTAGAAAGGTTTAGATGGTTTCCAAGACGATATGGTAAGGATTATATTTTAGTAAACATTCCAGATTTCACACTAGTAAGTGTAATGGGAAAAGATACTATACAAAAACATAATGTAATTGTAGGAACTCCTTCACGAAAAACACCAATACTAAGCTCAACTCTAACCACTTTAGTTCTAAATCCAACTTGGACTGTGCCTCCAACAATTCTAAAAAACGATATAGTTCCAAAGGCCAAACGAAATCCAGGCTATTTTGCATCACAAAATTTCACCATCTATCAAAACTCAACTGGAAAAACAGTTACCCCTGAGCAGTGGGATCCAAATAAATACAATTCTTATAGATATGTACAAAAAGGCGGGAAAGGAAATACCCTAGGACGAATAAAGTTTATGTTTTTAAACAACCATTCGGTGTATCTTCACGATACACCGAATAAGAACAATTTCAATAAGCAATTCAGAGACATAAGCTCTGGATGTGTAAGGGTTCAAGATCCGTTTGAACTAGCAGAGTTTATTTTACAAGTACAGGACAATGATTTAAATAAACAAGACATTGACAAGATAATAGCCTCGGAAAAAACAACTAATATTTCCGTTCAAAAAAACCCAATTGGCGTGTATCTTTTATATTGGACTTTAAATTTAAATGAAGATTTATCTTTTGAAAATATCCAGGACATTTATAAATATGACACCAACCTTTTTACTAAATTAACCAACTAACTACACATACTTACTATGTGCATGATAACTAGAATCAGTATGATAAATAAAAAGGCATGAATCGTTTTTAATCAAGTCTATTAGTTGTTTATTTACCTCTACCGGAACAGCAGGACAACCATAACTACGACCTAACCTTCCTTGGAGATCAATTAATTTCTTGGAAGCATATTTGGCTCCATGTACAACGATTGCTCTTGATCTCGCATTATCATTGATTCCTTGTTCAAGTCCATCTAAACGCATAGAAAGTCCATTTATACCATGATAAACCTCAGCTGTCTTATAAAATCCTAAGCTACTCATATGTGAATTAACACGATTAGAAAAAACATTTGCAAACTCCTCTCCTGTTTTTTGTCCATGGGCTACGTAAGATTGTAACACTATTTCCATGTTATCCATATCAATAACCCATAGCCTTTGCTTGGTTGAAGATACACTAAAGTCAAGAATTGTTAACTTATTATTTTTTATAATTCCTTTTTCCTTTAAGTTTAAATAACCCTTTACAGCAATTTGAAAAACATGTTGATCAGGGGTTTGAAAATCATTAACTTGTAAAGAATTATACATTTCCAAAGCAACATCCTCCGGCTTGTAACTCTCTTTATTTGAACTTAAGGTCTTAGAGGATTCTTTTAATAATTCCTTTTCTAACTCCGGTGTCCAATCAACCTTGTTATGTTCATAAGAAGCCTTTATAGATATGCTTGTCAGTATCAAAGCTAAAACAGCAAATCCCATAATCCCTTTTTTCATTACATTCTTATTTTTAAGTAGTTAGAATAATTATTAAAAATGTAAAAATAGATAAAAAAACCGGACTGCCTTTTATTTTACAAAAAAATTGACTTTTAACTCTCTCATTTTAACATTATTATAAATTAAATCGCTTTTAAATCCAGATTCTACTTATTTGTTAGCTACAAACAATAATTTTCTACTAGATTGATCAAATACCAATCATAAATAATGGAATTTTAATTAAGTATCACTAATTTTGAGCACACACACTAAATTATATCTAATAGGCTATGAATAAGAAAGTAATCTTAATGATCTTAGATGGTTGGGGACAAACACAAGACCCTAAAGTTTCTGCAATCGAGTTTGCCAATACCCCATTTATTGACTCCTTATACACTAAATATCCAAATACTTATGTATTAACAGATGGATTAAACGTTGGGTTGCCAGAAGGACAAATGGGTAATTCTGAAGTGGGGCACATGAATTTAGGTGCTGGTAGAATTGTCTACCAGGACTTAGTGAAAATCAACATGGCCGTACAAAACAACACTATTACCAATGAACCAGCTTTGCAACAAGCATTTGCTTATGCAAAAAAGAATAATAAAAAGGTGCACTTCTTAGGTCTATTATCCGATGGAGGAGTTCATTCTCATGAAAATCACCTTTATGGATTAATTCAAGGAGCATATGAACAAGGAGTTGATAATCTATTTGTACATGCCTTTACCGATGGTAGAGATGTAGACCCTAAATCAGGTCTAGCGCACATAGAAAAACTACAAGACACCATTAAAGGAAAAGCAAAACTTGCCTCTGTTATTGGTAGATATTATGCCATGGATAGAGATAAAAGATGGGAAAGAGTAGCCAAGGCTTATCACTTACTTGTAAATGGACAAGGAGTAAAATCTACAAATGCATGCTTATCAATTCAAAATAGTTATCAAAACAACATAACTGATGAGTTTTTAGAACCAATTGTAATGGTTGATCAACAGCAAAAACCTGTGGCCTTAATAGAACCTGAGGATGTGGTTATCTTTTTTAATTTCCGTACAGATAGGGGGCGTGAATTAACCCAGGTACTAACCCAAGTGGATTTTCCGGAATATCATATGAAAAAACTCGATTTATATTATGTAACCCTAACTAATTATGATCCTACTTTTTCAAATATTCATGTAGTTTACAATAAAGAAAATATTTCAAATACTTTAGGAGAGGTTTTACAGGCCAATAATAAAAAACAACTTCGAATAGCAGAAACAGAAAAGTATCCACATGTTACTTTCTTTTTCTCTGGAGGAAGAGAGCTTCCTTTTGAAAATGAAACTCGTATTTTATGCCCCTCTCCAAAGGTTGCTACCTATGATTTAAAACCAGAGATGAGCGCTTTTGAATTAAAAGATGCCCTTATTACAGAACTAAACAAAAAGCAAGTTGACTTTGTATGTTTAAACTTTGCCAATGGAGATATGGTAGGACACACCGGGGTAATGCAAGCGGCTATTCAGGCTTGTCAAGCTGTGGATCAATGTGTTGAACAAGTAGTTAATGTTGCATTAGATAATAATTACACAACTATTATTTTGGCCGATCATGGAAATTGTGAAACAATGATTAATCCAGATGGTACACCAAACACAGCACACACAACCAATCCTGTTCCTATTATTATAGTGGACAAGCAAATAAAGCATATCCACCCAGGTGTATTAGGAGATATAGCTCCAACAATTCTAAAATTAATGGGGATTGAACAGCCTCTAGAAATGACTGGGAAATCACTAATTTAATCCACAAAAAAATCAAACTAATTAGTCTTAAAAAACGGTACAGGATTAAAAGTACCTATTAAAAATAATAAAAGCTCTAGAAATTAAATTTCAAAATAGAGCTTTTATTGTTTTTAAATATTATTTTATACTTTGAAGGTAGGTTTGTAAAATACTTTGGCGATGATCCGGGTGAGCAATACTAGAAAGAAGATGAGCTCTTTGAATTAAATTCTTCCCTCTTAAATCAGCAACGCCATATTCTGTAACAACATATTGCACATGTGCTCTAGAGGTAACAACTCCTGCACCTTGTTTTAAAAATGGTACAATCTTACTTTCCCCTTTCTTTGTCGTACTAGTCATGGCAATAATAGCCTTACCCCCTTTACTAAGAGTGGCACCTCGGACAAAATCTACCTGACCACCAACACCAGAATAAATTCTAGGTCCAATAGAATCAGCACAAATTTGCCCCGTTAGATCAATTTCCACAGCAGAGTTAATAGCAATTACCTTCGGGTTTTGTTTAATAATACTAGGGTCATTAGTATAAGAACATTCCTTTAGTAAAAAAAGTGGGTTATTGTCCATATAATCATATAATCTTTGTGAGCCAACAGCAAAAGTAGCTACAGCTTTACCTTTATCGATGGACTTTTGACTTCCATTTAAAGCACCAGCCTCAATTAGGTCTATTACTCCATCGGAAAACATCTCGGTATGTAATCCTAGATTTTTATGATTACGAAGTTTTTGCAAAACTACTTCCGGGATTGTACCTATCCCCATTTGTAATGTACTCCCATTCTCAATCATTTTTGCAATATGATCCCCGATAAGTTCCTCTTGCTCACTAGCTGCGCTGACTACAAACTCTTCCAATAGTGGCGTGTTGTGTTCAACCAAACAAGTTATTTGCGAAATATGAAGGCAGCTATCTCCAAAGGTACGAGGCATAAACTTATTTACTTGTGCTATAACTGTCTTCGCATTTCGAATAGCAGCCAAGGTACTCTCCACTGAGGTTCCCAAAGAAACATATCCATGTTGATCCATACTGGAGACTTGGATTAAAGCCACATCAAGATGCAAAATCTGATTATCAAACAACCCTGGCATATCTTGTAAAAAAGCGGGTATATAGGATCCATTTCCTTGTTTAATGGTATGACGTACATTAGCCCCAGTAAAAAGAGAGTTTACTTTAAAACTATCCTTGTACTTTATATCAGCATAAAGAGCATCACCCAAGGTGTGAATATGGTAAAACTCGACATCTTTTAACTCCCTTGCTCTTTGTGTAATTGCCTCAAGAATAAAGTTCGGTGTACAAGCAATCCCATGAACATAAATACGGTCCCCCGAATTTATAAGACTAGCCGCTTGGCTAGCAGTAACATATGTCATTTGAAAACGATTAATCTGATGATATAATTAATTATCTATGGTTGTTATTTAACAAAAAGTAAAATTACACTTTTACCATAGAATAGACAACCAAAAAACTATTAGTAATCATTTTTTTCATTGAATCTAAAGACGTAATTTTGTCAGACTTAAAATTATAAGGTATGATAATTCCAAAAACTCTAGAAGAAATTGAGTTAATCAGACAAAGTGCACTATTGGTTTCTAAAACTTTAGGTATGATTGCTACAGAAATAAAGCCAGGTGTATCTACTCTAGATTTAGATAAAAAAGCAGAAGAATTCATCAGAGACCATGGAGCTGTTCCTGGTTTTAAAGGTTTATATGGATGTCCTTCTACTTTATTGACAAGTGTTAATGATCAAATTGTACATGGACTACCTACAAATCGCCCCATTGAAGAAGGAGATATCGTTTCGGTAGATTGTGGTGCATTAATGAATGAATTTTATGGAGATCACGCCTATACTTTTGAAGTTGGTGAGGTTTCTGAAGAAACGAAAAAATTACTACAAGTAACCAAAGAATCTTTATATGTTGGTATCCGCGAGTTTGTTTTAGGAAACCGAGTAGAAGATGTTGGAAGTGCTATTCAGCGTTATTGTGAAGCCCAGGGTTATACAGTGGTACGTGAATTAGTAGGTCATGGACTTGGGCGTAAAATGCATGAAGATCCAGAGATGCCTAATTACGGAAAAAAAGGTAGAGGCAAAAAGTTTATCGAAGGACAGGTAGTTGCCATTGAGCCAATGATAAATTTAGGAACTAGAAACATTAAACAACTAAGCGACGGGTGGACAATTGTTACAAGAGATGGAAAACCATCAGCGCACTTTGAACATGATGTAGCTTTAATTAATGGAAAACCTGAACTTTTATCTACCTTCCAATATATTTATCAAGCTTTAGGCATTCACAGCACGGAAGAGGATGAATTTAGAGCTAATCCATTAGTTTTATAACTTATTAGGCACTTTTATTTATAAATGAAAAAAGCTTTTAAAACAATCTTAAACTTAGTACCTCGGCCGATTCTGATTCGGTTGAGTTACTTGGTTAGACCAATCTTAGCCTGGTATTTAAAGGGGGATGTATACACCGACCCTATTGATAAGAGAAGTTTTAGAACTTTTTTACCTTATGGTTATTCTACCCAGAGAAACAACGCACTGTCTCCCAGTACCCTTTCTTTGGAAAGGCATCGCTTGCTTTGGCTTTACCTTAAAAATGAAACTGACTTTTTTACTCAACCTAAAAAGGTTCTACATTTCGCCCCCGAACAGGCTTTTTATAAGCGGTTTAAAAAACAAAATAATCTAAATTATATTACCACAGATTTAGAATCTCCTTTAGCAGATGTAAAAGCGGATATTTGTAATCTACCCTTTGAAGATAATAGCTTTGATATAATTTTGTGTAATCATGTTTTAGAACATATTCCCGATGATCAAAAGGCTATGAAAGAATTATATCGGATTTTAAAACCTGGAGGAATGGGAATCTTCCAAGTTCCACAAGATCTTAAAAGAAAAAGCACCTTTCAAGATGACAGTATTACAGACCCTAAACAAAGAACCGCAATATTTGGTCAGTATGATCACCTACGAATATATGGTCTAGATTATTTTGATAAACTTCGTCAAGTAGGCTTTAGAGTTGATCCGGTTGACTACACAAAAGTAATAAAACCAGAACTCATTACTAAGTATTGCTTATGTGAGGGAGAAATTATTCCAGTATGTTATAAATAATTTATTATTAAGCATGTTTTTTATTCTTTTAGTCTTTGCTTATATTGCATAGATTAACTATAAAGAATCAAAAGCAATGAAAGATACTGTGATATTTGACATGGATGGCGTATTGTTAGATTCTGAAAAACTTTGGAGACAAAGCGAGCAGGAAATTTTAACAAGCTTAGGGGTTGCGTATAATTTAGCACAAGCCAATCAAATCAAAGGACAAACTATCCAACAAATTGTTCAATTCTGGTATAATATCAGACCCTGGCAAGGTCCTTGTGTGGAACAAGTTGCTTCTATGATTTCTAATCGTGTTATTCAATTAATACAGCAACAGGCCGTCCCAAGTCCAGGTTTACTAGATGTTTTTGAGTTTTTAAAGAAAAACAATATCAAAATTGGCTTGGCAAGTAATTCTAGCTCTCAGATAATACAATACACTTTAGAGTCTTTAAAGATAACTCCATATTTTGACCAAATCGTCTCTGCCGAGCAAGTTGACAATCCCAAACCTGAACCTGATGTGTATTTACAATGTGCTAAATTACTAGGTTCTAAGGTCAAAAATTGCATTGTTATTGAAGATTCCTATACGGGAGCCAAGGCAGGTAAATCAGCCAACATGGAAGTTATTCTTTTTGGTGAAAATCATGAAGTGAAAAATGCAAAATTTGATTTCGTGGACTTTAAAATTACAAGTTTACACCAAGTCTATACGGATCTTGATAAACTCTTTATAATATCAAATTTTCACTAAATAAAATAAGAATGACTCACAGATTTTACGCTATTGTACTTACTATACTTGGCACTATGCTCAGCTTTGCACAAGTACCGCAAAATACGACCGCTGATTATATAAAAACGGCAAGTTTCATGTGTCAAGGACAATCCTGCAATCCATTTTTTAGACTAGGAGATACTTTTAGTTTTGAGTTTGATGACTTATACGCAGATGACACTAATTACTTCTATCGAGTACTTGCATATAATTATGATTGGACACCTTCGGACTTAAAGCCTATTCAATACATCAAAGGAATGGAGAATCAACGCATTATGCATAGCGAAAACTCTTACAATACTTTGCAAAACTACACCCATTATAAGCTAAATCTACCAAATAGCGTATATCAAATCACTAAAAGCGGAAATTACGTTTTAGAAATCTACGATCAAGACAATCAAGTTGTTATAAGAAGGAAATTCATCCTATACGAAGATGTTGTAAATGTGGGGGTGGCTGTAAAAAGAACAAGAGACTTACAAGTATACGAAACCAAACAAAACCTGGATTTCACCATCTCATTGGGTGATAATCTACTTACCAATCCTACTGCCAATATAAAGGTTGCAATATTACAAAATGGTCGTTGGGATAGCTTTAAAACAGGAATAAAACCACAATATACTATAGGTAACGATTTGATTTATCGCTACGAAGAACCCACCCAATTTTGGGGGTTAAATCAATTTTTAAATTTTGACAATAGCGATATAAGGCAAATAAATAACTTTATTGGCTCAACAACTGTATCTGGCGGAATTTATAACACTTACTTATATACAAACTACAGTAGAAAAGACAAAGGATATACCTATTTTCCCGATATACATGGTCAATTTGTCGTGAGAAACATAAATGCAAGAAATCCTAGTATTGAAGCTGAATATGCTTGGGTGTACTTTACCTATATACCAAGTGAGGACATGCCCAAAAATACCCATTACTACATTGGAGGTATGTTCAATGATTACCAACTAAACAACAATAGTAAAATGGATTATAATCCAGAGAAAAATTACTATGAAAAAGCTATATTAATAAAGCAAGGGTTTACCAACTACGCCTATATTGGGGTTGAGAACAATAAAGTCTCTGCAAAAAACAATCCCGATGGTAACTATGCCCTAACGCAAAATACCTATCAAGTAGTAGTTTATTATCGAAAAAACACTGATTTATATGACAGAGTTTTAGCCATCGGATATGCAGACGCTAAAAATATAACTTATTAATTGGAAACAATTCAAGTTAAAAATAATCCTAATCTGACAATAAAACCCTAACAATTACCTATTTTTGATTTTCTAATTTTCCAATTAGCTATGATTACACAAAACACTAAAGGCGTACAAGTTTCTGTTCGCAGTGTATACCAAGGAAGCTTTTTTCAAAAAGATATTTTGCAACACGCCTTCTCATATAACATTACCATAACCAATCATACCGATTTACCCATTCAAATAGACTCGAGATATTGGGAGATAATCGATTCATTACAAGCCACAAAAATTGTTCAAGGGCAAGGTATAATAGGTCAACAGCCAATTATTGACCCTTTAAACAGCCATAGCTACACCAGTGGTTGTATACTACATTCAACAATAGGAGTCATGACTGGGTATTATAATGTCGTATGTCCCTTAGAGAATCGCACTTTCAAGGTTCGTATTCCTAGGTTCAAGTTAATTGCTACCTATGCAATGAATTAGCTTATTTCGGATAAATATTTTAAGATTTATTAGCAAATAAATTTTTAATACTTTAACCATTTGGACTGATTTGAAATAAGATTATTAAAAAATAATACAACCTTTTTTACTATCTTTGTAATAACACATTTTTTAACAACTACTTAAAAAAGAAATATATGTCAAAAGGATTCTACCAAGTTCCTGTAGCTGTAAATGAGCCAGTAAAGTCTTATGCTCCAGGGTCAAAAGAAAGAGAATTGACTTTGAATTCTTTCAAAGAACAATACAACCAACAAGTTGATATTCCATTATATATCAATGGAGAAGAAATTAGAACAGGTGATACTAAAGATTTATTCCCTCCATTTGATCACAAACATAAATTAGGAGTTTATCACCAAGCTGATCAAAGCTTAGTGGAAAAAGCTGTTTCTACTGCTTTACAAGCAAAAGTGAAATGGGCAGCAATGCCTTGGGAGCAAAGAGCTTCGATTTTCTTAAAAGCAGCCGATCTTTTAGCTGGCCCATACCGTGCTAAAATTAATGCTGCAACAATGATTGCTCAAGCAAAAACTTTACACCAAGCCGAAATCGATGCTGCATGTGAGTTTATTGACTTTTTAAGATTCAATGCCCAATATATGGCTCAAATCTATTCAGAACAACCTGAATCATCAGAAGGAATGTGGAATAGATTAGAACACCGACCATTAGAAGGATTTATTTACGCTATTACACCATTTAATTTCACTGCAATTGCTGGTAACTTACCAACATCAGTTGCAATGATGGGGAATGTAGTTGTTTGGAAACCATCAGCTACGCAAATTTACTCAGCTAGAGTAATTGTAGAGGTATTACAAAAAGCAGGTCTACCAAAAGGAGTAATTAATGTTATCTACGGAAATTCAGGAATGATTACCGACACATTATTAGCTAGCCCTGATTTTGCTGGAATTCACTTCACAGGATCAACCGGAGTATTTAACTCCATGTGGAATAAAATTGGACAAAACATAAACAACTACAAAACTTACCCAAGAATCGTAGGTGAAACTGGAGGGAAAGATTTTGTTATCGCTCACCCTTCAGCGTGTCCAAAAGAGGTAGCTGTTGCTCTTGTAAGAGGTGCCTTTGAATACCAAGGACAAAAATGTTCAGCTGCATCAAGAGCTTATATACCTGCTTCTTTATGGGAACAAGTTAAGCAATACGTTGGTCAAGATTTAGCTACCATTAAAATGGGTTCACCTGAGGATCCTTCTAACTTTGTTTCTTCTGTAATTTCTGAATCTTCATTTGATAAATTAGCCAGTGCTATTGATCAAGCTCAAAAAGATACCGATGCACAAGTAATCTTTGGTGGTAAATATGATAAATCTGTTGGATACTTCATTGAACCAACAATCATAGAAACTACCAATGCTCATTACACAACAATGGAAACGGAGTTGTTTGGGCCTGTGTTAACAGTATATGTTTATGAAGATGAAAAATGGAGCGAAACTTTAAAATTAGTTGACCAAACATCTATCTATGCTTTAACTGGAGCTATTCTAGCAACATGTCGTTATGCTATTGTAGAGGCTACAGAAGCATTACAAAATTGTGCTGGTAACTTCTACATTAATGATAAACCAACAGGAGCTGTTGTAGGACAACAACCATTTGGTGGAGCTAGAGCTTCTGGAACAAATGATAAAGCCGGATCTATCTTAAATTTATTACGTTGGGTTTCTCCGCGTACAATTAAAGAAACTTTTGTACCAGCTACAGATTATAAATATCCATTTTTAGGATAAACTAATACAATAGAGAAACATTCAAAAATAGAAATGCCCCAAAAGTTTTAAATACTTTTTGGGGCATTTTTTTATCCTCTATATTTTAATGGTAAGTAAACTACTTTCTTAGTCTCAAAAAATGGATCATCAAAAACATTGCTTAGATCAAATTCCACTGCTTTAGGAAAGTCTAGTAATTCCTGTGTCAAATCCCCTCCTTTTAAATACAAAATACCATTTTCAAATTCGTGGTTATTTTCCTTTTTAGTACGGTGTCTAATCCAACTAACAAAATCAGGCATATTAGTTACGGCTCTACTAACTATAAAGTCGAATTTCTCTTCCACTTTCTCGGCTCGCATTTGCTCTGCTTTAATATTGGTTAATCCCAATTCTTGGATAACTTGATTAACCACCAATATTTTCTTTGCAATAATATCAATTGCATAAAATTGCACCTCAGGATAAAGTATAGCAAGTGGAATGGCTGGAAAACCTCCTCCTGTACCAACATCCATCACACTAGCCCCTGGATGAAATTCCATAATTTTAGCAATCCCTAGGGAATGTAAAACATGCTTGGTATATAATTCATGAATATCTTTTCTTGAGATAACATTAATCTTAGCATTCCACTGGGTGTAGACCTGCTCTAATTTGGCAAATTGATTGATCTGTTGATCCGTAAGATTTGGGAAATATCTTAAAATCTCTTCCATGTGTAAAATTTTGACAAAATTAAGCTTTTTTATTGGTTAAAACCACCCGAATACTTCAATTATACTACTAGAATAATTACCTTTGATTAGATATCCAACAAAATAGTATTTCCACATTATGAGTAATGAATTTTTATCAGATAGAATTAAAGGACTAGCAACTTCCCAAACTTTAGCAATGGCAGCAAAAGCTAGAGAGCTAAAAGAGCAAGGAGTTGATGTGATTAGCCTTAGTCTTGGAGAACCTGATTTTAACACACCCGATTTTATTAAAAAAGCTGCTATACAAGCCATTGAGCAAAATTATAGCAAATATCCACCAGTGGAAGGTTACTTAGATTTGCGACAAGCCATCAGCCATAAATTTAAAAGAGATAATAATTTAGATTATTCTCCCAATCAAATCGTAGTTTCAACTGGAGCAAAACAATCTTTATACAACGTAGCACAAGTGATGATAAATCCTGGTGATCAAATTGTAATTCCAGCTCCATATTGGGTAAGTTACGCAGAGATAGTTAAGCTATGTGGTGGGATTCCAATTGAGTTACCGACAAATATAGAAAATGACTTCAAAATTACACCAGAACAACTTGACCAAGCAATCACACCAAAAACAAAAATGGTATGGTTTTGTTCTCCTTGTAATCCAAGTGGTTCGGTATATAGTCAAGAAGAATACCAAGGATTAGCACAGGTATTAAAAAAATATCCAAATGTATTTATCTTATCAGACGAAATTTATGAACACATTAATTTTAAGGGCAAAACAGCAAGTATTGGGGCAATACCTGGCATGTTAGAGCGAACCATTACAGTAAATGGTATTGCTAAAGCCTTTGCAATGACAGGTTATCGAATTGGCTATATCGGAGCTCCTGAATTTATAGCAAAAGCCTGTACCAAGATACAAGGACAAGTAACCTCTGGGGCCAATAGTATCGCTCAAAGAGCAACTATTGCAGCAATACAAGAAGATCCTGTCTTTTTAAAAAACATGGTAGATGCATTTAAAAATCGACGCGACCTAGTTGTATCTCTTTTAAAAGAAATTCCAGGAATGAAAACCAACGTACCACAGGGTGCATTTTATGTATTCCCTGATGTATCGGCTTTCTTTGGTAAAACTTTTGAAGGTTATAAAATTAATAATGCCGATGATCTAGCTATGTATCTTTTAGATAAAGCTCATGTTGCATGTGTAACCGGAGCTGCATTTGGAAATCCGGATTGCATCCGCTTCTCCTACGCAACAAGCGAAGATCAACTAATAGAAGCTTTTAAAAGAATTAAACAAGCTTTAAAGTAATAACAACAGTAGGCTTTGTTTTATTAACAAAGCCTACTTATTTTGAAATACCTTTAGATAAGGCCTATAAGATGTTAAAAATTTATCTATTTTTTTAGTATCTTTATTATTCTACCTAATATATAAAAACTGAATTTGGACTTACTTTTAAAAAATATTGCCTTACATATAAGCCTTAGTGACTTAGAACAACAAACGGTATTAAGTTTCTTTGAGACACAAGAATTTCCTAATAAAACAAAACTTATCTGTGCCAATAAAGACATTAGTCCATCTTACTTTGTAGTAGATGGTATATTAAGAAATTATTACATAGATGAACAGGCAAACGAACACACATTGAGTTTCTCCCCTGAAGGCTGGTGGATGGCAGATATGTACAGTTTTTTATCCAAAAAAACCTGCACCTCTTATATTCAAGTAATCGAACAAGCCAAAGTTCTTGTGTTAACTAGAGATAAACAAAATGAGCTATTTGCCCAAGTTCCCAAAATGGAAAGGTATTTTCGTATTTTAGTAGAGCGCTCTTTAATTGCTAATCAACAAAGGTTGATCGATAATTTAAGCCTTACAGCCGAACAGCGCTACGAGAAATTTTGTCAAAGATATCCTAGCATTAAAAATTGCATATCTCAAAAGCAAATTGCCTCCTATCTTGGAATTACTCCAGAATTTTTTAGCAAAATGAAAAGAAACTTATTAAAAAAATAAAGATAAATCTATTTCTTAAACTAGATTAAGTTTATTTTACAATCGATAAGCTATCTTTGTGTTATAAATCAGTAGAAACAAAATTTATGAACACAATATACAAAGCTAATACAAGAGGACATGCAAATCACGGTTGGTTAGATTCTCACCATACCTTTAGTTTTGCAAATTATCATAATAACGAACGAATGCACTTTGGTGTTTTACGTGTTTTAAATGATGATATAGTAGCCCCTAACATGGGATTTGGACAGCACCCTCATCAAAACATGGAAATTATTTCCATTCCCTTACAAGGTAGCTTAGCCCATAAAGATACGATGGGAAACACAACCGAAATTCATACAGGAGACATACAAGTTATGAGTGCAGGTACAGGAATAGAACATAGTGAGTTTAATCCTAGTGACGACCAAGAAGTCAAATTTTTGCAGATTTGGCTGTTTCCAGACACTCTAAATGTAGAGCCTCGATATGATCAAATTACTTTTGATAAAAAAAATCGTCTAAATCAATGGGAGACTATTATAGCACCAAAAGATGCTAATCAAGGGCTTTGGATACACCAAAATGCTTGGTTCGCTCTGGCTGACTTACAAAAAGGCAAAACTTTAGATTATGAGTTAAAAGACTCTAAAAACGCCATATATTTAATGGTCTTAAAGGGATCGATTAAAGTTTTAGATAAAACCCTTGAACTTAAAGACGCTATAAGTATTACCCAAGACAATAAAATAACCATAGAAGCCATGCAAGAAAGCGAGCTTTTATTAATGGAGGTTCCTTTGGAATTACCTAGCTATCTTGCGCAATAAACAACAAAACAAAAAACAATCAAAAAAAGCTCATCAAATAAACATTGATGAGCTTTTATTTTTATAATACAATTACTGTGCTTTTAGCCATTTTTTATACTTAAGACTTCCTCGGGAGTTAAAAATCTCCATTTTCCACGAGGCAAATTCCATTTAGTAATTGGCCCATACATTACACGATCTAACTTCAATACATTATAATCAAGACTCTCAAAAAGTGCTCGTACTAATTTCACGTTAGAAGCTTTTAACTTAATTCCAATCTCGGTTTTTGGTTGATCCTCAACATAGGCGATATCTTCAACAAAAACGCGCTTTTCCTCGATATAAATACCCTTTTTAATTTTCTCTAAATCCTCATATTTTAAGTTACGATCCAAAGATACTTGGTATACTTTTGAAGAACGTTGATCCGGAGAATTCAATCTCTGTAACAAATCGCTATCATTGGTAAAAAGCATAAGGCCTAAGGTACTTTTATCCATTCTACCAACTGGAGTTAATACGGATTTACTAGCGTTTTTAACTAAGCTTAAAACATTCTCATTGGAGATAAATTCTTCGTTGATTGTTGAGAATCCCTTAGGCTTATTTAACAATACATAAACCTTTTTCTCAGGAGTAATTAATGAACCATCAAAAACAACTGTATCACCAGGCTTAACCTTATAACCCATTTCGGTAACCACTGCACCGTTAACCTTTACATTACCAGAAACTATATAAACATCGGCTTCTCTACGAGAACATACTCCTGAATTGCTAATATATTTATTTAAACGAATTTCATCGGACTCGATGGTTTTCTTTGTCGTTTTTACTTTAGGCTTTGCGTCAAATGGCTTATTCGAGTCAGCTATAAAACTCTTTGACGAGCTCGGCGTTTTTCCAAATTTAGATTTAGAAATTGGCTTGCCCTTATCCTTCTTTTTAGCTCCACTAAAAGAGGATTTTTTATTTTTCGAATTTGACTTACCGTTATTCATAATAAATTATTTTTACAAAGATAGTTAAACTATGGATTTATAGAATATACTTTTAACTCAATTATCATAAACCAACCTTATTATTGTCGATTTTAATCAGTCAATTTATCACCTATGCCTTAAAATACAAAAAATTAGCTTAATAAAGAAGTACCACTTACAATTACAGAGGGTTTAATTAACACAATAGAAAAAACTCCCAGAAGTATTAACAACTTTAAACTCACATGTAATCGATGGTATTGAAAGTATGTATTCGAGTTCCATAAGCGATACAAAAAAACCAGCAATACAGCGATACACAAATAAAAATAGTAAGCCATATAGCCCATACTCTCATCTTTTATAAGTAAGTAAATCGGGATCAGAGTTAATACCACTAAAACGGTAATTACTTTTTTTGCAGTTGTTTCTCCAAATCGAACTGGTATGGTCTGATAATTATTAGCAAAATCACCAGGAACGTTCTCCATATCTTTAATTAATTCCCTAATTAAAATAATTAAATATAAAAAAAAGGCATTAATATATATTTCTGGATAAGATGACTTGAAGTACATTAATATTCCGAAAAAAGGCAAAATCGCCAACAAAGCAGCCATTAAATTACCAATTACTGGAAATTTTTTTAGCTTATGAGAATAAAACCAAAGTAAGAATATGTAGAATCCATAGAATAAACTAGCATGCCAAGAGACAAAAAATACCAGACCTACAGATAAAAAATTAAGTATAAAATAAACCTTTAATTTTGTATTTTGACTAACAAGACGGTCTAACATCGATTTAACCGGGCGGTTAATAACGTCTTTTTCGGCATCATAAAAGTTATTTATAATGTATCCACTAGCAATGGCCAAGGAGCTTGAAAAAATAATTAAAAATAATCGCCAATCTAAGATTACATCCCATGCTCTTTTCTCTTGAGCAAATAAAAAGATAGATGCTAAATACTGTGATAAAACGATAATGAAAATATTATAACCCCTAACTACTGAAAACAAACTGAAAATCTTGGCTAAGAGTATTTTATATTTCCTAGATAATATTCCCATTGCTTAACTTTTCTTGGCAATAGCCAAAGGTTATAATATTTAAAATATGTAATTCTAGAATTGATACACCAACTCTAGTTTATAGTCTTTTAATGATTCTTTTGCTTTTTCAAAGTCAGGAGTAAATCCTAAAATATAACCACCACCACCTGAACCGCAAAGTTTTAAATAATAGTCGTTACTTTCGATACCTTGCTGCCAAACTTGATGGAATTTTTCTGGAATCATAGGTTGAAAATGATTAAAAACAACACGAGATAGCTCTTTTGTATTTTTAAACAAAGATTTCATATCTCCTTTTAAGAAATTTTCTACACACGCATCGGTATGCCTTACAAATTGTTCTTTTAATATATGTCTAAATCCTTGATCTTTCAACTTCTCCATGAAAATTGTAATCATCGGAGCAGTCTCTCCTACAATCCCGCTATCTATCAAAAATACAGCTCCCTTACCATTAACGCTTTGAGAAGGTATACCCGTTGGCTCAATATTATCTTTGGAGTTAATTAAAATTGGAAGACTAAGATAACTATTTAAAGGATCTAATCCAGAACTAGTTCCATGAAAAAACGCCTCCATTTTTCCAAAGATTTGCTTTAAAGCAACTAATTTATCTTTAGTAAGATTCTCCAATACCGTAATCTTATCTAAAGCATATTTATCGTATATAGCCGCTACTAAAGCTCCACTGCTTCCAACTCCATATCCTTGTGGAATACTAGAGTCAAAATAAAGTCCTTGGTCTATATCGTTAAATAATGTGTTTAAATCAAATTGCACTAATTCTGGTTCACTTTGTTGTAAGTCTTGCAAATAAAGTGAAAAGTTCTTTAAGCTTTGATTGGAATTTGCAGCAACCTGATCTAAATTTTGATCAATTTTCAGAGCTCCGTTATAAAAATTATAAGGGATAGATAACCCCTTGGAATCTTTTATAATTCCATACTCTCCAAATAATAATATCTTCGAATAAAATAATGGTCCTTTCATAGCAATAAAAGTAATTTACCCCACAAAAATACATATAATATTCTCATGGGTATCGTTGATTTACATTTTTTTTATAAATATCTGTTTTTGAAGCCATAAACACAATGTCTACAACCATTTCCACAGCATTGTCCCTTTAAAAAATGATATAATTCCGTAAATACAAAATAACCATTTTCCATATAATAATGAGTCATTTCTTGCATTTGACTTCTACGCAGTGGAAGTTGATTTTCTTTACTAAATTCTAGCATCTGCTCGAATTTTCCCAAGCAGTTATTGCATAAACATTTATGATAACTCTTGGCTAAAAATACGCGTAATTCCCCACTTATGTTAACTTTCGTGCAATCACAGTTAACAATATCTTCGGCCCTACAATCTATAATAGCCTTACAATGGGTACATAATTTATTTTTTGTCATAATTATTTCATGGTTGCAAAGTTATAAAACTGTAAATTATTACTTTGAGAAAATTCCTTTTCAAACTCTTTTTTACCTGTTTGATGATTATAGAGCTCAATCTTTATCTTATTTTCCTGTTGCTCTAAGGGTATCCTTAGGTAACTAATTTCACTGGGTAGAGTTTGCCAGTTTCTAGTATCGGCTTTTTCCGAAAGTAAGTTATAAACCTGTACTCCAAAACCTAACCCCTCTAAAACAGCATTATTCTCTCCTTTACTGGCTTGATTACGAGCGGCAGCTTTTAGAGAATATTCCGCAGATTTTTTCACAGCCATCCGTGTTAATATTTTTCCTAATTCCTTAGCTGAACGTTCCTTTAAAGTAGAAACAGCAAGATTATCTATATCTTGAACTTGCTCGAAACTATAGCTTTTTTGCTCATTAACTTTAGCCTTAGCCATATAATAAGGCTTCATAATAGAAAGATACTTAGGATAAGCAATATTAACACTATGTATGTCATTTAAAGAAGTACCTCCTGCAATACCAAGATCCACCGGAATCATTATACCTAAAGCGTTGGTAAAAAACAAGGCTCCACTCTCTCCTTTTACCAATGTAAATAAAACATCTTCTTGTTGTTTAATTGGCGCTAAACCATTCTCCCAAAAAATCACTAAATCTTTTGCTTGTCCATTAGATTCATGCTCAAAAGTGGTATTAAATGTCTTCTCTAATTCATAAAGCTCTGACGTAAATCCTAATAAATAGGCCATTCTCATAACATCATGTTGTAAAGTTTTTGGCATACTTACTCCATAATAGAGTCCTGTTTTTGAACTTAGATATACCTCCACGGCATTTCTATAAGAAATAAAAGCATTATTATAATCCCGATCATATTCATAAATCAAACCTTGCAGGATTAAAGAAAAGGCATCTTTGGAGTAACGAGTGGTTTTATCACCATACTTATCTGCTTGTTGGTAATTTTGCAAACTTATTCTCCTTGCCTCTACCACAGCTTCCTGAATCTGACCTAAATACATATAATTTAAAGCCTTGTAGTAATGTAACATAAAAATCTCAAATTCCTCCCCCTTATAATTTTGGCTCATTGAATTTAAAACCAAACCTACTGCCACATCACCAGCGGATTTCAGACCATCTTCAATAAGTAGATCAGCCTGATTCAAATACTGATTACTTAGTAGATAATCGCCTTGTAGGTGAGCCAAACGTCCCATTTCCATGTCATAGAGTAATTTGTTTCTTGGCTTCTTTAAAAGAGCATTCTTCTCTAAAGACTTCTTGGCACCTTGTAAGTCTCCTGCGCTAATTGCATTATAATACGGAGCAATTCTTTCATTATATGAGGCACACCCAAATAAGAAAAACATCAGCATAATAAATACTGATGTTCTTTTTAGTGTCGAAATGAATTGGTTATAAACCATTCCTTTTAGCTTTTAATTTTTGACGTATTTGGCAATTTTCTTATCTCCTATCCAAACAACTTCTCCAGTTTGAATATTACTAAGCTCTAAATTAACTTGATAATAAACTACTTTTTTCTTTTTATGTGAATCCACAATCGAGTTAATCGATCCCTGTAACATAAAGTCCGCACCGTTTTCTAAACCGAACTTTTTCATCGTAGAAACAGAAGCATTTGTTTGTTGATCTGCGCGTTCAGCTCTTAACTCCTCACGTTTTTGCCCTCCTTGAACAAGTCGAACTCTTTGGGATTGAATAAAGGCCTGTTCTACATCCTTTACAAATGTTTCCGCATCAATATGCTCATGACTTTTGTTATACACCATACCTACGATAACCACCGGCTTTTTGCCTTGGTGCTCTTCTTGAAAGTTTGTTATCCAAGGCCCCTCAAGAACCTGCCTGGTCATTTGTTGGGCAACCTCCCTGGAATCGGAATTATTCCATCTCCCACTAATATCAATAGTTTGGTCAGTACTAACTCTAGTTACTTGACGACCACACGAAGTAATTAATAAACCACTTAGGGTAAACAATGCCGCTATTGCGATACGTTTTATTTGCATAACTTATTTTTTTTTATTTTTTTTAAATTGAGAACCACCAATTTCCTGTACGATAGCCTATATTAGGTCTCCAATTCCAATTCCATCGATTATAATTATTGTAGTAATTTCCATAGTATCCACCTGAATATCCGTTGTAATAATTACGCGAATTCTTGGCTCTTTCCATTCTTAATTCCTGACGGTAAGCTCTTCTTAAATCTTTTCGCTCTTGCTTTGCTTCATACCAATCGTAAGCTTTATAGGTATCTTGAAATGTGGTTCCTTGACCTTGGTTAATAGAATCACTCACACTGATATATTCAAGCATACTACTACGATAATTAGGATTTTGATCCGGCGCTAATTCTTGGGAGTAACAAGTTTTAGTTATTAGTAAAGAACCACAAAAACAAATTCCCAATAATAATGTATTTTTCATAACATTTCTTTTTTGAATTAAACATCCATATCATAAAGATACAAAAAATTATTTATTTTCTATAGAACCAAATCCCATTTTATCTTCAATGAATTGCTCGTTTTCACATAACTCTACAAGCTCTTTTTTTACAAAATCCATTACACCTGGCTTATCATCAGGACTAAACAACAAATGTACATTAGCCCCTGCATCTAAAGTAAAACACACCGGTATATTGGTGCTTTGTCTAAAGTTCCATATTTTTTCAATAATGCGTAATGTATTGGATTTCATTAAAATAAAATAAGGCATAGAGGTCATCATCATGGCGTGCAAAGTTAGAGCTTCACTCTCCACTAATTCAACAAACCCTTTTTGATCACCACTAATTAAAATCTGCTTTAACTTAGAGATGTTATCTTTGGCTTGTATAAACCTTTGTTGTGCATAAGGATGATTATGCATCAAATCATGACCAAGGGTACTTGATACTTGCTTTTTTCCCTTATCTACCAATAATACAACATCGCAGTAATCTTTAAACTTATCGTGTACTTGGTATGGAAACGGCAATCCAAATAAATCTGAACTACCGGCTATTTGGTCATCTTGCCCCCAAACCACAACATTTCCTTTAATACTACGACAAGCACTACCCGAACCTAAACGTGCTAAGAAAGATGCTTTTTTATCAAAAAATTCTTGAGTCATCTTAGGGTTCAATACACGCTCCAAACTCATTATATTCACAGCTAATGCAGCCATTGATGAAGCAGAAGACGCAATTCCTGAGGAATGAGGAAACGTATTTCGGGTATCGATTCTAAATTTAAAATAAGCTATATATGGACAATAAATTAAAATTCGCTCAAAGAACTTTTCTACTTTTGGATTAAATGAAGATTTGGGCTGAGATTCATAAATTAACTCAAATTCGATGGCTTGTTTTTCTTTACCCTGGTAATGCAAATTAGTAATTGTTTTACAATTACTTAAAGTAAAACTCAAAGAAGCATTAGCAGGAATCTGACCTTTTTTCTTCCCCCAATATTTAACCAGTGCAATATTACTTGGAGAACTCCAAGTAAAAACACCTGATAATTTCTCATCTATTTTTAAGGGCTCTTTATAAATAAACTCTTCAATATTCATATTTATTTTTTTTCAACTTTCACAAAAATACACTCTTTTCTCTCAACATTAAACATTAGCTATTTTATTATTCTTATCGGTGTAAAGATTCTCTTTGATTCAACATATATTACCAAATAAAACCAGCATAAGCTCACCAGAGTAAAAAACACCCTACTACTAGCAAATAGCACCTTGTAGACCTTAGGTGTTTTCACTAATTTTAACTCAATCAGATAAATTGTTAATGTAAAGAAACTTACATTTAAATATGTTTAAAAAAATATTTCTAATTTACATAAGATTATTTCCCATATGCGTAGCGTTATATGTCGTATTATGTATTATAACCTATTTCCCATCGCATTCACACATTGATATATTTGAACTTAACTTATATCTTAAAGATAAAGAATTCTACCAAATAGCTTTATTTAACCTAGTATTAATATGGCTATTGGCTACCATTAAAGTTTATTTTACACTTAAAAAAAATAAACCTCAAATAAATAACTAATTTTTATTAGAAGGTCTATAATACCTATCTACATATTTTTGAATTTCTTTACGGTATTGCACACTAATATATCCTTGAGAGACAGGAGCACTAAACATAAACATAGGGTTTTCCGGAAAACTGTCCCCAGCGCGGAATAGTAAGAAATATCCCTTACCAAGCCTATTGGCTGCAAACCAGTGCTCATATTTGTAATAATCAGGATTATTTCTTCTTTCACGAACAACAATAAGTACATCGTGTAGTTCCTGCCATAATAAAGTTTGTTTTTTCAACAAACTACTATAATGTATACCGTATTGATCAATACTTACTTTCATGCAAATACTTTTAAAAATAAAAACACCAGATAAAAAGAACAATACCAAGCTCAAGATTTTTGCTAGTATATTTCCATATACCAAAAAATAAATAGCGAATCCTAGAAAAGGTCCTAATGCTAAAATTAATAGCATTATTCTACTGGATAAATTATAGTAATAAAAATTATTCTTCATCATTAAATTTAAATTTTAAGTCACTACTGGCAATAAAACCAGTTGTCCAAGCATTTTGAAAATTAAAGCCTCCTGTAATTGCATCAATATTTAATATTTCACCAACAAAATACATATTAGGTAATAATTTACTTTCCATAGTTTTAAAATTTACCTGCTTTAAATCGATTCCTCCAGCGGTAACAAACTCTTCTTTAAAAGTACTTTTCCCTGTCACTAGAAATTCACCTTGAGTTAACTCACCGGCTAAATTTTGTAATTGCTTATTAGACAAGTCCGCCCAAGAGCAATCTCCACTTATCCCACTAGCTAAAGCTAAACTCTCCCATAAACGCGATGGCAAATCAACAAAATTACGTTTAATAACATTCTTTTTAGCATGTTCAAGTCTAAGTTCAAATAAATACCCTAACATAGACTCATAACTATGATCCTTAGTCCAATTCACAACAATAGTAAAGTTATAATTGTTCAAAGCTAGTTCTCTTGCTCCCCAGGCCGAGAGTCTCAAAATACCAGGTCCACTCATTCCCCAATGGGTAATTAACAAAGGTCCTTGCGCTTGTAATTTACTATCTTTAACTCTAACGTTAGCCATTGTAGAGAGACCCATTAAATCCTTAATCCTTTTATCTTTAATATTAAATGTAAATAAAGAAGCTACAGGGCTAATAATAGAATGTCCTAATTCTTGCAACATGTCCCAAATTTTAGGATTGCTACCCGTTGCAACAACAAGTTTTTTAGCCTGAAAACTACCTTGCAAGGTATCTATTTTCCAAGAGTCCTCTTTTGGAAAAATTCCATTAACACTACACCCACTATATAAAGCTATTTTATATTTCTTAGCTTGGGCTAAAAAGCAATCTATAATTGTTTGAGAATTATCCGTTACAGGAAACATCCTTCCGTCTTGCTCAATTTTTAATTCAACATTTCTTTGTTCAAACCAAGCAATTGTATCTCCACTACAAAATTGATGAAAAGGACCTAGTAACTCTTTACTTCCCCTTGGATAAAATTTCACTAACTCGCCAGGATCAAAACAGGCATGAGTGACATTACATCGACCTCCTCCCGATATTTTTACTTTCGTTAAGAACTCTTTCCCTCTCTCTAGGATTGCAATACGCAAGTTCGGCTTTTCACAAGCCAGATTAATTGCGGTAAAAAAACCAGCCGCACCTCCACCTATAATAATAACATCGTAATTCATTGTCTACTGCTTTTTAACTTTTTAGTTTAATCGAGCTTTTTTAAATAGAAGTAAAAAAATTATCTTTACAGCCACAAAGATACTTACTAACGATCGCAAACTTATCATTGTTAAATATAAGAATATGAAAAAATTACCATTTTTAGCTTTAATTGCTTTGTTTACTATGTGTAAATCCGCTAAACATCTTAAAAGTGTTCCTGCAGATAAGCCAACCATAGAGAATAGCAAAGAAATTAAAGATGATCGTGAAGAAGAATTAGAAGAAGTTTTAGATTTACCAGATTATGCGCAAGTCAGAGACGATTTCCGCTCGGTTAGTACCGCAAGTAAGAATAATTATTTAGCAGGCATGAGAGCTACAGCTGAGAATTATTCCGTAGTGATTTTAACACAAGGTTATCAGGGAGAGAATATTACAATAAAAAACCAGGACAAAACCTTTCTCAATGCAATGACCATAAGTGACTTATCAACTGGAATTGCAAAATCAGTAAGAGTTGAAAACACCCAAGATTTTGTTGTCTCTGATAATTATATCAATGGAGAGGTTACCATTGATCAAGATTTAGCCAAACGATTTAAGTTTATCTACATTATGAAAAACAATGCTAACAAAAAAGTCCCTTTTAAGATAACTTACAGTAATACTCTAAGACCAGTTCGATAAATAAATAGCATTGACAAAAATAGAATCATATTTAAATACAACCAGCCTGAACTCATCCAAGCTGGTTGTGTTTAATGGTACTTTTTTACATTTTTTTAATAATCTTTAATCACCAAGCAGACTAAAAATTTTCCACCACTGGTAATGGCTATAATATCATATCTTGATAGCTTAAAATGGTATTATAACCTTTTTGCATAAAATATTTTTTTGGATTCGTATCCGATCCTACCAAAATAAAGTCTCCACCCCAGGCACCAAGACTTTTTATAGCTCCTGGAAAATCACTAAAGAATTTATCTTTTACACATTGCTCTTTGATTATTGATGAAATAATATTTTCATGCAAACTAACCAGCTTGTGAAATTCTTTTAAATTTTTCACTAAAGGTATCTGCTCACTTATATCCTGTATTTGCTGGCAGGCATTTAAAAATTCACTATTATTCTGAGTCTTATTTGCTCTATAATTTGCAATTCCTTGCTTACTATCTTGCTTGTTATTTAAATAAACAAAATACAAATCTTTAGTTATCTCTTGACTTAGGTCTGTGCGTTGGATCTCAGGTGTAATATTATTTCTAGTATACCAAATTGGCCCATCACTAGTGGCACAAGCAATATCATAACCACTACCTTTAAAGCTTCTATTTAAGAGTTCATAAGGATTTATATTAAACCATTGAGCCACATTACTTATCCAAGTTGAGGAGCTACCCAACCCCCATAATCTAGGAAAGGTTAAATAACAACGTACCTCAAATCCAGAATTATTACTTGTGAAAATTTCAGGATTTAATAAATGGGCTTGAACCAATACATCAAGCAATACCTTATAATACGCGCTTTTATTTAATTGACCCTTAGGCTTTAGTATATCTGAAATTTTTATATTCTCCTGCATCCAAAAAGTTCCATCTGAATTAAAACCTGTCCAATTAACAAAACCGGACCCGTTGGGTATTACCTGCATACTCTGTCCTGTTTTACATGGTAAGGCCAAGGCCTTCACCCCGTCTAAAACGACATACTCGCCGGTTAAGAGCAACTTTCCATTACTATAAAAAGATAAATCCTGCATAACTGGTTATTTACGTAGGCTTTCTAAAAAATCTACAACTCCACTATGGGTTACCGTATGATTCTCGAAATGTTCTAAGACCGCTTGCTTCTCAGCTTTGGTAGCCTTAAACTGGTTTAATATATTATTTAAATGCATTTTCATGTGCCCTTTTTGAATACCCGTAGTGGTTAAGGATTTAACAGCCGCAAAATTTTGGGCCAGCCCCGCCACTGCGATAATTTGCATTAATTCTTTAGCACTTGGATTTTCAAGCATTTGTAAAGCAACCTTAACCATTGGATGCAAAGAAGTAAGGCCTCCTACTGTACCTAAGGCTAATGGTAAATCAATCCAAAAAGTAAAAATACCATCTTCCACTTTAGCATGTGATAGACTTGAATACTGCCCGTCTTTACAAGCAAAGGCATGTACACCGGCTTCTATTGCTCTGAAATCATTACCAGTAGCCACTACCACCGCATCAACTCCATTCATAACTCCTTTATTATGAGTAACGGCTCTAAAAGGCTCTATCTCAGCAATAGTAATAGCTTGAATAAACTTACGCACAAATGTTTGTGGATCGGGAATATCTGCTGATTGTAAATCTGAAACAGCGCAACTAACGCTAGCTCTAACTACACATTCTGGCACATAATTCGATAAAATACTCATAACTACATCTAATTCCCTTTCTTTTTGATCAAACAAAAAATACTCCAAGGCCTTTTGTTTCAAAGTAACTGCTATTTGCTCTAAACATGAATTTATAAAATTCGCCCCCATACTATCTACAGTCTCAAAGCTAACATGTAACTGATAGTAATTTGGTAACTGATGTGTTTTATCCCTTAATTCTATACTACAAATACCTCCACCTCTTTTTTGCATATTTTGGGTAATATGCAAGGTTTGTTCAACAAAATCGTTTTGTATAGTTTCAATAAACTGCTCCAATTTTTGTTTACTCCCTTGAAACATAAAATGAACTTGCCCTATTTTTTGCGTTCCCAAAACCTCTGCGGTAAATCCTCCTCTTTTACTCCAAAATTTTGCAGCTTTAGATGCAGCAGCCACCACAGAACTCTCCTCAATTACCATTGGGATTGTATAATACTTACCATTTATTAAAAAATTAGGCGCTACCCCAAAAGGCAAATAAAAATTAGTAATTGTGTTTTCAATAAACTCATCGTGTAACTTTTGAATATCCGTATCTGAATTCCAGTATTGTTGTATTGTTTCTAGTACCTTATCACTTTGATTGAAATAAGTTTTAGCGATCCAATTTATTTTTTCTTGTTTAGTAAGTTTAGAGAAACCACTGATATTGCTTTGCATAAATTCTAGCTTTAAAAAATACAAATATAATGCATTCTGTTTAGGTTAAAAAAAACTTAGAAATTCCAGTATAACCATTTTTTCATTGCTTTAAACATTATAAAACGACCAGTTTTAACCTATTTTTATAATTTTGATAGTTAATCCCGAAAATAAATTGGTGTAACTCATATTTTTTGATTAAAATTGAAAGTTTTTTCAATTATAACAACGATGAAATACCCTAACCTAACCTTATTGTTGTGCATTGTTATGACCAATTTAGGCTTTGCACAAAAACAAATTCAATCAGAAGATCTATGGAATGGTACCTTTAGAACCAAAGCCATGCAGTCTGTAAACGCCATGAATAACTCCAATCAATACTCACGTATTGAAACAGGAGATAATAAAGACCAACATATCAATCTTTATAGTTTCAAGACTCTTGAAAAAGTAAAAACTTTGTTTTCTACGGCCGACCATAATGAAATAAATTCAATTTCATCTTATATTTTTGATCATCAAGAGCAACAGATCTTAATTGGAACCAATTCAACTCCGATCTACAGACGCTCGGCTCTAGCTGATTACTACTTGTACAACCCGCAAACACAGTCTTTAGTGAAAATTGCGCAGCACAAGATACTTGAGCCAACTTTTTCCAAAGATGGTACTAAGATTGCTTATGCTTATAACAATAACTTATACATCTATGACATTGCTGACAAACAAACAACTCAAATAACATTTGATGGAAAGAAAAATCACATCATAAATGGTATTTCGGATTGGGTTTATGAAGAAGAGTTCGGAATTGTAAGAATGTTTGATTGGAGTAAAGATTCAGATAAACTAGCCTATGTAAAGTTTGACGAAACTAATGTACCTGAATACTCAATGGATATATATGGACAAGACCTATATCCTACTCAACAAACATTTAAATATCCTAAAGCAGGAGAAGCTAACTCTTTGGTTTCTATCGATATTTACGATTTAAAAAGTAAAAAAACCACTACAGTAGATTTAAGCGAATTTGAAGATTTCTACATCCCTAGAATAAAGTGGACTAACGACAATCAATTCTTGAGCGCGCAAATTATTAATCGTCATCAAAATGATTTAAAATTATTTTTCATTGATGGAACAACTGCCCAAAAGCAATTAATCTTAAATGAAAAAGACCCTGCATATATAGATATTCAAACTATCACTTTTCAAGATAACAATGACTTTGTATGGTTAAGTGAAAGAGACGGACATAATCACCTTTATTACTATAACAAAAAAGGAGAACTTATAAATCAAATCACAAGTGGAGATTGGGAAGTTTCAAATTACTATGGTATAGATCCTAAAGGGAAAAAAGTTTACTTTCAGTCAGTTGAAAACGGACCAATCTATAGAGATATCTATGTAATTGATGTTAACGGGAAAAACAAAAAACAATTATCTGAATTACCAGGAACTAATTCAGCTATTTTTAGTCCTGATTTCGATTTGTTTATCAATATCCATTCCTCTACAAAATCTGCACCTTCTTATACCTTAAAGGACACTAAAAAAGGTAAGGTAATCAAAGAGATTTTAAACAATACAGAGTTAGAGCAAAACCTTGAAGCTTATGCTCTGCCACAGAAAGAATTTATACAAATCCCAACTACAGATGGAGTTATGTTAAATGCCTGGATGATGAAACCTACTGACTTTGATCCGAATAAAAAATACCCAGTTTTTATGTACCAATATAGTGGTCCAGGTTCTCAAAATGTAGCTGATAAATGGTTTGACACTAATGATTATTGGCATGCAATGCTAACACAAAAAGGATATATTGTGGTAACAGTAGATCCACGAGGAACAGGTTTTAGAGGAGCTGATTTCAAAAAAGTTACTCAGAACGAATTAGGTAAATATGAGGTTGAAGATCAAACAAATGCTGCTAAGTTTCTTGGAACTCAAGATTATATTGACCCTAGTAGAATCGGAATTTGGGGATGGAGCTATGGTGGTTTTATGAGCTCAAATTGCTTACTACAATCTCCAGATGTTTTTAAATTAGCCATTGCTGTTGCTCCTGTTACAAACTGGAGATATTATGATTCAATATATACAGAGAGGTATATGAAAACACCACAAGAAAACCCAACTGGATACGATTTAAATTCACCTAACACTTATGTTAAAAACCTTAAAGGAAAATATCTTTTAATACACGGTTCGGCTGATGATAATGTCCATGTACAAAATGCTATGTCAATGATCCAAGGACTTGTTTTACAAGGTAAAGATTTTGACTGGTTAATCTACCCTGATAGAGATCATGGTATTCATGGTGGAAAGACTAGATATCAACTTTATAATAAAATGACTGACTTTGTCTTAAACAATTTATAAGATACTAATAAAAGTATTCCCCAATTTTTTCATAACCCAAAACAAACTAATTAAAAAATGGCAGTAGAAAACACTACCAATGCAAATTTATTCCAATCTAAAGTATTAGGACATCCCGCAGGATTGTTTGTCCTATTTTTTACCGAGATGTGGGAGCGCTTTTCATTCTATGGTATGCGCGTATTATTAATACAGTTTTTAACAGCTAAAGTACTTTTTGACAACCCCTATTCTGGTTGGGGATGGAGTGCCGAACAAGCAGGAGCTCTATATGGTACTTATGCTATGTTATTATATTTAACCCCTATTCTTGGAGGAATCATAGCCGATAAATATATAGGCTCGCGTTGGGCAGTGATAATCGGAGCAATTGTAATGACTATTGGTCACGCAGCAATGGCTTTTGATGCCAAAATAATGTTTTTTATTGGTTTGGCCTGTTTGGTTATTGGAACAGGATTTTTTAAACCCAATATGCCTTCCATGTTAGGGGAGATGTATAAATATCTACCAGAGAAGAAAGACTCAGCATATACCATATTTTACATGGGGGTTAACTCCGGTGCGTTCTTTGGAATGATGCTTTGTGGTTATATTGCCGAAACAAAAGGATGGCATTATGGATTCACTTTAGCAGGAATTTTCATGTTATTAGGAACCATTCAATTCTGGTTGGCAAAACCTTTATTTGGTAAGGTAGGTGTATTACAGGACAAAACAGAACTTAAAGCTCCAACACCTGAAGAAATAGAAGAGGAAAAAGAAACGAAAAATCCTTACACTGTTAAAGACTATATCTTAATTGCTCTAGTAGCTATAATTGGACTACTTTATGCATTTAATGATCCTTTATCTAAAAATGGAGTAATTGATATATTTTCGTTCTTAGACACTCCTTATTTAAGAGGTCAAAATATTGTGGCTATTACAGCTTTGGTTTTATTTATATACCTTGTTGTATCACGAATTCTACGTTATGGAGCTATAATAAGAGATCGTATGTTTGCAGTAATTATACTTGCATTCTTTGTAATGTTCTTTTTTATGAGTTTTGAACAAGGTGCTACTTCTCTTGTGTTAGTTGCTCGTGATTATGTAGATAGAACTTTAGAGGGAAGTGCATTGCTTACTTTCAACATAATAAATACGTGCCTTACTATTATACCTTTATTAATCATTTCTTGGGTTCTTTTCCTATTGGCAAAAGCGACTTGGAAAAAAATTGCATTATCCAATGTGATTTTGATTCTTTGTTTTGTAGGTATTTGGGGATTAGCCATTTATATGTTACGTCAAGAATTTTCTAAAGAAGCTTCTGAAATAACTGTTTCTTGGTTCTCTATTTTAAATTCATTCTTTATTATTTCATTAGCATCGACTGTATCTAAACTATGGGATTCTAAATACAACCCCTCAGCGGCTTATAAATACGGATTTGGTCTAATCTTAGTGGCAATAGGATTTTTGATCTTAGGCCTAGGTTCATTAGGAACTAGTGAGGGCGTAAAAATGTCAATGATGTTTTTAGTTTTAACTTATTTATTTCATACCCTTGGAGAATTATTTATATCTCCAGTTGGGCTGTCATATGTTTCTAAATTAGTTCCAGGAAAAATGTTAGCTTTTATGTTTGGGATGTGGTACCTTGCCTTGGCTATTGCACAAAAATTTGCTGCTATTTTAGGTAGTCAAATTGAGGTTATTAAAGAATCCTATTCTTTAAGTCATTTCTTTTTCCTATTCACTTTAATTCCAGCAGCTGCGGGAGTTCTAGTTATAATACTTAACCCAGTACTTAAAAAATTAATGCATGGTATTCGCTAATAATATCATGGTTCAAAATATTTATAACAATTTTTAAATGAGTCAAACACAAACATTAGAACAAATCCAAAATTTCTCTGGGAAATACCCAAAGCAAATTTGGAGTCTTTTCTTCTCGGAAATGTGGGAGCGCTTTTGCTTCTATGGAATGAGAGGAATGCTAGTTTTCTTTATGATCTACCAGTTAGATTTCACAGAAGAAAGCGCAAACTTGCAATACGGATCAACCCAAGCATTCGTATACGCTTTTACCTTCTTAGGGGGAATCTTTGCCGATAAGATTCTAGGCTTTAGAAAATCTCTTTTTTGGGGAGGCCTTCTAATGATTGTAGGAAGTTTAGTGTTAGCATATGATCCGAAAGCCTTCTTTTTTACCGGAATAGCATTCACCGTTATTGGAACTGGTTTCTTTAAACCAAATATCTCAACAATGGTTGGTAAACTATATAAAAAAGGTGATGGAAGAACAGATGCTGGTTTTTCCCTATTTTATGCGGGAATTAACCTTGGTGCTTTAATAGGTGGATATCTGTGTATAGCTATTGGTAAAGGACATATATTAGCAGATTACATACCGGCAGATAAAACATGGAATGTAGCCTTTGGTCTTGCTGCACTTGTAATGATTATTAGCTTGGTAAACTTCACACTAACTAAAAAATCATTAGGTCCAATTGGATTGCAGCCAATGCAAGTAAATGCTGATGGACAACAAATCAAAATGCCTTTTTGGAAGGAACTAGCCACCTATATAGGTACTTTTGCAATGATTCCATTAGTAATTTTAATGATTAACAATACCCAGTACACCAACTATTTTATGCTTATTGTTGGTCCATTAGCTTTATTATATCTTTTCTACGAAATGACTAAGCTAACAGTAAGTGAAAGAAAAAAGATTCTTGCAGCGTTAATCTTTATTGTATTCTCTATTTTATTTTTTGGAATTTACGAACAAGCTGGTGGTTCACTAAGTATTTTCGCATCCAAAAACTTAGATTCAAATTTACTTGGAATGCATTTAGATCCAAATGGAGTAAATAATTCTGGTGGTGCGTTTTTTATCATCTTTATAGCTCCGTTAATGGGATTACTTTGGATTTGGTTACATAAAAAAGGAATAGAACCCAATACCATTATAAAATTCGGTTTAGGATTTCTATTACTAGGAGCGGGTTATTATGCTTTATTTGCAACTAAACTTTTTGCAACTCTACAAGGAATTACTTCTTTAGATTTCTTTACACTTGCTCTTTTAATAATCACCCTTGGTGAGCTATGCTTGTCTCCGATCGGTTTATCGATTATGACTAAACTATCTACAGCTAATTTGCAAGGAATGATGATGGGAATGTGGTTTTTAGCTAGTGCTTACGGACAATATGTTGCGGGATTATTAGGTGCTGCAATGAGTAAGACAGCATTAACTAATACAGGAAATGATCCAAATTATGATGCTTTAATATCCTATACTAATGGATATAAAGAATTAGGTCTATATGCAGTTATTGCAGGAGTAATCTTAATTGCTATATCTCCGTTAATCAAAAAACTAATGCAAGAGGTGAATTAATTCACCTTTTGGCATTTTAACCCCCTTACAATTTACATTATGGAAAAAAGTACAAGTACAAATCCTAATTTTTTTGACACAAAGGTTTTAGGACATCCCTCTGGATTATTTGTTTTATTCTTCACAGAGATGTGGGAACGATTCTCATTTTATGGAATGCGCGTATTACTGATTCAGTTCCTAACTATGTCAGTAATCGGGTTAAATCCAGGTTGGCAAATGTCTATGGTAGACGCAGGTTCAATTTTCGCAACCTACGCAATGCTACTATATATTACGCCAATTTTTGGTGGAATCTTAGCCGATAAATATTTAGGTTACCGATGGGCTGTGGTTATTGGTTCTTTATTGATGACATTAGGGCATGCTTCAATGACATTAGAAGCGCCTTTTTACATGTATTTAGGATTAGCTCTTTTGGTTGCAGGTACAGGTTTTTTCAAACCCAATATGACTTCTATATTATCGGAGATGTATAAATCATTTCCAGACAAAAAGGATGGTGCTTATACTATTTTTTACATGGGAGTAAACACAGGTGCATTCTTCGGAATGATGCTTTGTGGGTATCTAGGTGAGCGCATAGGATGGCACTATGGCTTTGGTCTAGCAGGTATTTTTATGTTATTGGGTACTTTACAGTTTTGGTTAGCTAAGCCTATTTTTGGTAATATCGGCGAGATTCCAAATAAATCCAACCAACAAATAAACTCAGATGTAGATACACAAAGTCAATCCAACCAAACAGATCAAGATGAAGATCAAGAAAAACCTAACCCATATACTACCTTAGATTATGTTTTAATTGTCCTAAGTACAATTATAGGTTTATTATATGCCTTTGATGACCCTTGCCGCGTTATAGCAGGTTTTGGCTTATTTCCTGATCAAATCTTTGGAATTGACGGAAAGACTTTGGGAATAGTAGTAGGATTAATACTATTTTTATATCTTGTTATTTCTCGTATTTCTCGCTACTCTAAAATTGTGAGAGATCGAATGATTGCTGTAATAATTTTTGCGTTTTTCACTATTTTCTTTTGGATGAGCTTTGAACAAGGAGCCACTTCATTGGTAATATTCGCAAGAGATAATACGCAAAGAATATTAACTGGTAGCACAGCCTCTATCTTCCAAATTTTCAATTTACTACTTACCGTTATTCCTTTACTTATAATTAGTTATGTTTTAATTATTCTAGCCAAGAAAACATTTAAAAAGGCTCCTGCTTCAAATGTTATTCTAGCCATAACTTTCATTGGGGTTTGGGCAGCCGCAATTTGGATGTTAAACCGTGAGATGTCTGCACATACCTATGAGGTTTCTTACAGAGCAATTGAAACACCGCTAATGGATAGTCAAGGTAAACATCAAGTTGATGAGCATGGTGATTTACAATATAACTATGAACCAGTGAGCGAAGATTACATCGCTACATCGGGACAAAAAGTAGTTACTCAACACACCATTGTATCTAACTTAGATGTATTTTCTCAAGGTGCATCCGTAAACTTATATAAGGAATTAGGTAAATACAACATAATAACTGCTGAACAACAAAACACCCTTACACAAGAATACGGCAAGTTTGATAAAACGCCACAAATTGTACAAGGTAAAGTAGAGAGCACAAAAGACGATCAAGTTGAAATTACAGCGTCTTGGTTTTCTATCTTAAACTCTTTCTTTATTATTGCTTTTGCATCAGTGGTATCCAAGTTATGGGATTCTAAATTCAATCCTCCAGCAGCAATTAAATATGGCCTAGGATTAATTATTATGGCTCTAGGTTTTGGTATTTTAGCATATGGATCACATGGCATCGGAGAACAAACAAAAGTTTCCATGATGTGGTTAGTCTTTGCGTATCTACTCCACACTTTGGGAGAATTATTCTCATCACCTGTTGGACTTTCCTACGTTTCAAAACTAGTTCCTGGAAGAATGATTGCACTTATGTTTGGAATGTGGTATCTTGCAATTGCAATTGGAAATAACTTAGCAGCAAAATTGGGAGGTCAAATTGATGTTATTACAGAGAAATATTCTTTATCCACTTTCTTTTTAATTTTCACAATTGTTCCTATTATTGCAGGTTTATTAGTTATTGCTCTAAATCCTAAGCTGAAAAAGTTAATGCACGGGGTTAAATAAAAAAAAATTAAATTAAAATAAATATGAGAAAACTATTTTTAATACTAACAATCTCTTTAGTTTCTTTAGCTACTTATGCCCAAGAAATTAAATGGATGAGTTTTGAACAAGCTATTGAAGCTCAAAAAGAAAATTCAAAACCTATTTTCATGGATGCTTATACTATTTGGTGTGGTCCATGTAAAATGTTAGATAAAAATACTTTTGGTGATCCTAAAATAGCAGATTACATCAATGCAAATTATAATCCTGTAAAATTTGATGCCGAAGGTACAGAAGTAATTAACTACAAAGGACAAGAATACACAAACCCGCAACATGACCCGAATCGAAAAGGTCGTAATGCATCGCATCAATTCACGGAATTTCTACGTATTCCTGGTTACCCATCAATGGTAATTTTTGATAATAGCTTAAATGTTCAAGATGTTATTATTGGTTACCTTACACCGGATAAACTAATGGAAAGATTACAATAAATCTATTTAATTATAAAAAAATCCCTCTTGAACTAATCAAGAGGGATTTTTTTTATCTTATTTCTAAATGTTAACATCTAAAACCCTATTTATTTGGACAAATCGAGATCTATAGTAATTTTCTTTTGTCGAGGAAACAATAACTCCCCTTGAAGTAGAGGAATGAATAAATTTAATTTCATCATCTAATACTTCTGTAATAATCCCAACGTGAGAAATACGAGATCCTCTGGTTTTGAAGAAAATCAAATCGCCCTTTTGCGCTTGATTTTTACTAATTTTTTGTCCCACTTTAGCCATATCCCAAGAACTACGAGGTAGATCAACGGCTGTATCGGAAAATGCATTTATAACAAGTCCTGAACAATCTATCCCATTGGATGTTGTTCCACCAAAGCGGTAGCGTACCCCATAGAAATCAAACGCACTACTTATAACTTGACTTGATACATACGAGTATTCCATCTTTCGTTCATTGAGTTCATCAATGAACTCCTCTAATAATGCATCCAGTTGATTTTGAAGATCCAAGTCAACTTGTTTACTTTCATTTAAAACAATAGTTTTTTGTGGATCCTGGTTGTTTTCTTGTTCATAAAAATCCGAGAATTGATCTAACAATAGACCCCCACTTGTATGAATTGTCCCTTTTCCATACATGGATGAGCAACACAAAATCAAGCCACTAAATAAAACTATTGCCTTTTTCATAATAACTTCTTATAATTATCCCTTTGTACTGTTTTGTATAATACATCTAGCCGTTGTTTGACTAGCTCCTCCTGCACCTAATTTACTAATTAGAACATCGTACTGCTTTATCAAATTCTCTCTATAAGATGAACTTAGAATTTTATCAAGTTCCTTTTTGATATTATCTGAATTACAATCTGCTTGTATTAATTCCACTACAAGTTCTTTATCCATGATTAGATTAACTAAAGATATGAATTTCAATGTAATAATTCGCTTTGCAATTTGATAAGAAATTTCATTTCCTTTGTAAAGCACTACTTGTGGCACTCTAAATAAGGCTGTTTCAAGGGTTGCTGTACCACTTGTTACTAATGCCGCATAGGCAATATTTAACAGTGCATATGTTTGGTTAAAAACCACTTTGACATCACTACCCTTTACAAACTGATTGTAAAATTCCTGCTCTTGCCCAGGAGCACCAGCTATAATAAATTGATAATCTGGATAAAATTTCACTACACTTAACATCTGTTGTAACAACTTACTAATTTCTTGCTTTCTACTCCCTGGTAATAAAGCAATGATTGGTCTATGGTCTAAGTTATTATGTTCTATAAAGTCCTGATGAGGTAGTCTTCTATAATTTTCAATTGCGTCCACTAACGGATGACCTACAAAATTAACCTTAAATCCATGTTTATTCTGGTAAAAATCTTGCTCAAAAGGCAAAATCACATACATATAATCTACGTCTCGTTTAATGGCCTTAATACGGTTTTCTTTCCAAGCCCAAATTTGTGGCGAAATATAATAATGCGTAGCAATACCTTGTTGTTTAGCCCATTTTGCAATACGCATATTAAACCCTGGATAATCAATAAAAATTAACACATCTGGTTTAAAAGCCAAAATATCACTTTTACAAAACGAAATATTCTTAAGAATAGTGCGTAAGTTTTGCACTACCTCAAAGAACCCCATAAAAGCAAGGTCTTTATAATGCTTTACTAACTCCGCTCCTTCTTCTTGCATTAACTCCCCACCCCAAACTCTTACTTGGGCACTTGAATCTTGCTCCTTTATAGCTTTTATCAAATTGGCTCCATGTAAATCTCCAGAGGCCTCTCCTGCAATTATATAATACTTCATCTAAACTATTTGCGTTACCAAGGTTAAAATAATAACTGCTAAAATACAGCCATTCGCGAAATTATCTAACTTTTTTTGGATGAAAAAGCTAAATAAAAGCAAATTAAAAATACTTCCTATAGCAACAATCCTACCAAACATATTAGCCTTGAGAATAAAATTAAAGTCTAGGAATAAATCAAAATGCGTAAAAACACGCAAATAAAACTCACTTCCTATAATAGTTGCCACTATAGCTGCTAGAAAACCTAGCCCTAATTGCAAAATCTTATTATTTTTCAAACTCCCACGTATTTAAACGATTGATACTATGATATGCGGTTAAATCAAAATGAACCGGTACAATAGAGATATAACCATTAGCTAAAGCCCATTCATCGGTATCCTGACCTTTATCAAAATTGACAAACTCCCCCTTTAGCCAATAATATTCTTTACCATGAGGACTTACTCTTTTATCAAAATCTTCACGCCAAGAAGCCTTAGCTTGTCTACAGATTTTCACACCTTTAATTTGATCAAACTTCAATTTTGGAAAATTTACATTTAGTACCACATCGGTTGGAATTCCATTGGCAAGGGCTCTTTCAACGATTTGTTTAACCCAAGGCTTTACATGTTCAAAATCAGCATCCCAATTAAAGTCTAATAAAGAAAAACCGATAGCCGGAATACCACTCATTCCTGCCTCTAAAGCAGCGCTCATAGTCCCTGAGTAAATAACATTAATTGAAGAATTAGAACCATGATTTATACCCGAGACACAAAGATCAGGCTTACGATCAAGAATTTGACTTAAAGCAATTTTCACGCAATCTACAGGTGTGCCAGAACACGCATATTCTAATTCAATATCCGAATCCATATTTACCGAGTCCAAAGTTAAGGTGCTATTTAAAGTCATGGCATGTCCCATACCAGACTGTGCCTTATCAGGAGCCACAACTACAACTTCTCCAATTTGTTTCATAACTTGAATTAATGCTCTCATCCCTGGCGCAGTAATTCCATCATCATTTGTGACTAATATTAGTGGTTTTTTATTCATTTTTTTCACTTTTTACTATCGCAAATTTAGTAATTATAAAGTTAAAGGCTTCCTTGTTCAACGCTATTACAACAACAATTTACAGGTCATTACCTTAAAAATACATCCCTTTAACAAATAATTATCGACTAAACCTTACATAGCTTTGCTTTTTTAATTACTTTAGTTGAAAACTATTTAATGAATACTATTTGGCTATTTATGAAAAAGAATTTTAAAGTTTTATTGCTTCTATTAGGAGTATCGGCGTTGTTGTGGAGTTTTATGCCCAAAGACCCCAAAGATAGTCCAGAGAAAGATCAGTTGCTTTTAGAGCTTGTAACCTATTTACTGGAACAAACACATTATGATCCTGCAAAAATAAATGACGAATTCTCAAAGAGTGTTTATAAATCTTACATCGAATCTTTAGATCCGATGAAAAGGTATTTCACCCAAGCCGATATCGATGAGTTTGCAGTTTACGAGTTATTAATTGACGATATGATTCAATTAAAAGACTTAAGTTTTTTTGAATTAACACAAGAAAGAATTACCAAACGCATGCAAGATGCCAAGGGATACTATAAAGAAATTTTAGCCTCTCCTTTTGATTTTAATTTAGACGAAGTTTTTGATGCGGATTATGAAAATTTACCATACGCAAAAGACGAAGAAGAATTAAAACAAAGATGGGCAAAACAATTAAAACTAAACGTTTTATCAAACATTTCGGATAATGTTAAAGTTCAAAAAGAAAAATTAAAAAAGAAAAAAGAAAGCAATCCAGATTTAGATAACCAACAAGATTTACAACAACCAGAGGCTATAGAGGTAGCAGATGTAAGTGTAGAAACCGATTCGATTGGTAAGACAAAAATCACTGAAAAAACATTTGAAGAATTAGAAATTGACGCCAGAGAATCTACTTTAAAATCTTTAGATGATTACTTTGAAGCGATTTCAGATTTAGAACGCAAAGATTGGTTTGCGGTTTATATTAATTCCATCATGGAACAATATGATCCACATACCTTGTATTTTGCCCCTGAGGACAAAGATCGATTTGATGCTAGTATGAGTGGAAACTTCGAAGGAATCGGTGCGGTATTACGTAAAAAATCAGAAGGGGTAGAAATAAATGAACTTGTAACAGGAGGTCCTGCATGGAAAGGAAAAGAAATTGAAGTAGGAGACATTATCTTAAAAGTTGCTCAAAATAAAGACGAGGAACCTGTTGATGTGGTAGGAGTTCGATTAGAGGATGTTGTTAAACAAATCAAAGGTAAAAAAGGTACAACTGTATATTTGACTATTAAAAAAATTGATGGTACAATAAAGGTGGTTCCAATTATGCGTGAGGTTATAGAAATAGAAGAGACCTATGCTAAATCCTCTATAATTGAAGATAATGGAAAAAAATATGGCGTTATTCACCTACCTAAATTCTATATTGATTTTGAAAATAAAGACAGAAGAAATGCCTTTACCGATGTTAAAAAGGAAATTATAGAATTAAAAGAACAAGGTATTGATGGAATAATTATGGACCTTAGAAACAATGGTGGTGGTTCTTTATCTACGGTTGTTGATATGGTAGGTCTATTTGCAAAAGAAGGCCCAGTTGTACAAGTTAAATCCTCACGCGGGAAACAACAGGTTTTAGATGATAAAGGCACAGATATAATCTGGGATGGTCCACTAGTTGTATTGGTAAACAACTTCTCTGCCTCTGCCTCTGAAATATTTGCAGCTGCTATTCAAGATTACAAAAGAGGAATTGTAATTGGAAGTAAACATACCTATGGAAAAGGAACCGTTCAAAATTTGATTGATTTAAATGAACTACTTAAAAAACAACCCTATGGTGATTTGGGAGCCCTTAAGGTAACCCTACAAAAGTTCTATCGAATCAATGGAGGTTCAACCCAAAAAGAAGGTGTTTTAAGTGATATCGTACTACCGGATCGCTATTCTTACATTGATATGGGAGAAAGAGATTTAGAACATGCTATGCCATGGGATAAAATAGATAGAGCCAATTATGTTCCCTACAATAATGATTTTTCCTCCGTTATTAATTCAAGTAGAGATAGAATTGCCCAAAATCCGCAGTTTATCTTAATTGATCAAAATGCACAATGGATTAATCAAAGAAAAGACGAAAAAACTTTTGAATTAAATTTTGATAAATACGAACAAAGACAAAAAGAAATAGAGGAAACGGCAAAGAAATTTAAACCAATCTCTGAATATAAAAACAAATTAACCTTTGTCTCTCTACCTAGTGAAATACAACGTGTAGAACAAGACTCTTTGTTAAAAATTAAAAGAGACAGATGGCATGAAAATCTTGAATCAGATATTTACATTGAAGAAGGTGTTAATATCCTAAGAGATTTAAAGAATCGTAAAACAACATCTACACCTAAAGCTGTAGAGGGAAATTTGCAGTATAGACCCTAAAACAAATGACTCCAAAGAGTAATTCAAATAACAGATTAGCGCTTCAAAAATTTAAATCAAATTTTTGGGGCGTTTTGTCTTTTTGGATAATTATTGCTTTATCCATTGTATCGCTAACCGCTTATTTGTTTATTCCTGATGACTCACAAAACGCAAATAATGGTCATCTTGAATTACATTCTAAGCCACCAGGCTTTAAAATAGATAAGATCCATTTACCTGTTAACCAAAATAAAACATTAAAAGAATTTTTCACCGGTAAAGACAATCCAGAATCCACCATTCCAATAGAGAGTTTTCACTTTACAAAAGATACCTTATTTTATGTAGCTTACGGGCAAGCAGACACCCTTGGCATTGCGTTAAATAATTGGCCTTATACAACAAAAAAGCACCATATTGTTAAGCCAACAACTTATTACCTTGGAACCGATAGTCAAGGTAGAGACTTTTTTAGTCGCTTAGTTTTAGGTTCCCGAGTATCGATTTCTATTGGTTTTATTGCCGTTAGTATATCCTTATTAGTTGGTATCACTTTAGGATCATTGGCGGGCTATTACGGGGGGAAAATAGATATGATTATACAATGGATTATCAATATTTTTTGGTCGATCCCTACCCTATTACTAGTTATAGCCATTACTTTAGCTCTAGGCAAGGGATTTTATCAAGTATTTATAGCCGTCGGCCTTACCATGTGGGTAGAGGTTGCAAGGGTTGTAAGAGGGCAAATAATTAGTTTAAAACAACAGCAATATATTACCGCATCTAAAGCATTAGGATACTCGGACTATAGAATTGTTACCAAGCATATACTGCCCAATATCATGGCACCTGTGATTGTAATTTCAGCAGCTAATTTTGCCTCTGCAATTCTAATGGAAAGTGGACTAAGCTTTTTAGGAATAGGTACCCAAATTCCAACTCCAAGCTGGGGTGCAATGATTAAAGAGAATTACAATTACATTTTACTTGGTAAAGCCTACTTAGCTTTACTACCAGGCTTTGCAATGTTTTTACTAGTTATTAGTTTTATGCTACTAGGAAATGCGCTTCGAGATGCATTAGATGTAAAAAGTAATTGATCTTATTTTATTAATAGTGGTCGTATAGTAGCACGTGTACCGTTATAAATATTTAAATCTACATTTGAATCAATACCCTGTACCTTTCCTTTGTCTGTAAACTGCCAAAAGTTCCAAGTTGGTTTAATTTTTTCTATAAAAAAATTATAATTAGCTATCCACAATACCTGATCCGGAAACCACTTCTTTAAATTATCCGTATAATAAGATTCTCCCGAATAAAGAATAGGTTTAACTTTATAATGCTGCTCTATTACTTGCATCCATTTAACAAGACCTGTTCTTAAAGAATCTAGGCTTTGATGTTTAGGCAGGTCTTCTATATCTAAAACAGGAGGTAAGTCACCTTCTTGCAAACGTACATTTTTAATAAAGTTCTTTGCCTGTTCTACCGAATTCTCATCAGGTCGGTAATAATGGTAAGCTCCACGAATAAAATGATTAGCACCTGCTCCTTTCCAATTCATTTTAAAAGCTTTATCAACCCCATCCTTACCCATGGTGGCACGAACAAATACAAAATCAATCTGCTTTAAATGACTAACAGAATCGACCAAAGACCAATCTATAACACCTTGATAATGGGAAACATCAATTCCCAACAACATATCCATATGCCTGGATATAACCTCAACGCTTCTTAAGTCACTAAGACGCTTGTCTTGGTTTGGCACGTTGTTATTATCTAGTAAATATTTTATTCCATCTTTAAAAGTTATCCCAAACCATCCCCCAAAAAACAATAATCCTGCAATAATAAGAGTCCATTTTAAACGATTAGCATACTTTCTGAGCTTATTTACTTGAACTTTATTTTTTGGTTTTGCCTTTGTTTTGCCTTTGTTGGGAACCTTCTTTCTAGGTGGAGTCTTCCTAACTTTATCTATACTACGGGCTAGCGCCTTGGAATCTGGATCCGTTTTTGACATAATACTAAAAAACCTATTAAAAAAAAACCGATTTCTACTTACTTGTGATCCAAACGAATTACTGGTACAGGTAGCTTAATATCATTTAACTTGAATTTTTTATCTATCTCATAACGTATCTCACTTGCGATTCGATCATTGTCAAATGCTCTTTCAATAAAGTAATATAAATAAAAACGAATACTAGATTCACCAAATTCATGCAAAAAAACCATTGACTTAGGACTCTTTAAAACCAAAGGGTGATTTTCCACACAAGATAATAAAACAGCTTTAACCAACTGTGCATCAGTTCCTATATAAACCCCTACTTCTATCTTGGCTCTAACTATATTATCGCCATGAGTCCAATTGTAAACAATATCATCAATTAATTTACGATTTGGAATTACTATATTCTTACGATTCCTAGTCTCAACTACCGTACATCGTAAACTAATAGAGTGAACCATTGCCACCTCATTATTTATCTCAATGACATCGCCAACATTTAACGTTTTGTCAGCTATAATATAAATTCCAGCAATTAAATCACGAAAAATATCCTGCAAAGCAAGTCCTAAACCTACAAATAAAGCAGCAGATGTGGTTAGAATAACAGTAATATTGACTCCAGTGGCATTCAAAATAAAGAAAAACATTATCAAATAAATAAAGTAATTCACAAAGTTAAATACCGTTTTTAAACGCGCTGCTACATCAGGAGCTGCATAACGTAAATAGGTTTTACGCAAAAAATACAAAGCGTACTTAGTCACTAAAAAAGTAACTACTATAAATATAAGCGTAGCCACTGTAATACTAACCGTTTTACTGGTGTAAAGGGGATATTCTAAAACGTTTGTAATAAAATCTTTAACTCTCACAGCTCCTATTTTTAAGTCTATTGAATTTTTGTTGTCTCAGCTAGAGAATGAAAGTACAAAAAAAAATAGACATTATTTTATTGTAAATAAAAAAGCCCCTTCTTTTGAAGAGGCTTTGTGCGGGTAAAAGGACTCGAACCTTCACACCTTGCGGCACCAGATCCTAAGTCTGGCGTGTCTACCAATTTCACCATACCCGCGGCTAGTACATAGAAACGTTTTCTGTTCCTTTAAGACGCTGCAAATATACACCGAGTTTTTTAATCTACAAGAAAAAAATATTTTTTTTTCAGTTTTACTTAAATAAAAAAGCCTCTTCTTTTGAAGAGGCTTTGTGCGGGTAAAAGGACTCGAACCTTCACACCTTGCGGCACCAGATCCTAAGTCTGGCGTGTCTACCAATTTCACCATACCCGCGGCTAGTACTGGGGAACAATGCTGTTCCTTTAAGACGTTGCAAATATACAATGACTTTTTTAATCTGCAAGAAAAACTTTATTTTTTTTTATGCTTATGTTTGTAACTATAAAACAATCTACCTTTATATATCATGACAGATTCGAAACAATTTGTTCAAGAAAACAAACAACGTCTTATTGACGAGTTAATTGAACTACTAAAAATGCCATCAATTAGCGCCGATAGCGCCTATTCACAAGATGTGTTCAATACAGCAGAGGCTGTAAAAGCTAGTTTAGAAAAAATAGGATGTGATAACGTAGAGTTATGTGACACCCCGGGTTATCCAATTGTTTATGGAGAAAAAATAATAGACCCGAGTCTTCCTACTGTACTAGTATATGGACACTATGATGTACAACCTGCCGATCCAATCGAGCTTTGGGATTCTCCTCCATTTGAGCCAGTTATTAAAAAAACAGAAATTCATCCACAAGGAGCTATTTTTGCTAGAGGAGCATGTGATGACAAAGGACAAATGTTCATGCATGTTAAGGCTGTAGAATACATGATTGCAAACAATACTTTACCTTGTAATGTTAAGTTTATGATCGAAGGAGAAGAAGAAGTTGGATCTGTTAGTTTAGGATGGTTTATTAAAAGAAATCAGGAAAAATTAAAAAACGATGTAATTTTAATTAGTGATACAGGGATGATATCCAATGAACAACCCTCAATTACAACTGGTCTTAGAGGATTAAGTTATGTTGAGGTAGAGGTTACAGGTCCTAACAGAGACTTACACTCTGGTTTATATGGAGGGGCTGTTGCCAATCCAATAAATGTTCTAACAAAGATGATTGCTTCATTACATGATGATAACAATAGAATCACTATTCCTGGCTTTTATGATAAAGTACAAGAGTTATCAACCAATGAAAGAGAACAAATGGCTAAACGCCCTTTCTCTGAAGAAAAATACAAAAACCTTTTAAATATACAAGATGTATATGGCGAGCAAGGATATTCTACCAATGAAAGAAACTCTATACGTCCAACTTTAGATGTAAATGGAATTTGGGGTGGATATACAGGAGAAGGAGCTAAAACAGTAATAGCCAGTAAAGCTTTTGCAAAAATATCTATGCGTTTGGTACCAAATCAAGATTGGGAAGAAATTACCGAGTTATTTAAAAAACACTTCGAGAGTATTGCACCAAAGGCGGTAACTGTAAAAGTTACTCCTCATCATGGAGGACAAGGGTATGTAACACCAATTGACTTTGTAGGTTATCAAGCAGCAGCTAAGGCCTACAGCGACACATTTGGTGTAGAACCTATCCCGGTTCGTTCAGGAGGAAGTATTCCAATTGTAGCTTTATTTGAAGAGGTACTTGGTTCTAAATCAATTATGATGGGCTTTGGTCTAGATACCGATGCAATACATTCTCCAAATGAGCATTTCGGCGTATTTAACTACTTAAAAGGTATCGAAACTATTCCTCTTTTTTACAAATATTATACGGAAATGTCTAATAAATAGACTACTAAAATAGTTTAAAAAATAAAAGTCGAAAGTTAAAACTTTCGACTTTTATTACTTTAAAAAACTAAAGAGTTTTATTTTTTTGCTCTATCCAAAGTGCCATGTATTTTGTGCTTTGGGCGCTATGATGTTTAAATACTTGTTGTAAAAAATGTCTGTTCCTATGAGCTGCTAAGCCATTAAAAATGGCATCTAATTTTTTAGTAAAAATCTGGTAATACAACTGTTTATTAAACTTTAACTTTATTAATTTTTCCCCTAAAGTTTGTTTTTCCTTCCAAAGCTTCTCATCATTATATAGCAAAACGGCATTTTGTATTATTTGATCTTCATCCCTACAAATAAATCCGGGCCAAATATTATCTATATGCATTGCTTCTGCTCCAAGCTCAGAGCTAATATTGGGCGTCCCTGCATGGATACTATCTATAAATTTACCCTTAATACCAGCTCCAAAAACTATTGGTGCTAACATAACCCTGGTCTGAGAAATTACTGCTTGTGCGTTATCTGCTCTACCATGAACTAAAAACCGTTGCTTCTTATTATGAAGATCTAAGACTTTTTGTGTGGCATAAGCACCATAAATATGTAAATTAACTCCTGGTAATTGTTTACTTAATTTGGGCCATATAACCTTCTTTAAATACAATACAGTCTGCCAATTAGGCTCGTGAATAAAGTTACCTATAAAAACAAATCCTTCTCTTTGTTGAAAGCTTGGCCATTTACTTTGAATCTCTTTACTAGGTACTTGCTCTAAGAAAGGCAATACTAAAAGTAAATCCGAAGCAACTTGAAATACATTGGTCAATAATTCAAACTCAAAATCGCTTATCAACAAAGTTAAATCACAGCGCATTATACTGGCTAATTCTCTTTTTGCCTTATCACTGTAAATAAATTTATTTAAATCCTTTTCTGCTTGACTATACATTTTTTGCCTTGCAGATCTCAAAAAATGCAAATCTTCTGTATCTAAAATTGTCATTGCATTTGGACATTGTTGGAAAACTCGCCAAGAGAACTGCTCCTCTATCATAAATCGGTCAAACAAGACAATATCAGGATCTAAATCTTTTAAAATTTGATCACTTCGCAAATCATTTAACCATAACTTAAATTCAACCACGCCATAAGTGGACAAATCATCACTAAAAGCCGTCTTATTAGCAGTACTTCCAATAAATATCTGCATATTCAACATTTGAAACACTTCTAATAATTGGAGCATTCTTCTTCCAGCAGCAGAAGAAGCACTCTCAGGCCAAACTTGTGCTATAATTACAATTCGCTTGTTTAAAAAATCCGTATTCATAATGCAAAAATAAGCTTTATATACATCTAAAAAACAGGGATTTCTTATCTAGAATAATATTTGCTATTTTTGCACAAAGAAAAGGAATATGCTAGGATTAAAACTTTTAACAGACCCAAGATGGGCAAATATTGCGGAATCTAACTTAGAAGAAATTCTAACAGATCATTGTTGGTGTGAACAAAAAGCAGCAACCAATGCAATTACAATAATTACATATAACTCAGAGTTTCCTGATTTAGTAACCGAGATGACCAACATTGCTATTGAAGAAATGGAACACTTTAGAATGGTTCATGAGATTATTAAGCAAAGAGGATATACCCTTGGAAGAGAGCGTAAAGATGATTACGTAAATCAATTGTATAAATTCTGTAAAAAAGACGGTAGTAGAAACGATGCCTTTATTGATCGCTTGCTTTTTGCAGCCATGATTGAGGCCAGGAGTTGTGAAAGATTTCGTGTATTATCGCAAAACATTAAAGATCAAGAACTTTCTAAGTTCTATTATGACCTAATGGTTTCAGAGGCAAATCATTACACTACCTTCTTAAAGTTTGCCAAAAAATATACCGAAAAAGTAGACGTGGATAAAAGGTGGAAAGAATGGTTAGATTTTGAAGGTAAATTAATTCAAAGCTATGGAACAAAAGAACACATCCATGGATAAGATCTTATAGAAAAGATAATAAGTCAAATAGCAAAGTTTTCTATAAGCTTTGCTATTTTTCATTAGTAATCACATCCTTCACTTTTTTTGTTAGATTTTTATAAACCAATTCATAGGAATGATCGATTAACTCAACAATCAATTTACTTGTAATCTGCCCTGTAGATAAATCCACAGTGTTCCAATGTCTCTTATTCATGTGATAGGCACCATATATACCTATGTATTGATCTCTTAACTTTTGAGCTCTATCTGGGTCACATTTTAACGAAACTTGCTTAATTTGATTCTCCCACTGAAGAAGATTTAATAGCATAAAAATCTTACCTCCAACTTTTAATACCAATGTATTTTTATCAAAAGGAGATTCTAGGGTCACCCCTGGTTTGTTTTGACAATAATCTAATAAAAAAGATAGTTCCATTACTCTTGAATTTTAAAAAAAACCGGACGACTAATACTTGCATCATTACAAATAGCACCTAGCTGTAAATTTAAAAAGTACAAACCGTCTAAAATAGTGTTCTCTACAAAAATAAATTCCGTGATGGTACAGTGATACCTAACTCTATCATCTAAGTTATTAATATCCTCAACATTCCAAAAAGCCTTGTGAGCTGCTAATTTACCTTGATCCTTTTCCTTATCAACACTTGGTAAGTCGATTAAAAGATGTTCAATCCCTTGCTGTTTTAAAAAATCCGCAGCCAAAGGATCTAAATAAGGGGGATTAGTATGAGAATAGTTAAAGCTTTTTTTTCTATTATCATTGGGTAATGTTCTTATAACAAATGCTTTTTGCCCTTTGTTTTGAAATTCTCTTTTGATTTGATCTAAAGTAATAATTCGATCACCATTGGATAAAAGTTCAGGGGTCACGCTAATAAGCTGTGCTAGAAAAAAAAATTCAGTTAAAGCTTTATTAACACTATAAAACTCGCTGCTTATGTGCCCTACACATTCTGTATGAGTTGTATGAGCATGAGGATTAAAAGTAATATTATTAAAATTGGTCGAAGAGCCTCCTAAACTAACTTTTGCTACCCAATCACCCACCTTAACAGGCTCTATTAAAGGAATATCTAAATACCAAGCTATTGGATTATCTTGCGAGCTTTTTAACTCAATACTTAAATCTAATGGTTTACTTAAATCAATACAATAATTTTCACCTTGGTAACTTATAGTTGTTTTCATAATTTATAGTATTAATCAATCCAGAATAAATCCGAAGCAATTCCATCGCTTAAAAACTTACCTTTATGGGTAATAACAAACCTGTTTTGTTCATTGGCAATCATATCATTTTTAAGGTATTTATCAGAACTCTTTAAAAAATAATCTTTGTATAATTCACCAAAATTCTCTTCAATATACAGCAAATCCACCCCCCAAATAGTTCGCAATCCAGTCATTATATATTCATTGTAACGGTTTGAAATACTTAACAATTCTTTTTCAGATGGCAACTCATTGTTTTCTATAGACTTAATATACAAATTGTTATTGGAAATATTCCAACTCCTTTGTACACCATTAAAACTATGGGCAGAAGGACCTATTCCAATATATTTACGACCTAACCAATACCCGGAATTATTCTTTGAATAAAAACCAGGTTTACTAAAATTAGAAAGCTCATAATGAATATACCCATTTTGTTTTAAAGTTTGCACTAAAATTTGAAAATGCTCATGGGCCTCTTCTTCCCGAACATTAGGAATCTCTCCCTTTTCTATTAATTTATGTAAAGCAGTACGCTGCTCAACCGTCAAAGCATAACAGGATATATGCTTAATACCCAAATTAATTACCGTTAATATGTTTTCCAACCATCTTTGGTTACTCATATTAGGAATACCGTAAATTAAATCAATTGAAATATTGTCAAAATACTGAACCGCGTTTTTTAAACAAGATAGAGCCTCTTGCGCATTATGGGCACGATTCATCATTTTTAAATCTGCTTGATCAAAACTTTGTATTCCAATACTTAAGCGATTAACCTTACTTTTAGCTAATTTTTCTATAGTTTGTAAATCTAAATCATCTGGATTAGCCTCTAGGGTTATTTCTACTTGATCACCAACACTAAAGGTTTGATAAACGTGCTGGATTAGATCATTAATTTGACCCACCTCTAAGATACTAGGGGTACCTCCTCCAAAGTAAATAGTTTCCAACTTATCATTACCTAACTCATTAGATCGCATGGTGATCTCTTTTTTCAAGGCTTGCAACATGCCTTTCGCGTTTTTAACAGATGTTGAAAAGTGAAAGTCACAATAATGACAAGCTTGTTTACAAAATGGTATATGTATATAAATTCCTGCCATTATTTTTTAACCCTATCTTGATTTTGTTTAACAAAAGAATCCCAGTTTGAATAACTTTTTTTTCCCTGAGGTTTATCACTATTTAAAAAATGACAAACTGCAGCTGCCAAACCATCTGTGCTGTCTAAATTCTTAGGTAGTTGTTTTATTCCTAATAGATACTGCAACATTTTTGCAACCTGTTCCTTACTTGCGTTACCATTACCAGTAACGGCCATCTTTATTTTCTTGGGTTCGTAAGTAGCTATTGGTATGCTGCGTGACAATCCAGCTGCTATGGCTACTCCTTGAGCTCGACCCAACTTCAACATAGATTGTACATTCACTCCATAAAAAGGTTCTTCAATGGCTATTTCATCCGGCTTATGGGTATCTATAAGTTCAATGGTGCGCTGAAAGATCTTCTGTAACTTAGTAAAAGGATCTGAAATTTTCTGCAAAGTCAACTCGTTGAGTTGAATAAACTCCATTTTATTATTAATAACACGTATAACACCAAATCCCATAATATTAGTCCCTGGATCAATTCCTAAAATAATTCTTTCTGTTGCCAATCTCTTAAAATTTTCTTCATTATATCTTTAAGCTCTAAAATATTCCATTTCTTTGCACAGATGAAAATACTATCTGACAAAACTAAACAATTCTTAGTACTTCTAATTAAATTATTAGTAGTAAGTGCAGCTGTTTACTATATATATAACCAATTATCGAACGATAAAACTCTAAACTTTCCAATCCTATTAGATCTGGTTAAAAGCAAACAAAATCACATACCTATTCTAGCCATATTACTACTGACTTTTTCCAATCGCTTTATAGAAATACTCAAGTGGCAAAACTTAAGCTCCATTGTTTGTCCAGTAAGTATCGCTATGGCTACAAAACAAGTTCTCAGCGCTCTTACATTAGGTATTTTCACACCCAATGGCATTGGTGAATATGCTGGAAAGGCATTATACTTCCCAAAGAAAGATACCAAAAGAGTGATTTTCCTAAATATGGTTTGTAATGGAATTCAAGTTATCTACGCCATTTTTTTTGGATTACTCGGATTATCGTTCTTAAATCAAATTCATCCTATTGTACCCAATAAATATTTATGGTTTGTATTTGGCATTATATTTATTGGAATTACCGTGTTTTTTAGTCTTAGAAACTTCACTGTAAAAGGTTACTCTATACAAACGGTTATTGCCCTGTTAAACAAGATTCCAAAAAAAAGACACCAAAAAAACATGTCTCTTGCTTTTTTGCGATACCTTTGTTTTACTCATCAGTATGTTTTGTTGTATTACATCCTTGGGGTGGAACTTCCCTATGTTGAACTTCTTTCGGCTGTGGCAGCTATTTATTTATTATCTTCTTCTCTACCAAATTTTCAATTTTTAGAGTTTGCCGTTAAAGGTAGTATTGCTATGTTTATCTTTAGTAATTTAGGTGTTAATCAATGGATTGTTGCTTTAGTTGCAACTTTAATCTGGCTATTAAACATTGTTTTACCAGTAAGTATAGGAGCTTATTTTGTTTTAACCTTCCGATTTAAAAAACCAAATAACAACTAACTATTTACGAGTTAAAACAATTGGCATAACAAACTCTGTGGTAACTGGAATCCCCTGCTTAAAAGCGGGATAAACATCCGGAAATCCGCTTTGCTTTAATTTTAATAAACTATCTATGGATTGCCTTTGTATTTTTAAGCTATCCGCCATATTATATACATTAAACTCGATGTGTGCATCAGGTTTTATTCTAACTAAAATTTGAATCGTATCAAGATCTAAAAAAGTTCCATAAAGTGTATCTTGATCTAATCTAACTTGCAACTCTTTATGTATAAAATCATAAAAACAATGATTTTTTTCTGATTGACTCTCAATACTATCACATAAACCAACACTAGGATAAATATCTACTTTGCTCCAATCTATCTTTTCCAGTTCTTTTTTTAACAAGTTCTCTTGCTTCTTAAGCATATCTGGTGCTGAAGTACAAGAAACAATTGTTAAAGAAAGAAAAATAAACAGTATTAACTTATCCATACTAATTAATAAAGTAGAAATTTGTACATTTAGACTTCAAAAATACAAAAAATAATCGATGGAATATTTTCTATTACTACTTAGCATTTTTCTTCTACTTTTAGGAATAATAGGTAGTATTTTACCAGCCCTTCCAGGTCTACCTTTAAGCTGGTTTGGCATTGTAAGTCTTTATTTTGTAAAAGATATGCAAATCAGCCCAACTATCCTATGGATTACCCTAATAATTACTATAGCAATAACAATACTTGATTATGTTATACCTGCGCAAGGAACTAAACATTTTGGAGGTAGTAAATACGGAATATGGGGCACAAATATTGGATTGGTACTTGGTCTTTTTATTCCTCCTATTGGTTTTATCTTAGGTCCTTTTATTGGAGCTTTTATTGGAGAGATTATCTATGATTCGAGTAAACCAAACCGCGCATTAAAAGCCGCTATTGGGTCATTTTTAGGATTTCTAGCATCTACTTTTATTAAAGTTGTTGCTAGCTTAATTTTTTTAGGTGTTGGCATGTTCTATATAATTAAAAACAGCAATATTTGGTTTTAATTCTTTCCATCAAACAAGGGCTTGTTTCTAAAGGTAATACCTATACCAAATAAAATAACCACCCCTCCGACTAACATATTGATATTGACCTGTTCATCGATAAACAACCAGGCAAGCACCCCTGCAATTAATGCTTGACTTAATAAAGAAAGAGATACTCTTGTTGCTCGCATGTGTTTGGTGGCATAACTAATGCAAAACCAGGCAAGTAACTGACAAACTAACCCTTGTATAAGTAAAGTAATCCATCCCATTTTTGAAAATCCTGTAAAGGCAGAACCATTAACTATATTTAGAAAGCCTAAATAAACAGACGCAGCCAATAAACTATAACTCATAAATGGCAGTACTCCCACTTTATTTAACACCTTTTTACTAATTAAAATATAACAAGCATAAAGGATTCCCGATAAGATTCCCAATAAAAAAGGAAGGTCAAAAGATAAGTCCAAAAAAACCTGTACTCCAACTAAAATCACCATGCCTATTAGGGCAAACACAGTACCAATCCAAAAATTCACAGTGGGTTTATTTTCTAAGAAAAAATAACTTCCTATTCCTACCCAAACAGGTGCTAGATTAGTAAGCAAAGTAGCTTGGGTTGCAGTGGAACCAACTATAGCATAATTCCAAACTGCTAAATCTGAACCAAAGAAAATCCCACTTAAAACAATTAACCCCATTGTTTTAATATCATATAAACGCAATGATCTGGTCAACAGTGCCACAGGAATAACTACAAGGGTCGCAATAAACATTCTATAAAAAGCACTTATCAAACTTGAGGTAAGATTTAACTTTACTAAAACAGGAAAAATAGAAATACATAATATCCCTATAAAAAGGGCAATTCTTGGTTTATTCCACATGAGATACTACTTTTGAAAATTCGCAGCAAAGAAACAATTCCTTTGTCAAAAAAAAAAAGAGAAAATGATTAATTCTACCACCGATTTCTTGATTAAAAATCGAGGCTTAAATAAAGATACAATAATAACTAATTTAAAAAATAGCATTTATAAAAATGATTATAATGCTTGTTGTTTTGAATTACAAAATCTAAGGGTAATATTTAGAAACGCAAAACTAACCCCAACCAAAGCTGGTTTATTTGTAGCTATATGGAAAAAAGATTCTTCATTAAAGAACACCCCTTTTCATGAACAAGATAATTTTGATTTACTTGTAATTAGATGTCATCAAGATAATAATTTGGGATATTTTGTTTTTACAAAACAAGACTTATCAAACTTATGTATAATTCAAAATAAATCTAATAAGGGTAAAATGGGCATCAGATTATATCCTAGTTGGTGTATAAATTTAAATAATCAAGCCAAAAAAACACAATTGGATCATAGTCAATTCTTCTTTGAAGAATAAAACAAAGCATTTATTAATGTTAATTGGCTATATTCTTACTCATCAAGCAATTTGTTTATATATTAGGACTACTACGAAAAAGACTAAAACAGATGTAGCAATTCCGTTACACCCTATGGTGAAAAAAATAATTTCAAAAAGAAATGGGCTTCCTAAAAAAGTTAAAAACGAAACATTTAATGATGGTATTAAAACTATATGCCAGCTTGCAGGCATGGACAATAAAATAGTAGGCGGAAAAGTAAAGCTCACAAAAGACGAACAAGGAAACACGACACGTAGAAAAGAGAATAAAGAATATAAGAAATACGAACTTGTATCTTCGCATATATGCAGAAGATCATTTGCTACCAACCATTTTGGAAAAGTACCTAACAAAGTTATAATGGATGTATGCGGTTGGGCTACTGAAAAACAAGTGCTAGAATATAATAAACAAACAAATATTGAGAGCGCTAATATCTTAGCTGAATACTGGGAAAGAGAAATGTCAAACCTTGAGAATAACAATTAAAATATGGAACAAAATATAGTAGAAAGCCCTAAGGATAGAATACAAATGATAGCTGATGCTCTTGGCGTTACTATTAATGGATTATGACCCCTTTTAGGTTACAATAACAAATAACAATAGTGTACTTAGTTCTATAATGTATGGAAAAACTAAGTCAATTACAGCTGCTTTTGCTAAAAACGCAATAGAACATCAGCCAGCTATTAACTATCTTTTTTTAGTTGATGGAAAACTCCCAGTACTCAATGGTCCAAGTATACAACAGCTTCAACAAAACATGTTAGATATTGAAGGAGATATTACCTTACAGCAAATATCCGCAAGACTAGATATCATATCCAAGACACAAATAAAAATTCTAAAGAAATTAGAAGAACTTGACAAAAAGTAAAAAAGAGCTCAAATGAGCTCTTTCCTTAGTTATGTCCGTAATCCAGAATCAAAAGAGAAATAGTTTTCTTACTTACATTATTCTTCAAGCTAATACACTTTCAACTCTTTTGGCTTTGCTATTTCTGTGATGATCAATCCTTGCTTAACTTCTTCATTAGAATCCATTACTTTCTCACCTATGAAATTGTCAACAAATCCAATCCATGGTTCACTTTCATCTTTTCTAATAGCAACAATCATACTTGCAGGAACTTTAAAACATCCTTTCATTCCTGGTACTTCATTATTATCACCCTTCCCATGATGGTACATATTCCTAAAATAAATAGTTGGGTCAATAATGGCTTGGTAAGAAGAAATATCTTCACCTTCGTAGTTTAAAGGAACTGACCTAATAATTACTTCTCTTTGAGCTAATCTCTTCTCAGAAAACCTTGCATCGAGAAATAACTTTGCTCCACCTTGTAATTCGATAGTATCATTTTCGATAGTATCATTAAAGACTACATCTGTAAATACTATAAAGTCATAGTAAGAAATCATATATAAAACACCTTTACACAAATGTAAGTTTATATCTATATAAATAACCTGTTTTATATAATTAACATTATTTAAAAGTGTTAATTACCAACTATAGTATTGTTAATTTGATATTAATTAACTAGCTTTATTTGACATTTTAAACCATATTTTTTATAAAAATTTATTATTATTAGCAATTTTTTCATTTACATTCGTAAACGCGAATAATGAAGAAGACAGGTCGTTAGAAATTAACAAATTATTAATTAATGAAGCAGTAATTCTTGAAGAAGATGACATGGATGGTTGTTTTCAAATACAGCTATCTTGCTATGGAACTCAATACTGTCCAGATACCGATGATACTGATCAAATAGCCGAAGATAAAGCAGACCTGGAGGCATTATGTACTGACTCATCGTATTCTAAATGAGCTATCTTTTTACTGTAAAATGGTGCTACAGGTAAATGAAGTAACTTAAAAATAAATATGTTATGAGGTATTTATACCATTAAGGTGAAAAAGAATTTAATCTAAAAACTTTATTTAAAGAACTCTCGATCTCAATATTGAGATCGAGAGTTAAAATTTAACTAGAATGAAAAAATTTATATTTATATACGTATTTTTTATTTCTTTTTGGTCCTTTGCACAAAACCCTGAAGACATAAAGCAAACTATTAGATACGAATACGAATTAACTGCCAGAACATCTAAAAATAATCCTAAAACGATTCGTCAAACAACATGCATTCTTGATATCATTGGTGATACAAGTATATGTTATGATCAAAATAAATACGCCAGAAATAAAATACTTCTATATCCAAAACCAGAACTCACAAAAGAACAAAACGTCGGTTTAATGATGTCAATTAGACCCGTGTTTAAGTGGATGATTATTTCCAGGAACAACACTAATAAACATTTAGATATCCTAGACAATGATTTTAAGTATATGACCGTTGAGCCATTAGATGAGATTAAATGGGATATTGACTCTGAAATATCTCTTTGGCATAACTATACCGTACAAAAAGCTACTACTACTTACGCTGGAAGAGATTGGACAGTACTATTTACTCAGGATATTCCTGTAAAATCAGGTCCTTATAAGTTTAACAACCTACCAGGATTAGTAGTGAAAGCTTGGGACTCGGAGGACCATTTTATATTTGAGCTTTTATCTAGTAAAAAAGCAGAAATCGACTTAAGTGTAATAGCAGAAAATGAGTATGTTGAAACTGATAAAAAAGATATTATGAAAGCTATAAGAATCAGTGACAATAAAACTTACATTCAAGCACTAGAGGAAAAAGGACATACGCTAGGAGAGCAAGAGAGAGTTATTTTTAATATAAAACAAGGAGACGCAAGAAATACCATCGAAAGACTTTAATTAGTTAAGTAAAATCTTATGACCATTTTTTAAAAATTATTCAAGCTGAAAAAATAGGAATAGACACTAATAAAGTCTATCCCTATTTTTTATAAAACTATAAATACTTTGTATAATAAAAATAGTTATTATAATTATCAAGTGTAAATCTTCAGCAAAAAGTGGACATTTAAGGACTAAAAATTAAGATAGTGTTTCCTAAAAAAATGTAACTTTAAATTATGGGAACATCTAAGAAAAAACCGCAGAATCATTTGTAAAAGACATTCGCAATAATACACGTCGGATTTTCACTGCAGAACAAAAGATTTTAATGGTTATGGAAGCCTTACGAGCAGAGATTTCCATTGCTAAGTTGTGTAGAAAATACAGCATTAACCAATCTCAATTTTACAAGTGGAATAAAGAGTTTCTAGAAGCAGCTAAAAAGCGATTATCTGGCGATGTAACACGGTGAAGCTATCAGTGGTGAGGTAACGGAACTAAAGAAGGAAAATGCTCGATTAAAAGAGAGGTTTGTTGATTTGGTTTTACGCTACGACATTGTAAAAAAAAGTTTGGATATGTTAGATTAAAAGATCAATTCAAACGCTATATGAGATTAACTGCAAGTGAGAAATACGAGATAATTCGGCAAGTTACACGCAGTGAGTTAGGTGTAAAACGAACCTTGCAAGAGTATGGAATTGCTCGTAGTACGTTTTACAAATGGTATCAAAGTTATCTTGAAAATGGATTAGAAGGATTAAAGCCTAAACAGCGAATCTCTAACCGACAATGAAACAGTATTCCAGATTCTCAAAAAGATCTTGTGGTTGAATTAGCTTTAAAAATATCCTGAGTTATCCTCTAGAGAATTGGCTTTTAAAATCACTGATGAACAAGGAATTTATTTATCAGAATCTAGTGTTTATCGCATCTTAAAGCAACGCGGATTGATTGCTGCCCCAAATCACATCTTACTTGCTGCATCCAACGAGTTTAAAGACAAAACACAATTTGTACATCAAATGTGGTAAACTGATTTTACTTATTTCAAAATTATTGGATGGGGTTGGTATTATTTAAGCACGGTTCTAGATGATTACAGCAAGGTACATCATTCACTGGGAATTATGTAGTTCGATCAAGACTGAAGATGTAAAAAGAACGATTGATTTAGCTATTAAAAAGGCTCGAATAAAAACAAAAAAGAAGCCAAAATTACTATCGGATAATGGTCCTTGTTATGTTTTTAAAAGAACTAAAAACGTATTTAAAAGATCATCTAAAAATGAAGCAAGTATATGGTAAACCAATGCATCCACAGACTCAAGGTAAAATTGAACGCTATCACAGAACAATGAAAAACGTGGTTAAACTAAATCATTTTTATCATCCAGAAGAATTAATTCAAGCTTTAAATGAATTTGTTGAAAATTACAATAATAACAGATATCACGAAGCTTTAAACAACCTAACACCAGCTGATGTGTATTTTGGAAGATCCGATAAAATACTCAAACAAACAGCTATTATTAAGCAAACAACAATTGCCAAAAGAAGGCAATTGTATAATCAAGAAAAAATACTAATTTTATAAATCAAACACTGTCTTATTTTCTACAAGAAAGTGTCCAAATTAGTTTGAAGACATACATTTTAATATACAATGATCCAGCTAAAAAGGGGCAAATAAGCCTATATGAGAATGGTAAAAGATCTCTATCTCTTGATACTTTAGAAATCTTCATGAAAGCATTACGTTGTGATTTCGAAATAAAAAAGAAATAACACTTAAGTATTTATTATTATTTACATATCTTTGATTATAATTAAAGATAAAAACATTCGTACAATTACAGTACAAACAAATAAACACACTTATATAAGTGCTTGATTTTAAATAAAATATGAATGGCTTTGGAACAAGGTGAGAATCCTTGACAGACCCGCTGCTGTAAGCTTTTATATCAAAAACACGCAAATTATCCACTGTTTGATTAAAAAATGGGAAGGATGTGTTTTTGAGAAGCAAGTCAGAATACCGGCCATAAATAAATTCGTTTGATGTTTTCGGGTATAAAACAAAAAGCGCTCTACTTGCTACAAAAAAATGTAGATGGCTTGTTGCGTATATCTCCGAATTTCATTTGAATAGCACAGCCAAAAAAATGAAAACTACAAGTACAAAATTTCTCTACATTGTTATTGCGATATTTTATTTAAATATCACAATTGCACAAACAGCACAAGATTCTATTACTACTTTAAATGAGATAGTTATATCAAAAGATCCATTTAAGGATTTGATTCCCGTACAGACTTTAAAAGCCGAGGAGTTAGATAAATTAAATAGTCTAAATCTTGCCGATGCATTACGTTACTTCTCGGGGGCTCAAATCAAAGACTATGGAGGGATGGGAGGTTTAAAAACAATCGATGTTCGCAACATGGGTACACACCATGTAGGGGTTTTTTACAACGGTTTACAAGTTGGAAACGCTCAAAATGGTATAGTAGACTTAGGCAAATTTTCCTTGGACAATATTGAACAAGTTCAACTCTATAATGGTCAAAGAAGTGCTATTTTCCAATCTGCCAAAGAATATGCATCTGCTTCGGTGGTTTATCTACAAACAAAAAAACCTGTTTTTAAATCTGATAAAAAATTTAATTTAAGAGCTTCCTACAAGGCGGGAAGTATACAACTTGTAAATCCATCTATAGCTGCTGACTATAAAATTAACGAACATATAACCACCACCGTTAATGCCGAATACATCCATTCCAATGGGAGGTATAAATTTAGACAAAAAAGATTAAATGTAGATGGAAGCGTAGCTTATGATACAACAGGGACGCGCTTAAATAGTGCCATAACAGCATATCGTATTGAAAATGGCTGGTATGGAAACACACAGAATAATTCCTGGCAAGCCAATCTTTACTATTACCAATCTCAACGAGGCCTTCCAGGAGCAGTAATTAAAAAAAGTGATCATACCATTGCAACGGAGAACATAGATGAGAATCAAAAAGACCAAAATGTTATGGTCCAAGGACAATGGACTCATTTTGTAAATGATATGTATTCTTTTAAAATTAAAGGAAAATATGCTTACGATTTAACTAATTACAGATCTAGAAAAACAGTTGACTTTGAAGGAGATGAGGTTACTTATAATCCACAATTTGACAATACTTTTTACCAACAAGATTACTACCTTTCGGCTGCACATTTGATAAAGCTATCTCCTATTTGGGAATTCTCCGTAGCCACTGACGTGCAATACAATAAATTAAATGCAACACGAAAAGGTCAAGGAGGTTTATTTACCTATCCCGAAAGACTAACATTTTTAACATCCTTTGCGACTTCCTTAGATCTTGGCAAACTTAAAGCGCAAGCCAATGTACTGGGAACCTTCACACATGAAAAAGTAAAGTATAATTACAGAGCTCCTAATCGAAATATTTGGGCTCCTTCAATCTTCTTAAATTATACCCCTTTGCAAAGTCAAAAGTTAAATATCTACGCTTTTTATAAATATATATTTCGCTTACCTACTTTTAATGACCTTTATTATACGCAAATTGGTACTGCAGATTTAAAACCTGAATTCTCCAGACAAATTAACCTAGGGGTCTCCTATGAAAAAGATCTGAAAAATATGTTATTCAAAAACTTTCGTGTTTCTCTACAAAGTTATTATGCAGATATTACAGATAAAATTATTGCTACCCCGACCTCTAGCATGATGCGATGGATGATGACTAACTTGGGAAAAGTTGAAAGTTATGGCTTAGAAACTTCCTTTGAAACTACCTTGGAGTTAGCTAAAGATCTACAATTGGATTTACATCTAAACTACCAATATACAGTAGCTAAAGATAAGAGTATTACCTTGGCCGGAAAAACCTCTTCCTATGGAGATCAAATACCATATACCCCTTGGAATTCTGGCTCATTAACCGCTAGCTTAAACTATAAACAATATTTTATTAACTACAGCTTTATCTATGTTGGCGATCGTTATAACGCCAATAAAAATAATATTTCGAAAAACCTGGTACAACCTTGGTACACACATGATGTCTCTTTGCAAAGAAGCTTTACTTATCAAGGATATAATTTTAGAGTTTCTATAGAGGCTAATAACTTAGCTAATCAATATTATGAGGTAGTTTCTAATTTTCCAATGCCAGGTAGAAACTTTCGTTTTACAATAAAATTTGATCTATGAAAAAATTAATACTTGCACTTTTAGTAATACTAAGTGTTACTGTAAATTCCTGTCGTGAAGAACAGACCATTTTTCTTTCTGATTCTCAAGGAGTCACCCCTCCTGAAGAAACAGAACTCTATAGTGGATTTTATCTTTTAAATGAAGGTAATATGGGTATGAATAGAGCCTCAATAGATATGTTTGAATACCATAGTGGAAAATACACAACTGATATTTTCTCTGAACGAAATCCATCTATAACCAATGAATTGGGTGATGTTGGAAACGATATCCAAATATATGGTAGCAAGGCCTATGCAACGATCAATGTTTCGAATTTCATAGAGGTTTTCGATGTCCCAACAGGTAAACATATTGCTCAAATACACGTACCGAATTGTAGGTATTTAAGTTTTAATAACGGAAAAGCTTATGTAAGTTCTTATTCTGGTAAGGTAGAGATTAACCCTAACGCTGAAAAAGGTTTTGTAGCAGAGATAGATACGCTTTTTTTAACCATTACCAGAAGAGTAGAAGTTGGTTATCAACCCGAACAAATGGTTGTACACAAAAACAAATTATATGTAGCCAATTCAGGGGGGTATCGTGTACCTAATTATGATACTACTATATCGGTAATAGATTTAGATAGTTTCACTGAAATTAAAAAAATTGAAGTTGCACCTAACTTGCATCGAATGCAAATAGATAATAACGGTGATATTTATGTGAATTCAAGAGGCGATTATTATAATCTACAACCAAATTTACACGTGGTAGATACAAAAGAAGATAAATTAAAACAAACCTTGAATATTCCAGTTAGCAATATGGTTTACTTTGAGAACAAACTATACTATTATGCAACACCTTTTAACTATCAAACAGGCCAAGGCAAACCAACCTATGGAATATTAGATACCAATACAAAACAAGTTTTACAAACCAGTATTATCACAGATGGTAGTGAAAAAAATATTTTAATTCCATATGGACTAGCTATAAATCCCGAAAATAAAGATATCATTATCACTGATGCCCAAGACTATGTAGGAACTGGTTACGTGCTTTGTTATAACGCTCAAGGAAAATTAAAATGGCGTACCACAGCTGGAAATATACCTGCACATGTAGCTTTTATACCAATAAAAAAACGATAAAACTTTAAAAAATTATGAAATCAAATCTCATTACAAAAGCAATACTATTTTGCTTTTTTCTCCAATTTGCGATAACAACAAGCAGTTGTTCAAGCGATGACCAATCTACAGAGAATGCCTCATTAGATGCTTACTTCGAGCAATTAAAGAACTCTACTAATCCATTCGAACTCAAAAATTCCTATGAAGAACTAACTAATAACGCCATAGAACTTTCTCCAAAGGTTATCCAAAGTAATGCCTTCACATATCAATGGAAAGTAATCAAAAAAAATAACCAAGAACTAGACTCCATTATTGGCACTACAAAAGAAATCTCTCTAGTTGATAATAAGTCAAATACCTATGTAATACAAGGAACTTTATATTATAAATCAGAACTGAATAATCAACAAATAGATTCAATCAATCAACAAGTCAATTTAGAGTTTCAATATAGAAAACATATTACTAAAATATTTGATTTTCTACCAGCCTATGGTCAATTTACTAATAAACTACCACAATATGAGCCAGGAGATACCAAAGAAACCATGTTAAAAAAAGTTGCAGATGCTATAGCTACTGACAAACCAAGTATGATTTCACTTGGTGGATTTGGTGGGTATGTAGAATTTGGTTTTGATCATACAATTGAAAATGTCCCAGGAAAACCAGATTTCCAAATTCTAGGAAATGCGTTTTGGGGTAACAACGCACAGGGACAAAGAGGAGGTAGCTCCGAACCTGGAATCATCCTTGTTGGTGTTGATAAAAACGGTAATGGTAAACCAGATCCGGATGAATGGTATGAAATCGCTGGTAGCGAATACAATAATCCTAAAACGATTCATAACTATGAAATCACATTTTTTAAACCCAGTACCGAGCTAGATCAACAAGCCGGAGAGATAGAGCAATATGTTTTTTATAAAGATAATCAAGGTAACCAAGGTTATAAACCTAAAAATGTATTTCACAACCAAAGCTATTTTCCTCAATGGATACAAGAAGAATCGATAACCTTTAAAGGTACTAGATTACCTGATAATTCAATCGATGAGAGTGGAGATGGAACTTATTGGGTTCAATATGCCTACGAGTATGGTTATGCAGATAACGCTCCTAATAGCGATCAGGCAAGTAAAATTAATATAGATTGGGCGGTAGATAAAGATGGTAATCCAGCTAATTTAAAAGGCATTGACTTTATTCGCGTTTATACCGGAATAAACCAACAAGCCGGTTGGTTAGGTGAAGTATCTACCGAAGTAGCAGGTGCAATAGATTTACATCTTTAAAATAACAAATGAAAAGACAACTTTTACATTACGCTTTCTATGCGATACTGGGGGTAGGCACAATAATATTTAGTGCTTGCTCCTCAGATAACGCTACAGATCATATACAAAATCCACAAATACCTCAGGGACCTTTAAATATTTACTCAACCTACGATGTAACAAGAAGTACCCCTTTGAAAATCATACCAGATTTATCGAGCTTTAATAATCCTGAAATTACGTGGACACAAACAAAATACAACCAAAAAATTACAAATATTGACTTTGGAGCAAATCCAAATTTTGAATTTATAACCTTAGATCTAGGTATATATAGCTTCAAAGTAGAGGTTACAGACAAGCAACAAAGTACAATCCAAGAATTCGAAATCCACGTAAAGAAAGAACCAATTGCTTTTAAATCTCACTTAACAAAAGTATATGACTTCCAGCCAGCATATGGTCAGTTTGTAAATAAATACCCTAAATACCAAAAAGGCGATACAAAGCAAACTATGATTCAAAAAGCTCAAGATTTATTAGCCAAAGACAAGCCTGAGCTTGTTTCCTTAGGAGGGTTTGGTGGTTATATCGAATTTGCATTTGATCATAGTATTATTAATCTACCCGGAGTAGCCGACTTTAGAGTTTTAGGAAATGCCTTCCAAGTTTCTGATGGACAAATAATCACTAGTGCTAGTTCAGAACCTGGTATTATAATGGTTGGTGTTGACTTTAACAAAAATGGTAAACCGGACCCGGATGAGTGGTTTGAGATTATGGGTAGTGAACATAATAATCCTAAAACAATAAAAAACTACTCTATAACATATTTTAAACCCGATCCAGATTTAGATGCAGCCAAAGGTCAAGTAGATAAGTATATTAGATGGCAGGATAATCAAAACAATCAGGGATATAAGTCCAAAAACGCCTCCCACTCTCAAAGTTATTTCCCTTTATGGATTGAAGCGCAATCCATTACCTTTAAGGGCACTTTATTACCTAATAATGTCAAAAACAATGGTAATTGGGCTTTTGACGCCTTTGAATACGGATATGCAGATAACCATCCTAATTCAGATAATCGCAGTGCTATTGACATTGACTGGGCTGTGGATAAAGATGGAAATAAAGTCCATTTAAAATACATAGACTTTATTCGTGTTTATAGTGCTTTAAATCAACAGGCCGGAATTCTTGGCGAGACCTCTACCGAGGTTGCAGGAGCAATAGACTTACACTTGGAACAAAAAATAATTTCAACGAAATAAAAAAACAAAAATGATTCTTACTAAAAATTCGTTACATAGCTTTATTGTATTGCTATTAACAACCATTTTTTTGGCTAGCTGCTCTAGTGACGATAACTCAATTTCAGATACTACACAATCACAAAAAATAAATTTAGACCTCTCCCCCTTTAAGCTAACTCTACCGGTGGAGCAAGGCTTTATATGGGAAAATACCCTAACACCATCGACCTCTTCAAATGAAAAAGTTTTCCTAGATTCCAAGAATTTCCAAATAAGTCACTTTGTAACCGTAAGTGAATATGGAAACTATTGGAGAGGTTTTACTGTTTCCAATAGTCAAGATAAATCCGACCATAAATCAGAATTCTATGATGGAAAAATGTATGGAACCATGGCCAAATCAGATACAAGCTTTCTAGTGGCTAATGCCCAAGAAAAACCAGAAAAAATTCAAAAAGGAACATACATTGACTTAGATCAGACATATGCTTACATAGAACTAAAACAAGATCGACCAACTGCTGCCCAATGGATTGAAGTTGCAAATTCACCTTATGCTTATTACTCCATGGTAAATGGAGATGCATTTGCAAAAAAATTTGAAAAAGGAGATTACTTCAAAATAGTAATCTATGGTTTAGACCAAGATAAAAAAGTGATTAACTCCCAAGGTGTTGAGTATTATTTGGCTGATTTTTTTTCCGACAAACTACAAATCAATGACCAATGGACAAAAGTAGATCTAAAACAATTAGGTCAAATCAAATACCTGGTATTTTATCTTGAGTCAAGTGATGTAGGACAGTTTGGAATGAATACACCTGCTTACTTTACATTGAGAGATTTAGAAATTGAAGTTGTAAATAAATAGATCACCTACAAAATAAGAAAACTCATTTTAATGTTATTAAAATGAGTTTTCTTATTTTATTTTGATAGACCTTATTAAATCTTGCCACCTATTAGATTTCAATAATTGGATTATCTACTTAGAAAGACTAAATATATGTCTAAGTTTATTTTGAAAAATAACCATCACTCCTTGCTTTAACTTATTCTAATATTTAGTATATAAAACACCACAAGTTTTATAAATAAGCCTACCTATCTGCTGTTTTTCAAATTACTACTTTAAAACCTATCACTTACTTAGTGTAATTTAAACCATTTTAATTCAAACATTAGCTTTGATTAGAAATTTTTTAAAAAAAAGTGACTAGAAAATTAGTTGTTAAGTTAAACCAATCCCTATTAACTTATTTACATGACAAAAGCCCCCTTGAACAAAACACTGTCACTTTACAAATATCTTAGTAACTATTTACCAACAAGCCTTAACTAATCTGCGAAACTTTACAATATAAAAATAGCTTTCCAATTTTTACCTAACCAAAGAGAACCTTCTACCGACTCAGCCATTTTTGAATTTATAAACAAGATACATTCCTGGGTATCAAAACCTTGAAATGCCTGAGGATCTACCTCCAAAATATCAGCGTCAAATCGCAATTGAGTCAAATTATCACATTGTGAAAAACTCGAACTACCAATTGTATTTACAGAAGGAAAATGTGCTCTTTTTAAACTTGTACAGCCTTCAAAAGCATTTCTTCCAATGCTAGTGGCTACGGGAAACGACCCTTCTCCTAACTCTGTAATTCCATCGCTAAAGGCCATCATTTTCTCAGGAATAATTTCAAGCCCTAATTCAACAACTTGTAAGTTAGTTGCTCCTTGTAAAACAGAACCAATATTCTTTACCGTAGGGAGTTGAATGCTAGAAATATCAGCGCTAGCTAAAGCAAAATCTTCCAAGGTAACAAGACTAGGAAAATTTTTCGAGCTAAAAGATTTTAATCCAATATTATACAGTGAAAAACTCTCTAGGGTATTTACCATAGGCAATTCAATATCTACTAATGCTTGACAATCCATAAAAGCGAAACGTTCTACCACTAAACACATTGGAGCACTGATACCTGTTAACCATCTATAAGCATTACTAAAGGTTTTTGCAAAAGAATAAGGTGCAATACTTTGCACTTGCGAAAGTTCTAAATGACTTAGATTAGGAAATCTACCACCTTGCCCGCCCAAATCACCTATTTCCATATAATCCGATTCTGATAACTCTCCACCTATAGCAAGGCTTTGAAGCTCTGGTTCAGCAAGCGGATATTTTTCTATATAGTCCCTTAGAGCTTGCATGTTTTCAAATTCCATAAAACTACTTGGCCCCGAGGTAATAAAGCTCATTACTTCACTTTGACTACTACCCAGTACGTTGGTAGCGAAAGCTTGAATATAATAAAGAGTATTGTAATTCAAATCACCTATACTTACCTTCCCATCACTAGCACTTATTAATTTCTGATTTTTTAAATCTTGCAGGTTAGTTGCGTAGCGAACCCCATGGGATAAAAGCTCTAATCCTGTTACATTATAAGTCACTAAAGCGGAATCTCTAGTTACAGTAGTGATTTCAACTAATTCTACCACTGGAGTTTCAATAGCAATGGGTTTATCACTTGAACAACTAGAAATAATTCCAGTGATTGATAAAAGCACTAAAAAGTTAAAATAGAATAAGAATCTCTTCATTGTTGAGGTATTTTAAAAAATATGCATCTAATTTTACTGCTCTACTCTTAGCAAATAGTATGCCTAATAGTCATGACTATGTTAGCAAACAAATACTAGATAAATTAACTTACTTTCTTGCTATACCTTTTTTGAATCTTCTTGTAAAAAGTCGTATAATCTCCAAATAAAATAAGCCTATGGTTAAGGTGTTAAAGGTATGATAAAATAGCCTATTGTACAATTTAGCTAATTAAAAAAAGCCCGAAAACCTCTATAAAGAAGTATTCGGACTTTATTATTTACAAACAAAGAAGCTAGGTTTTAAAAAAAAACATATCCTTGTCTTATATAAATTTCTTAGAAATCATAAGTAAAAAAGATTCCAGCAGGAAAATCAGTAAGATCCTTATAATTTTCAACTAAAATAGGGTTTTTAGAGAAATTAAAAACGCTAAGACTATTAATTAAGTAATCCCAACCATATCCTTTAATTGTATTGAAATATACCTGACCAGTAATAGGGTGAACAGCTAGGTTATTATATACAATATTAGCATCTTCAACATAGTCCTTTACATTGGCTACCAGTTCTGTTTGTTGTAAAGAGAAAACATGTCTATAAATAGTAGTACTTGCATTACTAAAATAAATTGTATCCCCTTTTGCGCTAATACCAGGAGTAGCCCCCCAACCTGCACCAACTTTACCTTGTGTAATTTCATTTTCTTGAATAACAGAATAATCCGTTGCACTTATTTTGGTAATTTTATTAGGACTCCCTGTTGTAGAAACATATAAATTTCCATCTGATGTTTTAATAACCCCGGATACTGCACCTGGCATATCAATCACATGTGAAACCTCTAGATTATCACCTTGTATTACTAAAACAGATTTATTTCCAGGAACAAACACTTTGTTATTTACAACAGCCATACGATTCTTTAAAGCACCTCTTGTATTTGGTATTAACTCAAGCTCTTTTGTACGGATATTAAAACGATGAACTCCATTATTATCGCGAATAAATACATAATCTTTTAAAACCGCTACATGACTTGGCCAACTTAAAGAAGATAATTCTCCATTGAATGACATTTCCTTTTTTAAAGTCTCGGCATTTGCTACAACCAAAGTACCATCATTAGATCCGTTTTGAGAAATAATAAATATTCTTCCTTCGCTTATAAATAAGTCCTGGCTAACATTTCCTAAAAACGAACCGTTTGCTTTATAATAAGCACTATCGGTAGCAACCCCTTGAGGAGAAATAAATAACAAAGAACCACTACCTGTGGTCATATTTCCCTCATTTAAAACAAAAGTACCATATTTATACTTTCCATACACATCAATGGTTATACTACTACTTGCTTGCCCGTCAGAATTTGAAGAAAAAAGCTCAATTTCATGAGATCCGATTTGATCAGAAACGAATTTAAAAATTAAATCATCGGTACCCTTAAACTTTTCACCATCTAAAGACCAAATAACAGAACTCTCCCTTGTGCTTTTAATATTTGCCTTTAAAAAAATTGTATCTCCTTGAGCCGTGGAAGTAGATTCGGACAAGTTTTCAATGGATACTCGGGGTATACTTAATTCACGTGTTACATCATCACTAGAACAACTAGTTAGATATAACAAAGACGAGATTAATAGAAATGTAATTTTTTTCATTTTTTATGATTTATATATTAGTGAATAGGTTATAATAATGAATACCTTAATGCATCGTAATCCCTTTGTATTTTACAGATTTTCATAAAACTTTTGAGCCTAAAACCACATCTATAGTTTGATTATGAAAATACCGTGGACTAACAATAAAAAAAGGAAATAATAACCAAAGAAGCATCTCTTTAAAAAAGATCACACTAATTTTAAAAACAGCAAACACCTTCAAACGATAAACAATAATCAATAGAAGCTTCAATAAAATTATCTGCATTTAAACAAGTTGGTTAATTATTTGATAGCTTAAAAAAGGTAGTATGATGTTTTTTCAAAAAACAAAAGTTAAACCAATCACTTACATTGTTTATAAAGTGAAAAATAACGGAATCTTTTGCGTTTCTATCTTCGTACCCCGAAAGCCTTAAAACTAAAGAATTTGGCAGGTCTTCTGACTTACTCCATCTTTGAACTACCTTCCCATTTTAATAAAAAACAGTGGATATAAGTTATGTTCAAGGACTTTTACTAGAGCTTACAGCAGCGGGTCTGTTCAGGATTCACACCTGATTCTCTTTTCATCGCTTTTATATGTTATATAATAGCAACACCAAAATCTAGTGCAAACATAACATAAATTTTGCATTCGAAAAATATTGCTTATTAATATATTTTTTGCTTTACCTCAAAGCCCTAAATCAGTTGATAAAAATAAAGGTAATTTCAAGGAAAAAACTTAAAACAACTACATACCAAAAAAAGATAAGTCCTAATTTGTACATTAAATAACACCAAAAAAAAAGCTATTCCATTAAAATTAATGAAATAGCTTTCCATGTGCTCTTTAGCGGTCTGGACGGGACTCGAACCCGCGACCCCATGCGTGACAGGCATGTATTCTAACCAACTGAACTACCAAACCAAATAAAATAAAAGCTCTCCCGCACTAGGAAAGCTTTTCATTGGTTTAACTACTAAACCTTAGTGCTTTTAGGCACTTAACAACACAACTAGTTTTTATATCATACCTAGTAAAGAGTATGATTGCTAAACCCCTTAGATTCAGCTCTGGCGGTCTGGACGGGACTCGAACCCGCGACCCCATGCGTGACAGGCATGTATTCTAACCAACTGAACTACCAAACCAGATTTATATGTCTTTTTGTGCTTTAAAAAAGCTCTCCTGCATTAGGAAAGCTTTTCATTGGTCTAACTACTAAACCTTAGTGCTTTTAAGCACTTAACAACACAACTAATTTTTAACCCTAGCTTTTATACAGGGCAAAAAAAACCTCCCAACTCTTGAGAGGTATTTTTACTGGCGGTCTGGACGGGACTCGAACCCGCGACCCCATGCGTGACAGGCATGTATTCTAACCAACTGAACTACCAAACCAGATTGTATGTCTTTGTGTTTTAAAAAAGCTCTCCTGCACTAGGAAAGCTTTTCATTGGTCTAACTACTAAACCTTAGTGCTTTTAGGCACTTAACAACACAACTAATTTTTAGAACCTCGTAAAAATAGCGACATTTTTACAGGGCAAAAAAAGCCCCCCAACTTGTGAGAGGCTTCTTTTATACTGGCGGTCTGGACGGGACTCGAACCCGCGACCCCATGCGTGACAGGCATGTATTCTAACCAACTGAACTACCAAACCAGTATTAACCAAAAAAATCATTACTCTTGACAAAGATAACTCTTTTTTTAAAAAATCAAAGTTTTAAAACTTCTTTCTTTCTTAAGAGTAGATTGTATAAGCATCTCCAATTTTTCAGAGATGCTTAACTCTCTTTTGCGGTCTGGACGGGACTCGAACCCGCGACCCCATGCGTGACAGGCATGTATTCTAACCAACTGAACTACCAAACCTTCGTCGTTATTGCTGTAATGCGGTGCAAATATACAACCATTTTAATCACTTGCAAATCCTAGGGCGAAAAAAAATACTATTTTTTTAAAGTTTTTTTTAACCTGCCTGAAAATCAATAATCTATAAAATGATAAAATTTAAATATTTTTACCCACACCTTATCTACTCTAGCTTCTACTACATCTTAAACGAAAAAAATCTTCGTTTACCGAAGATTTTTTCACGTAAGATTTCTCTTATATTTTTATTACAGATATCCCTATGATATTATAATAAAGCATCAATAGCATCTGCATAAGTTTGCTTTGGAGCAACTCCAACTTGACGCCCAACTACTTCTCCATTTTGGAAAATTAACACTGTAGGAATATTACGAATACCGAATTTAGCAGCAAATTCTTGATTTGCATCAACATCTACTTTACCAACTACTGCTTTTCCTTGATATTCTGTACTTAATTCTTCAATTACTGGACCTAACATTTTACATGGTCCACACCATACTGCCCAGAAGTCAACCACTACGGGCTTCTCTGATTTTAATACTACTTCCTCAAAAGTAGCATCTGTTATTTCTAATGCCATCTTTAATAAGTTTTTTTGTTATACTGACAAATCTAGTAAATAATTTAAACTTTCCTGTTTACTTTAAAACAATTTTATCTATACAACTATCAATAACACTAATTTACTTTAAAGTCAACTTGCAATAACTCTAACTCTTCTAATAGTTCTGAACTAATATCAATTCTTGCCGATCTACTGGAAAACTCAACTTTGTTTATTACACGAAACTCTTCCCTGTTTAAAGGCTCTAAAGGCATTACAAACTCAGGTGACTCAAACCCATTATCCTGTATTGGATCTTCTGAGTCAAATTCTAAATAATTTGGCATTTCGCTCTTTGAAATCGCCGCCTTTATCTTCTCTAATTCCACTACCTCGAATAAGACGTTTTTATCCCCATGATGTCTATCAAAAACTAGTCTTAACTCGTTAATTAAATCCCCTTTTATTTCATGAATATTCATTCTAATTGAAAGATTTTTTGCAAGACTTGGTATTACCTCATGAAGTAAACGCATTTCTAAAAATTGTAAACGAGGTTCAGATCTCTCTCCGGTATCTTTCCTTATCCACCCCTCTTTAACCTGTGCCTTAACAAAGACAAAGGTATTTTGTAATAAAAAATGCCTAAACTTTAAAAAATCTTCATTAAACAGCCTAAACTCAAAACCCTCATCATAACCCTCTAAAGTAAACGCTGCCCAATCTTTACCCTTGGCGGATGTACGAAATTGAACATCGCTTATCATGCCTGCAAAGCTAACCACACGTCCAGTGAATGGTATTAAATTACCCATTTGCTCAACAGAAGCATTGCAAAAATATTTTATTTCATGCCTAAAGTCATCTAAAGGATGTCCAGATATATAAATTCCCACTACCTCTTTTTCTTTTGCTAGCTTTTCCATAGTAGTCCATTCTGGGCAAATTGGAAAAACAGGTTCTGGAATTGCAACCTCTTCACTGCTTCCAAATAAACTAAATTGAGAAGAATTATCATTCTCTTGACTCTTGGATCCAAAACGGATAGCTTTTTCAAAAAAAGCAGGACTATCTGGTGTATCACTGTAAAAATATTGTGCCCTATGAGTACCTAAAAAACAATCAAACCCTCCTGCTAAAGCCAAATTTTCAAAAGCCTTTTTATTAGCTGCTCTTAAATCTACTCGCTTAGCTAAATCAAAAATAGATGTATATTTCCCATCCTTTCGATTCTCCACGATCGTATTTACAGCGCCTTGCCCAACTCCCTTAATAGCACCCATTCCAAAGCGAATGGCATAATCCTCGTTTACCGTAAACTTATAATATGACTCATTAACATCGGGACCCAAAACATGTAATCCCATTCGCTTACACTCCTCCATAAAAAAGGTGACTTGTTTAATATCATTCATATTATTAGACAACACCGCAGCCATGTATTCCGCCGGATAATGCGCCTTTAAATAAGCAGTCTGATAAGCAATCCACGCATAACAAGTCGAGTGTGATTTATTAAATGCATAAGATGCGAAAGCTTCCCAATCCTTCCAAATTTTTTCTAAAATAATTTCATCATGACCTTTTGCACTGGCTTGAGCTAAGAACTTAGGCTTCATTTTATCCAAAACATCCTTTTGCTTTTTTCCCATAGCCTTACGCAAAACATCCGCTTCCCCTTTTGTAAAGTCTGCCAATTTTTGTGATAAAAGCATCACTTGCTCCTGGTAGACAGTAATACCATAGGTTTCTTGTAAATATTCCGCACATGCATCTAGATCATAGACAATAGGTTCTGTTCCGTTTTTTCTATTAATAAAAGAAGGAATATATTCAATGGGGCCTGGTCTATATAAAGCATTCATTGCAATTAAATCCCCAAAAACCGTAGGTTTTAAATCTCGCATGTGTTTTTGCATGCCGGGAGATTCATATTGAAACACCCCTACTGTTTCTCCTCTTTGAAACAGCTCATATGTTTTTTTATCGTCAATTGGAATCTGATCTGGGTCAATTTCAATTCCACTTCTAAACTTAACAAGCTTAACTGTATCTTTAATTAAGGTTAAAGTCTTCAGACCCAAGAAATCCATTTTCAATAAACCAGCACTCTCGGCAACTGAGTTATCAAACTGAGTTACGTATAAATCAGAGTCTTTTGCAAGAGTTACAGGAACAAACTTAGTAATATCATCAGGGGTAATGATTACCCCACAAGCATGTATTCCTGTGTTACGCATGGAACCTTCTAAAATTTTTGCTTGCTGAATGGTTTCACTAGCCAAAGTATCATCTTTAGCCAAGGCTATTAATTCCTTTATCTTATCAAAATCTTCCTGTCTTAAAACTGCTTTTATTGCCTGTTCATCCTCACTTAAGAATCTATTTAAATTCCATTTTGAAGGCATCATTGCCGGGATTAATTTAGCAATCCGATCTGCTTCAAACAAAGGTAAATCTAAAACCCTAGCAGTATCTCTAATTGCAGATTTCGTAGCCATTTTACCATAAGTGATAATTTGAGCCACTTGATTGGCTCCGTACTTATCTATTACATAATCCATAACCTTACTTCTTCCCTCATCATCAAAATCAATATCAATATCAGGCATAGAAACACGATCTGGATTTAAGAAACGCTCAAAAAGCAAATCGTATTCAATAGGATCTAAATTGGTAATTCCCAAACAATATGCAACAGCTGAACCCGCAGCAGAACCACGACCTGGACCTACTGAAACTCCCATTTCTCGAGCTGCGGCAATAAAATCTTGAACAATTAAAAAGTATCCGGGATAACCTGTGCGTTCAATAGTTTCCAACTCAAAATCCAAACGCTCGGTTATTTCTGCCGTAATTTGTTTATATCGTTTTTTTGCTCCCTGGTAAGTTAAATGTCGTAAAAAATTATTCTCTCCTTTTTTCCCGGTTCCATCCCCTAGCAAATCACTAGGGTCTTGAAATTCCGCAGGAATATCAAACTTAGGTAAAAGCACATCTCGATGTAATACAAAAGGTTCCACCTTATCTACAACTTCTTGGATATTATATATTGCATCAGGCACATCTTGAAAAAGAGCTTTCATCTCAGATTCAGATTTATAATAATATTCTTGGTTAGGTAATCCATATCTATACCCCCTACCTCTTCCAATTGGTGTGGATTGCTTCTCCCCGTCCTTTACGCAAAGTAAAATATCATGTGCATTTGCATCTTTTTTATCTAAATAGTATGCATTATTGGTAGCTACTAATTTCACATCATGTTTACGAGCCATAGGAATCAGTACTTGATTAACACGATTCTCATCCTCTTGATTGTGACGCATCACTTCAACATAAAAATCTGTCCCAAATTCATTTTTCCACCACAAAAGAGCTTCCTCGGCTTGACGTTCTCCAATGTTTAAAATCTTACTAGATACCTCTCCATACAAACTCCCACTTAAAACCATAATGTCTTGCTTGTACTGAGAGATAATATTCTTGTCTATCCTAGGTACATAGTAAAAACCATCTGTATAAGCTATAGAGGCCATTTTGGCCAAATTATGATAACCATTTTTATTTTTTGCAAGAAGAACTATTTGATAACCATTATCTTTTTTCTTCTTATCTGTATGATCCTCACAAACAAAGAACTCACAACCAACAATTGGTTTTAATTCCTCTAAAGGTTTATCACCTTGTTGGATTTTTTGTTGGTTTATAGCCGTTAAAGATTTGTTGTAATCACTCACGGCTTTTACAAATAAAAAAGCTCCCATCATATTACCATGATCTGTCATAGCTACGGCAGGAAGCTGAAGTTCAGCTGTTTTTTGCACCAACTTTCCAATAGCAATTGTACTTTGCAATATGGAAAATTGAGTATGAGTATGCAAATGAGTAAATTTAGACTTCTCAAAAAGCTCCCTATCTTGCTGGGTTATAATGGTTTGAACCGGACTTTGTTGCTTAGCTAATCTGGCTCGAATTTGATCTGAGGCTTTCTTTAAATTAATATGTCTTAATCCAATTAACTCAAACGGCTTTGGGTTATAAACCTTAAATTCATGTAAATAATTAGCATTACTTTGGAGCTGTTCACTGGTATACACACCTTTTCGTAGTAACTCAAAAAAACATCTTGCCGTAGCCTCCACGTCTGCCGTGGCATTATGAGCCTCGCCAAAAGCAACCCCAAACAAATAGGAATGCAATTCCGTTAAAGTCGGAAGCTTATATCTACCACCGCGTCCACCAGGGAGCTGTAGCAATTCAGCCGTTACCTCTGTACAAGTATCCAATACCGAGATACTCTGCATCACCGTACTTATACCAAAGCGATAAAACTCACAACCCATGATATTAATGTCAAAACCTAAATTTTGCCCTACAATAAATTTAGCTTTACCTAAAGCCTCATTAAATTTTTGTAATACAATTTTTAAGTCTTCACCTTGTTCTTGGGCTAACTCCGTTGAAATTCCATGAATACGCTCAGAATCGTAAGGGATATCAAATCCCTCAGGTCTAATTAAATAATCTTGATGTTCTATTACATTACCCATTGCATCATGCAATTGCCATGCTATTTGGACACATCGTGGCCAATTATCTGTATCACTAATGGGTGCTGACCAGCTTTTAGGAAGACCTGTGGTTTCCGTATCAAAAATTAAATACATACCTGATTTTTAGATGTTTAAGTCGAAATAGACTATAAAATAAGTAAAACAAAGGTATAAAAAAAAGACGATTCTTTTAGAATCGTCTCTTTACAATATGTTAATTGGCAGCCTCCAAAGGAATTCTATAAAAATATCCTTGGGTAAATTCTTTCTTTTTTGCTAATTTTTCAAAACGCTCTTTATGCTTTGGGTTACTAGGTATGGAGTTTTTCGTATCTAAATCAAGGTTGATATAAAATTCCCCACTAATTGTTCCAGGCATTTGCTTGTTTAAACCATACAATATTACCTTCCCATAAGAGTTACTCTCATCGGTCTGGTTAGTTTGATACTGCCCTACTATTTGACGATCAAACTTATCTCTTAGCGTGTAAATAGCATAGGCTGCATCTACCTGACTTGCTTTAATATCCTTGGAAATCGCATCATTTTCACTTGCGCTTCCCTCGTGTATTCTTTCACCTAAAATAATAACAGTATCTTCGGTTGGATGAATAACATAAGGAATACGAATGGTAAACCTTGTCGTATCGGTCTCTCCTTTAAGTTGCAAAACACTTTCATTTGCCAAAGTAGCATAAATAAACTCTGGTCGCCACTTTTGAAAAACAAAAGCCTGTTGTGAATCCTCATTATTGGTTAGAGCCTGCATACCCGGATCACTAGTCTCTACATCATTCTCGCATGCTAACAATAAAAAAAGGCACGCAAGAAGCCCTATTATTTTTTTCATATTTCCCTATTATTACATAAATAACCTTAAAAGCAAAAGTATAGTATTTAAACTAATGAAAAAAGAAGAATTTTAATAAAACTTTAACTTATAAACAAGATACAAAAACTATTTAAATTACCCTGACATTGTTCTGTTTTTATTTATCTGCAATACAACCACTTACTTCCTATTTATTTTTACGTTATATTTTTTAATTGTAAGAAAAAAACATGTAACTTTGCAAAAATTTTTAACCTGAGGTCGGGTACCTCTAAATAAATTAATATTATGTCTGTAAAAATTAGATTACAAAGACACGGTAAAAAAGGAAAACCTTTTTACTGGGTAGTAGCTGCTGATGCACGTGCAAAAAGAGATGGTAAATTCTTAGAAAAAATTGGAACTTACAATCCTAATACAAACCCTGCAACAATTGATATCAATGTTGATTCAGCTGTTAAATGGTTATTCAACGGTGCACAACCAACAGATACTGCTAAAACAGTTCTTTCAAGCCAAGGTGCTTTATTAAAACACCACTTACAAGGTGGAGTTAGAAAAGGAGCTCTTACGCAAGAACAAGCTGATGCTAAATTTGCAGCTTGGTTAGAAGAAAAAGCAAACAGAATTAACGCTGCTAAAGAAGGATTATCTTCTTCTAAAGCTGCTGAGAAAGCTAAGAGATTAGCTGCTGAGAAGGAAGTTAATGCAAAACGTGCTGCTGCTGCTGCTGAGGCAAAAGCTGCTGCTGAAACTGCTGCTGCTGCTGAAACTGCAACAGAAGAAGTTGCTGAAGAATCTAACGAAGAAACTCAAGCATAATTTTACAGCGATATGCATAAAAAAGATTGTTTCTATTTAGGCAAAATCGCAAAAAAATTCAGCTTTAAAGGGGAAGTATTGGCCTATTTGGATACCGATGAACCTGAGTTATATGAAAATCTGGAATCAGTGTTTGTCGATCAAGACGGACAACTGATTCCTTTTTTTATAGAAAGCGCTTTTTTGCATAAAAATGATTTCCTAAGGATAAAGTTTGAAGATTGTGAATCAGAAGAAGAAGCTGAAGACTTAATCGGTTGTCAACTATACCTTCCTCTTAGCACACTACCAAAATTAGAGGGTAACAAATTCTACTTCCATGAAATCATAGGTTTTGATGTAGAGGATGTTAACTATGGTCATATAGGTGTCCTAGATCATATTAATGATAGTGTGAGTCAAGCACTGTTTGTAATTGACAGAAATGGAACAGAAATTCTAGTGCCAATGATTGATCCATTTATTGAAAAAGTGGACAGAGACAATAAAAAACTTATTTTAAAAACACCAGCAGGTCTATTAGATATTTATTTAGATAATTAAATATGTTTGAATTCAAACAATTTCGTATTGATCAAGATAAGTGTGCTATGAAAGTAGGTACCGATGGGGTGTTACTTGGAGCTTGGACTCCAGTTAACAATTCTCCACAAAGCATCCTAGATATAGGTGCAGGTACCGGCTTGCTATCACTAATGATGGCACAAAGAACACATGCCCAACAAATCGATGCTGTAGAAATCGATCCTTTAGCCCATGAACAGGCGGTGGAAAATTTTGAAAACAGTCCTTGGGGTGACCGCCTTTTTTGCTATCACGCTAACTTAGAAGACTTTGCCAATCAGATTGATCATTCTTATGACTTAATCATATCTAATCCTCCTTTTTTTAGTGAAAATTATTATTCTCTACAAAAGACTAGAGATCAAGCTAGGTTTCAAGACTCTCTACCATTTGACTTATTAATTGAAGCTGTTGAGTACTTTCTCTCAGAAAATGGAATATTTAGCGTTATCGTTCCTTTTAAAGAAGAGCAGAAAATCATGTACCTTGCAGCCGAATTTCATATATTCCCCTTCAAAGTTACAAGAGTGAAAGGTCATAAAGATGCTCCTGTTAAACGATCCTTGATTGCTTTTTCAAGAAGTCGAATTGAAAAAATCCCTGTTAATGAGTTAGTAATAGAAATAGAAAGACACACATATACTGCTGATTACAAAGAACTTACAAAAGACTTTTATCTAGATAAATAAAATTTATTCAAAATTATTTGTTTTATATAAATATTATTTACCATATTTGCACTGTCCAATGGGACTAAAAACAATTTAAAGAAAATGAACTTAAGATTAACTAATATGATGATGGCTATGATGATGCGCAAAACTGCGCAAGGGCTGTTACATGCATAATCTTAATATACATATAATAACTAGAGCCCTTGCATATAAAGCAAGGGCTCTTTTTTTTAAAAACAAATTCAACTATAATAAAATACAAAAATGATTTTCTCTACTAACAAAATGATGGCAATGATGATGATGATGATGGACATGATGATGTCCCCACCTCCTCTATTGCCTGAAGCAAACAGTTAGTATTGTAAAAACACATTTACAAACCAAAGGTTCTCTCGGCAATTCGAGAGAACCTTTTTTTTTTGCCTTTTAATAATTTATCTTAAAAAAACCTTAGTTATGAGTACATTAAATTTTTCAACACAAGCCCTACATGCAGGACATGATACAAACCAAACCTCTTCAACTAGAGCTGTGCCAATTTATCAAACATCCTCTTATGTTTTTGACAATGCGGACCATGCCGCTGGAGCCTTTAATCTAAGCATTCCTGCTTATATCTACACTAGATTAAACAACCCTACAAACGATATCTTGGAAAAAAGACTTGCTGCTTTAGAAAATGGAATTGGAGCAGTTGTTACCTCATCTGGAGCAGCTGCCATTTCAACAACATTATTAACATTACTTAAAGCAGGTGATCACATCGTATCCTCCTCAAGTCTTTATGGGGGAACCTATAACCTTTTGAATGTTACCTTACCACGATTTGGAATAAATACAACATTTGTAGATCCTTTAGACATAGAAAGCTTTAAAGAAAATATTCTTGAAAATACAAAAGCTATATTTATTGAAAGTTTAGGAAACCCAAAATTAGATATTGTTGATATTCAAGCAATCTCCAAAATAGCAAAAGAATTTAAAATTCCTTTAATTGTTGACAATACTGTAGCCTCACCTTATTTATTACGTCCTATTGATCACGGAGCCAATATCGTGGTACACTCCTTAACAAAATATATTTCGGGAAATGGAACCTCTTTAGGCGGAGCAATCATTGATGCAGGAACATTTGATTGGAGTAGCGGGAAATTCCCAGAATTCACTGAACCGGCAGCTGGCTATCATGGCCTAATATATCATCAAGCTTTGGGAAATGCTGCTTTTATTGCAAAGGCTAGAATCGAAGGATTGCGTGATTTAGGAGCTGCTTTAAGCCCTTTTAATGCCTTTCAAATAATCCAAGGTTTAGAAACTCTGCCAATCCGAATTGAAAAACATAGCCAAAATGCTCTAGAGTTAGCACAATGGTTAGAGCAACAACCACAAGTAGCTTGGGTAAACTATCCAGGCTTAAAATCAAGTCCATATTATAAACTTGCTCAACAATACTTACCTAAAGGACAAAGTGGTGTAGTAACTTTTGGATTAAAAAAAGGCTTTGAAGCAGCAAAAACTGTAGCCAATAACACCAAATTATTCTCCCTTCTAGCAAATATAGGTGATACAAAGTCGCTAATTATTCACCCCGCGTCAACCACGCACCAGCAACTTACTGTAAATGAACAAAAGTCCACAGGAGTATCCGATGATTTAATAAGACTTTCTGTGGGGATTGAAGATATCCAGGACTTAAAAAATGACTTAGAACAAGTTTTTCAAACGCTATAAAAACAGAGCTTTTTTTACTAAACCAATCAGATAACTTAGATTATGAGCACACAAACCGAAATTTTAAAAAATATACCAATAGATCCTTATACAGGAGCCATTGCAGTTCCTATATATCAAGCTTCTACATTTAAACAACAGGCACCTGGGGTTAATCAAGGTTTTGATTATTCCAGATCAAATAATCCTACTAGACAAGTGTTAGAAAATCTAATAGCTTCTTTAGAAAATGGAGTAAGGGGACTTGCTTTTTCAAGTGGATTAGCAGCAATCGATGTTGTTTTAAAAACCTTAAGTGCCAATGATCACATAGTAGCTGTAAAGGACATATATGGTGGAGCTTATCGGTTATTTGAAAATGTGTACAAAAAATTTGATATACAGATTACCTATGTGGACACAAGTATACCAGAGAACGTAAAAAATGCAATCCAAAAAAACACTAAGCTTGTTTGGCTAGAATCCCCAAGTAATCCAAATTTAAAAATTGCTGATATATCTGCTATTGCACAATATACAAAGGCCAATGAAATTCTATTATGCGTGGATAACACCTTTGCTAGTCCTATAAGTCAAAAACCATTGGATTTAGGCGCAGATGTAGTTATTCACAGTGCTACAAAGTACATCAATGGTCATTGCGATGTTATGGCAGGATTAGTGGTAACTAAAACTGAACAAGTAGGTGATTTACTCAAGTTTCATCAAAATGCAACAGGGGCAATTCTAAGCCCTTTTGATAGCTTTTTGACCATCAGAGGCATAGAGACCTTGGCATATCGTTATAAGATACATAGTCAAAACGCACAGATAGTTGCCCAGTATCTAGAGAATCATCCCAAGGTAAATAATATTTACTATCCAGGTTTAGCGAGCCATCCACAATATGAATTGGCTAAAAAACAACAAAAATATCCTGGAGGTGTTATAAGTTTTGATCTAAAACAAAACACGAAAGAAGATGCTTTAAAGCTTATTAAATCTTTAGAGTTATTTCATCTTGGAGATAGCCTAGGTGGTATTAAAAGTTTATCAAATCTACCTAGTCAGATGTCTCACCAATCGGTTCCAGAACACGTAAAAATTCAAGCTGGAATAACAGATAGTTTAATTAGACTATCGGTAGGCCTGGAAGAGCCCGAACAATTAATTAACGATTTACAACAAGCACTAGAAAAAATTTAATCCATCACTCCCCAATGAATACCTTGCAAAGAGTAACGATAAAAGATCCTATTTTAAATCTACATGCCAATAACCAAACTCATTTAACTTATCAAGTTTTTGGTAAACCTCTTCATAGCGCTCCCGTGGTCCTGATAAATCATGCCTTAACAGGTAATAGTCAAGTAAGTGGACCTAGTGGTTGGTGGAAGACATTAGTGGATTATAATAAAGTGATTGATTTAAATAAATACACCGTTATCTGTTTTGACATCCCGGGTAATGGATACAATGCAAAGCAAGAAGATCTTATAGAAAATTACAAACAAGTTAATACTCAAATCATTGCAAACTATTTTTGGCAAGCTCTACAAGTTTTGAAAATTAATAAGCTTTTTGCTATAGTGGGCGGCAGCCTAGGGGGCGGCATCGCTTGGGAAATGTTCTTTCAAAAACCAGATACCATTAAGCATTTAATTCCAATAGCAAGCTCTTATAAAGCATCCGATTGGTTAATTGCAAATTCTTATGTACAAGATCAGATATTAAATAACTCTAAAACACCTATTAATGATGCACGCCAACATGCTATGCTTTTATACAGAACTCCATTATCATTTAAAGAGAAGTTTGATAATCAAAAATTAGAAAATCAAAATAAATATCTAGTAGAGGATTGGTTAAACTATCATGGAAAAGCTTTAGAACAACGCTTTGAATTAAAGGCTTATAAATTAATGAATCATCTTTTAAAAACAATTGGACAGAATTATCCTAACCAAACAATTAGTCAAATAATTGCAAATTCGTCCACAAATATATTAAGTATTGCCGTGGATTCAGATTATATGTTTACAGCCCAAGAACAAGAAAAAGCATTTCTAGACATTAAAGATCTCAAAGCTAATTATACGTTTAAACAAATTGAATCTATACACGGTCATGATGCATTTTTAATTGAATATGACCAACTAAATAACCTATTAATAAATATTTTTAAATAAATCAGTACCATGAAAGTATTAAAATTCGGAGGGAAATCACTTGCATCAGGACAAAGTTTCGATAAAGTAATTCAAATCATTAAAAATAAAGCTAAACATGACAAAATAGCTGTGGTGGTTTCAGCCATAGGAAACACTACCGATACTTTAGAACATATACTTGATTTAGCTAAAAATCAACAAGATTACCTTACAGCCTTCTTGGAGTTTAAAAATCGAAATTACCACATTGGAGCAGATATTGGTAAAGAGATAGAAGTTTTAGAAAAACTATATGAGGGTGTGTCTTTAATTGAAGATTACAACCTAAAGATTAAAGATCAAATTCTTGCTCAAGGTGAAATAATTTCTAGTAAAATATTAACACAGAAACTTATTGAACAAGGTATAAAAGCAATAGCAGTAGATAGTCGAGAAATATTTATAACAGATAATAATTTTGGAAGTGCTCAAGCAAACCAAGAAATATCAAAATCCAAGACTCAAAAATTCTTCCACGAATTAGATCCACAGTGTATTGCTGTTGTTACTGGTTTTATTGGTTCTACAAATAAAGGTGAAACCGTGACTTTGGGCAGAAATGGCAGTAATTACTCTGCTGCTTTATTGGCTAATTTTATCCAGGCAGATGAATTACAAAATTATACCCATGTGGATGGCATATATACTGCTAATCCAGAATGGGTAAAGAATGCGCAAAAAATTGAAGAACTTCATTTTGACGAGGCTAACGAACTAGCCAATTTTGGTGCTTCTATTTTACATGCTAAAACGATTGTCCCTTTATTGGAAAACAATATTCCTCTTCGAATTTTAAATACATTAAATCCCGATAACACAGGTACGCTAATTTCAGCAAAACCAAGTGCACAAGGTATTAAATCACTTTCTGTTCAGTCCGACAATGCACTTATTCAGTTTGAAGGTCGTGGACTTTTGGGCATTGTTGGTATTGATGCAAGAGTTTTTACAACACTAGCCAGACAAAATATCAGTGTAGGAGTAATATCTCAAGGTTCCTCAGAAAGAGGTCTAGGCTTTATTGTTGAGTCCAAAGATGCCGATAAGGCTGTTAAGGCTTTAAAACAAGAATTTAAAAACGATTTTTATACAAAAGATGTAGACCGTATCAAAATCATAAGCGATATAGCAGTAATCTCTATTGTTGGTCAGGATTTAAATACATTTGATAAACCTTATGCTGCTTTAGTTAAAAATAAAATCACCCCTATTTTATTCAACAATACTGTAACGGGAAAAAACATCTCGCTTGTTGTTAAAAAAGAAGAAGCAAAAAAAGCTTTAAACGTAATTCATGGACAAATTTTCGGAATCGCAAAAAAAGTAAACTTAGCCATCTTCGGACACGGACTTGTTGGGGGTACTTTAATAGATCAAATTTTACAATCAACAGAATCTATCGCACAAAAGAAAAATATCCAGTTAAATATTTTTGCCATTGGAAACTCTAAAAAAGTCATATTAAAAGATACAGGAATCACAAACTCGTGGAGACAAGAGATTGTGGAAAATAGTAAAGAATATAAAATTCAGGATATTATAGATTATGCAAATGCTAATCATTTAGAGAATTTAATTGCTATTGATAATACAGCCTCTAGTAAATTCATTGAAAATTATATCCCCCTTGTAAACCAAGGTTTTGATCTTATATCATCCAATAAAATAGGAAATACTATATCTTACGATTTCTATAAACAGTTAAGAGATACTTTAAAAAGAAATCACAAAGAATATCTCTATGAGACAAACGTTGGTGCAGGACTTCCTTTAATAGACACCATTAAATTATTGCATTTATCAGGAGAAAACATCACAAAAATAAAAGGCGTTTTCTCTGGAAGCTTAAGCTATATTTTCAATGAATACTCCATTAAAGACCTTTGCTTCTCTCAAGTATTAAAACAAGCGATTGACAAAGGCTTTACGGAACCTGATCCAAGGGAAGATCTTTGCGGAAATGATGTAGGACGAAAACTATTAATTCTAGCACGTGAACTAGATCTGGAAAATGAATTTGATGAAATTATTATACAAAATTTAATCCCAGAAAATCTACAAAATATTGAAACTACTGAATTCTTAAACAACCTAAACAAATTAGATTCCTATTTTCAAGATATCAAAAACAACTTAAAACCAAACACCGTTTTACGTTACGTGGGAGAGCTATCTGGAGATTTACAAACTGAAAAAGGAGTTTTACAGACAAAACTAATTCAAGTCCCTACCAACTCGGCCTTAGGTCAATTAAAAGGATCGGATAGTATTTTTGAAATTTATACCCAAAGCTATGGGGAAAACCCAATTATCATCCAAGGAGCTGGTGCAGGAGCTTCCGTTACTGCTCGAGGTGTATTTGGAGATATTCTAAGATTAGCTGACAAATAATTACAAACAACCAAAAAACTATAAAATGAATGCTGATTTAAATCAAGATGATTTCTGCTTTGAAACTAAAGCAATACGCACACAAACACCAAAATCTCAAAACAACGAACACTCTGCTCCTATATACTTAACTTCTAGTTTTGTATTTGACACTGCCGAGGATATGCGAGCAGTTTTTGCTGAGGAAGTACAAAAACATTCCTACTCACGATATACTAATCCTAATCAAGACGAACTAGTTAACAAGATAGCACAAATGGAAAAAGCGGAAGCAGGCTTTGCTTTCTCTACCGGGATGGCTGGAGTTTACTGTAGTTTGTTCCCCTTATTGGTCCCTGGTGATCATATTGTGTCTTGTTCTAATATATTTGGTTCTACTACATCTTTGTTTACTAACCTATTTCCGCAATGGGGAGTAAACACTAATTACTTTGACGTAAATGATAGTCAAACACGAATTGAAAGTCTTATTAAACCTAATACTAAAATTTTATTTGCCGAGAGCCCTACCAATCCAGGAGTAGATATTTTGGATTTAGAGCTATTAGGAGAAATAGCAAAAAAACACAACTTGATTTTTATTATCGACAATACGTTTGCTACACCCTATTTACAAAATCCGATAGACTTTGGTGCGAATTTAGTAATCCATTCTACCACTAAGCTAATCGATGGCCAAGGACGCGTTTGCGGAGGAGTTGTTGTTGGAGATAAACCTCTTATTGATAAAATATATTTATTTGCAAGAACTATCGGTACAGCTCTTTCTCCTTTTAATGCATGGATATTATCTAAAAGTTTAGAAACCTTAGCTGTTAGAGTGGATAGGCATTGTCAAAATGCAGTTCAAATCGCTAACTTCTTGGAGCAACACCCATCCATAGACTTTGTTAAATATCCTTTTTTACCAAGCCACCCACAATATCAGATTGCTAAAAAACAAATGAAACAAGGAGGTAATATTATTGCATTCGGGATTAAAGGAGGCTTACAAGCAGGTAGAGATTTTCTAGATAAACTACAGATTTGTAGTAGAAGTGCCAATTTAGGAGATACTAGAACCATAGTAACTCATCCAGCCTCCACTACACATTCTAAAATTCCTGTAAAGGACCGTTTAAAAGCTGGAATTACCGATAATTTAATACGCATTTCCATAGGTCTTGAAAATCCAGCAGATATTATTGCTGATTTGCAACAAGCCTTAGATACTACAAAATAATAAAGTAATTTTCATATAGACACCTATAATAAAATATTTAAAATAACGCCATGTCAACATTAACTAATAAAACGGATATCAAAAGTTTATTGGAACACAAAACCCTTGTTCTTGATGGTGCTATGGGTACGATGTTACAGGCCTACAAATTTTCAGAAGAAGATTTCAAAGGCCAAAGGTTCGCAGACTTCCCTTATCCATTAAAAGGAAATAACGACTTGCTATCACTTACCCAACCACAAGCCGTTTTAAAAGTCCATGAAGAATATCTTTTAGCTGGTGCCGATATAATATGTACTAATACTTTTTGTAGCACTACCATTGCAATGGCCGATTATCATTTACAAGATTATGTATATGAGCTAAACTTCCAATCAGCCCAATTGGCAAGAAAAGCGGTGCAAAACATACAACAAATCACCCCGGATAAGCCAAGATTTGTTGCCGGAGCAATTGGTCCTACAAATAAGACAGCTAGCTTATCTCCTGATGTTAACAACCCAGGGTTTAGAGCTATTACATTTGAAGAACTACGTGTTGCATATAAACAACAAGCTGAAGCTTTATTGGATGGAGGATGTGATATATTATTAGTTGAGACTATTTTTGATACCTTAAATGCTAAGGCTGCTCTTTTTGCAATTGATCAAATACAACACGAAAGAAAAATAGAGATTCCCATTATGATCTCGGGTACCATAACGGATGCTTCAGGTAGAACTCTATCGGGGCAAACCGTTGAGGCGTTTTTAATATCTATTTCACACATACCGGTTTTAAGCATCGGGTTTAACTGCGCCTTGGGAGCAGAACAACTAGAACCTTATATTAAACAACTCTCTAAGTATACTAGTGTGAACATCTCTGCACATCCCAATGCTGGTCTACCTAATGCCTTTGGAGAATATGACCAAAGTGCTACTGAAATGAGAGAGTTAATAGATAGTTTTTTAGAGCAAAACTTAGTCCAAATAATAGGAGGATGTTGCGGTACTACCCCAGAACATATCAAAGAATTATCTCAGGCAGTAAAGAAACATGAAAAATCTAAAGAACTGTACCCTAAACCAAAAATTGAACCTGTACTAGCCCTTTGTGGTTTAGAGCCTTTGTATGTAAACCAATTTACAAATTTTGTGAATATTGGAGAGCGAACAAACGTTACAGGGAGTCGCAAATTTTTACGCTTGATTAAAGAACAGAAATTTGACGAGGCCTTAAAAGTAGCTTTAGATCAAGTTGAAAATGGTGCGCAAATCATCGATATTAATATGGATGAAGGTCTTTTAGATGGCGTACAATGTATGGTGAAATTCTTAAACTTAGTAGCTTCAGAACCAGACATATGTAAAGTTCCAATAATGATTGATAGTTCTAAATGGGAAATAATTGAGGCAGGCCTACAAGTAATTCAAGGTAAGGGTGTGGTGAATTCTATAAGCTTAAAAGAAGGTGAGCAACTCTTTATTGAACACGCTAAGTTAATTAAACGCTATGGAGCGGCAACTGTAGTTATGGCTTTTGATGAAAAAGGACAAGCCGATTCTTTGGAGCGCCGAATTGAAATTTGTAAACGTTCTTACGATATTCTTGTAGATAAAGTAGGGTTTGCTCCCCAGGATATAATTTTTGACCCTAATATATTTCCAGTTGCCACAGGAATGCAAGAGCATAATAATAATGCCCTAGATTTCTTTTTAGCCACCAAATGGATTAGAGAAAATTTACCTTACGCCAATGTTAGCGGAGGGGTAAGTAATGTTTCTTTTTCATTTAGAGGTAATAATAAAGTAAGAGAGGCTATGCACTCTGCCTTTTTATACCATGCAATAGCCCATGGAATGAATATGGGAATTGTAAACCCTGAGTTACTAGAGGTCTATGATCAAGTGGATCGTGAATTATTAACCTACGTGGAGGACGTGCTTTTAAATAAAAGGCCTGATGCCACAGAAAGACTACTAGAGTATGCACAAAACATTAAAGAAGACTCTGAAGATACAAATAATCAACAAATAACCGAGCAATGGAGAAGTGGATCCATTCAAGACAAATTGACCCATGCTTTAGTTAAAGGAGTAGAATCACACATCTATGAAGATGTAGAACAGGCTCGATTAAGCGTTGATAAACCAATTCAAGTAATTGAGGGATATTTGATGAATGGGATGAATGTAGTGGGAGATTTATTTGGTTCTGGTAAAATGTTCTTGCCCCAGGTAGTAAAATCAGCTCGAGTAATGAAAAAAGCGGTTGCATATCTATTGCCTTTTATCGAAGAAAGCAAAAAACAAAATAATGAACAAGCCACTGAAAATGCGGGTAAAATTTTAATGGCTACCGTGCGTGGAGATGTACATGATATTGGAAAAAATATTGTAGCAGTAGTTTTGGCGTGTAATAATTTTGAAATCATTGACTTAGGGGTGATGGTCCCTCCAGAAAAAATTATAGAAACTGCTTTAAAAGAAAAGGTTGATATAATTGGATTAAGTGGTTTAATTACACCTTCTTTAGATGAAATGGTACACCTGGCCAAGGAATTAAATAAGATAAATTGCAAGATACCAGTAATGATTGGAGGAGCAACAACCTCTCGCGTACATACGGCCGTTAAAATAGCTCCAGAATATGCTAATACGGTGGTTCACGTACATGACGCATCTAGGTCTGTTACTATTGCTAATAAATTGTTACAGGAAGAAATCCAACACCAATATAAACAAGAAATCAAGCAAGAATACGACAAATTACGAAGTGAGTATTTAGGCAGAGCCCGCGAAAAAAGTTACATAACCTTGGAACAAGCCCGAGCTAATAAATTTAAAATTGACTGGGATAACCAAGATATTGTTAAACCTAATTTTATAGGAACCAAAACTGTTAGCTGTGAGTTGTATGAGTTGTTACCTTATATTGATTGGGCTCCATTTTTTAGATCTTGGCAATTATATGGAAAATTCCCAGAAATCTTGCAAGATCCAGTTGTTGGACAAACTGCGACACAAGTTTATGACGATGCTTTAATTATGTTAGATAAAATTATAGCTCAAAAATGGTTTACAGCAAAAGGCATATTAGGAATTTTCCCAGCCAATACAGTTAATTCTGATGATATAGAGATATATGACTCTTCAGGAAAAGTTATAAACACGCTTTTAACCCTACGTCAACAATCTCTAAAAAATGTGAAAGCACCTAATATTGCATTGGCAGATTTTATAGCGCCAAAACATACAAATATTCAAGATTATATTGGCCTATTTGCCGTAACAACTGGTTTTGGAGTCCAGGAAAAAGCCAAAATATATGAAGATCAGTTAGATGATTACAATGCCATTATGGTTAAAGCATTAGCTGATCGTTTAGTTGAAGCATTTGCAGAATACTTACATTGGCAAGTTCGTACCCAAATTTGGGGTTATCAAAAAGAGGAAAGTCTAAGTAATGAAGAATTAATAAAAGAAAAATATATAGGTATACGTCCTGCCCCAGGATATCCTGCTTGTCCGGATCACCTAGAGAAAGGCACCATTTGGGATGTCTTAAATGTGGAACAAGAAATTGGTCTTCGTTTAACAGAAAGTTACGCTATGTATCCAACGGCAGCAGTATCAGGATACTATTTTGCAAATGCTAATAGTAGATATTTCGGTTTAGGTAAAATAGATCACGATCAATTAAAAGATTACGCTAAAAGAAGAAACATTACCATAGATCAAGCGCAACGCTGGTTGTCTCCAAATTTAGCTCTTAATAGTACAAAAATAACAACAGACTAATAAGATGAAAGTTACAGAACATATAGAAAAAGCAAAAGGGAAAACACAATTTTCATTTGAGATATTACCCCCATTAAAAGGGCAAAACATTCAAAGCATTTTTGATACGATAGAGCCCTTAATGGAATTTCAACCACCATTTATAGATGTTACCTACCATCGTGAAGAGTATGAATATAAAGAGGCTGCTAATGGCTTATGGGAAAAAAGGGTTGTTAGAAAAAGACCCGGAACAGTTGGCATTTGTTCTGCAATTCAAAGCAAATTCAAAGTAGATGCTATTCCACATATTCTATGTGGAGGCTTTACAAAAGAAGAAACAGAAAATTTCCTAATAGATTTAGATTTTTTAGGTATTGATAACGTTGTAGCCTTAAGAGGGGATGCAGTAAAAAATGAAACCTATTTTAAAGCAGAAAAAAATGGCAATAAATACGCAAGTGATTTAGTAACTCAAATACAAGACCTGAATAACGGAATTTACCTGGATTCTGATTTAGAAAACACTAGTAAAACTAACTTTTGTATTGGAGTGGCTGGCTATCCTGAAAAACATATGGAAGCCCCTAACTTTGAAACCGACCTAACTTATTTAAAACAAAAAATTGACAATGGAGCGCAGTACATTATCACCCAAATGTTCTTTGATAACACCAAATTCTTTGACTTTGTAAACAGATGTCGTGAAATTGGTATTACAGTACCAATTCTACCAGGACTTAAACCATTAGCTACTAAAACTCAATTAAATTTACTCCCGCAAAGATTTAAGGTAGATTTACCTGATGAGTTAGTTGCTGAGGTATTAAAGGCAAAAAACAATGATCAAGTTAAACAAATTGGAATTCAGTGGTGCGTGCAACAAAGTAAAGAATTAATCCAAAAAGGAGTGCCAATTCTTCATTACTACTCTATGGGACGCGCCGAAAATATTACCAGCATAATAAATCAAGCAACCAGCTAAAATAACATTATAATTACAAATTAAATCGTGTCATCTTTTTTACAAAATTTGACACGATTTTTTTATAACTAGCATATTACAAGAGCTTTATTTACCAATTTGCGGATATTAAAATAATGTCTACTTTTGTTAAAACCATTGTAAAAATTATTTATTATGAGTGCTGATCAATTTCAAAGTCCTGATTACTACAATTTAGATGACTTACTCTCCACCGAACATAAATTAATTCGCGACTCCGCTCGTATGTGGGTTAAAAAAGAGCTTTCCCCTATTATTGATAAATATGCCCAACAGGCAGAATTTCCAAAACAATTAATTCCAGGATTAGCCGAAATTGGAGGTTTTGGCTCTTTTATACCAACACAATATCAAGGTGGTGGTTTAGATCAAATATCATATGGTTTAATTATGCAAGAAATAGAAAGAGGTGATTCAGGTATAAGATCTACTTGCTCGGTTCAAACCTCTTTAGTAATGTATCCAATTCTAGCATTTGGTACTCCACAACAAAAGCAAAAATACCTACCAGGTTTGGCAAAAGGTGAGTTAATAGGGGCTTTTGGCTTAACCGAGCCTGACCATGGATCAAATCCATCAGCCTTGCATACCAATTTTGTAGATAAAGGAGACCACTATTTATTAAATGGTTCAAAAATGTGGATATCTAATGCACCGTTTGCTGATATTGCCATTGTTTGGGCTAAAGATCAAACAGGACGAATCCATGGATTAATCGTTGAAAAAGGTTTTCAAGGTTTTACCACACCAGAAACTCATGATAAATGGTCTTTAAGAGCCTCGGCTACGGGAGAACTTATTTTTGACAATGTAAAAGTCCCTAAGGAAAATCTATTGCCTGGAAAAAATGGTTTAGGTGCACCACTACAGTGTTTAGATTCTGCCAGATATGGGATTGCTTGGGGAGCTATCGGAGCTGCTATGGATTGTTATGATACAGCTTTAAGATATGCTAAACAGCGAATCCAGTTTGATAAACCCATTGCTGCTACCCAACTGCAACAAAGAAAGCTCGCAATAATGATTACCGAGATAACAAAAGCACAAGTTCTCACATGGCGCTTAGGTGTATTAAAAAATGAGAACAGAGCCACTTCTGCACAAATATCGATGGCAAAAAGAAATAATGTAGAAATGGCCTTAAATATTGCAAGAGAGTCCAGACAAATTTTAGGAGCTATGGGAATTACAGGCAATTATAGTATTATGCGCCACATGATGAACTTAGAGTCAGTTATTACCTATGAAGGAACACACGATATTCATTTATTAATTACTGGAATGGATATAACGGGACATTCTGCCTTTAAATAATAAAAGTACAGGAAGCATTTTTACCTAATTGCTTTTAGTATTTTTGCACTATAAATTATCTTAATCATCATGCAAAATATCCAACAAGTTAACCTTGCCATTGAAAAAGAAAGACAGGCTTTATTGAATCATCCTTTATACCAAAGGATAAAAACCCCTACACACTTAAGTATTTTTATGCAAACACATGTATATGCTGTGTGGGATTTTATGTCTTTACTAAAAGCATTACAAATAAAACTAACATGTACACAAGTTCCTTGGTTTGCAAGTGATTTTCCAAATACAAGATACTTAATAAACGAAATTGTTTTAGCTGAAGAATCTGATTTAAGTTTAGATCAAAGAAGACTAAGTCACTTTGAAATGTACTTAGAGGCAATGCAAGATGCACAAGCAGATACAAGTGAAATTACGGAGTTTATAGAAAACCTAAAAAAAGGAACACCCATAAGCCAAAATATTCAACAAGCTAAGATTGGGCCAGCAGTAAAAGAGTTTCTAAACTTTACTTTTGACACTATTAATCAAGGTAAATTACATAATATAGCCGCAGCCTTTACCTTTGGTAGAGAGGATCTAATTCCGGATATGTTTACAAGTATTTTAAAGGAGTTACAAAATAACTTTCCTAACCAAAACTTAGATCAGTTTATTTATTACTTTGATAGACATATCGAATTAGATGGAGACGAACATGGTCCTATGGCAATGACAATGGTTAAGGAGCTCGCAGGAAATGACCCTCAAAAATGGCAAGAGATTATTCAGTGCTCAAAACTTGCACTACAAAAACGAATTGCACTTTGGGATAGCATTTTGGAGCAAATCAATATTAACGATAATATAATATAGTTTGGCTTTAAAATATATTAGTTTTGTTGCTTATCTAATTTATTAAAAACAGATCTATGACAAATTTGAAAGGAAAAAATGCACTAATTACCGGAGGTGGTAGAGGATTAGGTAAAGCAATGGCTATGGCTTTTGCCAAAGAAGGAATTAACGTGGCAATAACTGGAAGAAATATTGCAAATCTAGAGCAAACAGTAAATGAATTACAAAGCTTTGGTGTAAAAGCAATCTATGCAAGTTTCGATATTAAAGATAAACAACAAGTAAATAGCAATGTAGCGCAAATCGTACAAGAACTAGGCAGCATAGATATCTTAATTAATAATGCCGGAATTGCTGAATTTGGTAAATTCACTGAAATGTCCTCTGAACGTTGGCAGGAAATCCTAATGACTAATGTAATGGGAGTATACCATGTAACCAAAGCAGTTTTACCTTATTTAATTGAGCAAAATCAAGGGGATATTTTCAATGTAGCCTCTACAGCTGGACTTAATGGAAATGCATCTACCTCAGCATACTCAGCATCGAAATTTGCCTTAATTGGTTTATCGGAGTCGTTGATGAAAGAGGTTCGTAAAAACAATATACGTGTATGTACCCTAACTCCTAGCACAATAGCCTCGGATATGTCTATTGAATTAGGCCTAACAGATGGGAATCCAGACCATATTGTACAACCTGAGGATTTTGCTGAGCTTATTGTTGCTGCTTTAAAACTACCTAGAAGAGCTTTGTTAAAATCTGCTTCTTTATGGACAACAAATCCAGTCTAACAATTCAAGTTTCAAATTATATCAATAAAGGTGTACAGATAATTTCTGTGCACCTTTATTATTTCATAAAGCTTCTATATAAATAAGTTTGCTTATAAAAGTCCTATAGGGGTTCTAGGCAAGACCTCTTTTTTGGTAATATTTCATTATTTTTTTGTAAAAAAGAATAATTTATGATAATTTTTTACTAAATTTGAGTAAAGTAACTAAAAAAAATGCACTATGAAAAAACTAATTTTATCCCTTGCAGTTTGTGGTTTATTAACTTTTACCATTTCCTGTAAAGACAACCCTGCGAAAGAAGAAAAGATTGAACAAAAGGATGAGGCCAAATTAAAAGCTGATCAAAAAGTTCAAGAACAAGCAAAAGTAAACTTAGAAGATGCAAAAAAAGCTGTAGAGGCAGCTAAATCTGGAACTAAGGAAGCACAGGAGGCAGCACAAAAGGCTTTAGATAAAGCTCAAAAAGCGTGGGATGAAGCCTTTAAAGAGGTAAAAGACCAAACGGCTCGAGTTTCTGAGGATGTAAAAAAAGAAGCACAAGACAAAGCCGAACAAGCCAAAAAAAAGACTGACGAAACAACAGAGGAGTTAAAACAAAAAGCTAAAGACGTACAACAAGACGTTGAAAAGAAAGCGCAAGAAACTAAGAAAAAAGTTGATAAAGTAGCAGATGAATTAAAAACGGAAGCCAAAGAAGCTAACAATAATTTAAATAACTAAAAAATATCAAGGAGTCTAATATAGACTCCTTGTTTTATTTTAAGACAAGAATAACTTGGTAAACTTGCCTTATTTTCGTAAATTATAACCTCTTATAAAGTACTAAGTTTACTTATCGTTTTTGTATATCTACCTATAAGATAAAACAATGCAGTAAATAAGCTTTGCAGACTTATTCAAACTATTTTTACATTATTCAAAAACTTTATGACTATGAAAAACAATATTGGATTATCACAAGAATCACGAAAAAAAACAGTAGATGTCTTATCTAAATTAGCAGCAGATGAGTTTGTACTATTTACCAAAACACGCTCTGCACACTATAATGTGGTTGGACCAGACTTTAGCTCAATGCATGAGTTTTTTGAATCACAATACACAGAAATTGAGGAGAACATAGATGCTATTTCAGAGCGAATTCGTCAACTAGGTTTTTATGCTCCTTCCTCTTTAAAACAATATTTGGAGTTGACACAGTTACAAGAGATAATTGATTTTAGTGATTCAAAAAGCCAAACTTGGATTACAGCATTGGCAAAAGATCACGAAACAATTATTAAATATCTACGAGATAACATTGAACAGATTGATGAATCAAAAGATTTAGGTACTGCTGATTTTCTAATTGCATTACTTGAACAACATGAGAAACAAGCCTGGATGCTAAATGCACACCTAGTCTAAAAACAATTAAATATTTTAAAAAATGGTTTGTCTTGTAAAAGGCAAACCTTTTTTGTTACTTTACCTACGATTCAATATTAACGACATGAAAAAACTACTCTTTTTTATCTCTATCTGTTTATTGACTATTAGTTGTGATTCAAGTAAAAGTCAATTGGATATTGCTCAAGACTTTCAAAAGAATCTTAATAAGGAATTCTCTAATTCTAAAACATCTCCTTTACCTAAGGATGCATTAAAGACATTTTCTTCATTAGAGTTTTTTCCAATAAGTGAAAAATACATATTCTCTGGAAAACTAAAACTTACACCCGATGAAAAGCCGTTTGAAATGTTAACAACAACAAACAGGAGACCTTTTTACAAAAAATATGGAGAAATCACATTTGTAAATAACAATGTTACTTACACATTAGATGTATTCCAAGATTTAACGCTAATACAGGAGCCAGAATATAAAGATAACTTGTTTCTACCTTTTACAGATTTGACCTCTGGGGTAACTAGCTATGGTGGTGGAAGGTACTTAAATCTAACCATTCCTGAAACAGATCAAATTATTATCAATTTCAATACAGCCTATAATCCCTACTGTGTATATAATCCGAAATATTCATGTCCTGTTCCACCACAACAAAATTTCTTGAACTTTGAGGTAAACGCAGGAGTAAAAGATTATAGCTACCAGTAGACTCAAATAAAAACCATTTTCAATATCATGTAAATACCCCATAAGCTCTTGATTTTATGGGGTATATTTTTAATATATTCTAAATACAACAACAATTCCTCTACTTATTAAATAGCATGATTATCAAAAAAATAACAGTCAAAAAAAATGAGCTCGGAGAAATCCGAGCTCATTGCTATTAATAACATTAGGTAATTAAATATTTTTAATAGATAGATACCTATTGTTTTGAGATTACAGCCTTAAATTACTTTTTTAATTCAGTAATACCCATATTATACAATGTAAAGGCTTGTAGGTCAACATTTTCTTGAATTGTTTGCGCAACAGACTTCCCAGCTCCATGCCCTGCATTTGTCTCGATTCGAATTAATACTGGGTTTTTCCCTGTATTATGAGCCTGAAGTGCAGCAGCAAATTTAAAACTATGAGCTGGCACAACACGATCATCATGATCTCCAGTGGTAACTAAAGTTGCTGGATATGCTTCTTGTTTTACATTATGTAATGGTGAATAACCCAATAAATATTCAAACATCTCTTTGCTATCTTCTGCGGTTCCATAGTCATATGCCCAACCAGCTCCAGCAGTAAAAGTATGATATCTAAGCATGTCTAAAACACCTACCGCAGGTAATGCTACTTGCATTAAATCTGGTCTTTGTGTCATGGTTGCCCCAACTAATAATCCTCCGTTTGAGCCACCTTTAATTGCTAAATATTTAGATGAGGTATAATTCTCTTTAATTAAATACTCAGCAGCTGCTATAAAGTCGTCGAAAACATTTTGTTTCTGTAATTGCGTTCCTGCAATATGCCATTCTTTACCATATTCTCCTCCTCCACGTAAATTAGGAACAGCATATACTCCACCGTTCTCTAACCAAATTGCATTTGCAATATTAAATGATGGAGTTAAACTAATATTAAAACCTCCATAAGCATATAATAAAGTAGGATTACTTCCATTTAATTCAATACCTTTTTTATGGGTGATAATCATTGGAACCTTTGTACCATCCTTCGAGGTATAGAATACTTGTTTCGATTCGTATAAAGAAGGATCAAACTTCACTTTAGGTTGTTCATAAATATTAGAATCCCCTGTCTTTACATCAAATTCATAAATTGTCCCAGGCGTAATATAATTTGTAAATGAGTAGTAAAGAGTTTCTTGATCTTTTTTACCTGAAAAGCCACCTGCGGTACCTAATCCTGGTAATTTAATTTCTCTAACTAATTTTCCATTATAATCATACTGCTTAACCAAAGAAACTGCATCTACTAAATACGAAGCAAAAATACTACCCCCTCCTTTTGATACATTAAGTACGTTATTTGTTTGTGCGATTAAATCCTTCCAGTTAGCCTGTGCTGGATTATTTGCATCTACAGTAACTACTCTTGAGTTAGGTGCTTTATAATCTGTTACAATAAATAGTTTACCATCTTTACTGTCTAAAACACCATTTTGACTATCGAAGTTATCCACTAAAGTAACAATAGGACTATTTGCTTTTTGTAAATCTTTAATATACAATTCATTTCCGTAAGTAGAATTAGCAGCAGTAATAACAAGGTACTTGTTATCACCAGTTACTGATCCACCCACATAACGTCTTTTTTTATCATTACCAAAAATTAATTGATCTTGATTTTGAGCAGTATCTAATTTGTGGTAATAAAGCTTATGTTGATCTGTTTTAGCAGATAACTCACTTCCTTCTGGTTTGTCATAACTAGAATAGTAAAAACCATCATTTTTTAACCAAGAAACACCACTGAATTTAATATCAACAAGAGTATCCCCTATTCTTTGCTTTGTATTGGTATCAATCACAATAACTTTTCTCCAGTCACTTCCTCCCTCTGAAATAGCATAGGCCAATTTACTTCCATCTTCTGAAAAATCTAAACCTCCCAATGAAGTAGTACCGTCTTTTGAAAACTTATTAGGATCTAAGAAAACCTCCTCTTTACCATCTCCATCCTTTCTATATAAAATAGATTGATTTTGAAGTCCATCATTTTTAAAGAAATAAGTATAGTCTCCTTCTTTAAAAGGCGCACCTATTTTCTCATAATTCCACGCTTCTTCCATTTGCTGTTTAAGTTGATCGCGGAATGGAATTTGCGATAAATAATCAAAAGTAACTTCATTCTCAGCCTTAACCCATGCTTCGGTTTCCGTAGAACGATCGTCCTCTAGCCAACGATATGGATCTTTTATTTCTGTTCCGAAATAATTATCAGCCACATCTACTTTTTTTGTATCAGGGTAAGTCAACTTAACTCCTTGCTGATCTTCACTTTTTTGATTACACGACATTACAATTGTTGCTACCAAAAGTGACATTAATGTTTTTTTCATGTGTATTAGGGTAATTAATAGTTTAAAAACAAATATAACTAAATATTTAGGCACATTGCCAACTTGTATGCAATAAACAGAGCATAATTTTATTTTAACTGCTTTTTTTAGTAAAAAAATCTACTAATCCAGCATATTAATCATGCTCTACGATTATAAAACTAGTTACTCCTATTGCTTGATTACCTGCTTGATCTAGTACCTTTACAACAAAATGATACTCTCCTGGTTCACAATGTAAAGGAGTAATTATTTCTGCATGCTTTACAAGTACTGAAGTTTTCCCAAATATATCATCCCATGTGCGGTTAAATGAAAAAGCATCTTCATGATCGTGATCATGGTCATGATCGTGATCACTAAGGGTTTCTAAGGTGTAACTATTAGATATCTTAGTAATAGAATTACTAACTGATGCGTGATTATGGTCATCTGAACCACTATGATCATGGCCATCTGAAGCACTATGGATATCAATATTATAACTACTAAGCGCTTGATTGTCTTCCAATACCATTTCAACAAAAATAGGTTCACCTGCCTTTACTTGGGTTGATTCGGTTGGCGAATAAATCTCAATAGTTGGAATTTGGGTATCAATATGGTCCGAAGCATCTAAACAAGAAGTAAATCCAAAAATGCTAACTAATAATATAAATATGTATTTTTTCATGATAATTTTAATTTTAAAAAGGTATTTGAATATTTAATTGAATATTTCTACCAGGATCTGGTATCTCTAAGGCTCTGTAAAAACTCATGTGATTGAGATTTTTACGATTAAAAATATTAGTAGCCTGCAAAGTGGCTTTCACTAAGGTCTTACTGATAAAGATATCACTAGTTAAACTGGCCCCAAAACTTAACGAGGCAGCCGTAACATCTTCGCCTTGTGCTATTCTATTTTGTTTAGCAAACCATTTAGTATTGACCTGAATAGCAGAGTTCTTAAAATACTTAGTATCTTTCAAACCATACTCTAACTCCAAGTACAAATTCAAAGGTGCAGAAAATGGAAGAGGATAATTCGCGCTCTTATCCTTATGAACTTGTTGGGTATAGGTATATTCTAAAACAGTCATAAAAGATAATTGCTTAATTATATTCCAATCTAAACTAAGTTCAAAACCATTTAAAATGGCTCTTGTTTGGTCATACTGGTAAATTTGACCACTATCTGGTAAAACAGAGAACTTACCTGTAGGTTTTAAAAAAATATAGTTTGAGAAATAATATAAATAAGGGCTAAAAACAGCTACAAATTTAGATGTGTTTAATTCAGCCCTAAAATCAAAGGAGATGCCTTTCTCGGGATCTAGCGTCGGGGTTCCTCTTTCAAAACGGAACGCACCATGATGAATACCATTTGACCCTAATTCTATAGCAGTTGGAAAGCGAAAATTACTACCAATGGTTGCTCCAAAATTAATAGTCTGACTTAGATTATATTTAGCTCCAACTAGCCAATTAAAACTTTTAAAATTTCGATTTAAAGAACTAGCTCTATTAGCATACTCAAGGGCAAAAGATTCAGAGTGCCCTTGTTTTAATAAATAACCATATAAATCTTGGTCAAAATAACCATCCATATCTAAATTAGCCATATCAACTCGAAGTCCAAGCTCTACAACAAAATTTTGATTTACTTGATGTTCATGACTCATAAAAACTCCCCAGCCACTTCGATGGTATTTTGGTAATAAAAAACCATAACCTCCAATAGCATTGTTTTGGTAGTTATAAGACACTCCAACTTTACTTAAATGATTCTCTTTCGAAAGATTCTCCCATAGTAAAGAACTATCCCAGGTGCTTAAATTAAATTCTAACTCTAAATTAGGGTCTTTAAGCTGGGTAATAGAAGTAGGATAGTGACTATGAAATTTACTTTTTTCTTGTCTAAAGTTGTTTTGAAATGAGTTAGAAAACTTAATCTTACTGTAATTGTTAATTTGATAAGTAGTGTTATTTACAGCTTTGAAGTGATTTACACTTTGATTTGGTAAATCTATGTTTCTAGGACTATTATCCGGAACAACCGCGGTGATATCAGGCATACCATGAGATCCAGGGAAAAAACCACTTTTATCATAAAAATTACTAACCGTTAATATATTAGTCCATTTATCACTAAGATAACCTACTTGTGCAGAAACTGTCCAATTCCTTCCAGCGGTATTCTTCATTCTATTATTGTAGATAGGAATCTTAGTGTTTAAGTAATTAATTGAATTGGTAGGAACTCGGTAATCGGCATAATCTATATAAGAGCTATTGAATTTATAAAAGAATTTATCTTTCCTTGCCTTTAATCCCAAGGCAGCTCCATAAGAATCGTTTACACTTTGTGTTAATACACGCAAATCACCAGAGAACGAATTCTCTTGTGGAATTTGCTCATTATCCACTTTAATTACCCCAGCGATTGCATCACTCCCATACTCGATGGTTCCTACACCTTTGATAATAGTAATCTTCTCACTAGAAAATGCATCAATTTCTAAGGCATGATCAGCCCCCCATTGTTGCCCCTCTTGCTTGGTCCCATTTTGTGCTACAACTAGACGATTAAATCCTAAACCTCTAATAACAGGCTTTGAACCCCCAGCACCAATATCCATACTATTAACCCCAGCCTGATTAGACAGACTCTTGGCTAATGAACCTTGGTAGTTTTGCTGTATTTTATTTGCAGAAATAACCTGTGAGTTAGTTACTCCATGCCCCGTCGGTGATTTTGAAATTACGATTTGATCTAAAGCATAATCCTCTAAATCTAGAATAAAATCATACACTAAACTCTTGGTTAAATCCGTAAAAATAACCTGGTTTTTATAGCCGAAATAACTTACATATAAAGAATCGGCTTGCTTATTTAAGTTTTTTAATTGATAATTTCCATTTTGATCACTCCAAGTAGTTTGGTGACCCATAGTAATGGTAGCTCCTTCTAATGCTTGGTTGTTTAAATCTTTAATCACACCCGAAATAGATGGGCTCTGACCAAAACATACGCCAAAAAGCATTAGAGAAGTTACTAACATAGTAATTCTCATGAATATATAAAATAGATTAAAAACTTCCCAACTAAAATTTGGGCTTAGATTTAAATTTTTAACCTATTGCAGGAGGTGCTCGGAGACTAAAATAAATTTGGGAAAACTTTTTAAAACCCAAAGCCACATAGGCCTGTTTTTTAAAAACATTGAAAAACTCTATCGAATCGATTTGTGTAATATCACACAATATAGATGGAGCAATCATATGGTCACACACATAACAATGCTCTAAAGATCCATGGTCTTCGATAAATTGTAATGTAGAGGCAGATTCTCTACTTTGGGTGAAATGGTAATGAGAGCTATGCTGATCTTCAAAATCATGCACAGAAAACATATGCTCCAAGGTATGGACACCCTGAAACACAAATGTAAACATCAATGCAGTGGTTAATAATATTTTCGCTATACGCTCTCTGGTCAACATGCAGCAAATATAAAAAAGATTTCACACCCTTTAACAAAACAAACGTTAAAATGAATTCTATAGGATCACATTGACTAGGCTTTCATACCTTTGCATAAGCTTAAAAGTAAATAAAATGAATAGTAGACTCTTAGGAAGTATTTTAATTATTGCGGGATCTTCCATTGGTGGCGGGATGCTAGCCATGCCCATAACCTCTGCTGGAGTAGGTTTTTTAGTAACTTGTATATTATTGTTTTTTATTTGGTTTACCATGTGTTATACTGCGTTGCTAATGGTAGAGATTTATCAATATAATGACCAAAAAGATGGATTTGATACTCTTACAAAAAAATATGCAGGCTTTCTTATCAATCGGATAGCCGGATTAAGTTTAATGTTCTTAATCTATGGTTTAACGGCTGCTTATATGAGCGGTGGTGGAAGTATTTTAAAAGCCAACATAGATTTACTTTTAAATACAAACTTGGACAGTAGAATAGCTATCTTAATTTTCTCTATCCTCTTTAGTATAATTGTTATACTTGGAACAAGAAGTGTAGATTTAATAACAAGAGGGTTATTTGTTTTTAAAATCATCTTTTTACTGTTTTTAGTGTTTTTAATGATACCCTTGATTCAAGGAGTAAACCTACTTGCCTTGCCTTTATCAAAAGGGTTAATAATTACAGCACTTCCAGCTATATTTACCTCATTTGGTTTCCATGGAAGTATTCCAAGTATTGTAAATTACCTAAATAAAGATAAGAGAATGTTGCGTAAGGCATTTATCCTAGGTAGTGGACTTCCCTTTATTGTATATCTTATATGGCAGACTGTAGTTTTAGGTAGCTTGGATCAAACCAATTTTATGCAAATTCTTACAAAAGACTTAGGCCTACAGGGATTAATTATGAGCATCAGGGAGATGTCACAATCCAACGTAATAGAAACCTTATTTAGTTTTTTTGCTGCCGCTGCTTTAGGTACTTCTTTTTTGGGGGTGAGCATAGGACTCTATGATTACTACAAAGATGTTTTTTCAAAAAAGCTTTCAAAAAAAATACGCAATCCAATATCTGGAATTGCAACTTTTCTACCTCCATTAATATTTGCCTTATTTTATCCTCAAGGATTTATTATTGCCCTTGGATACGCAGCTATTGCCGGCGTAGTTTTAGCTTTAATAATTCCTTGTATTTTGTTTATAAAAGCCATGCGATATCACAAAGTAAAAATTTCTGCTTTTCAATATTTAATGATTGGCGCAGCAGTTGCTCTTTCGGTGATTATTGTTTATGCCCAATTACTGATGGTAAAGGCATAAAAAAAAACTGTACGTTTTAATGGTACAGTTTTCATAAAATATTATTTTCCTAAAATGTTATCTACATCCCCTACTGGTTCACCATAATCATTGGGAAATTCATCACCTTTAAGTAAAGTAAAAATTAAAATAATCACCCCACCTATACCAGTTAAAAACAGCAATAACCACCAGGCACTTTTATTTGTATCGTGCAATCTTCTAATTAAAAAACCTAAGCTAGGTAAAAACACTACCAGACCAAACACGCCTGATAAAAAAGCCAATGAATTAACTAAGGAAGCTAAGCCAGCCAAAATAAGATTTATTACCAGGGTAAATAAAGTAAATGTCCAATAGTCTCTAAGGCTACATCTCCCTTCAAAATCGATGTAATGCGCTTTAACAGTTTCAATATAATTCTTAATCATAATTAATATTTTTTGTCTAAATTTACTAAATCTTTCTATACAATATACAAAAAAAGTGTTTGAAGCAAAAAACTCCAAACACTTTAAATATTTTCTAATATAAAAATTATTTTGTTCGTATACTATCATGACTATGACTTGGTATACCTTCATTCCATAAACTTAGAATATCAGTTGCAACCATAGCTCCACTTCCCGCAGCAATACTTAACTGACTTGCGTGTCCTGCTAAAGTGCCACAAACATAAATACCGCAATCCACCAAATGATCAGTGTTTTTTAACTGTATCCTTCCCTTGGATGAAAGTGATTTACCATGAGGCTCAACATACTGCATTAATCCATCTATATTAAAGCTACCGCTAGAATTAACAGCTATTACAATATTCTTGGCTAAATAGGAGCTCTTATTGGTTTGAACTAAAAAATATTGGTCTTTCTTTTGCACACTTAAAACTTTCTCTAAATGAATTTGTTCAATGTTTGTAAATGTTTCTAAATCTTTAATAGATTGATCCAATAACTCCCTTCCAAGAGTTCCTTGTGTAATACCGTAGGCATTATAAAATATTGCATCTTGAAGCATTGAAGCTCTTTGATGCATAATAATTCCTATTCTTTTGTCAACTACATAAGGTTTTTTATGCGCACTGCCTAAAATCTGGGCACAAGATACCCCTGAGACACCACCACCAATTATTAACACATCAAAAGTCAACATAAAATTGAATTACTTTATTTTTGTATCAATTAGCTTAGCCGTTCTAAAAATAAGAAGAATACAGATTCCACATAAAAGGGCAACAATCCCGATTAAAGCTACTAAACTATCCCCTTGAAACAAGTTACTGAAATCTAACATGGTTATATTAAAAACAATTAAAGCTAAAATAACAACCACTGCTATGTAAGTAAATATTTTCATTTGTTTGATAAATTATTAGATATTTATTGCTCGAAAATACAAAATATTATCTATCCAAAGAAGCCTTTAACATTACTCATAAATAATTTAACAGCAATGGCTAAGAGGATTATTCCAAAAACTTTACGGATTATCCCTAACCCACCAGGTCCTAAAAAAGCTTCCACTTTCGCCGAGCTACGTAAAACAATATATACTAATATTAAATTAACAATTATTCCTACAATAATATTAACAGTTGCATACTCCGCTTTCAATGACAATATAGTGGTTAGAACACCTGTTCCAGCAATTAACGGAAATGCTAAGGGAATAATAGAAGCCGTTGACGGAGTATCATCTTTATACAATTTTACTCCTAGAATCATTTCTAAGGCCAAAAAAAATAACACAAACGAACCAGCAACCGCGAACGAATGCACATCTATTCCTATTAAATGTAAGAGTTGCTCTCCAACAAATAAAAAAGAAATCATAATAGCAGCCGAAACCAGAGTTGCCTTCTTAGATTCAATTTCTCCAACCCGTTTACGAATATCCACCACAATTGGAGTTACTCCTAAAATATCTATCACAGCAAATAAAATCATGCTAACAGTAATGGTGTCCTTTAAATCAAATTGCATATTTAAAACGTTTAAAATCGTACAAAAACCTTAGCAAAAGTACTATAAATAACTTGAAGTTCTACCAAACTAAAAATAGTCTTAATTTCTCCCCAGGAACAATCTACAAATTAATAGAACAAGGTTATTAATAAGCCGTAAATCCTTACAAATGCACGATATTATTTATTTCTATTATAAAATACGTTAAGATTTACAATCAAAATCTTTTATGTGTCTAAAGATTCGTATTTTTGCACACATTTTTTAAATATTCAAAATTATGTTTCAAATCGGAAAAACTATTGTTTCTGCAGATGTTCTTGAAAAAGAATTCGTTTGCAATTTGTCAGCTTGTAAAGGGCAATGTTGTATTGATGGAGATGCGGGTGCACCGGTTGAACCAGATGAGATACAAATAATGGAACAAATCTACGATAAAGTAAAACCTTTCCTAAGAAAACAAGGCATTAAAGCTATTGAAGAGCAGGGTACTTCTATTGTAGGTTTAGATGGTGAACAAGAAACCCCACTTATTGAAGGAGGAGAATGTGCTTACGTAATATGGGAAGACCAAATGGCCTTATGTGGTATAGAAAAGGCATATAATGAAGGACTAATTGATTGGAAAAAACCAATTTCCTGCCACCTTTATCCAATTAGAATTAAACAATTTTCTTCATTCTCAGCAGTAAATTACGACAAATGGGATATATGTTCAGAAGCTTGTAGTTTAGGTAAAGAATTACAAGTACCGGTATATAAGTTTTTAAAAGATCCTCTTATTCGAAAATATGGACAACAATGGTATCAAGAATTACAACAAGTAGCACAAGAATACACTAACCAAAGAAAAAACAAAAAGTAATTATTTTAGATAAACTGCAAGACTTTTGTAATCAATTATAGCCTGAGCTTGTATTAAAATATCTGCCCCAATTATACCATGAACATTTTTTGTCTTGTATTGAGTTAAAGCAGTATTTACATGACTTAGGTCCATTACAATGAAATGAAAATCATTTAACTTCCAACGTCCTAATTGAAGCTGATTATTATAACTAGCTTGAGTAAACATGTTATTTGCACCGGCCCCAGAGGCTCTTGTCTTTGAATGTGAAGCAATTACATTAAATTCATTTATATAATCAAAATCAATACAACTGTTAGAAGCACCACTGTCCAAAATAAAGTCACCCCATTTCCCATTGATTTTAGCTCGGATAAAGAGATGCTGAGTCTTAGATATCTTAAACTTTACTTTTTTATAACCTTCTAATTTTAATAATTCTTGTAATTTTTCCATCACATTAGTTTAGTTTTATACAATATATAAAGGTACTTTTGTAGCCAAATTAGCAAAAAAAACACTCATAACAATGATATTCACGGATACCCATACACATTTATATTCCGATGCATTTAACGAGGATCGCAAAGAAACAATAAATCGCGCAATACAAAGTGGCGTAACACGTTTTTTTATTCCAGCTATTGACTCTTCCTATGCCCAGAAAATGTATGATTTGGAAAATGAATTTCCTGAGTATGTTTTTTTAATGACGGGACTTCATCCTACGGATGTAAAACCCCAGACTTACTTACAGGAATTGGCCTTTGTTGAACAACAACTAGAACAACGAAAGTTTTATGGTGTTGGAGAAATAGGCATAGATTTATATTGGGATAAAACCACTGTTGATATACAAAAGCAAGCGTTTCAAAAACAAATTCAATTAGCTAAAAAATTTGACCTCCCAATTAATATACATTGCAGAGATGCTTTTAACGAAGTATTTCAGGTTCTTGACTTTGAAAAAGACGATAAATTAAGGGGAATATTTCATTGTTTTACCGGTGACTTTCAACAAGCCCAACAAGCTATGTCATATGGTTTAAAACTTGGTATTGGTGGGGTTGCAACCTTTAAAAACGGTAAAATAGATCAGTTTTTAAACAAAATACCTTTAGAACAAATCGTATTAGAGACTGATTCTCCGTATCTTGCACCTGTTCCGTATCGCGGAAAAAGAAATGAAAGTGCATATATTGTAAATATTGCAGAAAAATTATCGGATATTTACAATGTATCATTACAAGAAATAGCAGACCAAACAACAGCAAATTCAAAAGCTGTTTTTGGAATTTAAAATTATCAACACAACAATTCTTTACAATAATAAAGCATAATAATGTCTAAGTTTGATTCAATACGCCATTACCACGATCACGAGGTAAACGAAGTCCTTGCAAAGATTTCAAAGCACCCAATGGTCAAAGCTTTAATGGGATTTACTTTCCCTGATAAGACCAAAGAGCAGTGGATGAATGACTTAAAACAAATCGAGTCTATACAGCAATTTCAAGATGATTTTGCATATCATTCTATTCGCCGCATTTTAGAAAAAACTTCTAGCGGTTTAACAACCTCTGGATTTGAAAAATTAGATAAAAACACCTCCTATTTATATATATCTAATCACCGTGATATTTTAATGGATACCTCTTTACTTAATGTAGCATTAAAAGAACATGGCATGATTATGACCGCCTCTGCAATTGGTGATAACTTAGTTCAAAAGTCTTTCCTTTTAGCCATAGCTAAAGTAAACCGTAACTTTTTAGTCAAAAGGGGGCTTCCTCCAAGAGAGTTACTACAAAGTTCTAAACTTATGTCCGAATATATTCATCATCTTTTAGTGGACCAAAACCGTTCGGTTTGGATTGCACAACGAGAAGGTAGAGCAAAGGACGGAAATGACCAAACTCATCAAGGTGTTTTAAAAATGATTGGTATGGCAAGTGATACACAGAACCTAATGGACTATTTCAAAAATATCCGTATTGTGCCTGTTAGTATTTCTTATGAATATGACCCTACCGATGCCATGAAAATGCCTCAACTATTAGCCACTGCAAATGAGGAGCCGTATATTAAAAACAAAAATGAAGACTTTATTAATTTGTATAGTGGTATAATCGGGCAAAAAAAAGGTATTCACATTCATGTTGGAGAACCTTTAGATCAAGAATTAGAAGCTATAAAGTTAACAACGGATAAGCCTAACAAACAAATTCAAGGAGTAGCAAATGTAATTGATGAACAAATTATATCTAATTACAAGCTATGGCCTACCAACTATATTGCATACGACATACTTCACAATACCGATAAGTTCAAAGCTTTTTACACAGAAAAAGAGAAGTCTCTTTTTGAAAGAAGACTTGAACTACGAGTGGATAAGTGTAATAAAATTATCGTGGATGGATTTCTAACAATGTATGCCAATCCGGTTATCAATAAATTAAAATTAAAGCCAAATGAGTAAGCAGCCTGCAATTTTATTAATCTATACAGGTGGTACCATAGGTATGATCAAAGACTTTAAAACTGGGGCTTTACGAGCATTTAATTTTGATCAACTCTTAGAAAGAATACCTGAGCTGCAACTACTTGATTGCTCGATTGAAACTTACTCCTTTGAAGTTCCAATAGATTCCTCGGATATGCATCCCAATATGTGGAGTAAAATGGCAAAGGTTATCCAAGAGCATTACCATCTATTTGATGGCTTTGTTATTTTACATGGCTCAGACACCATGTCTTATACTGCTTCTGCTTTGAGTTTTATGCTTCAAAACTTAAAAAAGCCTGTAGTTCTAACTGGAAGTCAACTTCCAATTGGAGACCTAAGAACCGACGCAAAGGAAAATCTAATCACAGCCATTCAAGTAGCAGCTTTACAAAAAAATAACGGCCCTTTAATTCAAGAGGTATGCCTGTATTTTGAATATAAGCTTTATCGAGGAAACAGGACCTCAAAGGTAAGTTCCGAATTTTTTAATGCATTTACATCTCCAAACATTCCACACCTTGCTGAATCAGGTGTCCATCTGAAAATTAATAAAGATTTGCTTTTATACCAAGAAAATCAAGAGCCTTTGAAAGTTTTCACTGAAATGTGTACAGATGTAGTTATTTTAAAAATATTTCCGGGTATACAGCAAAACGTACTACAAGTCATAACAGAATTACCTAGTCTAAAGGGTTTGGTCCTGGAGACTTATGGTGCAGGAAATGCTCCTAGCGAACCTTGGTTTATCAATACCTTAAAAAAGGCCATAGAAAAAGGTATCAAAGTAGTAAATGTTACACAATGTCTGAGTGGGAGCGTGGACATGGGAAAATATGCCACTAGTACACAATTAAAAAGTATTGGCGTAATCTCTGGAAAAGACATCACAATAGAGGCTGCAGTTACCAAATTAATGTTTCTTCTTGCTTTAGAGAATATAAAAGATTTTAAAAATTCATTTGAAACACCAATTTGTGGTGAAATAGAAAAATAATTTACTATATTCGCACCGTAATTAGAGAGGTGGCCGAGCGGTCGAAGGCGCACGCCTGGAAAGTGTGTATACAGCAATGTATCGAGGGTTCGAATCCCTTCCTCTCTGCAAAATACTCTTTACTGGGTATTGACTTATACTTAATCATCTTGTTACTAGTTATTAGGCTAGAAATCAAGATGATTTTTTTTTGCCTTTACGGCTTTAAATTTAGGTCAAATTGTAGTGGTTATAAGAAGTAAATATAGATCTAACGAAAAACAAGTATGATTAATTTCCCCACTTATAACATATTAGTTAATTACCCACTTATAACATATCAGTTAATTACCCACTTTGTCCTTTTTTCTTATTTCCACAGATTGTCCCTAAACTACTTTCAAATAAAAGATCTTATAGCCAACGCTTTACCTAAAAAACAGTTTATAAATTACACATGGCATTCTTATTGCCATGTACAAAGAACAACAGGCTTTAAAACTACAACAAGCAGTCTCGGCTTATTTTTGTTTTAAAGACATTTAAAAAAATAAATATGAAAAATAGTTTTTTTGCTATTGTATTTTTCTTTGTAGCTGCCTTTGCAAGTGCACAAGTAAAAACTAGCTCAACAAGTTTAGGTCTAAACCTAGGTGGAGTGGTATCTGTGTTTTTTGAAGATAATTCCGACATTGGATTAACCAAAAAACAATACAAGGAAATTCAGAATTATAAAAGAAGATATGAAAAAGAATATGACTCTTGGTATACAAGTAAACACTATAGTGATCGAGAACTAAGATATAAAAGAGATTTAATGGTTAAAAATATCCGAATAGATATTGAAAACTTAATGACTTTAGAACAGCGTAATTATTACCATAGTTATAATAGAGGATATTATAAAAAGCCTTACTACAAACCCAAATATAAAAAGTACAAAGGCAAAAAACACCATAAACATTATTATGGAAAAAGACATCATTAGGATGAGAATACAAAATAATTCAATGATTACTTATATTAAATTAAACCAAAATAATTACGGTTATTTTGGTTGAAACCGACCAATTATATTGGTTAAAAATTGCTATTTTAAATAATGAAACGATCCTATTTATAGGATCGTTTCTACTTTTTTAATAATCAATTGCCACACGTTGCGTTACAATAGATCTTACAAAATCGATAATTTTTACATGATCTGGATGATTAGCGTAAATTTGTAGATCTTCCCAATTTTCAAGCTCTAAGGTTAGTACCACGTCAAAATTATCCTCAGGCGCTTGTTGTAAGTTAAAATCCACACGAATAGCTTTAATCACTTCAATGGTTTTTTTTAAAGCTAAAAGTTCATTTTTCAAACGAATAGCATTTTCTTGTTTATCTAGCTGCTTTAGCTTCCACATCACAACATGGGTTATCATAATAGTCAATTTTTAGTACTTGTTAAAAATAATACAAAAAAAGGACCTGAAAAATTTTATTTACCGCATCCAACCGTTGAACAGCATCCACTTGGGTTTTGACTTAATTTACTATATCCTCCTTTTACATCCATAACATTTTCAAAACCATTTGATTTAAGTATCGAGCAAGCAATCATGCTTCGATAACCCGATTGACAATAAACTACAATTGGTCTGTTTGTATCAATCTGTTGTAATTGTAAATAGTCGTTTAATTCACTTAACTCGACGTGTAGGCTGTTTTTATAAAAACCTTTATCCACTTCTGCTTGTTTTCGCACATCTAAAATAAGTAAATCCTGTGGCCATTTTGAGCTTAAAAATGCTCCTGGACATAAACGTTTGATCTGCTGCACTCGAATCTCAGGCTCATTAAAAATGGTATTGGCTTGAAGATATCCCAATACATTATCATATCCAACACGAGCTAGGCGAGTAATTACTTCAGTGTGTTTATCCTTATCACATATTAATAATAAAGGCGTATTAAGTCCTTTAATTAATTCCCCTACCCACAAAGCAAAAGATCCATCAAGTCCAATTTGGATACTCCCAGGTATAAAACCTTGGCTAAAATCAGTGGCACTTCTGGTATCTAATACAATAGTATCCGAATTATTCTTTAGTCCCAAGAATTCGGTAAGACTTAAAGCCTTGGCACCCTGCTTTAGAACTTCATCTAAAGATTTACTTCCGTTTATATTAAGCATAACATTTTCTGGAAAATAACCAGGAGCTTTCTTTAAGCCAGTTAATAGTACTTCTACAAACTCCTCTTTGGTTAATTTAGAATCCAACGCGTAATTATTTTTTTTCTGATTCCCAAGAGTATCGCTTGTTTCTTTACTAATATTTTTACCACAAGCACTTCCCGCTCCATGATTAGGATATACAATTAATTCATCGGGCAAAGGCAGAATTTTATTTCGAAGTGAATCATACATATGTCCAGCTAATATTTCAGGAGTAATTTGAGAATTCACTAATTGGACTAAATCCGGCCTACCTACATCACCAATAAAAAGGGTATCACCAGTGATAATACAATAAGGCTTTGCTTGCAAATCATGTATTAAGTAAACAGCACTCTCCATAGTATGTCCCGGGGTATGCAAAATCTTTACTTTTACCTTCCCTACCATAAACTCTTGACCGTCTTGTGCAACAATAGCCTTATAAGCAGGTTTTGCAGTAGGTCCAAAAACAATTTGAGCTCCTGTTTTTTGCATTAAATCTACATGGCCTCCCACAAAATCAGCATGAAAATGAGTCTCAAAGATATATTTAAGATCGGCATTATCTTGTTTGGCTAACAGTAAATAATCATCTATATCTCGTAAGGGATCGAAAACTGCGCATTGATTCTCACTACTTAAATAATAAGCTGCATGAGACATACAGTTGGTATAAATTTGTTGGATTTTCATATTTTAAGCGATTTAAAAATCCAAAAATAAGCGTAAAAAAAAAAGATATTAATGACAATTATCAGTTGAGCTAAAAGATTAATAAATTTTAATTGAAAACAATATATTGAAAATTAACATCTTATAGTATGACTTTTCACAAAAAATACGTAACTTAAACATCAAACTTCGCAATTATGGAAACACTGAAAATAGCTTCACTTAGAGATTTACAACAAAAAGGTACTTCCGTTGAAAGATTACCTTTCTCTATTCGTATTTTACTTGAAAACGTACTTCGAAATCACGATGGCTTTTCTTTTACAGACCAACACATTGCTTCCTTAGTAAATTGGGGAAGGGAACCTTTTGATAAGGACATTCCGTTTAAACCTGCAAGAGTATTAATGCAAGACTTCACCGGAGTGCCTGCAGTGGTGGATATCGCCTCGTTAAGAGATGAATATACTAAAAAAGGAAAAGACGCCTCTAAAATAAATCCTGCAATTCCAGTAGATTTAGTGATTGACCATTCGGTACAGGTCGATTATTTTGGTACTAGTTACTCCTTTGAGGATAACGTACAAAAAGAATTTGAAAGAAACTCAGAGCGCTATGAACTTCTAAAATGGGCCCAAAACGAATTAAATAATTTCACTGTTGTTCCTCCTGGTATGGGAATTTGCCATCAAGTAAATTTAGAATATCTAAGTAAAGTTGTAATTCAAAAAGATAATTGGGTATTTCCTGATACTTGCGTCGGGACAGACTCCCACACACCTATGGTTAATGGTATTGGTGTTATTGCTTGGGGAGTTGGTGGTATAGAAGCTGAGGCAGCAATGCTTGGTCAACCAATATACTTTACCATTCCACAAGTTGTGGGTTTAAAGCTTTCAGGGCAAATGCCAGCCGGTACTACAGCTACCGACCTTGTGTTAACTATTACCGAACTCTTAAGAAAGCATAATGTAGTTGGTAAATTCGTAGAAGTTTTTGGAGATGCTTTAGAGCATTTAACAGTTACAGATAGAGCCACCATATCAAATATGTCTCCTGAGTTTGGTTGTACTGTAACCTATTTCCCAATAGACCAGCAAACATTAAACTACATGGAAAGTACAAACCGAGACATACAGCAAATTGAACTTGTTAAAAAGTATGCTAAAGATAACTTACTGTGGAGAACTGGTACTGAAAACATTGAATATACCCAGATTATAGAGCTCGATCTAAATCAAATTCAACCAACTGTCTCTGGCCCTTCAAGACCGCAAGACAAAATTTTAGTTAAAGATTTAGCTTCGCAATTCTGCATGCTCTTAGAAAAAGAGTACAAAAGACAATATGTACCAGTGAAAGATAGAACGCAATATGCCTGGCTTAGTGAAGGGGGATCCCAAACAGAGTTTTCTCTTAACCAAGTACAAAAAGATAGTGCACCTGCTAAAGTGATACAAGACTCACTAAGAACCGTTAGAATCAAACAAAAGAACAAAGAGTACGTCATAGGAGATGGAAGTATAGTTATAGCGGCAATCACTAGTTGTACCAACACCTCTAATCCACAGGTAATGATTGGTGCGGGTTTAGTGGCACGTAAAGCAATCCAAAGAGGATTACGTACAAAATCATGGGTCAAGACCAGTCTAGCCCCGGGATCAAAGGTTGTTACAAATTACCTACAACGATCTGGTTTAATAGAAGACTTAGAAGCTTTACGCTTTCATACTGTTGGTTATGGATGTACCTCATGCATTGGAAATAGTGGTCCTTTACCTGCTCCAGTGGCCCAAGCGGTTGACAAAGGAGAGTTAATTGTAGCATCAGTACTTTCAGGAAACCGAAATTTTGAAGCACGCGTACACCCGCAGGTTAAAATGAATTTTTTAATGTCACCAATGCTTGTTGTAGCATATGCCTTAGTGGGGAGGGTTGACGTTGATCTTTTAAATGACCCATTAGACTATGACCCTAATGGTAAACCCGTATATTTAAAAGATATATGGCCTACTGATCAAGAAATTCAAGAGGTAATCAACCATTCTTTAAAAAAGCAAGACTTTGAAAGTGTATATAGCGTAATTTTTGATGGAGAAAAGGATTGGAAAGATTTACCCGCACCTAAAGGTCAACTATTCCAATGGAATCCTAGTTCTACTTATATAAAAGAAGTTCCTTTTTTTGAAAATCTTCCCGAACAACCAACTCCGATTACGGACATACAAAATGCTAGGGTATTATTATATCTAGGAGATTCTATAACGACAGACCATATATCGCCTGCTGGTAGTTTCTCACCAGATTCAGCGGCCGGACAATACCTTATTAGCCTAGGAGTTGAACCTAAAGACTTCAACTCCTATGGTGCTAGAAGAGGTAATTACCAAGTTATGGTTAGGGGAACCTTTGCAAATGTCCGTATAAAGAATAAGATTACAAATAAAGAAGGAGGCTATAGTACTTATTTTCCAAGTCAGCAAACCCTAACTGTGTACGATGCAGCCATGAAATATAAACAAGATAATACTCCTTTGATTGTGTTGGCTGGAAAGGAATATGGAAGTGGATCTTCTAGAGATTGGGCGGCAAAAGGAGCCTATCTTTTAGGTATAAAAGCTGTTATCGCTGAAAGTTTTGAGCGCATACATCGAAGTAACTTAATAGGAATGGGAATTATTCCTTTAGAATTTATCCAAGGACAAAGTGCGGAATCCATAGGGTTAACCGGGAAAGAAGAATTTACAATTGAAGGTTTAAGTCATGACTTATATCCTCATAAAACAATACAAGTAATAGCAAAGGTTGATTCAACCAATTCTATAACCTTTCAAGTAAAGGCAAGGTTAGATTCACTGGTTGAAATTCAATATTATAAGAACCAAGGAATATTACAATATGTGTTAAGAGACTATCTATCTAAATAAGAAACAAATTAAATATGCCCCAAAAAAGTTAGTTCCTTTTTTGGGGCATTATTAATAAATATCGTTAGACAAAACCTAGTTTTATAGCATTTTGAACCAAAGTAGCAGTATCATTAACACCAAAAGCAGTTTTCATTTTAGCTAATCTTTTTTTAATTGTAGGATTAGATAAAGGAATATGGTTTTCTAGCTCTTGAAGCTTATAACCTTTAGCCAAATGCACTAAGATTGCTCTATTATAATCATCATACATCATTTCTTTACGTACAATCTCATTTAGACAATGCTTTACAATATCACTTTGATATCGTTCACCTTGTAAAACTGCATTGGTAATGGTAATCAGACTTTGAGGGCTAATTTCATGCTTACTAGCTAGCCCATCGGGACGTATATTTTTTACAATTTCATAAATAGTCAATACTTCGGTATGTCCTGTTAACATAAGAGTTTTGCATAAAGGCATCTGCTTGTTAAGATAAAGAATGATATCTCCTCCATCTTCTAACTTCTCAGCACTAGCTGTAGGAATAGAAAAGTCAATTATAGCAAGATCAAAACTTTGTCCCCTTTCGACAAATTGATCAATACACTCTTTAGCGGATTGACAATCAAACGCTTTTTCGAAATTGGCTTGAACAAAAGTATTCTTATCTTTAGCTAAAGCCAAAATATACCCCTCCACAATTAAAGGGTGATCATCAACTAACAATATATTTAGCATACTATACAGATTTCTACTACCATTTAGTAATAATTAGGTTATCAAATATAAGAACAAAAACTCACAATAAATATTTTTTATTACTAACAATTCTTAATTACTTGACACAAATTGACACTTTTATATCATTTTATTAGCTTTTAAAAACGTTAATCACGATTTATAACACAACACTTAAAAATACACTAAACCATCAAAAGTATCTTTTCTGGTTACTTTTGCATAATTAATAACTTTCATTTCTATAAAAACAAGATATTATAGAGTTTATTATACTACTTTTATAAAACCGGAATAAAGACTTGTTATTTACCTATGCGCTTAAAATTATTTTCCCTTGTTTTTAGTGTTTGTTTGTGTCTACTATTAAGTTGTCAAAAAAAAGAACAGCTATTAAAGTATGAGGTAACAGAAAATATGATTTTAGATACCTTAGCAAAGGAATCTCTTAACGCTGAAAAAATCCATGAGCTATTAAAAACGGCTAACCAGATTAAAGTTAACAACCAAGAAAATCGGGATTTATTTGTAACTATTTTACAAAATAGTAGCAAAGAAATAGATTCCCTGGCATTTTTTGATTTAATAGAAAAAGCACTAAAATACAGTAAATTCAAAAACGACTTCCTTTCAGAGGCTAAACTATATCAAATATTATCTCGTCAATACTATAAGAACAATCAATTAGATAGCACTTATAAGTATTTAGTAAAAGCAGAGCAAATTTACAACACTCTAAATGACAGCCTTAAGTCCGGGCATCTTGCTTTAGCTAAATCTAAAATATTATTTGATAACGGAATTTTTTCTGAAAGTGAAAAAGAAAACCTCAAGGCAATAAAATATTTAAGTAATACAAAAGATTTTGTATTAATATATGAAAGTAATCATATGATGGCCTTAAATCTAACAGAGCTATTTGAATTTCAAGAGGCAAAAGAATATTTTGATATCTCGAGTAATATCATCGCAGAGATAGCCGCAAAAAAACAACTCCCACCAAATAAAATCGACTTTGTTCAGTCTAACATTAATAATAATCTATCACATTTATATTTTCATGCCAAAGACTACCCTAACGCTAAAAAGTATGCGCTAAAAGGAATATATGAAAACCCTAGTTTAGATAGCTTCCCCACTTTACATTCTACATTATTAATTAATTTACTTAAGGCAAAGTTAGAGTTAAACGAACTAGATAACATATTACCACAAATACAAGAAATTTTAAACCTAGATCAAAACGTGTTAACATCTGGGTTACATGCAGGTGGAATTCCTAGTGCTTATCTAGTAAAAGCAAAATATCATCAATTAACCAATGATAACCAAAAAGCTATTCAATATGCAAAGAAGGCTTACGCTATCTCTAACAAAGAAAAAAGACTACAAAGTACTAAAGAGGCTTTAGCATTTTTATCGGTTTATGATTTAGAAAATCAAACAAAGAATATAGAAAAACTAATATCACTGAATGACAGTCTAAGCGCATTAGAAAGAAAAACTAAGAATAAGTTTGCTAGAATAGAATATCAAGCTGATCACCTAAGTAAACTTAATGATAAATTAAGTTGGAGCAATCAGATTATAATACTTCTTTCCTGTTTACTTGTATTTGGGTTTAGCATAACTATTTTCTCTGTTATACAATATGCTAAAAATAAACGTTTACTTTTACGAAATAAAAACCAAGTAGCCAATGAGAAGATATACAAGCTAATGCTAGAGCAAAAGGAGCTGGCTGAAAATGCTAAAATATCGGAAAGAAAAAGAATCGCTAAAGAACTTCATGATGGAATTATTAATCGCATTTTTACAGCTAGATTCCATCTTATGCAATTAGAATGCGCGCCCGAGCAAAAAAAAGAAATACTTATTCGTGAATTACATCAATCTGAAGATGAAATAAGAACAATTTCACATTTACTAAACAACAGAATATCTAAAGATTCTGATCCATTTGATGACTTATTAAAGAATCTTGTTTCTAACCAAGAAAATTCATTTTCTACAGAATTCATTTTACAAATGGATGAAGAAATTAATTGGGATTTATACAATAATGAACAAAAGTTAAATATTTATCGTATTATTCAAGAAGCTCTACAAAACATTAATAAGTACTCTGGTGCTAGTCAAGCATTTATCTCTTTGGTAACTATAAAAAATAATTTGGTACGTGTGAAAATCAAAGATAATGGAGTTGGATTTGATAAAAATGACCCAACTATTAAGACAAAAGGCTTGGGGCTAAAAAATATGGATGAAAGAGCCAAGGATTTAAATAGTAATTTAGTAATAAAAACAACTCATAATCAAGGAGTAACTATATACTTTGATGTAAAACAGTCTAAGTCCTTATAAAAGTGTACTCAAAATATACTTCATAAAAAAAGCGTTACTTAAAAGGACTATATCTATCTTTTAAGTAACGCTTCTAACTTGGATGTGTGGTATTTTAAACTAAATTATTAGCCACTAAATATTCGGCAATCTGAACCGTATTTGTAGCTGCTCCTTTTCTAAGATTATCAGCAACAATCCACATATTTACAGCATTCTCACAACTAATATCTTTGCGAATACGTCCTACAAAAACCTCATCTTTTCCTTCTGCAAAAAGCGGCATTGGGTAAGAATTAACATCTATATTATCTTGTAGAACAATTCCTGGTGTATTATGTAAAATCTTTCTAATATTAGTAATGTCTACAGGTTTCTCAAATTCAATATTAACCGATTCACTATGGCCTCCAACAACTGGTATACGAACTGCCGTAGCAGCTACTAATATACTATCATCAGAAAGAATTTTCTTGGTTTCATTGGATAGTTTCATTTCCTCTTTTGTATATCCGTTTTCTTCAAAAACATCACAGTGAGGTATCGCATTTCTGTGTATTGGATAAGCATAGGCCATTTCTCCTTTAATTTGCTTATACTCATTCTCTAATTGTTCTACAGCCTTTACACCAGTTCCTGTAATGGATTGATAGGTAGAAACAATCACACGTTTAATGGTATATTGTTTATGCAAAGGGGATAATGTCATTACTAATTGAATAGTAGAACAATTAGGGTTAGCTATTATCTTATCTTGCTTTGTAAGTTGACTAGCATTTATCTCGGGAACAATTAACTTCTTACTTGGGTCCATTCTCCAAGCCGAAGAATTATCAATCACTGTAGTTCCATTTTCTGCAAATTTAGGTGCCCACTCTAAAGAAATACTTCCTCCTGCAGAAAAAAGAGCAATCTCTGGTTTCATAGCAACAGCTTCTTCTATGGACTTAATGGTATATTTTTTTCCTTTAAAATCTATTTGCTTTCCTATTGACTTCTCAGAAGCAACGGGAATTAATTCCGTAACAGGAAAATTACGTTCGGCTAATACCTTTAGCATGATCTCTCCTACCATTCCAGTAGCTCCTACTAATGCTATTTTCATCTTATTATATAGTTTATTATGGTTTTTTTTCGAATAACAAATTTATTTTTTTATAGTTGATTAAGCAAATAAAAAACTATACCAATTGCATGTCTTTTATAGCTAATTGAACTGAATATTTTCCTCTAAAGAAATTTTCCTCAATGGAATAGATCAAATTAAAAAATCTACGATTCTCCAAAGATGGCGCATATTTACCAAATCCGAATCCCAAAGCAGCAAATGAGACCGTTTCCAAACCACGTTGCTTTACATATAATTTTAAGTGTTCTTGATTTTTCCCCATACTATGTCCCTTTCCTATATCATAAAGATTGTCACTAAAGAAAATAGGTTTTTCATTAGCTTGTCCAAAAGGTTCAAATTGCTTTAAAATACGAATAAACTTTGGAGTAATTTGGTTTAGTTCTATCTTTTTATCAATTACAAGTTCAGGGATTAGATCAAGCTCGGCTATACTTTCCATTACTATTTTTTCGAATTTTTGCTTAAAGCTCACATAATTATCCCTATGTATGGTTAAACCCGCTGCATATTTATGTCCCCCAAATTGCACTATAAATTCTTCACATTTCTCTATGGCTTGATAGATATCAAAATTCTTTACCGAACGCGCCGAGCCTGTTAAAAACTCGCCACTTTGTGTAAAGACAATAGTTGGTCTATAGTAGGTATCTATAAGTCTAGAGGCTACAATTCCTATTACACCTCGATGCCACTCGGGATTAAATACTACCGTACTTTTATTATTAATCTCTAAAGTTTCAGCTATCATCACAAGTGCCTGTTCTGTTATAGATTGATCTATATGCTTTCTCTCTTCATTAATATTTATAATATTTTTAGCTCTTTCTAAAGCATCTATATCTGTAAACTCTGTAAGTAGATCTACTGCATATTTACCATGTTCTATCCTACCTGCTGCATTTATCTTAGGTGCAACTTTAAACACTATATCTTGTAGTGTATAACTTTTCTGCTTATAAAAAGATAATAAGGCTTTGATTCCTGGTCGTGGATTTTCGTTTATTACCTTCAATCCATAAAAAGCTAGGATACGATTTTCCCCTGTTAAAGGCACTACATCAGCTACAATGGCCATTGCAACTAAATCCAGGTATACCATTAAAGTTTCTGCATCGCGATTATAAACCTGCTCTAAGGCTTGAATAAGTTTAAACCCTACACCACAACCACATAAATCCTTATATGGGTAAGAGCAATCACTACGTTTTGGATCTAAAACAGCAATCGCATCTGGTATCTTTTCTGCTGGTAAATGATGATCGCAAATTATAAAATCTATTCCAAGATTTTTAGCATACTCTACCTTTTCTATAGATTTAATACCACAATCTAAAGCTATAATCAAGGTTATGCCCTTTTTAAAGGCATAATCTATTCCTTGAAATGAAATACCATACCCCTCGGTGTATCGATCTGGTATGTAAGTACGAACACTCGGAAGTATTTTCCTTAAATACGAAGACATCATTGCTACAGAAGTTGTTCCATCCACATCATAATCACCAAAAACCAATACGCTTTCTTTGGTTTGAATAGCCTTGTGTATACGTTGCACCGCTAAATCCATATCCTTCATTAGAAATGGATCGTGTAATTGGTCTAAACTGGGACGAAAAAATGACTTTGCTTGTTGGAAAGTGGTAATATTTCTCTCTACCAACAATGTCGCTATAACAGAATCTACCCCTAAAACTGTTTTTAGGTGTTCCACCGCATTTTGATCAACTTCTGCTTTAAATATCCATCGCATTGGCTATTTATTATGGAAATGAATATTAGTTTGTACCTCTGCAAACTCCTTAAACATATTCATTACTCCACAATAATTATCTATCGACAAATTAACTGCGCGTGTTAACTTGGCTTGATCCAAATTAGCACCATAGAAGTGATAGTCTAAGATTACTTTAGTATATGTTTGCGGATCGCTTTGGCTTAAAACTCCCTCAGTTTCCATTTTAAACTCATCGACTTGTAAACGCATTTTTTTTATTAAATGAGCTATATCAAGTCCACTACACCCCGCTAAAGCAGATAACATCAAAGCCTTTGGTCGTAATCCTTTATTATCACCGCCATTATCGACTCCTGCATCAATTCTAATAACTTCTCCACTTGGATTAGTTGACTCAAATTGCATGTTTTCAATCCAAGTCGTTGTAACTTTATGTGACATAATTTATTCCTTTTGATTTAATTCAAATGTATCAAAAAAAAGTCAATGTATTACCTAAACAAAGGCAATACATTGACTTTCTATAAATAATTACAGCTTATTATTTATTTATTTCCAGCCACAACCACTACGATTTCACCTTTTGCTGGCTTTGCTTGAAAGTATTCCAAAACTTCTTGAACACTACCACGAACTGTTTGCTCATGTAACTTGGAAATTTCCCTAGAAACTGAAATACGGCGATCTGCACCAAAATATTCTATAAATTCGGTCAAAGTCTTATTTAACTTATGAGGAGATACATAAATTATCATAGTTCTAGTTTCTTGTGCTAATTGCACAAATCTAGTTTGTCGACCTTTTTTCTCAGGTAAAAAACCTTCAAATACAAACTTATCATTTGGCAATCCACTATTTACTAATGCTGGAACAAAAGCAGTAGCACCTGGCAAACATTCCACATCAATCCCTTGTTCAACACAAGCACGGGTTAATAAAAATCCTGGATCAGATATAGCAGGAGTTCCTGCGTCAGAAATTAAAGCCAATATTTCACCACTTTGCAACCTGCTAATCAAATTCTCTACAGTTTTATGTTCATTGTGCATATGATGACTCATCATCGGTGTACTAATATCAAAATGCTTTAGCAATTTTCCACTTGTTCTAGTGTCTTCCGCCAAAATATAATCGACTTGTTTTAAAACATTGATTGCTCTAAATGTCATGTCATCCAAATTTCCGATTGGAGTCGGTACTAAATATAATTTCCCCATATTACATAAAACGTTTCTCTACAATTTGCATAAAGCGCTCTTCATACTCTTGTTTTCCTTCCCAATTATTGTATTCTGGTTTTACCAGGTGCTCTATCAAACTAAGAGCTTCCTCAAAGGTACTAACTGTATTTAGTTGTGATAAAACACGGTTAAAATCCTCAGAGCTTCCACCAAAAAGATTTTTCTCAAAAGCTATTCTATCATTCAACCCTACTGTAATAACAGCATTATAAATATCATTAATAGATTTTGACTTAATAACATGAGGTTGTTTAACAGAGGTTGACTCTAAATTAAACAACGTATTTTGCTCTTTAGCTTTATCTTGGTCTTGATCTTGGTGCGGATGGGCTGAATCTTGTTGATTCGAAATCACATCTTGGTCTTGGTCTACAAACTCTTGGCGATTCTCTGAATTAACTCTTTGAAAATCCAAATCCATGAAATTAAAACCAACAAAAGGGTCGACCTCCCTTTTATCTATACTCTCTTTTGCTGTTACCTCAGCCTCTGGTACAATTATAGTATCCAACTTCTCTGAGTTGTCTTGTTTAACAATTAATACATCTTTATCCTTTGCTGTATTTGACTCGGCTTCCAAGATATTAACATCAGACATAGAATCATCAATACTTTGCTTTTGCAACTCTGCAAGGATTGCACGTTCTTGGTCCTCCTTAGCTAACTGCTCTAAAATAGCCTGATCCTCTAGTTCTGATGCACTAAATTCCGATGGAATACCATGAACCAATTCCTCAGAAAAGGACTCTAACTCCGGTTGTAAATCCGTAGATGATAACTCAGATTCTAATTCTATAGACGCTAATTCAGGTTGTAAATCCGTAGATGATAACTCAGATTCTGATTCTACAGAAACTATCTCGGGTTGTAAATCCGTAGATGATAACTCAGATTCTGATTCTACAGAAACTAACTCGGGTTGTAAATCCGTAGATGATAACGCAGATTCTGATTCTAAAGAAACTAACTCGGGTTGTAAATCCGTAGATGATAACGCAGATTCTGATTCTAAAGAAACTATCTCGGATTGTAAATCCGTAGATGATAACGCAGATTCTGATTCTAAAGAAACTATCTCGGATTGTAAATCCGTAGATGATAACTCAGATTCTGATTCTAAAGTATCGAGATAATCAAAAACCTCTTTCTTACTTAAATCTAAATCTTCCGAACCTAGGTATGCAGAGCTATCTGAAACCTTCAAATCATATTCTACTGCTTTGTTAGTAAATTCATCTTCTATTATCTCTGGAGCAATCTTTTCAACAGCTTGAATCATTGCAAGGTTGGACAAGTCAATTTGCCTATCATTTTCTAATTCAATAACCAGTGGATAATCTTGCTCTATTAAATCTTGTGGCATTTGGTGACGAGGCTCTTTCGTGTTTAAAACTTTAGAATCTGTTTGAGTTACATGAGCCTCCAATTTGCTTTCTAACTCCTGTTTGGTAATGTCTTGAATTAGTCCTAACTCAAAATTATCTTGATAAAATTTTAAGATCAATAACTTTTCATATAAGCTTTTGGCATTTACTAGCAAATGATCAACATCTTTGTCTTTCATACGTAAGATACGGTGTGCCATAGTGACCAATTCTGCTTCTAAGACTTTCTTCATAACTTTTAATTTGTATTATTAATTTACAGAGCTTTTTTTTGATAAATTTGCCTAATACAAAATAACAAAAAAAAATCGCTGATTTCAGCTTGAAATTTACAAAATGTTTCTCGAAAAACCTGTTAATCATAAAGAACAATTTGGTTCTATTGAGGTAATATGCGGTTCTATGTTTTCTGGAAAAACAGAAGAGCTTATCAGACGCCTTAGAAGAGCACAATTTGCAAAACAAAACGTACAAATTTTTAAACCAGCTATTGATACTAGGTATCATGATGAATTAGTTGTTTCTCATGATTCAACACAAATTCATTCAACACCAGTGAAATCTGCAACTGAGATTCTTTCCTTAGGTAAAGACTGTGATGTTGTAGCTATTGATGAGGCACAATTTTTCGACCAAGAAATTGTGCAGGTTTGCAATGACTTAGCCAATATGGGAATCCGTGTTATTGTAGCAGGTTTAGATATGGACTTTAAGGGTCAACCATTTGGCCCCATGCCTTATTTAATGGCGACAGCTGAGTATGTAACTAAAGTTCATGCTATATGTACACGTACTGGAAATCTTGCCAATTATAGTTTCAGAAAAACAAATAGTCAAGATCTGGTTGTATTAGGAGAGATCCAAGAATACGAACCTCTTAGTCGAGCAGCTTTTTATAGAGCAATGCATCTTTCAAATAATAAAAAATAGATTGTCCACATATACATCTAAGAATATATGCAAAAAATAATCCAAATCTATATTAACTCCTATAAGGGACTTTCACCTGCCTCATGGATGTTATCAATTGTCATGCTTATTAATAGATCTGGCTCTATGGTATTGCCTTTTCTTGGAGTATATATGACCAAAGAACTACATTTCTCACAAGAGAATGTGGGATACGTCTTAGCTTGTTTTGGAGTAGGGTCAATTATTGGTTCTACAGTTGGGGGATGGATTACAGACAAAATAGGAAATTACAAAGTGCAGTATCTTAGCTTAATCTGTAGTATTCCTGTTTTTATTTTATTACCACATTTTACAACAGTATTTGGATTAGCTTCCATGATGTTATTACAAAGTACTGTAAGCGAAATGTTTCGACCTGCTAACTCTGTAGCTATAACAATGTATGCGAAACCAGAAAATATAACAAGAGCATTCTCTTTAAACAGAATGGCGGTAAATCTTGGTTTTTCTATTGGCCCTGCAATGGGTGGATTGTTAGCAGCAATATCTTGGTCTTTACTTTTTTATGTTAATGCTGTTGCAGCTTTTGCGGCTGCAGTTGTTTTTATATATTTTTTTAGAGGTCGAAAGACAAACAAAGAGATTTTAAAAGAAATTGAACAAGAGCAAAAGCAACAAACTTTAATCGAAGTTGACAACTCCGCAGGAATATCACCCTATAAAGACAAACCATTTTTATTATATAGCGTGTTTTGTACTTTGTATTCAATTGCTTTTTTACAGCTCTTAAGTACACTACCTATTTTCTATGAGCAAATAGGTGGCTTAAGCGAAGTTGAAATTGGATTAGTATTGGGTTATAGCGGGTTACTAATTTTCTTAACAGAAATGCTTTTAGTTTACCTAGCAGAACACCATTTAACCATAAGAAAAACAATAGTTTACGGAGTTTTCATCAGTGCCTTTGGTTATGGCCTACTAGCTTTTAATCATAGTTTAATAGCCATATATTTATCGATGACTATTCTATGCGTATCTGAAATGCTTGCTATGCCTTTTAGCTCTACTGTTACAGCCATGAGAGCCGGAACCAAAAACAAAGGGGCTTATATGGGACTTAATGGATTAACTTTCGCTATTGGTTTTATTATTGCTCCAATCTTAGGAACAAGAATAGCGGCCGAACTAGGATATGATTTCTTATGGATAGCCACATCAATTTTAGTTATTATAGCAGCTTTTGGTTTAAACTATTCCGTTAAAAGAATGCTCCCTGATATTTAAAATATTCTTCTACACAAAATACTTTTTAATCTAAAAAAAATAGCTCTTTTGGCTATTTTTTTTGTTTATAATCTATCCTAGAACTTTATAGTTTATAACTTTTTCTTTCAAATAATCTTAATTATATTAGAACAACTTAAATTATGAATTATGTCCAAACAAATACAAACCAGTATAGAATTAACTTTTGAACAACAAATTGCTACTTTAACCTTTTATTCCTCAGCAAGCAACTCTTTCCCCTCTAAGCTTTTAACGCAACTAGAAGAACAAATTAACAATCTTGAGAACAATAAAAATATAACCACTGTAATATTAAGAAGTAAAGGAGAAGGTGCATTTTGTGCAGGAGCATCTTTTGATGAACTACTGGAGATTAGAAATGAAAAAGATGGAGAAGTATTCTTTAGCGGTTTTGCGAAAGTAATCAATGCAATTCGCAAGAGTAGTAAAATATTCATTGCCAGGGTTCATGGTAAAGCTGTTGGTGGTGGAGTTGGCATAATAGCAAGTTGTGATTATAGTTTTGCAACAGACAAAGCAACCATAAAGTTATCCGAATTAGCCATTGGCATAGGACCCTTTGTTATAGAACCTGCAGTATCAAGAAAGATAGGTCTTAGTGCAACTAGTGAAATGACATTAGAGGCACATTTGTGGAAAACAGCAACTTGGGCATATAAAAAAGGCCTATACAATCAACTGTTTGATTCGGATCAAAAAATGGATCATGAGCTATGCTTATTTGCAAAAAAAATAGCTGCGTATAACCCTATGGCTTTGCGAGAGATGAAAAAAATATTTTGGCAAAACACAGATCATTGGGATACCTTATTAATTCAAAGAGCACAAATTTCCGGAAAATTAGTTTTATCTGATTTTACAAAACAAGCATTGCTTTCCTTTAAAAACAAATAAAACTAGTAAATAATGTCAAACAAAATACTGCTAATATTGTTGTTGTTTAAAACTGGACTAGGATTTGCAAATCAAGGAGATAAATACGATCAAAAAATTGTTAAAGCACAAAACTACAAAGACAATTTATTTGGTACAAAGATCTTTTCTAATCTAAGTATATCTGCAGGAGCTTCAACAATGGGTGCAACTGTAGAGCTGATTACTCCTGTGGCCAAAAATTTTAAGGCAAGACTAGGAATTGACTTCTTTAGGTATAAAACACCACAGTTTAGTATGAATTTTCAAGACAATTCGGGTATATTACAAGAAACCTTTCATACTATTCCAACCTTAAAAACAAAAGCGGATATTCATTTATTTCATGGTCATTTATTGTTTGATTATTATCCAATTCAAAATGGTATTGTTTATTTAACAGCTGGACTTTATGTGGGAAACACAAAAATAAATGCAAATGGAAGACTTGAAGATCATACTGGCAATTTAATAACTCTTAAGCCGGGAAAACAGTGGCCAGAAATTATCTTTGATGGCAAAAAATTAGAGGTGTTTCATGCAAAGGTTGATGCACAATTAAAACTAGGTCAAGTTGTTAAACCTTACTTAGGAATAGGTCTTGGTAGGTCTATTCCTAAAAATAAAATTGGTTTGAAAATAGACTTCGGTCTGATATATCAAGGAGAGTATTCCCTAACACAAAATGGCAATAACATTCCTGTAACAAAACAATCAGATATTTATATAGAGAATTCAAAAAAATACACAAAATGGTTAAAATGGTGGCCGAAAGCTGCGCTACAATTAACCTATAGAATATACTAATTATCACGGAATTAAAACCTTGTGCTACATTTTAGAAAACAACCAATTTTTACTTACCTTTGTCAAAATTTTTTACATATGCCTAAAATTAGAATAACAAAACAATTTACATTTGAAACAGGACACGCGTTATACGGTTATGATGGAAAATGTCGAAATGTTCATGGACATAGTTATAAACTTGGAGTAACAGTATTAGGATCTCCAATCGAGGATAGTAACAATGTAAAATTCGGAATGGTTATTGATTTTGGAGATTTAAAAAAAATAGTAAAAGAAGAAATTGTTGATAAGTTCGACCACGCAACTGTTTTTAACAAAAACACTCCACATGTAGAGCTCGCTAAAGAGCTTCAACAAAGAGGTCACCATGTTATTTTAGTAGATTATCAGCCCACAAGTGAAAATATGGTTATTGATTTTGCACAAAAAATTAAAGATCGTTTACCTGGTAACATTGAACTATTTTCCCTTCGTTTACAAGAAACTGAATCTTCTTACGCTGAATGGTATCAAACTGATAATATCTAAGACTTGGAAATTAAAATAAATACAGACAAAACAGTATATTTCACATCCGATCATCACTTTGGTGCCCCAACTAAAGAGAAGAGTTTTGAAAGAGAACAACTTTTCTTACAATGGTTAAATGATAAAGAGCCAGATATGGGAGCTTTATTTATATTGGGTGATTTATTTGATTTTTGGTTTGAGTATAAAACTGTAGTCCCAAAAGGTTTCGTTCGTATTTTAGGGAAATTAGCACAGCTTAAAGATAAAGGAATTCCTATTTATTTTTTTGTCGGAAACCATGATTTATGGATGGAAGATTATTTTGAAAAAGAGTTGGGAATTCAGGTATTTCACAAACCCCAAGTATTTCGAATAAATGATAAACTTTTTTTTATTGGCCATGGAGATGGTTTAGGCCCTGGAGACAAGGGATATAAGCGAATGAAAAAAGTGTTTACTAATAGATTTGCTAAGTGGTTATTTAGATGGTTACATCCCGATTTAGGTGTTAGACTAGCATCGTATCTATCAGTTAAAAACAAACTTATTTCTGGAGATGAAGATATTACCTTTCTAGGAGAAGATAAAGAATGGCTTGTTATATATGCAAAGGCCAAATTAGAACTACATCATTATGATTATTTTATATTTGGTCATCGTCATTTACCTATGATCTTAAACATAGGTGAGAATTCAAAATACGTGAATCTTGGAGACTGGATAAATTACTTTACATATGCTAAATTCAAAACAGAGCTTAGCCTTGTGGAATATAAAAAAGAACAATAAATAAAGCTTGTGAGGTATTCACAAGCTTTATTTATTATTTTAAAAATCAGACTTACCATAGAAGTCATCTGGCATAGGTAATAACCAGTTACTATGCGAAAAATAATTCCATTTTATCTGAGCTAAATCTATGCTTGAATCCACATATGGAGCATACTTTCTATTGTTTACAGATATATAACTTTGCGCATAAACAGCAACATCTTTACCTTGCAATGCATATTGCTTTTTTATTATTTGCGCCATCTGCCATATCATGTCCGAAGTGTTCAATCTAGCTTGCTGTTTGGGAGTTAGAACGTTTGATAACTCATATTTATGTGTCTGTTTAGACTGCTTATCTTCCACAATAAAGTTCGTATAACCAGATCGCGAACGCAACATCATACGCCAACTTAAGCGATGCCCCTGATCAGTCCAAAGAATATCTCCTTTTATAAAATAACTTCTAAGTGGTAATAAAACTTGAATAAAGAGTATACTGACTAAAATAAGCTTGCAGTAGGAATTAATATAGCCATTTGTGTTAAAAAGATTTTTATCAATAAAGCTAGGTTTGGTTTTAAAAAACATAGCACGTAGGGAGTCTGGACTATAAAAAAACAATGCGAAACTTAGAGCAAAATAAGGAAAAATACCTATTTGTAGTGTCACAGAATTAAATAGATGAAATATCAAACTAGCTATAACACCAAAATTACGTGTCGGCTTGTACAATAACATCGGGATAATTAAAGCATCAAAAGCAATACCTAGGTAGGCTATAGCAATACTAAAAGATTTGGTCGTGAATATATCTTTAAGGAAAATAGGAATATTGGCATGACTATACATTAAAGTAGTAAAAGTGCCATTTAACCAATCGGGATAGAATTTAGCTAAAGTTCCATAAAAATATACGATGCTGATCTGAGCAATAAATAAGTAGCTAACCCATATAGGCATCCATAAACGCTTAGATTTCCTTTTATTCTTGACATCCAAACTTGCATAATCATTGGCTGGTAAGAAACACATGTATAGACAAATAATCAATAATAAATAATAATGATTATTATAAGAAGTTTTCTGCATGAAATAAGCTCCAGCCCACAATAGAGTTAAAATCACAATAGACAACCGATAACGATAACCCAACATAACTCCTATAGAAGCCAATCCCATAATGAGAAAGTAAACATACATTTGAGGACCAACTAAAACTTGTAAAAAATCCATGTAGATATGATTAAAAGTTAAATTCACATCTACTAAATTTTCTGTAACCCACCCTGTTAAAATAGCTCCAAACGACTCACAAGCAAAAAGAAACCCAAACAACATTCGAAAAATAAGTAATCCAGAGTTATCAATCGGCCTTGTTAACTTTCTACATACGGTTGTTAAAAAACTCTCTTGTTGTACGCTCATCTTCTTTTAATTGGGCTATTAAATTAGGTAAACCATCAAACTTCTCTTCATCTCTTATTCTCTTTAAGATATTTACTCGAATAATTCTATCATACAGATCAAGATTCAGGTCTAAATAGTTAACCTCTATAGAATATGGATGTTTTTCAAATGTAGGGTTAATTCCAATACTCATCATACCTTTTACTACCTTATTGTCAATTAAGGATTCTACAATATAGACTCCATTTTTTGGAATCAACTTATAATCCTCTAAGATCTGAAAGTTAGCAGTTGGAAAACCTATTTGTCTTCCTAAGGCTTTACCCTTGACAACTTTACCACTAAAAAAATAAGGGTAACCTAAATAACTATTTGCCAGAGAAACTTCACCTGACTCTAAAGCTTGGCGTATTTTGGTAGAGCTAATAGAAACTTTATCCATCTCTTTAGCAGAGATTTCTTGAACTTCAAAACCGTATTGTTTTCCATAAACTCTTAAATCATCAATATTACCAGTTCCTCCTTTTCCAAAACGATGATCATAACCAATTATAACCTTTGCAACGTTAAACTTTTCAACTAACACGTTTTTCACAAACTCTCCTGCAGTTAATTGTGAGAACTCTTGATCAAATTTCTGAACAACTAAGTTCTCTAATCCTAAATTCTCTAAAAGCAAAGTTTTTTCTGCTAACGTACTCAATAAACGAATGCCGTGCTCTTTTTGTAGAACCATACGAGGATGTGGAAAAAAAGTCAATACAAGACTTTCTACTTCTAACTTTTTAGCGCTTGTAACCAGGTCATTAATAATTTTTTGATGTCCTAGGTGCAAACCATCAAAAGTTCCTAGAGTCACTACTACTTTTTTATCGCATTGAAAGTCGTCTATACAAGAAAATGTTTTCACTTTAATTTAATTACAAAGATTAGATACAGTACATTTGTCAGCCCTTTAAATAGGGTAATAAAATGTACTAAGATTCAAAAATACGTCATTTTTGTAAATCCCACACAAATTTACTAATATCTAACGAAAGGCAATCAAAATTATTTAAGATGAACAACACCATAAAGACTAATCTATTAAGTCTATTACTTTTTTTTATCTGCTTTAGTATTAATGCTCAAGTAAAAATAATGACCTGGAATTTAATGAATCTAGGTAAAAGCAAAACTACTGAACAAATAACTTATATTTCCAAGATACTCAACCAAGCTGATGTAATTGCTGTTCAAGAAGTTGTAACTAATCCATCAGGAGCGCAAACTGCAGCAAAAATTCTGCAAGAATTAAATAACACTAGTGGTTATAAATGGGATTATGTAATAAGTGACCCTACTATAAGCTCTCCCTATAGATCCGAGCGCTATCTTTATTTTTTCAAAACCGCAAGGGTCAAACTAAAAACAAAACCGTTCTTGGACGCTTATTATCAACAAGAAATAGAACGCGAACCATTTCTGGCAACATTTATCTATAAGGATAAAGAATTTACCTTAGTAAACATCCATGCTTTACCAAAAAAACACCAACCTGAAACAGAAATTAAATATTTCAAAAACTACCCGGAATTATATAAAAATCACAATTTAATTTTTCTAGGTGATTTTAACCTACCAGAGTCACATAGTGTTTTTAATCCTCTTAAAAAACTCGGCTATCAACCAAGCTTTACAAGCCAAAAAACCAGCCTAAGACAAAAATGTATCAATGAGGATTGCTTAGCTTCGGAATATGATAATATATTTTATGATACAGCGAAAAACACATTACTTGAGAAAAAAGCTATTCTATTCTTCCTTGATTTTAACGAAATGTCCACAGCAAGAAAATTATCAGACCATATACCTATCTTAATAGAACTAGAGATTAAATAAGCTAATATTAAATAAAAATGCTCCAAAAAATATTGAATTTTTGGAGCATTTTTATTAGCCTGTTTTTTACAATCTATTATTTATATCTATTGTCTACGCATATATATCATCACATAATATAAAAGAGTCCCTAAAGATGAAATAGCCGCAATTAAATAAGTTCTAGCTGCCCAGGTCAACGATTCCTTAGCACCTGCTAACTCAGTTTGGGTAACCATCTTTTTACCTTCTAACCACGCCAAAGCACGATTACTAGCATCATACTCAACTGGTAGAGTTATTAAACTAAAGATAGTTGTCATAGCCAACATTACAATCCCTAATAAAAGAAGCTCTGGAAAGGTATTAATAAGTAAAACACCTCCTAAAAGCATCCAAGGTACTAAGCGAGAACTAATATTAACCACAGGAACTAATTTTGAACGTAAATTCAACCATTTATAAGCTGTTGCATGTTGAACGGCATGACCAACCTCATGCGCAGCCACAGCTGCCGCTGCCGCATTACGCTCATTGTAAACTGCCTCACTCAAATTAACCGTCTTATCTAAAGGGTTATAATGATCTGTTAATCGACCAGGAGTTGAAATTACTTTCACATCATAAATTCCATGATCAAACAACATTTGCTGAGCTATCTCAGCACCACTACGTCCGTTTTCCAAATAAACTTGTGAATACTCTTCAAACTTACTTTTTAAACGCCTTTCAACAATCCACCCCGCTACGGAACATAAAATTAAAAAAATCCAAATTGTCATCGTATTACGTTTTATATTTCTATATAAACAGCAAAAGATATTCCAAAGATAATCACCGACATAATGACATAAAAAAAGCTACTAATGAAATTTAGTAGCTTTTTTTTTAAATAATATCAATTATTTTAATTTCTTTTTTACTTCCACTTCTTGGAATGCTTCAATGATGTCATATTCCTTGATGTCGTTGTAGTTTCTAATCTGAATACCACAATCATAACCTTTAGAAACTTCTTTAACATCGTCCTTAAATCTACGAAGAGCTAATAAGTCACCAGTAAAGATAACAACTCCTTCACGGATTAAACGAATCTTAGAGCTACGGAAAATCTTACCGTCTGTAACCATACAACCTGCGATTGTACCAACTTTAGAAATCTTAAATAATTCTCTAATTTCAGCTGTACCAGTAACTTCCTCTCTTAATTCAGGAGATAACATTCCTTCCATTGCATCTTTAAGATCATCAATAGCCGCATAAATAATAGAGTAATTACGGATATCGATTTCCTCTTTATCAGCAAGAGCTTTAGCTGATGCCATTGGTCTTACATTAAATCCAATAATGATAGCGTCAGAAGCTGAAGCTAACAATACATCAGATTCAGTAATTGCTCCTACACCCTTGTGAATAATATTAATTTGGATTTCTTCAGTAGACAGTTTTAAGAATGAATCAGAAAGTGCTTCAACAGAACCATCTACGTCTCCTTTTAATATAATATTTAACTCTTTGAAATCACCAAGAGCAATACGTCTACCAATCTCAGCTAATGTAATATGTCTTTGAGCTCTAACGGATTGCTCACGTACAAGTTGTGTACGTTTTGCAGCAATTTGTTTAGCTTCTTTTTCTTCATCGAAAACATTAAATTTATCTCCCGCAGTTGGTGCTCCATCTAAACCTAACACGGAAATCGGTCGTGAGGGTCCAGCCTCCTTAATCGAATTACCACGTTCATCATGCATAGCACGAACTTTACCATGATTGCATCCTGCTAAAAGATAGTCTCCTACTCTTAGTGTACCTGCTTGTACTAAAACTGTAGAAACATATCCACGTCCTTTATCTAAGAAAGCCTCAACAACGGTTCCTGATGCAAGTTTGTTAGGATTAGCTTTAAGATCTAACATTTCAGCCTCTAACAATACTTTCTCTAGTAACTCCTTCATACCTAAACCTTGCTTAGCAGAAATATCCTGAGATTGATAAGTTCCTCCCCACTCTTCAACAAGGAAATTCATTGCTGCTAACTTTTCTTTGATCTTGTCTGCATTTGCAGTTGGCTTGTCAATCTTGTTAATAGCAAAAATTATAGGTACTCCAGCTGCAGTTGCATGGCTAATAGCTTCTTTTGTTTGCGGCATGATATCATCATCCGCTGCAATTACAATAATAACAATATCTGTTACTTGAGCCCCACGTGCACGCATAGCGGTAAAGGCCTCGTGACCTGGTGTATCTAAAAATGTGATTTTTTGCCCATCTTCAAGTGTTACACCATAAGCTCCAATATGCTGTGTAATACCACCTGATTCACCTGCGATAACGTTGGCTTTACGAACATAGTCTAATAAAGACGTTTTTCCGTGGTCAACGTGTCCCATAACTGTAACAATAGGAGCTCTAGGTTCTAAATCTTCTGGTCTATCTGGTGCCTCTTCAATTGCTTCATCAATATCTGCTGTGGTAAAGTCAACTTCATATCCAAATTCATCCGCTACAATTGTTAGCGTCTCAGCATCTAAACGTTGATTCATCGTAACCATGATTCCTAAAGACATACATGTACCTATTACTTTTGTAATCGGCACGTCCATCATAGTAGCTATTTCACCAACTGTAACAAATTCGGTAACTTTCAATACCTTGTTTCCTGCTTCAATCGCTTTTTGCTCATCATCCGATTTTTTACGGTGATCGGCACGCTTATCACGACGATATTTAGCAGCTCTGTTACGATTACCTTTTCCTTGTAATCTTTCAAGAGTTTCTTTAATTTGATTTTTAACTTCTTCTTCCGTAGGCTCAGCCTTTACAACTGGCGCCGCTGGTCGTTTATGGTTAGCATTTCGATTGTTACCAAATTTACCTCCTGATGGTCTGTTTCCTTGCGAATTATTTCCTCCGCGGTTATTACCTCCGGCACCACCTGGCTTATTCTTATTCTCATTGGTCGTACTAGTATTAGCTCCCCCTGGTGTTGTAGTAGCAGGCTTTGCAATACGCTTTCTCTTATTCTTACCAGCAGCACCATCCTTAGCGTTAGTCTGGTTACCTTTCTTGGAGTCTTCTTTCTTCTTTTTTGGTTTATCAAACTGAGACAAGTCAATTGTTTGACCCGTGAAAGTAGTTCCAGAAAGCTTTTGGTAATTAGTTTTAATTACTTCATCCCCTAACTTTGGCTCTTCAGTCTCAGTAGTTACTTCTACTTCAACTTTTTTACTTCCTGGTTTTTTAGATGAAGTATCTTTTCCCTCTACAGAACTTTTCTGTTGTGGTTTTTCTACCTCTTTTTTAGCTTCCACTTGCTTTTCTGTATTCGTTATTTTAGTTGCTTGTTTTTGTTCAACCTTAGCGCCCTCTTGTATTTCTTGTTGAGAAGCTTTCACCTCTACTTGGCTCGCATCCTTTTTATTTGCGTCTTTTTTCTTTGCAACAACATTCTCCACCTTATTCGAATCTGCTGAAGTAGCTTTAGTTTTCTTAGGCTCAAGATCGATTTTACCAACAGTTTTTAAAGCAGCTATCTCTTCTGCTTTAGCTCTGATAATTTCTTGTTCGCGCTTAATACGCGCTTCTTCTTGTTTTTTCTTCTCTTCTAGCTCTTTATCTCGTTCTTGCTTTAAAACTTCTCTCTCTTTCTTTTTCTCTTCACTTACCTCAATAGAAGCTTCTTTCTTCCCTTTATCAGCGGAAAAACCTTTACACAAAACATTGTATTCTTCTTTAGAAATTTTGGCGTTTGGTGTGGCGTCAGTTATCTCATACCCCTTGCCTTTCAAAAAGTCTACGGCTCTATCTAGAGAAATATTTAATTCCCTTAAAACTTTATTAATTCTTATTGCTCTTTCTTCAGACATATTATCTTTTTAGTGTATTAAATGTGTTGTGTTGATTTTTTGCTTAGTCTTCGAACTCCTCATTCAAGATACGAATCACCTCTTCGATAGTCTCTTGCTCTAAGTCTGTACGTTTTACTAATTCTTCAACACCTAGGTTTAATACGCTCTTAGCTGTATCTAAACCTATCTTATTAAATTCATCAATTACCCATTCTTCAATCTCATCTTTGAATTCTCTTAATTCAACATCATCATCCTCTGGGTCTAATTCGCGCATTACATCGATATCGTAACCAGTTAACATACCAGCCAACTTAATGTTCTGACCACCTCGACCAATTGCACGAGAAACTTCCTCCAAATCTAAGTAAACATTAGCCTTCTTATTTTGCTCATCAATTACAACTTTATTGATGCGAGCTGGAGCAAGCGCTCTTTTTATAAATAATTCAGTATTCTCTGTAAAGTTAATTACATCAATATTTTCATTCCCAAGCTCTCGTACGATACCATGAATTCTAGATCCTTTTACACCTACACATGCTCCAACTGGATCAATTCTATCGTCATAAGTATCTACAGCTACTTTTGCTTTTTCTCCCGGAATACGAACCACCTTTTTAATAGTGATTTCTCCTGATTCAATCTCAGGTATTTCTTGCTCAAATAATTTTTCTAAAAATTTTGATGTTGTTCTTGACATCACAATTTGAGGCTTTGTCCCTTTTAACTCAACGGATTCGATAATACCTTTTACAGTATCACCTTTTCGGAAAAAATCAGAAGGAATTTGTTTTTCTTTTGGCAAAACTATTTCGTTCTTCCCTTCATCCATTAGTATAGCAATCTTCGGACGCGCATGATGTACTTCTGCTGAGTAAACCTCACCCACTAAATCTTTAAATTGCTTATATAATGTTGTATTGTCATGTTCTGTTACCTTAGAGTAAAGGTTTTGGCGAAGCGCTAAAATGGCTCTTCTATCAAGGCCTTCTAATTTCACTTCTTCAGAAACTTCTTCTCCTACCTCGAAATCAGATTCAATTCTTCTAGCCTCAGACAAAGAAATCTCCGCATTTTCATCTTCTACCTCTCCATCAGCAACAACAATTCTGTTTCTAAATACTTGGCAATCTCCTTTATCTGGATTTACAATGATATCAAAGTTATCATCTGAACCATATTTTTTTTTCAATGCATTTTTCAATACATCTTCAAGAATTGCCATCAGCGCTACGCGCTCAATATCTTTTTCGTCTTTAAATTCTGAGAATGAATCTACTAAATCTCTATTCTCCATGAGTTATTCTGTTTTTAAAATGAAATTATAACATTAGCTTCTTTAATCTGTTCGAAAGGAATCTCTATTTCCTTCTCAACGGTAACCTTACCTTTTCCAACAGGCTTAGGTTCTCTCGTTTTCCATTTCAGAACAATTGAATTCTGTGCAACGGAATCTAAAGTTGCTTCATATTTTTCTTGCTCTAAAGTTACTACTTTTAATTTTCTTCCAATATTTTTATTATATTGTCTAATAAACTTTAACGCAGCTGTAGCACCTGCGGAGGCCACCTCTAAAGCGAAATCCTCTTCTTCTCTATCTAAATTATGTTCAATAGCACGACTAACGTTGATACAATCTTGTAACGTAACACCATTATCACCGTCAATAGTTACCATAATCTTGTTGTCCGTTGAGATAGTAAAATCTATCAAAAACAACTCTGGATATTGCTCAAAAGCTTGATCAATTAACTCCTGTACTTTTTGTTTTAATGTCATATGCTATAAAAAGAGGGGACTATTAGGTCCCCTCATTATTTAATATTTTTAATAAATAACAGCACAAATATACGATTTATTTTATTACAAATAAAACTTTGTCTATTGATAATTATATCCTTAACTTTATTTAAAGATCGTATAACCACAAAAATTACCCATAAAACTATTATTATGAAAAAGATTCTTGTACCAACAGATTTCTCTGACCAGGCTTTAAATGCTATAAAAGCTGCTATAATTTTAGCAAAAAAAACACAAGCAGAAATCATTCTACTACATATTCTTGACCTACCACAACAAGGAAGTGACCTAATTAATGTTGGCTCCAAAGTTCCAGAAGTATTATTTTTTAAAAATTCGGCAGAAAATAAACTAAAAGAACTCGCTCAAGACCCTATGTTTGAGGGGATAACAATTAACACAAGTTTAATATTAGAGAAAACATCTCTAGGTGTTATTAAAGCTGCCCAGACAAACAACTGCGATTTAATTGTCATTGGTTCCCATGGAACAAGTGGAGTGAAAGATTATTTTGTAGGATCTAATACCGAGAGAGTTGTTAGACACTCCCCTATTCCCGTTTTAGTTATTAAAGGAAAAACAATAGATTTCAATATTACCCATTTTATATTCGCATCTGATTTTAGCGATGGAATGAAAAAGCCTTTCTTACAAGCTTTAAAATTCAGTAAAATTATTGATGCTACCTTTACCTTATTAATGGTAAACACTCCTAATAATTTCAAGCCTACTTATGTGGCTGAAGAAATTTTAGAAGACTTTTTAACCGATATCTCTCAAGATGATTATAATTTAGAGATATATAATGACTTAAATATCGAAAGTGGAATAGCCAACTTTGCTAAAAAAGTAGATGCAGATTTAATAGGTATAGCCACTCATGGTAGGACGGGTATCTCTCACTTTTTTAATGGCAGCATCTCTGAAGATCTTGTAAACACAAGTAAATGTTCAGTTATTACATTTCGCGTTGAAATATAAAAAAAGAGCTGTCAAACAAAACAGCTCTTTCTCTTGAAATTTCTACTTGATAATTTCTATGTGACTTTGTGACACTTTCTCTATTGGAAGAAAGTGTTTTTTCCCATCTACTAAAAGGCATAAATAAATATTATCTATTGCGATTACATAACCTTGTAAACCATCTATTTTTATTTGCTGACCAAGCTCTAAATTTTTCCTAGTATAAAAAGAATAAAGCAACCTAGTTACAATATCTTTTGACCCAAGTCCCAAAGACAAAGCTATTGTCAACAATACAGCACCTACAATAATAGATATGTTATTAGTTATAATCTCTGTATTTATACCTAACTGATTTAAACTAGTAATAGCAACAAATACAAAAATGAAATAAAAGGAAATATTACCTATAATTCTTGCACCTGAGAAATCTATTGCTTTTAAAAGACTTACAACTGTCTTTTTTATCCAAGAGGCAAAATAGACTCCCGCTCCAAACATCAATAAGGCCACAAATAATTTAGGAATATAAAGCATCAAATTCCCTACTTCCTTAGAAACAATTGACAAACCAAACATTTCGGCTCCAATAACAACCATTAGAAATATCAAAAACATCCTAATAAAGACAATCAGTATACTTGAAATTTTAATATTAAAATTCATTTTACTAACCATCTCATTTTCATTAACCAAGGCTTCAAACTTTTCTAAACGAACGAAAGAGAATATTTTCTTTGCCAAAAAAGTAGCGACTCTTAGCACTAACCAACAAACTGCAAAATATCCAACTAACATTAGAATCCCCATTGCTCCACGTACAAAGGAGTCTATCACGGAGCTCATCAATTCACTAGGGTACTCAATTCTATATCTATTCATTCTCTTTGGGATAATTTTCTTTTATAATTTTTCTTATTAATTCTTCCTGCTTAACTACATCGGGCTGAGACATCAAGCTCTCTAATGCTTGAGGAACCTGTACCGCATATAGCTCTGAAACATCAATAGTTAATTTAATAACATTTAAATTATCTATAACTCGATCTTTTAGATACTCTGGTAACTTTTCGTCACGTAATATTTTCTTGAAAGGATTTTCCATACTTACAGGGAGTTATAAATTTCAACAATCTTCTTTTTTGCACGATGAAGGCGCATTTTAATTGCACTTTCTCCAAGCTCTAATAATTCTGAAATCTCTTTCACAGTCTTATCATCTTGATATTTCATCAAAAGCAAAATTCGATCTTCTGTTTCAACTTTACTTAAAGCTTCTTGTAGCTTTTCTACTTGCAATGAAAAAATCTCTTCATCAGAGACTTCCTCTTGTGCCAAATCTATTACCCCAAAATCTGGATCTATGGAATCTTCTTTTCTTTTTTTGTTTAAAATTTGTTTTGAATAATTCACACAATGATTATAGCTAAATGCATAAATCCAAGTCGAAAATTTTGACTCGCCACGAAATTTTTTTAAATTCAAGTATAGTTTTATAAAAATATCTTGAGTTAGATCCTCTGCAGCATCACTCGATTCTGCAAAACCTACACACTTTGCATAAACCTTTGGAGCATATCGATCATAAAGAATCCCAAACAAATTTGTATTACCACTATGACAAATGAATTGGACTAAATCCTCATCACTCATATCGAAAAAGTTACTATCCTTTAAATTAATTTTCATAGTGTTTTATTGGGGAGCCAAAGATACTCTTTTATCTTAATATCAGACATACCAACCTTATAGTTACATCTTTTGATTACAGCTTCCCTATTTTAACCAACTTTGCTACATATTTCCCAATAACATCAAATTCTAAATTAACCTGAGTACCAACTTGGTAGTACTTAAAAATAGTATGTTCTTGCGTATATGGAATAATAGCTACTTTAAAAGTATTTATACCCGAATCCACAACTGTTAAACTAGTTCCATCTATGGTAATAGACCCCTTTTCAATGGTTGTGTGGGCAGATTTTTTATCAAACTCAAATCCGTAATAGATACTTCCATTTGCCGGCTCAATAGACACTACCTTACCCACATGATCCACATGTCCTTGAACAATATGCCCATCTAATCTTGCGTTGATTAACATGGCTCTTTCTAAATTCACCTTTTGTCCTACTTTCCAATGGCCTATAGTGGTTACATCGATAGTCTCCTTTATAGCTGTAACAGTATATGTATCGCTTGTTAAGTCAACTACGGTTAAACAAATACCATTATGTAAGACACTTTGATCTATCTTTAACTCAGAAACAAAACTGCATTGTACTGAGATATGTAAATTACCTTGTTCTTGTGTTATATTTTTTATCTCGCCTATGTTTTCAACTATACCTGTGAACATAACTCCATTTATTTTTATTAAATTTGCTATCAAAAGTAGTAATAATTTACGACGATACTATGAGCTATAAAACAGAAAATATTAAAGTAGGGATTTCCATAGGTGATTTAAACGGAATTGGAGGAGAAATCATACTTAAGTGTTTTGAAGATAATAGAATGCTTGAACTGTGCACTCCTATTATATTTGCAAACTCTAAACCTCTTTCTTATATAAAAAAAACCATTGGTAATAATACTCCTATCCAAGGAATAGATGATTTAAATGCTGTTATAAACAATAAGGTTAATGTTTACAACATATGGAAAGAAAATGTTAATATATCATTTGGCTCAAATGATCCCGTGATAGGAAATTATGCAATCAAATCATTTACCTCTGCCACCAAAGCTTTAAAACAAGGAGAGATTGATGTGCTTGTAACGGCGCCGATAAACAAATATAACATTCATAACGAAGATTTCCCACACCCTGGACACACCAACTATTTGTCTGAAGAACTCCAAGGCGAAGCCTTAATGTTTATGATTAGTGACCAGTTACGAGTGGGATTACTTACTGACCATCTACCTTTAAAAGATGTTGCATCAGCTATAACTTCAGAACTTATAGAAAGGAAAGTAAAGATTATTAACCAAACCCTAATAAACGACTTTAATATTTTTAAACCCAGAATAGCTATACTTGGTTTGAACCCGCATGCTGGAGACAATGGTATAATTGGAAGCGAAGAACAAGAAATTATTATACCAACAATTGAGATGCTCAATCAACAAGGTTATCTGGTATCTGGACCATTCGCCGCAGATGGCTTTTTCGGAATGGAAACATTTAAAAGTTTTGACGCTGTGTTGGCTTGCTATCACGATCAAGGCCTTGCTCCTTTCAAAGCACTTGCCTTTAGTAATGGGGTGAATTTCACTGCCGGGCTTGATAAAATCAGAACATCTCCTGATCATGGTACAGCATATGACATAGCTGGTAAAGGAATTGCAGATCCAACTTCATTCAAAGAGGCAATCTATTTGGCAATTGATCTATACAATAACCGTAAATCCAATATGGAAGCAGCAATAAATCCCCTGCAAACACAAGAAAAAGATTTCGCTACAAAAAAAAATTGATAATTAGCTTGTAATAATAATTATTTTTTATCTTTGCACGCTCAAATCATGTATAATCATGAAAACTGAAAAGGAATTTTTAATCCCTTTCATAGGATTGAAAGAAGGAAAGCACGAATTTGAATTTATAATCAATAATGACTTTTTTAAGCCAGATGATTATAAAGACTTTAATAGTGTAGAGGCTAAAGCTACAGTTCTTTTAAATAAGAAAAGTACTTTATTAGAATTACAAATCAGCATTACAGGCTCAGTTAATGTTCCTTGTGATGTTACAAACCACGATTTTGATTTACCTATTAAAGGGTTATTAAACTTGGTTGTAAAATTTGGAGAGGAATATAATAATGATCATGATGAGATTTTAATTATTCCTTATACTGAACACCAAGTAGATATTAAACAATATATCTACGAACTTATAGTTTTGGGTATACCACAAAAAAGAGTTCACCCAGGTGTATTAGATGGTACTTTAGAATCGGAAGCTTTAGAAATACTTGGGTATTACAATGAAGAAGAAGATCTATTGGACTTTGAACAAGAATTGGAAGATTCACAAGAAGAAGATCTTGCGGATAACGATAACGAAGAAATTGACCCTAGATGGGCAGAATTAAAAAAACTATTAACGGATAAATAATATAGTAAAATGGCACATCCAAAGAGAAAAACCTCGAAAACAAGAAGAGATAAAAGAAGAACTCATTACAAAGCAGTAGCTCCAACAATTGCTATTTGCCCAGTAACTAATGAAGCTCATTTATTTCACAGAGCTTATTGGCATGAAGGAAAGCTTTACTACAGAGGACAAGTTGTAATTGATAAAACTGCGACAGTAGAAGCATAAGCTTGAGAAAAAGTAAGAAAAACTCTCACAATGTGTGAGAGTTTTTTTTTGGCCCAAAAAGTCAAAAAAGATACAATTCTGGCTAAAAATGACGCCAATTGTTTTTTTTTTTGTAATTTTCGCTTCTTTTTGGAATGTTTTTAAAAAGTAAAGCAACACCATATGACAAAAATACACGCAGCCATTACAGCGATTGGTTGTTATTTACCAGAGGATAAGTTGACCAACAAAGACCTTGAAAAACTGGTAGACACTAACGATGAATGGATAACGACTCGAACAGGTATTAAAGAAAGAAGAATTCTAAAAGAACCTGGACAAGGATCATCATATATGGCTATTAAAGCCGCTGAAAACTTGATTGAAAAAGCAAATCTTGATCCTAAAGAAATTGATTTAGTAATCTTGGCTACAGCTACCCCTGATATGCCTGTTGCAACAACAGGAGTTTATGTAGCTTCAAAAATTGGAGCAACCAATGCATTTTCATTTGACTTACAAGCCGCTTGTTCTAGCTTTTTGTATGGTATGTCAGTTGCATCGGCTTACATTGAGTCAGGTAGATATAAAAAAGTATTACTTATAGGATCTGATAAAATGTCCTCTATTATTGATTATAGTGATAGAGCTACATGCATCATTTTTGGAGATGCCGCAGGTGCTGTTCTTTTCGAACCAAACCTTGAAGGTCTTGGTGTACAAGATGAATACTTAAGATCCGATGGTGTCGGAAGAGAATATCTTAAGATTGAAGCCGGAGGTTCTATCTTACCTGCTAGTGCTGAAACAGTAGCTAACAAGCAACATTTTGTTTTCCAAGATGGAAAAACGGTTTTTAAATATGCTGTATCCAACATGGCAGATGTTAGTGAAAAAATTATGCAAAGAAATAATTTGACGCATGACGATGTTACATGGCTAGCAGCTCATCAAGCCAATAAACGTATTATAGATGCAACTGCTCACCGAATGGGAGTAGACGATTCTAAAGTACTAATGAATATTCAAAAATACGGAAATACAACATCAGCAACTTTGCCATTGCTGTTGTGTGACTATGAGGATCAACTAAAAAAAGGAGACAATATAATCTTTGCTACTTTTGGAGGAGGATTCACATGGGGCGCAATGTATTTAAAGTGGGCATATAACAAGAAATAGAAGAAAAACAACTAACCAATACAGTAGGTATGGACATTAAAGAAATTCAAAATTTAATTAAGTTCGTAGCCAAATCAGGTGCTACAGAAGTAAAATTAGAAATGGATGATTTCAAAATCACCATTAAAACCACTGAAACTGGAAACACAGAAACTACTTACATTCAACAAGTTCCTGTAAATTCAGTGCCACAAACTGCAGCTCCAGTACAACAAGCAGCTCCAGTAGCTAGTGCAGCGGCTCCACAAGCAGAGGATGAAAATTCTAAATACATTACTATTAAGTCACCTATTATTGGAACTTTCTACCGCAAACCAGCTCCAGATAAGGAAGCTTTTGCTGAAGTAGGTAAAACAATCAAGCAAGGTGATGTAGTGTGTGTAATCGAAGCGATGAAACTTTTCAACGAAATCGAATCAGAAATTTCTGGAAAAATTGTAAAAGTTCTAGTAGATGATGCATCTCCAGTAGAATTTGACCAACCTTTATTTTTAGTAGATCCTTCTTAAGAAAAATCCTTAAGTAGGCGCTAATTTATCCCTAAATCATCCCAGAGGATATAAACGGATAAAAAAACTAAAACTAAACTAAAATTTCAAAAGATGTTTAAAAAGATCTTAATCGCTAATAGAGGTGAGATTGCCTTACGTGTTATTAGAACATGTAAAGAAATGGGAATCAAAACCGTAGCCGTTTACTCAACTGCAGATGCGGACAGTCTACACGTACGTTTCGCTGACGAAGCAGTTTGTATCGGACCTGCACCAAGTAACCAATCTTACTTAAAGATTTCTAACATTATTGCTGCAGCAGAAATTACCAATGCAGATGCTATCCATCCAGGATATGGATTTTTAGCAGAGAACGCAAAATTTTCTAAAATTTGTCAAGAGCACGGTGTGAAATTTATCGGACCTTCTCCTGAGATGATAGAAAAAATGGGAGACAAAGCTACAGCTAAAGAAACTATGAAATTAGCTGGTGTTCCAACAGTTCCAGGTTCAGAAGGACTTATTGATTCTTACGAGCATGCCTTACAAATTGCCAATGAAATTGGTTTCCCTGTAATGATCAAAGCCACTGCCGGTGGTGGAGGTAAGGGGATGCGTGAAGTATTCAAAGAATCGGAACTACTTAGAGCATGGGAAAGCGCTAGACAAGAAGCTAAAAACGCTTTTGGTAACGACGGAATGTACATGGAAAAACTTATTGTTGATCCACGCCATATAGAAATTCAAGTAATTGGAGATCAATACGGTAAAGCATGCCACTTATCTGAACGTGATTGTTCTATCCAAAGACGTCACCAAAAATTAACTGAGGAAACTCCTTCTCCATTTATGACTGATGAATTAAGAGACAAAATGGGAGAAGCATCAGTTCGTGCTGCAGAATTTATCAAATATGAAGGAGCAGGAACTATTGAGTACCTAGTAGATAAAGATAGAAACTTCTACTTTATGGAGATGAATACACGTATCCAAGTAGAACACTGTATAACCGAACAGGTTATAGATTACGACTTAATCAGAGAGCAAATTTTAGTTGCAGCTGGAACCCCTATTTCAGGTAAAAACTACACCCCAAAATTACACTCAATCGAATGTCGTATAAACGCAGAAGATCCTTTTAATGACTTTAGACCTTCACCAGGTAAAATTACTACATTACATGCTCCAGGAGGACATGGGGTACGTTTAGATACTCACGTTTATTCTGGATACAGTATCCCACCTAATTACGATTCAATGATTGCTAAAATTATAACAACTGCTCAAACCAGAGAAGAAGCAATCAATAAAATGAAACGTGCATTAGATGAGTTCGTAATTGAAGGAATTAAAACAACAATTCCTTTCCATAGACAACTTATGGACGATCCAAATTATGTAGCTGGTAATTACACTACAGCTTTTATGGAGACATTTAAAATGAAGCCTTTAGAAGAGCAAGAAGCATAAACATATAACCTACACTTAAAAGTGTAGGTTTTTTTTTTTTACTTTTTTTTATAAATCCCAGTGAAATCTACTTTCTGAACTACATCCATATTCCTTTAATAAACCGTAAACATTTTTTTTCAAATAAATAAACTTAATTCAAATAATTAAGTAATTAATTTTTGAAAAAAATTAAAAAAAAACAATCGATATTAAAAACAAACATTATATTTGAATATAATTTTATTTATTTTTATACAATGCAAACAGGAGTAGTAAAGTTCTTCAACGAAGACAAAGGTTTTGGTTTTATTACTAACGACATGACAAACGAAGACATTTTTGTTCATATCACAGGATTAAGAAGCAAAAATATCGAACAAGGCAACAAAGTTTCTTATTCTGAAGAAAAAGGAAAAAAAGGACTTATCGCTACTGATGTTACAATTATTGAAGATTAACTTATCGTCATATAATTAACATTTTTTCACAAGCCATCTTAGCATCACTAAGATGGCTTTTTATATACTTTAACATACTATTTTTAATTAGTCTTAATACATACTATAAGTTTAACTATAAATAGCTCATATTCATTAAACTCCAAACTTTGTTATCAATTTGCTATCCTTTATATTTGTGATATTCTTAACATAAATATTTTGTGTAATATGCAAATAAGTCAACTTGATTTTATACCAATTCTCATGCAGCTATTCTTCGCTGCTGGCTTTGTATCTCTGACGATTTGGGTATCTGGAAAGCTAGGCCCTAAAAAACATTCCAAAATTAAAGATAGTAATTGGGAGTGTGGTTTAGACTCTCTAGGAAGTGCTCGTATACCGTTTAATGTAAAATACTTCCTAGTTGCCATCTTATTTGTATTGTTTGATGTAGAGGTAATATTTTTATATCCCTGGGCAGTCAACTTCCTAGAATTAGGTTGGGATGGATTTGCAAAAATGGGAATATTTCTATTCTTAATACTAATCGGATTACTATACGAGTTCAAGAAAAAAGGTCTTGACTGGGATTAAATACATATAAGTTATGAGCGATAAAAAATACAATACAGTTGAAGCCCCTCAAGGCTATGCAGGAGAAGGTTTTTTTGCCACAAAACTAAGCTCTGTAGTTGGTCTTGCACGAGCAAATTCGATGTGGCCCTTACCCTTCGCAACATCTTGTTGTGGAATAGAGTTTATGGCTACCATGGCCTCTACCTATGACGTGGCACGCTTTGGTTCTGAACGTATGAGTTTTTCTCCTAGACAAGCCGACATGTTAATGGTCATGGGGACAATATCCAAAAAAATGGCCCCCATTCTACGACAAGTATATGAGCAGATGGCAGAACCCAAATGGGTAATCGCAGTTGGTGCATGTGCTAGTAGTGGAGGAATATTTGATACTTACTCCGTATTACAAGGCATAGATAAAGTTATTCCTGTGGATGTATATGTCCCAGGATGCCCTCCCAGACCAGAACAAATACTTGATGGTATTATGAGGCTACAAGAGATTGTAAAAAACGAATCTGTAAACAGACGAGGATCAAAACAATACGATGATTTACTAAAATCTTATAACTTGAATAAATAGTATGGCACTAGATTTTAATATAATACAAGAAAAGGTTAAAGCAAAATTCCAAGATTCAATACAACAAATACATATTCAACATGATATCTTGGTTTTTGAAGTTCATAGTGAGTCTGTTCATGACTTAATAACATACTTAAAACAAGATTCCAATTTAAATTTCAATTTCCTAACAGATGTTTGTGGTATACATTACCACAATGAACCAGTTGAAAAGCAACTTGCTGTAGTGTATCATATGCATAATTGGGTGGATAATCTCAGAATACGTATAAAAGCACACCTTAATATTAAAAATCCAGTTATAGATTCGGTAACAGATTTATTTAAAAGTGCTAATTGGCAAGAAAGAGAAACGTATGATTTTTATGGAATCATATTTAAAAATCATCCTCAATTAAAGCGAATTTTAAATATGGATGAAATGGAATCATTCCCTTTACGAAAAGACTTTCCTTTGGAAGATTCCGAAAGAACAGACAAAGACGACCGCTTCTTTGGAAGAACGGTACACAATTGTTAGGATTAACCTTTTAAAAGAAAAATCATGTCCGATTTACTATTACCTCCTGAGAAAAGATATGCAAAACTTATTGAGGAAAAATTTCAAGAAGACGGCACAGAATTACAAATTCTAAACCTCGGCCCAACTCACCCCGCAACCCATGGTATTTTTCAAAATATCATTTTGCTAGATGGCGAAAAGGTTATCGATGGTGAAGGAACTGTTGGATATATTCATAGAGCATTTGAAAAAATTGCAGAAAATCGCCCTTTTTATCAAATTAACGTTTTAACCGATCGATTAAATTACTGCTCCTCCCCTATTAACAATACAGCATGGTGGATGACAGTAGAAAAAGCATTAGGAATCGACATCCCAAAACGTGTACAATACATGCGTGTTATAATTATGGAATTAGCGCGTATTGCCGATCATATTATATGCAGCTCTGTAATGGGCGTTGATACAGGAGCCCTAACTGGTTTTTTATATGTATTTCAATACAGAGAAAAAATATATGAGATTTACGAGGAAATCAGTGGCGCTCGTTTAACAACCAACATGGGAAGAATCGGTGGATTTGAACGAGATTGGAGTCCCAAAGTATTCCAATTAATAGATGAATTCCTCAAAGAATTTCCTGCAATATGGGAAGAATTTGAAAGTTTACTTACTCGCAACAGAATCTTTATGGATAGAACCATTAATGTTGGGGGAATAAGCGCTGAACAAGCTATAAATTATGGCTTTACAGGTCCTAATTTAAGAGCAGCAGGAGTAGATTATGACGTTAGAGTAGCAACACCTTATTGCTCGTATGAAGATTTTGATTTTGATATTCCTGTTGGAAAATCAGGTGATTGTTATGATAGGTTCTGCGTTAGAAATGCGGAGGTTTGGGAGAGTCTTAAAATAATCCGTCAAGCTATTGAAAAAATGCCAGAAGGCCCTTATCATGCAGACGTTCCCGATTATTACCTCCCTCCAAAAGAAGATGTCTATACTAATATGGAATCCTTAATTTATCACTTCAAAATTATTATGGGAGAGATACCAGTTCCTGTTACAGAATTATACTTCCCTGTGGAAGGAGGCAACGGAGAACTCGGATTTTATTTAATAACCGATGGTAGTAGGACTCCTTACAGATTGCATTTTAGAAGACCCTGCTTTATTATTTATCAAGCTTATAATGATATTGTAAAAGGAGGAATGTTATCAGATGCGATTATAACTTTATCTAGCTTAAACATTATTGCTGGAGAATTAGATGCTTAAGATCATGGAAAACAAAAAAATATATAAACAAACAATCAACATAACCCCAAGTTTAGAAGCACGAATCAACGAGCTTTTAACCCATTATCCTTCCGATAAAAGAAAATCAGCCCTATTGCCAGTTTTACACGAAGTGCAAGACGCTCATGATAATTGGTTAAGTGTAGAATTAATGGATAAGGTTGCAGAAATTCTTGAGATTAAACCTATCGAAGTATACGAAGTAGTAACTTTTTATAGTATGTTTAATCAAAAACCTGTTGGAAAATATGCTTTTGAATTTTGTGTTACTTCTTGTTGTGCTATAAATGGAGCAGAAGATATAGTAGAATACACATGTAATAAATTAAATATTAAACCTGGTGAAACCACACCTGATGGAGAGTTTTCCGTGGCCCAAGTACAATGTTTAGGAGCATGTGGATACGCACCGATGATGCAACTTGGTGATTATTATAAAGAGAACTTAACCCCTGACAAAATTGATCAAATTATTGCCGATTGTAAAGCAGGAAAAATAATACTTCACGATAAATAGGATTAATATGGCAAGGAAAATATTATTAGAAAAAATAAATATACCAGGAATAAAAAACTATGAGGTATATCGTGAAAATGGTGGCTATTTATCCGTAGAGAAAGCCTTAAAGCAAATGACTCCCGACCAAATTACAGATGAAGTAAAAGCCTCTGGTTTACGTGGACGTGGGGGAGCGGGATTTCCCGTTGGAATGAAATGGAGTTTTATTGATAAAAAATCCGGCAAACCAAGACATTTAGTATGTAATGCAGATGAATCAGAGCCTGGAACATTTAAAGATAGGTATTTGATGGAACACATACCTCATCTACTTATTGAGGGTATGATAACATCAAGCTACGCACTAGGTGCTAACTTATCATACATTTATATTCGTGGTGAATATATGTGGGTATTTAAAATTTTAGAGCGAGCGATAAAAGAAGCTTATAAAGCAGGATGGCTAGGAAAGAATATTTTAGGAACAGGATATGATTTAGATCTATATGTCCACTGTGGCGCTGGAGCTTATATTTGCGGAGAGGAAACTGCTCTTTTAGAATCTCTTGAGGGAAAAAGAGGTAATCCAAGAATGAAGCCACCTTTTCCTGCTGTTAGTGGTCTATGGGGTAACCCAACAGTGGTTAACAATGTAGAATCTATATCTAATATTCCCTGGATAGTTAACAATTCAGGTGAGGCCTATTCCAAAATTGGAGTTGGAAGGTCTACCGGGACTAAATTAATAAGTGCCTCGGGACACATTAAAAAGCCAGGAGTTTATGAAATTGAACTAGGACTCAGCGTATATGATTTCATTAATTCACAAGAATATTGCGGTGGAATGATTGATGATAGACCTTTAAAGGCACTGGTTCCTGGAGGGTCCTCAGTACCAATTTTACCATTTGATTTAATTTATAAAACAGCCAATGGAGAAGATCGGCTAATGACTTATGAATCTTTATCTGAAGGAGGATTTCAGACGGGGTCTATGCTAGGTTCTGGTGGATTTATTGTTTATAATGACACTGCTTGCATAGTACGAAATACCTGGAATTTTGCTAGGTTTTATGCTCATGAAAGCTGTGGGCAATGCTCTCCTTGCAGAGAGGGAACAGGTTGGTTAGAAAAAGTTTTATACCGTATAGAAACCGGAAAAGGCTCGATGCAGGATATTGACCTTTTATGGAGCATTCAAAGTAATATAGAAGGTAATACTATATGTCCCTTAGGTGATGCTGCGGCTTGGCCAGTGGCTGCGGCCATTAGACATTTTAGAGAGGAATTCGAATATCACGTTTTACATCCGGAGAAAGTAAAAGACAGAAATCATTTTGTCAATGAACCCTTTGCAGGAGTAAAAGATTTGATAACTAATTAATAATACAGCACAGTTTATGAAAGTTACTATAGATGGACATGAAGTAGAAGTAGAACCAGGTACAACAATTCTACAAGCAGCAAGGCTCATTGGTGGGGAATCGGTACCTCCAGCTATGTGCTATTATTCCAAACTAGAAGATACCGGTGGTAAGTGTCGAGCATGTTTAGTAGAGGTTAGTAAAGGAAGTGAAGCTGACCCTAGGCCAATGCCAAAATTGATGGCCTCTTGTAAAACGGGAGTTATGGATGGTATGGAGGTAAAATCCATTAGTTCAGAAAGAGTCTTAGAGGCTCGTAAAGCTGTAACAGAGTTTTTATTAATTAATCATCCTTTGGATTGTCCTGTTTGTGATCAAGCAGGTGAATGTGATTTGCAAAACTTAGCCTTTAAACACGGCAAGGAACAAAAAAGATATCAAGAAGAAAAAAGAACCTTTGAGCCAGAGAATATTGGTGATCATATACAACTTCATATGAACAGATGTATACTATGTTACCGATGTATTAAAGTGGCAGAACAGTTAACCGACGAACGATTTCAAGGTGTATGTGGAAGAGGGGAACATGCCCAAATTTCAACTTATGTTAGCAAAGCTATTGAAAATAACTTCTCAGGTAATATGATTGATGTTTGTCCTGTGGGAGCCCTTACCGATAAAACTTACCGCTTTAAATCAAGAGTATGGTTCAATAAACCTTATACAGCACACCGAAACTGTGATTGTTGTAGTGGAAAAGTAGTTTTATGGATGTTCGGAGATGAAATTCATAGAGTAACCTCAAGAAAAGATCAATACAATGAAGTAATAGAGTTTATATGTGATAGTTGTCGTTTTGAGCATAAGAACAAAGAAGATTGGGTTATAGAAGGTCCACGAAAATTTGAGAAATCTTCAGTTATCAATCAAAACAATTACACACAAAAACTAGATAAGGTTATAATAGATACCGAATCTTTGATTTTAAAAGGGCGTGAGCAAGATCGCATTAAGATCAGTATGAAACAGGTTCCTTTTAATAAACATGAATCAGAAGAGTTTTTGGATTAATAAGGTATAAATATGGATAAAACAATAATCATAGATAAGGCAGTAATTATAATCGTAGTTTTTGCTATAACCATGTTAATGGCAATGTATGCAACACTAGCAGAGCGAAAAATTGCTGCTTGGATTCAGGATAGATTAGGACCTAATCGCGCAGGAAAAGGGGGGATTTTACAACCTCTTGCCGATGGAATGAAATTATTTGCGAAAGAGGAATATGAACCCAATACTCCCAATAAATTTCTTTTTAAATTCGGTCCGTTTCTCTCCATGACTTTAGCCCTAATGACTAGTGCAGTTATACCTTGGGGAGACAAATTACATCTTTTTGGAAGAGACATTGAATTACAAGCCGCAGATATAAATGCTAGCTTACTTTTCGTTTTAGCAGTTCTTTCAGTGGGAGTATACGGAATAATGATCGGTGCTTGGGCTTCTAATAATAAATATTCGCTTATGAGTGGTATTAGAGCCGCCTCCCAAATGATTTCATATGAAATTGCTATGGGCTTGTCTTTAATAGGATTATTACTTGTTACACAAAGTCTAAGTCTACGAGAAATTGCCTTACAACAAAATGGAATGAATTGGAATGTTTTTTACCAACCAGTTGGATTTGTAATTTTTCTTATCTGCTCTTTTGCAGAGACAAACAGAGCTCCTTTTGATTTAGCAGAGTGTGAACAAGAACTTATTGGTGGGTTTCATACGGAATACTCTTCAATGAAAATGGGCTTTTATCTATTTGCTGAATATGCAAACTTATTTATTGCTGCAACTATAATATCAGTCTTATATTTTGGAGCATATAATTATCCAGGAATGTCATGGGCTGTAGATAATTGGGGAGTTAACATTGCAAACATATTAGGAATAGTAGCTCTTTTTGTAAAAATATGTTTTTTCATTTTTGTATTTATGTGGGTAAGATGGACCCTTCCGCGCTTTAGATACGACCAACTAATGAATTTGGGCTGGAAGAGTTTAATACCTCTAGCTCTTGTTAACTTAGTTGTAACTGCTTTTGTAATATTATTCTTAAACTAATCAATCATGTCTACAAATTCATATTCACTATCGGGACGAAAAAAGACGGTATCCAACAAAAAACTGTCTTGGACTGAAAAGCTTTACTTGATTGCTATTATAAAAGGGATGATGGTTACCCTAAAACATATCTTTAAAAAGAAAGTAACCATTGCATATCCAGAACAAACAAGACCTTTTAGTCCTGTATACAGAGGACGTCACACATTAATGCGTGATGAACAAGGAAGAGAAAGGTGTACAGCTTGTGGACTATGCGCACTATCATGTCCTGCGGAGGCCATTTCTATGAAATCAGCTGAACGTAAAGCGGATGAATTACACTTATACCGTGAAGAAAAGTATGCCGAAATCTATGAAATTAATATGCTTAGATGCATTTTTTGCGGTCTTTGTGAAGAAGCTTGTCCCAAGGAAGCCATCTTTTTAACTAAATCTGGAGAAATTACCAAGGCAGATATCTCTAGAGAGAACTTTATTTTTGGGAAAGATAAATTAGTAATGCCCTTACAACAAGCAATACAAAACTCTAAACAAGCATAAATATGATCGATATTATTTTCTATATACTGTCAACAATCACTCTAGGTAGTGCTATGTTAACAGTTTTAAGCAAAAATCCAATCCATAGTGCTTTGTGGCTGGTTGTGAGTTTTTTTTCAATCGCAGGACACTATATTTTACTAAACTCTCAATTTTTAGGACTAGTCCATATTATGGTTTATTCAGGAGCCATCATGATTTTAATGCTTTTTACAATCATGCTCATGAATTTAAATATCAGTCATGAAGTCTCTAAACCATTTGTAACAAAAATCATAGCTACAATTTCATTTTGTTTACTAGGCTTACTTCTATTGTCAATTACAATTAGAGGTACTCATGCCTATGAGTTGGCTTATTCAAATCAAAATATAGACTTCCAGTCTGTTCAAGTATTAGGAAAAGTACTTTTAGATAAATACGTTTTACCCTTTGAAATGGTAGCTGTATTACTATTATTAGCTATGATCGGAACCGTGTTAATTTCAAAAAAAGATAAAACGCAAAAAACTATATAGACACTATGGGAAATGTAATTGAAATCATTGGAATTGAAAAATACATCTACTTATCGATTATCTTGTTTTGTATCGGCGTATTTGGCATTTTATACAGACGTAATGCCATAGTGATGTTTATGTGCATTGAAATTATGCTAAATTCTGCTAACATGCTATTGGTAGCTTTTTCTACTTATCATCAAGATGCGCAAGGACAAGTATTTGTGTTTTTTACTATGGCTGTAGCAGCAGCAGAAGTAGCTGTAGGACTAGCCATATTAGTAACAATATATCGAAACATTGGATCAATTGATATTGATAAATTAAAAAATCTTAAAGGCTAATTCCATATGGATACAAACATACTTTTACTTTTATTATTAGTCCCTTTAATTGGGGCGGTAGTTAATATCCTTTTTGGAAAAAAATTAGGCAACTCCTCTGGGGTTATAGCTACCTTTGCTATTTTAATCTCCTTTATTGCATCTTTATACGCTTTTTTAGAGGTTAACCAAACAAAACAAGCCATACAAGTTGATTTGTTTCAATGGATGGCCCTTTCTAATTTTACTATTTCTTTTGGCTTCCTATTAGATCAACTATCCTTATTATGGCTTTTGTTTGTAACAGGAATAGGTACTTTGATACATTGGTACTCGATAAGCTATATGAAAACAGATGAAAATGTAGGAAAGTATTTCGCATACTTAAATCTTTTTATCTTTTTCATGGTATTGTTAGTAAGTGGAAGTAATTTGTTAATAACTTTTATTGGATGGGAAGGGGTTGGATTATGTTCATATCTTCTGATTGGGTTTTGGCATCAAGAACAAAGTAATAACGATGCTGCAAAAAAAGCATTCATAATGAATAGAATAGGAGATTTAGGCTTTCTAATAGGTCTATTTATTTTAGGATTCCTATTTAACTCTTTAGATTACACCACGATTAAAGAAACTTTAGATCTAGGAACTAACACGCAAATCAATACGTGGATTTCGTGGGCAGCTTTGGCTCTATTTATTGGTGCCATTGGTAAAAGTGCCCAAATTCCTTTATACACCTGGTTACCAGATGCAATGGCCGGACCAACACCCGTTTCTGCCTTAATACACGCAGCCACTATGGTAACGGCAGGGATTTTCTTAATCACACGAATGAACTTTGTGTTTGATCTAGCACCAGTGGTTCAGAACATTATAGCAATCATTGGAGCCGTAACGGCAATTTACGCAGCCTTTATTGCTCTTGTACAAACCGATATAAAAAAGATTCTGGCCTATTCAACCGTTTCACAACTAGGTTTAATGTTTTTAGCCTTAGGCTTTGGTGCTTATGAGAACGCAGTTTTTCATGTGATAACCCACGCCTTTTTCAAAGCCTGCCTTTTCTTAGGTGCTGGTTCTGTAATTCATGCTATGGCTGGAGAGCAAGATATTCGAAATATGGGGGGGTTAAACAAATTTATGAAAGCAACTTGGATTACATTCATGATTGCAACTCTAGCTATCGCAGGCTTTCCTCCATTCTCAGGGTTTTTCTCTAAAGATGAGATACTTATAACGGCTTTTGAAAACAATAAAATACTATATATTTTAGCCATGCTGGCATCCGTAATGACAGCCTTTTATATGTTTAGAGTTTTATTTCTAACTTTCTCTAATAGCTTCCGTGGTACACAGGAACAAAAAAACCAACTCCATGAAAGTCCTAAATCAATGACTATTCCTTTGTGGATTTTAGCAGGTTTTTCCTTGGTTGGTGGAATAATAGGATTACCAGGTCATAGTTGGCTAAACAAATACCTTAGTCCCATTATATCTAAAAGTACAGACTCACCTGTACATAATTTTGGAACCACAGAGTATATCGTTATAGCTATCGCTTTAATTGGAGCAGTTGTTGGTTTAACTATAGCCTATATTAAATATATCAAAAACAAAGAAGTACCAAGTGATGATCAAGAAATACATGGCTTTCAAAAATTACTGTATAACCAGTTTTATATAAATGAAATTTACCAATCACTAATAGTACAGCCAATTTATTTATTAGCTACTTTTTTCAAAAATGTAGTAGACCCTTGTATAACAGGAGTTATTTTTGGATTTGCTAAAATCACAGATGAACTTTCCTTACAAGGTAAAAAGATACAAAATGGAAATATTGGCCTGTATTTATTTGCCTTTGTTTTAGGTACCTGTGTAATATTATACTATTTATTCATTGCAAGATAATTTTAAAAGATGAACGTTACTATCCTATTATTAACCTTTCTTGTTGGTGCACTAGCAACCTATTTCTCAAGCAAAAAAATTGCTAATAAAATAGCTCTGCTATTCTCTATACTAGCCTTTATACAAACTATTGTACTAATTTGCCAGTATCAACAAGGTCTTCTAGACACAAGTTATTCTATCCAATGGATAACTAATCCCAATATTCACTTTGCCCTAAAAGCAGATGGGCTTGCTCTTGCATTGACATTATTAACCACTGCTCTAACTCCTATAATTATCTGGAGTTCACTAGCAAAACATGTGGCCAATTCTAATGCTTTTTATGCACTTATACTTTTTATGTGCTTTGCTATGACTGGTACTTTTTTAGCCAGTGACGGCTTCCTGTATTACATTTTCTGGGAGTTAGCACTTGTACCGATATACTTTATTGTATTACTATGGGGAAATAATGAATTTGGAAACTTAAAGAAAACAGTTTTAACCTTCTTCATTTATACTTTTGCAGGTTCTTTATTTATGCTCGCTGGATTTATATACCTTTATACCAAAACTGGTAGCTTCTTACTTTTAGATCTATATCAGGCAAACTTAAGCTCTAGTGAGCAATTTTGGATATTCTTAGCATTTTTTGCAGCATATGCCATAAAAATTCCTATTTTCCCTTTCCACACCTGGCAAGCTTCTACTTACGAAAAAGCCCCGACTGCCGGCACAATGTTACTTGCAGGTATTATGCTAAAAATGGGATTATATTCTGTTATACGTTGGCAACTTCCAATTACAGGTCAAGCAGCCAGAGAACTTATGCCTCTTGTTATAGCTCTTTGTATTACTGGTGTAATCTATGGCTCAATAATTACTTTAAAACAAAAAAACTTAAAGCGATTTTTAGCCTATTCTTCATTAGCACACGTGGGACTAATAGCTGCAGGAGCTTATAGCTTAACCTTAGATGGGTTAAGAGGGGCCGTTTTGCAAATGATATCTCACGGTTTTGTTATTGTCGGCTTATTTTTTATTGGTAGTATTCTTTATAATAGATACAAGACTTTAGACATAAATAACATGGGAGGTATTAGATCACAAGCACCTAAGTTTACAACTGCATTTCTATTTTTACTTTTTGCTTCTATTGGACTTCCAGGAACCTTTAGCTTCATTGGAGAGTTTAATATCTTATATGGTCTCTCCCAGATTAATATCTGGCATGCATTGTTGGGTGGACTCACCATAGTTCTTGGTGCTTTTTATATGCTTAAAATGTTTCAAAAAACCATGCTTGGTCCAACAAATAAAACACCATTTAGAGATTTAACGGTTCAAGAAGGGTTAGTCTTAACCACGTTAATTGGAGTAATTATATTTTTTGGAATTTACCCAAAACCTATAGTTGATTTAATCACACCATCTTTGGTTGAAATCGTTTCATATATTAAGTAAAATATAAGGTTAACGAATTTGATTCGCATAACCGTAAATTCAAAATTCAACAAATGAATACATTAATAGCAATTGGCGTCTTAGCAGTTTTAATACTTGTATTAGAGATAATCAACCTGCGTAAATTAGTTTTACCAATTACCATTGTTGGTCTATTAGCTATACTGGTATACACAGTTTGTAACATCCAGACTCAAGATTCATATTTCAACAACATGTTTGTAACCAGTAAATATGCAACCGCATTTTCAAGTTTATTTATTGCTTTAACTATCCCAATAGTGGCCTTAAGTAAAGATTTTTACAGTAATAGTTTCAGTAAAATAGCTGACTACATGTCTTTAAAGCTATTTTTATTGATGGGAGCCATTTGTATGGTTAGCTTTGGAAATATGGCCATGTTTTTTCTTGGCCTAGAAATTTTATCCATCACTTTATACATCCTATGTGGTTCCGATCGTACCAAGATTAAAAGCAATGAGGCTGCAATGAAATATTTTCTACTAGGCTCGTTTGCCTCAGGGATTGTATTATTTGGGATTGCTTTAGTATATGGAGCGACTGGTTCTTTTGATATACAACAAATCAATCAAATATCACAGAATCAAATTATGCCAATTTGGTACACCCTTGGTGTTAGTTTAATATTTATAGGAATGTTATTTAAAATTGCTGCAGTGCCATTTCATTTCTGGGCGCCTGATGTCTACCAAGGCGCACCCACTTTAACCACTGCAATTATGAGTACTTTAGTTAAAGTAACTGCCATGGCCACTCTTTTTAAGCTTTGTAGTGAACTCTTCACCCAACATCAAATTGTACTGACTCAATTAATTATTATAATCGCTATTCTAACAATGAGTGTTGGTAATATTATGGCAATAACGCAAAGTAGTATTAAAAGATTATTGGCCTACTCCGGAATCTCTCATGCAGGGGTGATGATGATAGCCCTAACCACTTTAACAACCTTTTCGGCAACTAATTTATTTTACTATGCATGTGCTTATGGTTTAGCTGGTATAGCTGCTTTTAGTGTTGTTTTGGCAGTAACCAAAAATAGCACTACAGATAATATCTCTGGTTTTAAAGGTCTTGCACAAAAAAGTCCAATTCTAACACTAGTTATGACAGTAGCACTACTTTCCTTAGGTGGGATACCAATATTTGCAGGATTTTTCGCAAAATTCTTCCTATTTAGCCAAGCTTTAGAAAATGGTTTCTTAACCTTGATAATTTTTGCAATAATCAATTCTTTTATTAGTATCTACTATTATTTAAAGGTTATAATTGTAATGTTTACGCCAGATCAAGAGCAACAAAGCACAGTTTCAATAAAGCTCAGCTATAAAATAGTTGGTCTTGCTACTATCTTGATAAACATCATAATTGGTCTTTATCCTGATTTAATTATAAAATTTATATCCTAATAAGTTGTTTTGAATAATATTTTATCTATATTCGCATCATACAAAAACAAGAAATGAATATAAACTTACAGAAATATTGGTGGCTTAAACTAAATTCCAAACTGGAGTTCAGTTGCTTGTTGCCTATCGGTAAGTAAAAAAATAGTCCTACAAAGACATTCTTAAAAGATACAACTCAAAGCCTACTAGAACTCTCTAGTAGGCTTTTTTTATTTTTAAAAACAATTCATATGCAATTCTATACTTCATTTTTAACTTGGTGGTGGCAATCGATTTTCCTGATTAAATTCGGTTGACCCTCCTATATTGTATAGTTACCTAATACTATTTTGTGGCCTGCTGAATTCTCAGCAGGCCTATTTTTTTATATAAAACTAAATAACAATGAAATACAATACCATTTATCACAAAACCTTAGCAGATTTACATACCCCTGTTGAGCTTTACCTAAAGCTTAGAGATAAATTTGCAAATAGCTTTTTACTAGAAAGTTCCGATTATAGTCAAAGAGAAAACAGCTATTCTTATATCTGTTTGAATCCCATTGCACATTTCTATGTAGATAAAACCAATACGGTTATCTCTACAGAAAACGCACATCATAATTTTCTAAATTCAGATATTGATATTAGCCAGAAGCTAACTCAATTTATTAATTGTCTACAAGTTGAAAAACCCGTTGAAATAGATTTTATCACAAATGGCCTATTTGGCTATACAAGCTATGATGCTATATCTTTATTTGAAAATATCGAGCTTCAACAATCTGAAAAAGATATTGCTATTATGCAATATCACTTTTTTAGATACCTTATCGTTTTTAATCATTATAATAATGAATTATATATTTTAGAGCATTTACAAGAAAACCAACAACCAACCATATCTGCTATACTGGATTTGATTCAAACAAGCTCTATTCCTACTTATCCATTTTCAAAATTTTCTAGTCAAACCACAGACCTAACAGATGCAGAATTCTTAAAAACTTTAGATACTGCAAAAGCTCATTGTGCCAAAGGCGATGTGTTTCAGTTAGTATTATCTCGTGAATATAAACAAAAGTTCCTTGGAGATGAATTCAATGTATATCGAAAGTTACGAAGTATAAACCCATCCCCTTACCTGTTTTTCTTTGATTATACGAATTTCAAAATTTTTGGTTCATCACCTGAAGCACAACTAATTGTTAAAGATAGTCAAGCCTACATACATCCAATAGCAGGAACTTTCAAACGAACAAATGACCCAAAAAAGGATCAAGAATTAGCTATTAGATTGCAAAATGATCCAAAGGAATGTGCCGAACATGTCATGTTGGTAGATCTAGCAAGAAATGATCTAAGTAAAAATGCTAAAGTAGTAGAGCTTGAAAAGTTTAAACAAATCGAATCCTACTCGCATGTAATTCATCTTGTTTCTAAAGTTAAGGGAACCCTAGATAAACAGCAAAACACCTTCCAAATATTTAAAGATACTTTCCCTGCTGGAACACTAAGCGGGGCTCCAAAAACAAAAGCCATACAATTAATTAATCTCTATGAGCCTAAATCCAGGGGGCTTTATGGTGGAAGTGTAGGTATTATTGGTCTAGATGGAACTATAAACCAAGCAATTTTTATTCGCTCTGCCTTAAGTTACAATAATACGCTTTACTATCAAGCGGGTTGCGGGGTAGTTATCGAATCCAATCTAGAAAATGAGTTAAATGAAATTCACAATAAGCTTTCGGTTATTAGAACTGCCATAGATATGGCTCAAACCTTATAAAATATGAAAATACTAGTTATTGACAATTACGACTCCTTTGTTTATAACATTGTTTACTTACTGAAAACAATTAAAGAAATAGAGATACAAGTGGTGAAAAATGACCACATTAATTTAGAAGAAGTACGATTCTACGACCGAATTATAATCTCTCCAGGTCCTGGATTACCAAAAGATAATCCCGCTGTAATACAACTTATAAAACAATATGCTACCACAAAGCACCTATTAGGAATATGCCTTGGACATCAAGCAATTGGACAGTTTTTTAAAGCTGATTTACAACAAATGTCCAAACCTTTACATGGTGTTAGTACTCCATTAAATATTGTAAATCAAGACACAATATTTAACAACATCGACCAAGGTACTTTAATTGGTCATTATCATTCATGGGTACTTAAGGAATTACCCGAATGCTTAAAGTTACTTGCAACAGACTCATCTGGAAATATCATGGCCTTCGAACATAAGAATTATAATATAACAGGGTTACAGTTTCACCCCGAATCCATTTTAACACCACAAGGTAAGCAAATGTTAGAAAACTGGTTAAATAACAATTAATATGAAACAGATACTAAATCAATTAATACAAGGTAAAACCTTAAGCTATCAAACAGCAAAACAGATACTTTTGGATATTGCTAAAGACAAGTACTCCGCGATACAGACCTCAGCATTACTAACATGCTTTTGTATGCGAGCCATTTCTTTAGAAGAACTAAAAGGGTTTCGAGAGGCCATGTTAGAGCTATGCATTTCTGTAGATTTAAGTGAGTTTAATCCAATGGACCTATGTGGAACAGGTGGTGATAATAAAGATACCTTTAATATCTCAACCCTGGCAAGTTTCATTGTAGCTGGAGCAGGTATTCCAGTTGCGAAACACGGTAATTACGGAGTTTCATCTATTTCTGGATCCTCTAGTGTTATGGAAAACTTAGGAATCAAATTTACAGCAAATCCCGAAAAGCTTAAACAGCAATTATCTCAAGCAAATATTTGTTTTTTACATGCTCCTTTATTTCATCCTGCAATGAAAACAATAGGCCCTATTCGTAAAGAGTTAGCAGTGAGGACATTCTTTAATATCTTGGGCCCTTTAACTAATCCAGCACAGCCTAAAGTACAGCTAATAGGTCTTTCCAATTTGGAAGTACTAAGAATTTACCAGTATTTTTTACAACAATCAAATACCAAATATTCCATTATACATGCTTTGGATGGTTATGATGAATGTAGTTTAACCCAAGACTGTAAGATTGTTACTAATTCTAAGGAAACTATTATTTCACCAAGTTACTTTAATATGCCATACAATACCCCTGAGAGTATTAAATCTGGACGTACAGCTGAAGATTCAGCTTATCTTTTCTGGCAGATACTAAAAGCCAAAGGCACACAAGCTCAAAACAATGTAGTACTTGCCAATAGCGCCCTGGCGATAAAAACATATTATCCTAATTATGACATGCAAACGGCCTTATCACTAGCTAAAGAATCCTTGTATACTGGTAAGGCCAAAGAAAAATTTGAAATCTTAAGAGAACTATGAAAACAATTTTAGATCAGATTAAAATCAATAAATTAAAAGAAGTAGAAAAAAGAAAACAACTTCAGCCTACAAAAATATTAGAGTCATCTTCGCTGTTCTCAAGAGTATGCAAATCGTTTTCCAAAGCGATATTAGATCCTTCAAAAAAAGGACTTATTTGTGAATTTAAAAGACAGTCACCTTCAAAGGGTGTAATAAATTCAAATGCTGATATAAAAGATTATGTTGAAATTTATCAACAAAACGGAGCTAGCGCTTTATCGGTATTAAATGACCAATTGTTTTTCGGTGCAAAAGTCGATGACTTTACAATGGCATGTAAATATGCCACTATTCCTATACTTCAAAAAGATTTTATAGTAGATCCCTACCAAATCATTGAAGCAAAATCATTAGGAGCAGATGCTATTTTATTAATAGCTAAAATGCTTACCCCTTCTCAGGTAAAAAGCTATACAGAGTTAGCCAAACAAGTCGGTTTACAAGTGCTTTTAGAGACACAAAACAAGCAAGAAATAGAACTCTTCGCTCATTTACCTATTGAACTTATAGGCATTAATAACCGCAACTTAAACAACTTCGAGGTTAATATTCAAAACAGCATAGATTTAGCTGGCTTGTTACCCAAGAACACCATAAGAATTGCCGAGAGTGGATTAGATTCCCCTGATGTTATTAATCAATTAAAGGATAATGGTTTTCAAGGATTTTTAATAGGAGAATATTTTATGAAACAAAGCAACCCAAAGACTGCACTTGAAGAACTAATTCTAAATTTAAAATGAAAAAAGAAATTAAAATCTGTGGAGTAAATCACAATATAAAAGAATTAGAAACTTTAAATCCAACTTATCTTGGATTTATATTCTATCCAAAATCTAGCAGATGTTTACAGGATAAAAATTATCCCATTGTTTTAAAGACATCTACAGTTTATAAAGTAGGAGTTTTTGTAAATCAATCAAAAGACTTTATTATTAAAAAAGTCAAAGAATTAGATTTAGATTATATCCAGTTACACGGAAAGGAGACTCCTGAGGATTGTCATTATTTTGTTTCTAAAAAAATAAAAGTTTTTAAAGCCTTTTCAATTGACAACCACTTTGATTTTAATACTACCACGCCCTATCAAAAGTATTGTGAGCGATTCATATTTGATACAAACACACCTTTATATGGAGGCAGTGGACAAAGCTTTAATTGGGATATCTTAAAGAAATACAAAGGTAAAACCAGTTTTTTACTAAGTGGCGGAATAGGTCTAGATAACATTGCCCAGGCAATGAGGTTAAATCATCCACAGTTAAAAGGCTACGATTTGAATAGTAAATTGGAGCAGAGTCCCGGAATAAAAGATTACAATATCACCAAAAAAATTATAAAGATAATTACACATGAATAAAGATTTTAAACCCACTAAACAAGGATACTACGGAAAATTCGGAGGTGCATTTATCCCCGAAATGCTTTATCCAAATATTAAAGAGTTACAAGATAAGTACTTAGAAACAATAACTGATCCTACTTTCATCCATGAAATGGATCTACTACTAAAAGATTATGTAGGTAGACCAACTCCCTTATACTACTCCAATTATCTCTCAAACAAGCATAACGCAAAAATTTACCTAAAAAGAGAAGATTTAAATCATACGGGGGCCCATAAAATTAATAATACAATTGGTCAAGTACTTTTAGCAAAGAAATTAGGAAAAAAACATATAATCGCTGAAACAGGAGCTGGACAACATGGAGTTGCAACAGCTACAGTCTGTGCATTACTTGGGCTACAATGTACCGTTTATATGGGAGCCAAAGATATGGACAGACAAAAACCCAATGTAGATAGAATGAAAATGTTAGGAGCTAATGTTATAGCTGCGCATAGTGGTAGTAAAACCTTAAAAGACGCAACAAATGAAGCAATACGACATTGGATTAATTACCCCACAGAGTCTCATTACGTTATTGGATCGGTAGTAGGTCCACATCCTTATCCTGATTTAGTTGCTAAATTTCAGTCGATTATAAGCAAAGAAATCCAAAATCAATTACTAGAAAAACATGGATTAGACAAACCAGATTATGTAATTGCATGTGTTGGAGGTGGTAGTAACGCAATGGGAGCTTTTTATCATTTTATAGACAACAATCATACAAAGCTAATTGCCGTGGAAGCCGCAGGACAAGGCACTGAAACACCTAAAAGTGCTGCTAGTATTGAATTAGGTAAACCTGGAGTTATCCATGGTAGCTTGACTTATCTAATGCAAGATAACCATGGTCAAATTCAAGAGCCATATTCTATTTCTGCTGGTTTAGACTACCCAGGTATTGGTCCTGCCATCTCTTATTTATTTGAATCCAATAAAATTAAAGTAGATAGTATAACGGATCAACAGGCCTTAAAAGCAGCTCTTGAGCTGAGTCAAAAAGAAGGAATTATCCCTGCTTTAGAGTCTGCCCATGCATTGGCTTACTTAAATAAAATATCGCTAAATCCAACAGATATTGTAGTGATAAACCTCTCTGGTAGAGGTGATAAAGATTTATCAACTTATCAAAAAAACTTAAACTATGAAAAATAGAATAACACAATTATTTAAAGATAAACCCAAAAACATATTATCTATATTCTTTAGCGCAGGATATCCTGAGTTACATAACACCATTGAAATTATCAAGTGCTTGGAACTAGCCAAAGTCGATTTAATAGAAGTAGGCATTCCTTTCTCTGACCCATTAGCCGACGGCCCAACCATACAAGATAGCTCACAGGTTGCCTTAAATAATGGAGCGACTCTAACCCACATTTTAAACGATCTAGCCAAGATTCGAGATAATACCGTAATACCTATAGTAATTATGGGTTATTTAAATCCAATTCTACAATATGGAGTGGAAGAATTTCTTAAAAAATGCGAAGAAATTGGTATTGATGGCATTATCATTCCCGACTTACCTATGGATTACTACAATTTACATTTCAAAGAAAGTATGGCTAAAAAATCTCTAAGCTACATCGCTTTAATAAGCCAACAGACTCCAATTGAAAGAATTCAATTAATCGATCAGCATGCCACTGGTTTTATTTACATGGTATCAAGTAATGGGATTACAGGAAGTAATATCGACCTACAGGCCAATGAACAATACTACAAAACAGCAACAAAAGTCTGTAAAAATAATCCTACCTTAATAGGTTTTGGAGTAAAAGATAAGCAAAGTTATAAACAGGCTTGTAACCATAGCTCTGGCGCTATTATAGGTACTGCGTTTATAGACCATCTACGCAAAAATGGTGTAAGTCAACAAAGCATTACTAACTTTATATCTCAAATTAGATAAAAAAACAAAATATCGGACTTTCTAGATATCAGTAGTCAAAAGATGACTTTCTAGCTTAAAAACATTTATAAACAGTTCTCAGAGTCTTTTGTGTTAGAGCAAGAACCTTTTTTAAATGGCCTTGATTTAGTAAAAATTATTTTAACCAGGTAACAAACTAGAAAAAATAAAAAAAGGTAAGCCAAAACCTCTAAATAAATCATATGCTTCTTGTTTTAAAGGATGTACTTTTTTAAAGTACAAAATATTTTTGAATAAGAAAAAAAATCAGAGTCAAAAGTACTATACTCTGATAGTCACAATAAAATAAAGAGATATTTAATTTTAATCCATAAAAAAAGGAAAAACTCTTAAATAAAGTTTTTCCTTTTTTCATTTTATCTTATTGGTCTTTTTGATGTTCATACAACCATTGAATATCCTCCCAGAGCTGTTGCATATTTTTTGCCTCCGGGTCATCCGTATCTAGGTTAGTTCCATCATAAAATCCTCGTATTCTTCCTTGCTTATCCACCAACACAAAGTTCTCTGTGTGAACCATATCATAAAGCTGATCTTCCGAACCTGTTTTTACTGCCAAATAGGAGTTTCTAGCAATAAAGTAGATATCTTTTTTATCTCCCGTTACTAAATTCCATATTGAATCATCCACTTGATTATCTATTGCATATTGCTTTAATACAGGTACGCTATCAATATCTGGCATCACCGTATGAGATAAGAGCTTAACTCCTGGTAAACTTCTCACCTTCTCTTGTAACCATACCATGTTATCTCCCATAATAGGACAAATCGTCGTACAGGTAGTAAAGAAAAAATCAGCCACATAAATATGCCCTTTATAATCATTGTGTGTTACTGTGTCCCCATTTTGATTAACAAAACTAAAATCTGCAACACGATGCCTTTGCTTATTTGCCTGATGTTGAATTAAAGTATCCACTAATTCAGGATTTACCATTGAAGGAGTATATACAGGCAGAGACTTACGATATTTCAAAGCATTGTAAAACATCACTAAAATCCCAGCGCACAATAAAAACAAGAAAATAAAAAAGTATCTATACTTTTTAAAGAAGTCTGTCATGGTTATACTGATTTTGTACAAACTTACAAATAAGGATTTTAAAAAAGGTTAAAGTCTTTATAAATGCTATTTTTACAAAAAAAATCCTCAAAAGTTATATAGATAAAACTTAATTGCTATTTTTGTTAGAATATCACTAAAAACCTAAATCAAAATATATTATGAACAAGAAGGTATTACTAGCCTCTGCCCTTGTTTTAGGTACTTTAGCTTCATGTAATGGAGATAAGAAACAAAAGCAAGAGCAAGAAAATCATGGAATTACGTTGGAGTATATGGATACCAGTGTAAATCCAGGAGACAATTTTTTTAATTATGTAAACGGTACTTGGTACGATCAAACAGAAATTCCTGACGATAGAATTAGATGGGGTAGTTTTGACGAATTACGACAAAATACCGATAAAGATGCTTTAGCTATTTTAAAGCAAGCAGCAGCTGATAATAATTTAGACCCCAATTCCAATCAAGCTAAAGCTGTTGCCATATTTAAAACATATTTAGACCAACAAACCAGAAATCAATTAGGTGTTGAGCCTTTAAAACCTTACCTAGAGCAAATAAATGCACTACAAAACATTTCTCAGGTAAATGAATTAATCAATGCTTTGGCCGATCAAGGAGGTCTTGGATTATATTCCACATATGTTAGTGCAGATGCTAAAAACTCTAATGAAAATGTTGTTTATCTATCTCTTGGTTCTGTTGGGTTACCTGACAAGGACTATTATATGTTAGACACCAAAGACATGAAGGAGAAAAGAGATCAATATGTAGCTCACGTTGCACGCATGTTAACTCTTGCTGGTGAAAGTGACCAGGAAGCTCAACAGGATGCTAAACGCGTTTTAGATTTTGAGACAAAACTATCTGAACCTCGATTAACAAGAGTAGAAAGAAGAGATGCTCGTTTAACCTATAACCCAATGAGCATTTCTGAGTTACAAAAATTAGCTCCTGTTATTAATTGGCAAGCTTATTTCCAAGCAAGAGGACTTAATAATTTAGACAAAGTAATTGTATCCCAACCTAAATATATTGCAGCTTTAAATAATATTTTGACGCAAAAAAATCTGGATGATATTAAAGCATATTTAAAATGGACTTTGGTAAATAGAAATGCTTCTATTTTAACAACCGATATGGAAACAGCCAATTGGGAGTTTTATTCTAAAACTTTAGAAGGAGCTAAAGAACAAAGACCAGTAGAGGAAAGAGCATTAGCTGTTGTTAATGGAAGTGTTGGTGAGGCATTAGGTCAATTGTATGTGGAGCAAAAATTCCCAGCTGAGGCAAAGAAAAAAGCGCAAGACATGATTGATAATGTTATCTCTTCTTTCGGTGAGCGAATCCAAAACTTACCATGGATGGCTGAAGAAACTAAAAAAGGAGCTCTTGACAAATTATACGCAACAACCATTAAAATTGGATACCCTGACAAATGGGAAGATTATTCAACAATGGAGATTAAAAACGTAGATCAAGGTGGTAATTACTTTGATAACATGATAAACAATAGAAAATGGAGCGTTGCAAAAAACATTGCTGATTACGGTAAGCCAGTTGATAAAACTCGTTGGGGAATGGCACCACAAACCGTAAATGCATATTTTAATCCATTATACAATGAAATTGTATTCCCTGCAGCAATTCTACAACCACCTTTCTATGATTATAAAGCAGATGAAGCTATTAATTACGGAGGAATCGGAGCTGTTATCGGACATGAAATTTCACACAGTTTTGATGATTCGGGATCAAGATTTGATAAAGATGGTAATTTAAACAACTGGTGGACAGATCAAGATTTAGAACAATTTACTGCCCTTGGAACTGCTTTAGCTGATCAATATAGTGCATTGGAGCCACTACCAGGAGTTTTTGTAGATGGAAAATTCACTTTAGGAGAAAATATTGGAGACCTTGGAGGTGTTAATGCCGCTTACGATGGATTACAAAAATATTTAAAAGAAAATGGAAATCCTGGAGAAATAGATGGCTTCACACCAGAGCAACGTTTCTTTATTTCATGGGCTACAATCTGGAGAACTAAATCCAGAGATGAGGCTGTTAGAAATCAAGTTAAAACTGACCCTCATGCTCCTGGACACTACAGAGCTTATGTTCCTTTACAAAACGTTGATGCATTCTATGAAGCTTTTGACATTAAAGAAACAGACTCTTTATACTTAAAACCAGAAGACCGAGTAAAAATTTGGTAATTCTTAATAAAATGCCCTCTTAAAAAGGAGGTCACTGAAAAGTCTTTTTATCCAACTAAGGCTTAAAAACAAAGAGGTAAACTATTAAAAGCAAGTGCTTTTATAGCTTACCTCTTTCTGTTTGTATTTACCTGTTTTTCTATATTACCATCTCAGCAATCTTTGTCTTTAAAACCTTACGGTAGTTTATATGATTTAATTATTTTAGGATAATATCCTGGCGTAAGATTACTATTATTTAGTAGACTTTTCGTTTTTTCTTAATCAGCTGACAAATAATTACTGTTTAACCAACAAACAAACAGCTGAGTCTAATAATTAAGCTATATAAATACCTACTTTTAAAAAACATTTACGAAATCTGTGATGCGGCTGTAGTAGAATGTTCTTGTTTTGACATGGCTTGTAAATACTTCTTCGATATGGCTCGTGGCAATGATGTTATTAATCCTAATACAATTACTGATTTTAGAAAACTAAGATTGCCGGATACCGATTTATTAAAGGTACTTATCCCTGAAACAGTTCGCTTATAATCTCCCAATAGATTATAAGATCTAAAGCTATTATTGTATATACCACCCATACAGTAAATAGGTCTGTAAGCCTCCCTAAAAGTGAGAATTTACCAGCTTTTAAAAAGCACTGGGTGAGTCGATTAAATCTAGCTTACCTATAAAACCAACCTAGACCATGAGCTAGCTTACAGAAAAGCTTTAATTGTATTTTTAAAACAAAACTCTGGTTTTCTTGCTATCCAAAAGTACAAGAGAAGTTTGAAATACTACAGGATACTCTATAAGATATTCAAAAGCCGTCTACTTTATCTAAAGATAAAGATGCTCGTAAAGGAAGTAAAACACAGGACACTAAATTCTATGGTTAAAAAAACTCATATTGCTATGCGTAAGCAGTGCATTATTACAAGTGCTATAGTTACTTCAGGGAAAAAGGGAGACGATCCCTTATTGCAAATTTTAATTAAAGACCTTATAGATAAAGGCATGACTGTTGAAGATATAAATGGCGATGCAGCTTATTCAGGTAATGAAAATTTAGAATATGCAAAAGGCAGGAATATTAAAGTAGTAACTAAGTTAAATATTGTAATTAGTGATGGTGCAAGAAAACAGCAAGATAAATTTGATTACAATAAAGATTCCGATACGTACCTAGTCCTACTGGGTATTTAGCCTTTAAAAAGGACATCTTCTAATAAGAGGCTAGTTTATCATTGCCCTGCTTAAAAAAAGGAAATTTTTTATTTTAAATCTTCCCTAACTTTTACCAACATTGGATCACTGTTATTTAACCATTGATAATATTGATTTTGATCCAAAATTTGATGAATAAATTCAGCTATTAAATAGTGCATAACTACCTGCTTGTGTTTATCTAATTTAAAAAATAGACCTTTAGAGGATAAGTGGTTGATAAATCCATTGTAAACAATTGAGTCTTTAGTTAAATACGCTACTAGTTCATCTTTGCTCATGGCTTGGTACTTAGCTCTGTCTTTATCGATGGTTTCAAAAACATAATAGTTTACTATACCACTTTGCATTAAAAGTACTGTGGGTTCCGCAGTTAAACTTGAAGATAAACCAACAAATATATCAGGAACTATACCACCACCAGCATAAACAGTTCGCCCATTTAAAGTTTTAAATTGTAAACTATCAGCGATTTGAATACTATCTGAGGCAAATAATTCTCCATGCTTATAACGATTCAGGAAGTCACGATTGTACTCTTGAAGTCCATTTTTATACGGCTTTTGGATAGATCTACCCGATGGGGTGTAATAACGTGCTGTAGTTAACCGAATTGCAGAGCCATCCCCTAAAAGAAGTTCTCTTTGCACCAATCCTTTTCCAAAACTACGTCTACCAACAATAACTCCCCTATCATTATCTTGGATTGCTCCAGCTATGATTTCACTAGCTGAAGCACTTTGTTCGTTTATTAAAATATAAACAGGCTTTTGTGTAAATAATCCTGAGCTTTTTGCTAAGGTAACTTTTGTTTCTCCTTTTTTGGAAACGGTCTTAACAATTACCTGATTATCCAAAAGTAAATCATCTAAAATTTTCACAGCTTGATTCATATAACCCCCACCATTATCTCGCAGATCAATAACTAAGGCTTTGATATTTTTTGGTGAGAGTTTAGTTAATGCATCTACAAACTCTTGATGTGTCGTTTTTGAAAATCTATTTATTTTTATAAATCCAATACTATCGGACAACACACTTCCTATATCCACACTAGGTATTACAACCTGTGACCTTTTTAAAGTAAATTCCATTATACTATCAAAAGACCTACGATAAACTTGTAGATTTACATCACTACCAACAGGACCCTTTAAAAATTTATTTATAGAATCTGCCGATATTTTTGGACCAAATAATTTTTCCCCTTCTGCTCTTAGAATTCTATCCCCAGGTAGCAATCCCGATTTACTAGCAGGTCCAAATGGAACATTTTTAATAATTGCTATGCTGTCATTATAATAATAATAGTTAATGCCAATACCGACAAAACTACCTTGCATAGATTCTGTGGTTTGCTCGAATTCCTGTTTACCTAAATAAACTGAATGAGGATCTAGTTGCTCTAATATTTTACCAACAGCAATCTCTACAATAGAATCTGTATTAACATTATCCACATACTCTTTTTCAATAAAATCAATCAGACGATTAAGCTTTAATTTATTTTGACTATTAAATAAACTATTTTTAGCTCTATAATTAGCCGATACAATAAATGCTCCTAGAAGTATCCCTAGACACAACGCAATCGAAATAATAATAGGCCAATAAACTTTTTTCATAATCTTTTAAATCCTTATTTAATCTAAATCGGTAATATGTACAACCTGCACTCCAGCACGCTTTAAAAAGTCAATTCCTTCCGCGTCCTTGTACCATTCTAAGTATACTACTCTTGTAATTCCTGCTTGATGGATTAACTTACTACATTCCTTACATGGAGACATGGTTATATAAAGAGTTGCGTTACGACAACTCTGTGTTGAACTAGCTACTTTTAAAATAGCATTAGCCTCTGCGTGTAATACATACCAATGGGTTAAATCATTTTGATCTTCACAACAATTATCAAATCCTGTTGGGGTTCCATTATAGCCATCAGAGATAATCATTCGATCCTTTACAATTATGGCACCGACTTTCTTCCTTTTACAATAAGAAAGTTGAGCCCATTCTCTTGCAATTCGTAAATATGCTTTATCGTATTTGGCAATTTTTGCTTGATTATCCATATCAGATTTTTATATATTTAATTTATCATGTATTAGACTAAACAAAAGTACATAAATGTTTTATCAACTATCCATTGTCTCTTAGCTAAAGAACAAAAAAGTATTATGACTTTCCACACCTAGCTAACACACTAGCAAAAAATCAATACTTTTTTGATTTGAATAGAAAAAAACTATAATTAAGTTATAAAAAAAAATCATCCTAAAATTTAAGTCATTTTTAAGTATTAAAAATATAATTTTTATAAAAAAAAGTATTACCTTGACTTATACTTAGTAAGATTACAAGGTATTAATTTAAAAATTGAACGACTATGGAACTAGATAGAGAAGTATTCGACGCGGATTTCGTAGACAGAAACAGAGGACATTTTGCCTCTATTGTACGTGTAGCTTTAGCCAATGGACATTGCACTGTGGAGGAGAGAAAGTTTATTGATCAACTTGCTCATCGACTAGAGATATTACCAGAGGATTATAAAAACATTTTAAAAGATCCTACTAAGTATCCAGTGAATCCACCTTATTCAGAAATACTACGTATTGAACGCCTGTATGATTTAGCCCGCATGACCTATATCGACCATGTACTTGGTCCAAAACAAAAGGATATTCTAAAAAAATTCGCCGTAGCCCTAGGATTTACCCAAGACATTGATTATTTAGTAGATAAAGCTTTGTCCTTGTTAGTGCTAAATACAGACTTAGATACTTTTATAGAAGAAATTAAAAAAATAAAAAAATAAAAAAGCACTCTGTTTTTATAGGTATAGCAATGCCCCAAAAAGTTAGACACTTTTTGGGGCATTTTTATTTTATGGAATATAATTTGACATAAATTCTTCTGCTTTCTCCACCATTTTCTTACTTCCACACACAAAAGGAACACGCTGATGCAACTCTGTGGGTTGAATCTCCATAATACGAGTATAACCATCGGAGGCTTTACCTCCAGCTTGCTCTACAATAAAGGCAATAGGGTTACACTCATAAAGTAAGCGTAGTTTTCCATTTGGAGCTTTTTTTGTAGAAGGATACATATAAATTCCTCCCTTTAAAATGTTTCGATGAATATCCGAAACCAAACTTCCTATGTATCTAGAACTATAAGGTCTGTCTTTCTCCTCTTCCTGACAATATTTTATATAGTCTTTGATTCCTTGTGGAAATTGCATATAGTTACCCTGATTAACAGAATAAATATTTCCTTGCTCTGAAATCTTCATGTTAGGGTGAGACAAATAAAAAGTTCCGATTGCTGGATTTAACGTAAAGCCATTCACACCATTACCAGTAGTATAAATTAACATTGTAGAAGAACCATAAACAATATATCCAGCAGCAACTTGGTTTTCACCTTTTTGTAAGAAATCCTCTTGTGTGACTGGAGTACCAATAGGAGTTACTCTTCTATATATCGAAAAAATTGTTCCAACAGAAACATTAACATCAATATTAGAAGAACCATCTAATGGATCCATAAGTACTACATACTTATTCTCATTATTTCCTTTTTTTCCTTTAATAGAAATAAAATCATCTTCCTCTTCCGAGGCGATTCCACATACTATTTCACGATTTATTAAAGTATTAATAAAAATCTCATTAGCGTATACATCTAATTTTTGTTGAGCTTCTCCTTGTACGTTTTCCGTACCTTGAGCTCCAATAATATCTACTAACCCTGCTTGGTTAACTTGATGACTTACTACTTTTGCAGCAAGTCTTAAAGAATTGATTAATCGAGATAACTCACCAGAGGAATACTTAAAATCCTCTTGTTTATCAATAATAAATTCCCCTAGTGTTTGGTGTCTTTCTGTTGTCATTATAAAAATGATACTTTAGTTGTGTCTTTAATTCTGCAAATATCGTTAATTTTGTTGTTCTATTGAAGCAATAACTAGTAAAACTAAAATATTATGATTATCAGAGCCGCAACCCCAGAGGATATGCCTAGAGTATTAGAATTAATCCAAGAATTAGCAACTTATGAGAAGCAGCCTGATGCGGTAATTATAACCAAAGAAGATTTGATAAGAGATGGTTTCGGTGAACATGCGTTGTTTCATGTTTTAGTAGCACAAGAACAACAGCAAATAATAGGCATGGCTTTGTTTTATAACCGTTACTCCACTTGGAAAGGAAAAACAATTCATTTAGAGGACTTAATTGTTACCAAACAAAAAAGAGGTACCGGAGCAGGTATGGCACTATATAAAGAGGTTATCAAAATAGCCAAAGCACAAGGAGTAAAAAGAGTAGAATGGGTTGTTTTAAATTGGAATCAACCAGCTATTGATTTTTACAAAGCATCAGGTGCTGATGTATTACAGGATTGGTACACGGTACAAATGGGACAAGAAGCCATAGAGAAGTTGGCTACTAAATAAAAAACATAGTAATGAAGGTATTTAAATTCGGAGGAGCATCTCTTTGTAATGCAGAAAATATTAAAAATATTAAAAATATACTATCTCTTTATAGTGGTAGTAAAATTCTAATTGTAGCCTCTGCAATGGGAAAAACAACTAATGCATTAGAGCAAGTTGTTCACAATTACCTACATAATAAAGATCAAATTCAAACCGCATTACAGGTAGTCAAAGATTTTCACTATCCTATAATAGATCAACTCTTTAACGATGAAAAACAATCTGTAATTCAAGATATTGAACAAGTATTTAATAAACTTAATAATTTCCTTGAAAACAATAAGTCTCCTAATTACAATTTTATTTACGATCAAATAGTAAGCCTTGGAGAGGTTATATCCACTTTAATACTTCATCATTATTTAACCCTAGTGGGAATTACCAATACATGGTTAGATGCAAAAGAGGTAATTAAAACAGATATAACCTATCGAGAAGCAAATGTTAATTGGCAAGAAAGTCAACAAAGCATTCTGAATAAAATAGACCTAGAAAATCTATATATCACACAAGGTTTTATAGGTTCAGATCCTAATGGCTTTGCCACTACCCTTGGTAGAGAAGGTTCGGACTACTCAGCGGCAATTTTTGCAAATATCCTTCAAGCCAAAAGTGTTACGATATGGAAAGATGTACCTGGGGTGTTAAATGCAGATCCTAGATATTTTGAAGAAACTACATTATTACAGCGCATCTCCTATCAGGAAGCTATAGAATTGGCTTTTTACGGTGCATCGGTTATACATCCCAAAACACTACAACCACTTCAAAATAAAACTATTCCTTTACATGTAAAGTCTTTTATTGATCCAAAAGCACCAGGAACTCTAGTGAGTCTAGAATACGGTATAACCCCGGAAGTACCTTGTTTTATAGTTAAGAAAAATCAACTTTTAATTTCACTCTCTGCCAAAGATTTTTCATTTATAATGGAGCAAAATATTAGCGATATTTTTCATTTGTTCCATCTATATCACATGAAAGTTCACGTTATACAAAACTCTGCTATTAGCTTCTCGGTGTGTCTTGAGGACAAGTTTAATAATTTCCACCAACTTCGTGAAAAACTTTCTGCAAGTTATAAAGTAAGCTATAATCAAAACGTATCACTTTATACTATAAGACATCCTAATGCAAATTCAGCGGATTTTATACTGAAAAATCACACTGTTTTATTAAAACAAGTAAATCAAAAAACACTCCAAATTGTTACAAAATAGATATTTCCGAAATAGTATAATTAGATAGACGCCAGCTAACAAGTTACTTACAAAAATAAAAAAAGATATATATACAAAAGATTTCGTAAATTACAGCTAATTAAAAAATGGCTGCATTATGAAATACATTCGCGAATTCACTTATTTAGACTTTGATAATAACATTCTTGTTATTGATTTTAAAGACCATAAGATAGAGAACCCAACTGTACAAGTTTTTCGATTAATAGACGAGTTTGTCTACCAAATTGAATATTGTAAAGTTTATGTTTCCAAAGCAAATAATATAGATTTGTATGCCAAGGAAGGCTTTAAAGGCAAAATAATTATCTTTTAATTAATAACCGTTATCACCTAATTGGGTAATAACGGTTAAATATTTTAACTAGTTTTATTTGAAGTTATTTTTACTTTCATAGAAACATTTGCTATAATTCTTAACATAAACTATGCTTATAAAATAAAATATAATGCGATATTTGGCTAGTAAGTAAATAATTACAGTAGCTGTTAAATAAATAACACATAGCCACGCGCTTTTTCAGCTTGGTAATAGACTTGCTACTTATTAACAAAACCAAAAACATGAATCAAACTAATAAATATTCCATTTGCTTTTTACCTGATCAAAAAACCATCGAACAAGTAGCACAAATGAAACTAGCTTTAGCAGAACATATTGGTTGGTTTAATAGTAAAAATGCTATTGCCCATATTACTATCGCAGAATTTCAAGCTCAAAAAACGCAAATAGATCACTTAAAACCTATTCTTTCACGCTGTTGTGCACATTTCAAACCTATTGATGTTTATCTTCAAGAATTTAAAAACTTTCCAAATGGAGCCTTTTATCTTGATATAGATCCACAGGCTAGTATAATTCTACAGGATTATGCTAAACAAATTAATCAAATTCTACCATTTAAAAAAATAACCACTAGTACCCTACCGCATTTATCAATAGCCCGTAAATTAACATCGGCTAAGGTTCAACAAGCTTTTGAATTTTTCGAAAAGCCGGATTTAAAAATGCATTGCCAAGGTATTGCATTGCGAAAATTAAATACCGAAAAATTACAATTCGATATTATAGAAAACTTTTCTTTTTTATCTAAAGAACAAACTTACCAAAAGCAACTGAGTTTATTTTAAATAGCATTTAGAACAACTTACTTTCTTATTAATATAAAAAATACATGAAAAACTTAACCAACAATCTTTCCTGGGATGATTTTCTTAAAGTAGATATGCGCGTTGGAACAATAATTGAAGCTTCCTTATTTAAAGAGGCTAGAAACCCAGCTTATAAACTAATTATTGACTTTGGTAGTGAGCTTGGGTTAAAAAAAAGTTCTGCGCAAATTACAACTCTTTACAATCCACAAGAGTTAATTGGCAAACAAATTATTGCCGTGGTTAACTTTCCCGAAAAACAAATAGCAAACCTACAAAGCCAATGCCTGGTAATGGGGGCTGTTATAGGAAAAGATGTAACCCTTATTACCATTGATAAGCCTTGTGCAAATGGTCTTAGAATTGCTTAAACAAAGTCCTTTTTTAAAAGGACTTTGTTTTTATTGATTAACCAATGTATATAAGGCAAAGGTACCAAGCCAATGACTACCCATATAATCATCATCACTTATATTGGCAAATGCACTATTGAAAGACTCATGAGCCATTGGAATAAGCCTTGGTTTTAAAGACGGTATTTTATTTGCGATGGTTATCAAACAATTTGCACGACTGAAATTCAATCCATCTAAATGTACTAGATGTCCGTCACTTCTATCACTAACCTTTGCTATTTCAAGGCTAAAATCCTCTTGAAACAATTCCGGTAGGAATCCTTGTAGCCAAGATGGATACTCATCACTATTTAAAACCTCTCCCATTAACATTGCCTCTTGCAAACAAGGAGATAAAAAATCATGCCCACTTGGTTCAAAGCTTAAATTACAATTGAGATCCGATTGATAAAGTCGCTTAGAGGTTGTCACAATTAGCTCCTCGAATTCTTTAAGTTCCATCGTTTTGGCATAATTCAAAGCCAGGGCTAATCCATAGGCTGTGTTATCATGAGTTCCTGTCCTTACCGGATAAACTAGTTTAGGTAAGTACTCCTGGTACCTTTGTACAAAAAGATTTGCTAAAGGCTCAATTGTCTTACTCCATCTTATAGCATCTGGATCCTTAGAGAGTTTCAATGCTTTATGCAATTGCAAAAGCCAAGCCCATCCATAGGTGCGCTCGAAATTTCTATTGTATGGTTGCTCAAAAAAAGCTTTCTCAATGGCTAAGTTCTGCGGAGTTATTAACTTATCCAATCGTGTTTTTATATTCTGATTAGCATCAAGTTCTGGAAATCTTTCAAGCAAAGTTATAATTGACCAGTATCCATGAACCGAAGAGTGCCAATCAAAACACCCATAAAAAATAGGGCGAAGCGCTTTAGGAGTAGCTAAGTCTTTATCACTATCTAAAACTTGTCCAAGTTTATTAGGATACTCTAATTCTATACATCCTAATGGTAATTCAATAATTTTCTTGGCTTGGGTAAGGTTTAGCTCTAAGGGAGTAATGTTATTTGTTTCTTGTAGGCCTTTGGATGCAGAGTTAGAATTGCAACTAACCATAAAAACAGCTATACAAAGACCAGATATCTTGGGTAATAACCTCATAATTTATATGTTTTTTTTTCAATGACTTTAGATAAATATACACCTATTGATTAACTAAATTACAGAAATTCTAAATACAATAGGAATTAAAAAGCAATATGAGTATTTTAGCACTCCTAGATTACTAGAAAAATAACATAATCCCATGAAAAAAATCAATTTTATAACTTTAACACTACTTGCAATTACAATTAGCTTAACTTCTTGTAATAGTGATGACAACGCATCTCTAGACGCAGAATTCAAACTAATTCCTAATGATTCGCCTACCCCTTTGATTGAACCTAGCGGCTTTTATATAGCAAACGAAGGTTGGTATGGTTATGACCTGGGATCTGTAAACCAAATTACGAATCGTTATTCGGTAAATTATAATGTTTTTGACAAGGCTAATACCTCTGGAACTAATTCTCTAGGTCTTACAACCTCCTTTGCCGGAGCCTATGGTGATTACTATCTATTTATTTCAAAAAAAGATAACCGTTTGGTAATTACCGATAAAAAATTACAGGTTATTCAAATCGAACAAGATATTCTAGGTGATGGTAGATCATTTGTCGGTGTTTCTCAAAACAAAGTATATATTTCCACCTCAAATGGAATTACAATTTTAGATATCTCCTCTAAAAACAATATACACATCACAGGCCAAATCCCAGAAATAACAGCAGAAACGGGTAATATGGTATATATTAACAATAAAGTTTATGCCGTTGTAAAAGGAAAAGGTTTATTTATAATTGATACCCAAAGTGACACGGTTGAAAAAGTAATAGAAGGAAACTTCACACAAGTTACCCTAGATAGGCACGGCTTGGTTTGGGCTGGAAAAGATACTAAAATTCAAAAAATCGATCCTGCAAACCTTCAAGAAATGCCTCAGGAGATAGATATAAGTATCGCACCAATCAAGTCAACTTGGTTTGCCTGGAATGCAGGTTCTTTAAAGGCTAGCTTCCAGTCGGATTATCTATTTTGGACCTATGATAACAAAGTATACCAATTTAATACACAAACCTCGCAACTCAAAGATATTCATACTGTTGGTCAAGATAAGCAAGGTAAAGATCTAGAATTCTATGGAGCAGGACTAGGTATTAATCCAGTTAATGATCAAATCGTTTTAAACTTAGTAAGACAAGGTTGGGGAATTAATTATTCGTATAATCTAGTTAGATTTATTACACCACAGGGACAAATGGCTAAGTCTGATATATTCTTACAAAACGACGACAAACATACGGAAATAAACCCAGAAGCAGGTTATTACTGGTTTCCTGCTATGTCATTTTTCGAAGACAACAATAGTCCTGAAATACTCATAAATCAACTTATTTTAAATTCACAAAAGAACTTTTCAATCCCTTTATCAGAAATCGTATCTGATCCAGACACTCCCATTACATGGGCCACCTATACAATTTCAAATACCGATCCAAGTTTTGTAGATATTAAAATATCCGATAACCAATTATTAATACAAAGTACAGATAAAAAAGGTAAAACCTCTTTTAACTTGACAGTTCTTTCCAATGGAAAACAAACTGAGAAATCAATCCAAGTTTGGATTAGATAAACCAGATTATAATTCAATAAATGACAAAGCAGGATTATCTACCTTTTAGATAATCCTGCTTTTTTTATTTTCTTATCCTACCTGCAAAACCTCTTTATAATTACTGTAGATTTTGTACTTTAGTTAAAAATTATATCGCTATGACTAAGACACATAACTTTATATTAATTGCTATCTTAAGCCTATTTCTAATAAGTTGCTCGCAACATGATATTAACAAGGGTATTGCCCTACAAACAATAGAGACATACTTACAAGAAAAACCCATTTATGAGTCAACTGCTTTTACCATTGGTAAGACCAAACTCAAGGTTAGTAAAAACAAACGACTTCTTACAGTTTATAATACTTTAGAGCAGCAAGGTTATTTAAACTTCCAAGGTCAAGATACCAAGAAGAAATGGCTTGCAAAAGATAGTACCTGGAGTGCAACTATTTCCATTACCCCAAAATCAACGCCCTACATAGTACAAAATCGCAATAATCGCGTGGTGGTTAAAACCCAATTACTAGTACTACAACAAAAAAATACATTACAAATATTAGAAAAGGGAAAAAGAACTGCTAAAGTAAGGGTATTTTTAGATAAAGAACCTACACCTTTTTATGACTTAAAACCCAGTAAAAACACAAATTCTGACTTTATTACAAAAGACTTTAAATTAAGATATACAAAGGATAATACTTGGATAGTTACTGAATAATGATGTGGAAGAAAATACTTTTATTACTGCTATTTCAGTTTGTTTTAGCAATGATTTGCGCTTTATTAATAAAACAAATGTCATTTATTGGAAAAATCAGTATTCATCTTTTTTACAAAGAATATATGTTATTCACCACTCCAATTCAAACTACCGTTACCATTTTTTGCGCTCAAAGTTGCTTTATAGCAATACTACTGATAATCAAACACTTGCTTGTCGATAAATTAGCCTTGACTTGCTACTTTATATTACTGGTATTACTAACTTTGGCAATCTACTACTCTTTTATAGATTTTACTACAACCTCACACAAACATATGAAATTACCCTTTCATATAGGTATATATCTTTTTTGGCTTGGCAGCCTAACCAGTGTAATTTTGTTTGTTATTTTAATTTTGACAAATAAGAACAAACGTAAATTAAAAAACCAAGTAACTTAACCTCAATATACGATTAAATAAAAAATAAATTCATCATGATAATAAAAAAAATATTCGCACCGGTATTTTTCGTTTCACTACTTGCAACAGCATGTCAGGAGCCTGTGAAAAGAACAAATACTACTGAGTCTGCAACAAATCAAAAAAGTATTAGTATCCCCATGCATGGCACCAAAAACAATAGTTCTTCATCTTCCAATCAAAGCTTTAAGCAACAACAGGATCAATTAAATAAAACGAATCAAAAAGATTCTCTGACAACCAAACAAGTCCCTTGATTATTAAACATAGCCTAAAATCTACGGACTAAAAAAAAAGTATTTCTACAACAAAACAAGTATAAAATAAAATAGTGCTTATCCAACAGATATGCGTATTTTTGCATAATTATCGAAATATTCATTTTTTCAAAATTGTACTTTATTTATGATACAAGATCCTAAAAGATATACTATAACTGCGGCATTACCCTATACAAATGGTCCAATTCATATTGGTCATCTAGCAGGGGTCTATGTACCAGCTGATATATATGCTCGATTTTTGCGTTTACAAAACAAAGATGTAGCTTTTATTTGTGGAAGTGATGAACATGGTGTTGCTATTTCTATGAAAGCAAAAAAAGAGGGCATCACACCCCAACAGGTCATTGATAAATATAACGGAATCATTAAAAATTCCTTTGCAGATTTTGGAATTTCATTTGATCACTATTCACGTACCTCTTCACAGGTACATCATGATACAGCTTCTGAGTTTTTTCAAAAATTATATCAAGACGGTAAATTCATTGAGGAAGTTACCGAACAACTTTATGACAAACAAGCAGAGCAATTCTTAGCTGATCGTTTTGTGATAGGTACCTGTCCAAAATGTGCCAATGAAGAAGCTTACGGTGATCAATGTGAGAAATGTGGTACTTCACTAAATGCAACAGATTTAATAAACCCAAAATCAACAATCACTGGAACAACACCAATCTTAAAATCAACTAAACATTGGTTTCTTCCACTAGATCAGTATGATGGCTTTTTAAGAGAATGGATCTTAGAAGGACATAAAAATGATTGGAAATCCAATGTTTACGGACAAGTTAAATCGTGGTTGGAAGATGGTTTAAAACCAAGAGCAGTAACAAGAGACTTAGACTGGGGAATTCCTGTACCTGTACCAGGTGGGGAAGGTAAAGTATTATATGTTTGGTTTGACGCTCCAATAGGATATATTTCTTCTACTAAAGAATGGGCACAAGAAAACAACAAAGACTGGGAACCATATTGGAAAGATAAACAAACTAAACTGGTACATTTTATTGGTAAAGACAATATTGTTTTTCATTGTGTTATATTTCCTTCAATGCTTAAAGCTGAAGGTTCTTACATTCTACCAGATAATGTACCTGCCAATGAATTTTTAAATTTAGAAGGACAAAAACTATCCACCTCAAAGAATTGGGCTGTATGGTTACATGAATATTTAGAAGATTTTCCTGGAAAACAAGACGTTCTTCGCTATGTTCTAACAGCTAATGCGCCTGAAACAAAAGATAACGATTTTACATGGAAGGATTTTCAAGCAAGAAATAACAATGAGCTAGTAGCGGTTTTTGGAAACTTTATTAACCGAGTTGTAGTACTTACTAACAAATACTACCAAGGGGTAGTTCCAACTCCAAATACATTTACCCAAGTAGATCAGGATACTTTAAACGAATTAAGAGCATATCCTAATGTAATTGAGAGTTCAATTAATCGCTATCGATTCAGAGAGGCACAAACAGAGATGATGAACGTAGCACGTCTAGGAAATAAATATCTTGCTGATGAAGAGCCTTGGAAATTAATAAAAACAGATCCCGAACGAGTAAAAACACAAATGTATGTTGCCTTGCAAATTGCTGCTGCGTTAAGCACATTAGCAGAACCCTTTGTTCCTTTTACAGCCAATAAGCTCAAAAATATTTTGCAGCTAGATCAAAATATAACTTGGACACAAATCTCCTTAGACAATTCCTTATTGGTACCTGGACATACAATTGGACAAGCAGAATTATTATTTTCCAAAATTGAAGATCAGGAAATAGAGAAGCAATTAGACAAGCTACAAGAATCTAAAAAAGCTAATAGCATAGCTGCAAAGCAAACCGAACCACAAAAACCAACTGCTAGTTTTGAAGACTTCAGTAAGTTAGATCTAAGAGTTGGAACGATTATAGAGGCTCAGAAGATGCCCAAAGCAAATAAATTATTAATATTAAAAGTAGATACAGGACTTGATATAAGAACAATTGTTTCTGGTATTGCAGAACATTTCACTCCAGAATCAATTATTGGTAAAAAAGTAACTGTTTTAGCAAACCTAGCTCCGAGAAATTTAAGAGGAGTAGAAAGTCAAGGTATGATATTAATGACTCAGGACAAACAAGGAAAACTAGTATTTGTAAATCCCGACCAAGACAATATAGATAATGGCTCTACGATAAATTAAAAAGTAAATAAGGCTACCAACGTGTTGGTAGCCTTATTTATTTCTCACTATAAATACGCTTCTACTTAATAGTCACTAGCAGAATTTAATTGCTGCATATCTTCTTGAGTTAGGTCCAAAGTAACACAATTCACTAATTCATGTAATTGTATTTTGGAGGTCGCACTAACAATAGGCGCGGTTATATGCGCACGGTGTAATTGCCATGCTATAGCCACTTGACTCATTGTTACATTATACTTATTTGCAATATCCGCAACAGCCTGTAAAATACGACTACCCCTCGCGTTGAAATACTTTACTACCATATCCTTTCTCTTACTATGCTCTGCATCTTGAAGGTTTTTATACTTCCCGCTTAAAAACCCACTTGCTAGGGCAAAATAACTAATTACAGCTAAGTTTTCCTGCTTTGCTATAGGTAAGTACTCTTTCTCAAAGGTTTCTCTATCGTATAAATTATATAAAGGTTGAATCGCACTATAGCTATGCCATCCTTGTTCACGAGCGATTGCATTGGCTGAGACAATTCGCTGGGCACTTAAATTTGAAGCTCCTAAAAATCTTACCTTACCTTGAGTAACCAGATCATTATACACGTGCATTGTCTCTTGTTGTGGAGTCTGTAAATCATCATAATGTGAGAAATACAAATCAATAAAATCCGTATTAAGCCTAACTAAAGACTCCTGTAAACTCTTTTTGATATAATCTCCTTTTAATCCTTTACTTCCATCTCCCATTGTTCCTCCCACTTTAGTGGAAAGTACAATTTTAGAACGATTACCACTTTGTTGTAACCACTTACCAATAATAGTTTCTGACTCGCCCCCAGCATTACCCGAAACCCAGTGTGAATAATTATTAGCTGTATCTATAAAATTCAGTCCATAATCTAAAAGCATATCTAACATATAGAAAGATTCTTTTTCACTTAAAGTCCATCCAAAAACATTCCCTCCAAAGCAAACCCTAGGGACCATTAAATCAGTCGTTCCAAATTTAAATTTATCCATGATAATGCAATTTATTAATTGTTATCTACTAAAGGTAATGCTTTTATTTAAAAATAAGCATAAAAAAAGCGGCAACCTTATGGTTGCCGCCTTGATATATAATTTGCTTTGTTTGATTAGAAATTGAAAGTAATTCCAAAGTTCCAAGTTCTACCAACACCAAACATAACTTCATTTCTTTCATCGATTCCCTTCCAAGTTGTACTATTGGCAGTTGCCTCGATGTTTGTTCTTGCACTTGTGATATACGTAGTGTTAAATACGTTATTTACGTTAGCTCTAAACACCACTGAGTTAGATAAATCTTTACCTACTTGCATACGGTATGAAGCACCAGCATCCATTAAGTTAAATGCAGGTATTTTCATAGAACCAGCTTTACCTCTATCAGAAGCTCCATCCACGTTTAATGTACCGTAAAAGTTATCGTTGTATCTCCAGTTAGCATCAACTTTTAACCCTTGAACTATTTCATAATTAGCTCCAAGGTTTAAGATTAACTGAGGTGCACCCCCAACTTTAGCTCCATCAATATATAACGTTTTTGTTTCTAAATTCCCATCCTTATCATAGATTGGTGTATTGTCATCTTCGTTATAGTAAGTACCTGTTACATCTTTAGCATATTTCCAGTCTCCCCATGAGAAAGATCCAGTAATGTTTAAACGATCAGCAGGATTATACAACCAGTCAATTTCCATTCCCGTGTGTACTTGTTCAACACCTACTAATGTAGCATAACCATTAATTTGGATAGGTTTTCCATTTTGGTCTAATTGATCACTGTCAAATCTACCTGTAGCACGTGTTACTCTATCTTTCCAAGATGTTCTGTATAGATTTAAATTAGCTCGTAAACGATCTGTTCTTAAACCATATCCAAACTCAAATCCTAAGATTTTCTCATTAGTTAAATTAGGATTTACAGTATTTGTATTGTTAAGATAAACACCATTGTTCATAAATGGTTGACGAGAGAAATATCCCGCATTAACAAAAACATTATGAACTTCGTTAATATTATAGTTTACCCCTCCTTTAATACTTCCTCCAAAAATACTTTTCCAGTTTGTTTTGTATTCTGCTTCTCCTTCAGCAGTAGAACGGTCATAGTTGAAGTAATCAACTCTTTGCATCCACTGATTAGAAATAGACCCTTGAGCAAATACTGATAAATTATCTTTAGAATACTCTACTTGTCCAAATCCACCTAACCACTTAACGTTTCCGTCATTGTGATATCCTACTTTTTCTCTACCATTCCAGTCTACCCAAGGATTTAAAGTAGCCTTTGCATCATAAGTTTGACTAACAATGTATTTCTCACCACCATTATTTCTATTATTCGCAACTACATATCCGTCAGCTCCTAAAAGATTATCTAATGTTTGGTAGTGGTATCCTTTGTAAATACGAGCATCTAAACCAAAATCAACTGTCCAAAATTGGTTAACTTTTGCATTCATATTAATCACAGTACCATACCAGTCATGAGAGTTAATACTAGAACGACGTGCCCATCCACCTACAGCTCTGTTTTTACTGTTATAGTTTTGCACATAGTATCCTTGTTCTGCACCTGCAAAAGGTGTATCTAAAATATTAGCGCTATTATCCCAATCAGCAACCACTTCACCTCTGTTCCAAGCTGCAATATCATCAAATCGCATATGTCCATTAGCATCTCTTACCTCTGTACCGAAGTCTCTATAACCATTTGGTCCTCCACCAATAGTTCCAGTTCCTCCACCACGTCCCCAAGATCCGTATACAACAGCTCCTAAAGTCCAAGTATCATTGATATTAAAATCATAGTTAATAGCTGCTACTGGTTTATTATAATAATTTGTTTTAAAATTAAAACGATCTCCATTATAGAATCCTGTGTCTGGGTTAAAATGTTTGTTTATTCCCCCATTATTCCACATTCTATGATTCTCAATAGAAACTGACGTGCTACGTTGATCGTGATCTTGTTTAGCACCAGTAAAAGTAAACTGTAAGTTATGACGCTCATCTTTAGATTTATATCCTAAACCTAAATAATAAGTTTGAGCTTCAAAACCAGTTCCTTCTACGTAACCATCTCCACGGTTATAACCAAGTAAAATAGAAGCGGAAAGACCATTTTCTAAAATACCAGTGTTATATGAAGCAGTTGTTTTTAAATAATTGTTGTTACCAACAATTGCATTGATTTTACCACCTTCTCTAGCCTCTGAAGTACGAGTAAGAACGTTGATTGTACCCCCAACAGAAGAAATAGCAATTTTAGAAGACCCTAGACCTCTTTGAACTTGCATAGCAGAAGTAACATCTGAAAGTCCAGCCCAGTTTGACCAGTATACAGCTCCACCTTCCATATCATTAACAGGCATACCGTTAATTAATACAGCGATGTTTCTTTGATCAAATCCACGAATATTAATATTGGAGTCTCCAAAACCACCTCCTTGTTTAGAAGCATAAACGGATGGTGTTGTGTTTAAAATTTCAGGAAATTCTTGAGAACCTAATTTTTCCTGAATTTCAGCAGCTTTAATTGTAGAAACAGCTACTGGTGTTTTACGGTCTTTTGCAACGTCTGCAACTCCCATAATAACAATATCCTCTAACATATTCTCATCTGAAGATAGGATAATAGTCCCCAGATTTGCTTTGTTATTAGCATCTACAGTAAAGGCTACTGTTCGAGAGCTATAACCAATGAAAGAAATAACTATTTCTCCCTTTGCTTGTGAAACGTTCAATTCGAATTCACCATCCATACCGGTTGATGTTCCGTTTTGTGTTCCTTTTACTATTACTGATGCACCAGGTAATCCCTCTTGGAATTCACCATCAACAACAATACCAGTAACTTTGTTTTGTGAAAGTGCAGATGCCGTAGTAAAAGCCATTACTAACATAAGCACCCAGTTCTTCAAGTTTTTCATTGTAAAAGTGTAAGTGATAAAATTATTTTCGCTGCAAATGTACAAAAAACAAACCTATCTAATATGATGCCAGTATTAAATTTTAACTTTTAACATCTTTCTAAAACTTAAAATTTAACAAATCATCTTTTTAAGTAATAATTCAATAAAAACTCGGTACTTCCATCATGCTTACCAACAACTTTATCCTTTATTTCTGATTGAATATTTTTTGCTAGTACCTTGCCATACTCCACACCAAACTGATCAAAACTATATATGTTCCAAATAATTCCTTGTACATAAGTTTTATGCTCATATAAAGCTACTAACATACCTAGGTTTTCAGGAGACAAACAGTCAATTAAGAGTGTATTTGAAGGCTTATTCCCTTCAAAATCTCTAAAATATTTTAACATTTCCAACTCACTATCCGATGCTTTTTCACCCCTTTTACCATTAAGTAAGGCCTCCGTTTGCCCGAAAAAATTACTCATTAATATATCATGATTCGAATTTTCTGCGTAAAAGGGTTTGACAAACCCAATAAAATCCACTGGAACAACTTTTGTACCTTGATGAAATAACTGAAAAAATGCGTGTTGAGCTGACACGCCTACTTCTCCCCATATTAGAGTTCCTGTTTGATAATTCACCGGATACCCTTCCCTATTCTTATCTTTCCCATTACTTTCCATAATCATTTGCTGAAGGTGTGCAGGGAATTTACTTAACAATTCACTATAAGGAACAATACCTTCTGTTTCATAGTTATAAAAATTATTATACCATATACTTAAAAGCCCCATTATAACTGGCATATTCTGATGAAATTCTGCGTCTTTAAAGTGCTGATCCATCTTATAGGCTCCCTTTAATAAGGATTCAAAATTTGAATAACCTACTGCCAAAGAAATAGATAACCCTACGGAACTCCATAAAGAAAATCTACCACCAATATAGTCCCACATAGGGAAGATATTTTCTTGCTTAACTCCAAAACTTACCGCTTGTTGAATATCTGCTGTTACACCCACATAATGACAAGAAGAATCATGATGTAATTCAGAATCCATCCAATTCTTAATCTTATTGGCATTTAATATGGTTTCTTGAGTTGTGAAAGTTTTAGAAACTATTAAAACCAACGTTGTTTTAGGGTCCAACTCTTTTAAAACTGAATAAAGATAATCATCATCTATATTGGAAATATAGTGTACTGCTAAATCATTTCTATAATTCGCTAAAGCCTCTACAATCATCTTGGGCCCTAAATCTGAACCTCCAATTCCCAAGTTAATCACATCGGTAAATTTTTGACCAGTACTACTTTTATACTCTCCATTTAATACCTTTTCAGTGAATTCCTTGATTTTATAACGAACTTGGCAAACTTGATTCAGCACGTTATCACCATCCACAAATAAATGTTCTTTCCCTGAAAAATCACGAAGTGCAGTATGTAGAACAGCGCGATTCTCGGTAACATTAATTTTAGATCCCTTAAATAATTTTTCTATAGCATCTTTTAAAGCTACTTGCTCTGCTAAATCAAGTAAAAGTTTTAAGGTCTGTTCTGTAATCTTATTCTTAGAATAATCTAACAAAAAAGAATCAAAATGCAAGTGGAACTTTTCAGCCCTTTGCTTATCCAATGCAAAAAGATCTTGCATCTGTATAAACTCCATGTCACTAAAATGCTTACGCAATTCACTCCAAGCACTAGTTGTGGATGGATTAATATTTTTCAACATTATCTATTCTTGAGAAAATTTCTTTTTTATAACTGCATCTAATTCTTGCTTTAAAGGAGCGATATACTCTTTATAGGCAGGAATATCTTTTTTATCCATTGGTTCGGAATTTGGCAAAACTTGAGACAAAGGATCCACTTGTACGCCGTTTTTCCAAAATCTATAACACACATGAGGTCCTGTTGCTAATCCTGTACTACCTACCAAACCAATAGTTTGCCCTTGTGCAACATATTGTCCTTTCTCTACAAGAATTTTTGACATATGAAGATATTGGGTAGAATAAGTTCCGTTGTGACGAACCTTTACATAATTTCCATTTCCCGCCGTATAGCCAGCTCTTTCAACTACCCCAGCTGCTGTAGACATAATAGGAGTACCTGTAGGTGCTGCGTAATCCGTTCCACTGTGAGCCTTCCATGTCTTTTGTACAGGATGAAATCTCTTTTTAGTATAACGTGAAGTAATTCTAAAAAACTCTAGTGGCGCCTTCAAAAACATACTCTTCATTGGTCTGGCCTGTTCATCGTAATACTCTACCCCTTGACTAGATGGTCTTTTATAAGGGAATGAATATAAATCTTTACCTCTGTGATTAAAATATGCAGCCTCTATTTGAGAAATCCCAACATATATTGTATCATTAATATACTTTTCTTGAATTGTCACAGCAAAACGATCCTCTGGTTGTAATTTAAAAAAGTCTATAGACCAAGCAAATATTTGTGACATACGAGTAGCCAAAGATTCATCTATTCCCTGCTTAGATAAACTTAGAGCCAAAGATCCATCAATATTAGAAGCGATGGTTCTTTTTTTGACAGTTACAGGATAATTCTTTGTGAACGCCCTTACCGAGTCACGCAAATCTATAACTTGGTACCCCATAATACTGGGATGATAAATAAAAGCAGCTAGCTTCTGAGTATCTTTATATCTAACAACACTATAAGGCTTTCCTACTCTTATATTTTTTACATTAACCGTATCTTTCACAGCCTCAACTATATTATGAATCTCGGAGGCATTTAAATTGTTGGCTGCAAAAATCTTCCCTAAACTATCACCATTTCGAACGGTATCCTCAACAACCTCAAAGTCATTTAAACTAAAACCATAAAGTTCCGCTATAACCTGTTCGATATTCTCATCCTCTTGTAAAACTACTTGCTCTTGTTGGTCACTTTTCTTACAAGCCCATAAACTAATGGCAACCAGACATATTGTTATAAAATGTTTCAAACTTATTATTTTTTTTATTCTTCTCCCCAATTTTCTTTTTCTTGTTCCGTCCAAAGCTCAGGAAAAAAAATCCTTTTCTGATATTTAGGCAACATATATTTTTTCCAATCACTACCCCCTGTAGCTTCTTTAGTGCCCTGTGGCCCCTCTAAATACTTTAAAGCTGCCCTATAATGTCCTAAAACCCAAGTTACATTAACTGTTTTATCATAATGCCGCATGGCCTTAATCACTAAAGGATCTTCTCTTACCTGTAATGGCAATTCCACAAATTTCTGCCATAAATTTGTTTTTTCATAATCTTTCATCGCATTAATAAGAACTTTCTTATACTTGTTTTCAAAAGAACTTAATAAAAAAGACTTCTGTCCTGTTTTAAAATCTTTCCCTGCACTTTGCCAATACATTAATTCCAAAGCCTGCTCAAGGGTGGTTTGTTCACTTAACTGGTTAACAAATCGTTTATCTACTAAATTGCTCCAATGTGTTGAACCAAATTCAATTAAACGATATTGAATACTTTGAAAGCCACTTGCTGGAGTAAGAGTATCTCTAAACTTCAAATACTGCTCACGGTCCATACCATTTTCCATAATAGCAAAAGAAGAGGTAAGCATATCGAAATAACGAGAAATACGTCCCAGTTTTTCCACAAAAACCTTGGCATCTATCTTTTGCATTGCTGCAAGTTGATCTATTTCCCATAAGATCATTTTAAATAACAGCTCATTGATTTGGTGATAACCAATAAAAACCATTTCATCAGGCAAGGTACTACGTTGGGTTTGTAAAGCCAATAAAGCATCGACTTGTATATAGTCCCAATAAGTTAGAGGATTTGCATAAAGCAAGCCCTGTAAGTGTGTTTGGGTTTTTTGCCCAATATCGCTAAATTTATGATCTAATTCATTTAATATTTTATCCTTCATACTTACTTTGCTTGAATTTCTAAATCACTCACTAATCCACTATACTGCTCAAGATCTGCCTTTAGTGAACCTACAGCTAAACTGGCCTTTATTCGCAAAGGAACTTTGTTTTTATCGTCTGACACCCAAACTGTTAAGCTTTCCTTTTCTTTAAAAACCCTGCCTGCTAAAACATAGGGCCTAAACTTCAAGGAGCTAACCTTTCCAAACTTTGTCTTTATCGTTTCTCTGGCTAAAAGCTCCAACTTAAAATCAAAAGTCTCTCCGTCAAAAAACATAGCTATTTTAACTGATTCCCCCACTTTTAAATTTTCTAAAGTAGGAACTGAGCGAAGATAATAAAAAGCTGACACAATATCTTGCACTCCTTTAACAATAGGGTAAGTATTTTCTCTTTCTTTTTCATAGTCCTTTACAAGTACGGTATTGGATCTATAATTAAACACTCCCTCTTGATCTTTAGTATACCCTCCTTCATCAATTTTTCTAATAAATCGATAAGGTATAACCGGACCTTTAGTAAAATAGCTTTGGTAATCATCATATACCTTAAAAAATAATTTAGGTACCCCTGTGGTATACCCAATTCCTTTAGCATGAAAAAGCGTTTGCCCTTGATAAGATGTTTCGGATAATTCTAAGGTAGCTATTCCTGCATTTAGCAATCCATAGCTAATTTTAAACTTGAGTTTTTCTCCAGCTTGAAATGCTTTTGAAAAATCTTGTGCCATGACATTTAAATTCATAATGCACAATACAAAAAGGAATATGTTTTTTCTCATGGTTGGCAACTTTATACGTTCAAAAATACAAACAAAAAAACCCAGTCAAACAAATGACTGAGTTTTTATGCTATTAACCAACCAAAAAACTATAAATTATGAAAAATTTATTACACTCAAATAAAGCTTATGACGACCTTATTTTTGCGAGTGCAAATGTATAGCTTTTTTTAAAATATCACAACCCTGATTTAGGTTTAACTGATATTTAACAACAAGGGCCAATTAATAACCTATTTTAATATTTAATTAACTGAATACTAAAGCGTTCCTCTCTTCTCCTGTTCACGCTCTATAGACTCAAATAAAGCCTTGAAGTTTCCAGCTCCAAAACCACGAGCGCCCATTCGTTGAATTATCTCAAAAAATAATGTGGGTCTATCCTCTACAGGTTTGGTAAAGATTTGCAATAAATACCCCTCTTCATCTGCATCAATCATGATACCTAATTTTTGAAGTTCCTTAATATCTTCTTTCATGATTTCCATATGAACTCCAAGTCTTCTAGGTATATCATCATAATAGGCTTGTGGAGGGGCTGACAAAAATTCCACTCCTCTTTTCTTCATTTGAGTTACCGTATGTATAATATCATCGGTAGCCACAGCCACATGTTGTACACCCGGTCCATTATAAAAATCTAAATACTCCTCAACCTGAGATCGCTTCACACCCTCTGCCGGTTCATTTATAGGAAATTTTATCCTTCCATTACCATTTGACATAACCTTACTCATCAAGGCTGAATATTCGGTATTGATTTGCTTGTCATCGAAAGACAAGAAATTAACGAATCCCATTACATCTTCATACCACTTTACCCAAATATTCATCTGGTTCCAGCCCACATTACCAACCATGTGATCAACGTACTTTAATCCTACTGGCTCTGGATTATAATCACTTTCCCATTTCACATAGCCTGGAAGAAATACCCCATCATAATTTTTTCTTTCTACAAACATATGTACTGTCTCTCCATAGGTATAAATTCCAGCTCTAACACTAGTTCCAAATTCATCTTGTTCAACAATAGGTTCTTGATAAGACTTAGCCCCACGGCTAATAGTTTCTTGATAAGCCTTTGTGGCATCTTCTACCCATAAGGCTACAACTTTTATACCATCACCATGTTTAACAATATGATCGTTTAAAACAGACTCTGCGGTTAATGGTGTGGTAAGAACAATTCGTATTTTATCCTGTACCAATACATAAGATGCCCTATCTTTCACTCCGGTCTCCAAACCTGCGTAGGCCAAAGATTGAAATCCAAAAGCGCTTTTATAAAAATGAGCTGCTTGTTTGGCATTTCCAACAATAAACTCAATATAATCAGTTCCTAAAAGAGGAAGGAAATCTTGAGCTCCCTCAAATATTTTTTCTAGACCAAATTCTACGGACTGAACTTCTCTACTCATAATTTTTGTTTTTTTGTAGTTAAATAATGTTTGGTGTAATTAGTTTTCTGGCTCTAACCAAGATTTGTAATAATCGGAATCAGCAATATCCATGGCATCTTGACAAACCATTAAGGGTTTGAATGTGTCAACCATTACAGCTAATTCTTGTGTTTGCTTTTTTCCTATAGAACGTTCTACAGCTCCCGGATGTGGACCATGAGGAATACCAGCCGGATGTAAAGAAATATGTCCAGCTTGAACATCATTTCTACTCATAAAGTCTCCATCCACATAATAAAGAACCTCATCACTATCAATATTACTGTGATTATAAGGTGCAGGTATAGCCTGGGGATGATAATCATATAATCGAGGAACAAAAGAGCAAACAACAAATCCCTGGCTTTCAAAGGTCTGATGCACAGGTGGTGGTTGATGAATACGTCCGGTTATTGGCTCAAAATCATGAATTGAAAAAGCATAGGGATAATTAAATCCATCGTATCCTACCACATCAAAAGGATGCGTAGCATAGATCATATCAAAAATCTCATCTTGCTTTTTTACTTTTATTAAAAAGTCACCTTTTTGATCATGTGTCTCCAAATTACTAGGACGGCGAATATCTCTTTCGCAAAATGGTGAATGTTCTTGCAATTGCCCAAACCAGTTACGATAACGTTTCGGAGTATAAATCGGACTTTTTGATTCTACTATAAAAAGTCGATTATCCAGAGTTTCAAAATCTATTTGATAAATAATACCTCGTGGAATAAGCAAATAATCACCATACTTAAATTCTAAATTCCCTAACATAGTTCTTAAAGTCCCTTGGCCTTTGTGAATAAACAAAAGTTCATCACAATCTGTATTTTTATAAAAATACTCCCTCATTGATTCCTTAGGAGCCGCCAATACAATGGAACAGTCACTATTGGTTAAAACTGTCTTGCGACTTTGTAAGAAATCATTTTCAGGCTTGATTTGGAAACCTTTTAGGCGATAGGATTGAATATTATTGGCAACAGCTATTTTTGGTAAAACACTGTATTGCCCAAGAATTTTTTTGACCTGTGTGGGTCTGTGTAAGTGATACATATTAGTTGACATTCCGTCAAACCCAATTGTGCCAAACAATTGTTCATAATATAATTCTCCGTTATCCTTTCGAAAAACAGAATGACGTTTAGGGGGAATTTTCCCTAGGTGATGATATAATGGCATAAATACTTATAATTAAAGTTGGTTAATAAATAATAAGTAAATGTTACCTCATTCCGGATTTCTCTTGATGAGGAACTTTAAGTAAGCCAATAAACCGTCCCATTGTATTTTCATAATACAACAAAAATAGACATAAAAATGAATTATCCAAATTTATATACTGTTAATTTTCACATATATATAAATTTATCTTAATTAAAATTTAGAATTCTAAAACCAAAATCCAACTGAAATATAGCCATAAGTACGGCCTGTGTCTGGAGAATAAGAGAATTTTGCTTCTAGCGGACCTATAACACTTTGCATTCCATAACCAATAGCAAACCCCGTATACTTTGCCAATTGACTCCAACTTGCTTCTGAGAAAATGTCATCTCCGGTATTTGCAATATTCACCGAAAAATTTAGATGGTGTCTCTTTAAAAACTCATAATCAAATTGAATAGAGTTTAACAAATAACTATTACCTCCTAAGCTTAAAAAATCATAACCATAAAAAGGTATAATATTATCCTTATCCGCAAAGCCATATCCACCTAAGTAATAACCAAACCCTACACTAGGTGCCTTACCAATAACGGCACCTACCCTAGCTCTGTAATCTAAACTTAATTTAGGGCTAATTCGCCTTGCTATTCCAACTTGTCCTGAAATTGTTGAAAAATTAACAAAATCTTCTAAGTAATCGCTAGAATAAAAGAAATTTCGATATTCTCCTTTGATTAAAAAACCGCTTCTGGGAAAATATTTATTATCATAAGAGTCAACTAAAATATTAGCAAATACTCCTAAATAATTACTATAGTCAAATCTGTTCTTATGACTAGTTAAAGTCTTGCTCGTTATGTCCAAAAAGCGGTGTTCAAATCCCAACCCAAATACATATTTTTGGGCATAGGAAGATTGTACAAACAATCGATTCTCTAAATCGGCGTAATTCACATTGAATTCTTTAGGGGCATTTGGAATATTTAAATTCCCCCCCATTGCCTTTACAAGCAGGTCATAAGGTAATTCTCTATTGAATCGACTCAAACGAGATGTTAAACCATAACTCCAATAAAAACCATTGTCTATAAAGTAATTAAAATTATATCGAACATTATCTCCCAATCCAACATCTAAAGACATCACATCGCTTTTGGTTAAAAAATTCTTTTTAGTAATATTTACCAAAGCAGCCGTTTTATATAGACCATCATAGTGTACCCCTAATTTTAAATATGTATTGATTGGGTTTTCAATCAAGGTCATATCTAAAATATCTTGTTCATTATCCTTATCAAAGCGGTAAGAAATAGCGCTAAAGTTTTCGGTACCATTTAAACGAGTAATTCCACGATCTAAATCTTGATAGGTTATCGTGCTATTGGGTTTAAAACCAAGTTTACCATGAATATAGCGTAAAGTAAACCTATCTAATCCTTTTATATTTATTTCAGAAATATACAACGAGTCATTATACATTTTAGGTACATACTGCTCAGAAATAATACTTTCTTCTCTACCAATAGCCTGAAGTTGGTCAAGTACTTGATTGGCCGCTTCCACACCGGTTTGAATAATAGCCTTCCCCTCGGCAAAAGAAATTACCGAGTACCCTACAATATTTGGTTTGATGTAAATATCAGTCTGCCCAACTTTATCTTTCATCTGGCTAATTGTAGAGTAGTTAGATAATTGAGACAGTACATCAGTTGCACCCTCAATTTCTTCGGCGCTTTTTAGTCCGTCTTGAACATCTACTCCAATAATAATTTCAGCTCCCATATTCTTTAACTCTTCAATGGGATAGTTATTTACAATTCCACCATCCAACAGGTCAACCCCATCAATATTCACAGGAGCGAATAAAGTAGGAAAAGCACCACTTGCTAATATAGCCTGTGGTAGGTATCCACTGTCCAATACAACTGGCTCGCCTTTACCTAAATCGGTAGCTATACATAAAAAAGGGGTATTTAGTTGGTCAAAATCCCTAACATGTCTTACATGAGCCAATAAAGTATTCATAAGGTTATAGTTATACATCCCTCTTGATAAAGATCTAGGAAAACCTATCTTAAATTTCTCAAATGGCAAGCTTACTGCATAAATTTCATCATTTTTCTTTTCATAAAATGATTTTGACAATCTAGGAATATAGTCTTTTATTAATGCCGAAACATCTATACTATTAAAAATAGAGTCTAATTCAGTGGCAGTATAACCCGATGCATATAAACCACCTATAATGGCTCCCATACTGGTACCGGCAATATAGTCTACTTTGACATTATTTTGCTCTAAAACTTTTAATACTCCGATATGAGCTAATCCTTTAGCCCCACCGCCACTTAAAACTAACCCTACTTTTGGTTTATGTACTAAACTATCGCTAGCCTGCGCCTTAGACCAAACAAAAAGTAAACTGGCAAATAATAGAATTATAAAACGTAAGCTCATAGAATTTAAATTGTTCTAATTTACTTTAAAAAAATCAATTAACACCTTACTTTTAGCTTTTCCTATAATCTTTTGTAAATCTTCAAATGAAGCTTTTTTTATTCTACTAACGCTTTTAAAATGATTCATCAAAGCAATCTTGGATTTTTCTCCAATTCCGGGAATACCATCAAGAGAACTTGTAATTGCATTTTTACTACGTTGATTACGATGAAAACTTAAACCAAAACGATGTGCTTCATCTCGAAGATGAATAATTACCTTCATAGTTTCAGAGCGTTTATCCAAATACATAGGTATACTATCTCCTGGGTAGAATATTTCCTCTAAACGTTCAGCCAAACTTATGATGGTGATTTTTCCACGCAAGCCCAATTCTTCTAAGCTTTTTAAGGCCGCAGATAACTGTCCCTTACCCCCATCAATTACAATTAAATCCGGCAAGGGTGCTTGCTCTTGTAAGAGCCTTTTGTAACGCCTATACACAATCTCTTGCATTGAATCATAATCATTAGGCCCATCAACTGTTTTTACATTAAAGTGCCTATAGTCCTTCTTACTGGGCTTTGCATCTTTAAAAACAACACAAGCTGCTACTGGATCGCTTCCTTGGATGTTAGAGTTATCAAAACATTCAATATATCTAGGCTCCACATGCATACGAAGATCTTTTTTCATCTGAGCCATAATTCGATCAACATGCCTTTGAGGATCGGTTATTTTAATCTGCTTTAGCTGATCCATACGATAGAACTTAGCATTGCGTTCTGATAATTCCAAAAGTCTTTTTTTATCTCCTAACTTAGGAATAGTGGCAAGGATTCCTTGTGCTAACTCCACTTTAAAAGGAACAATAACTTCTTTAGAGTTCAAATTAAATCTCTCTCTTAACTCCACTATGGCTAATGAAAGTAATTCGGGATCTGATTCATCCAACTTTTTTTTCATCTCTAAGGTATGGGAACGGATAATAGATCCATAAGAAACCTGTAGAAAATTCACATAGGCCATTGTGTTATCAGACACTATAGAAAATACATCTACATTACTTATCTTAGGGTTAACAATTGTACTCTTGGCTTGATAATTTTCTAAAAGCTCTATTTTCTCCTTAACCTTTTGTGCCTGCTCAAATTCTAAGTTAGCTGCCAAATCCGCCATATATGCCTTAAAATCACGTAAACTATCCTTAAAATTACCCTTTAAAATATCTCTGATTTGTATAATTTTATTATCATATTGTTTTTCTGACTCATATCCCTGACACGGACCTTGACAGTTTCCGATATGATACTCAAGACACACTTTATATTTTTCAGATCTAATATTTGTTTGATTCAAATCATAATTACAAGTACGTAGTGCATAAAGCTCTTTGATTAGTTCTAGTAAAGTATGGACTGTTTTAATATTTGTATAAGGACCAAAATATTCAGAACCGTCTTTAACAATTCGTCTTGTTGAGAACACTCTTGGAAAAGGTTCCTTTTTGATACAAATCCATGGATAGGATTTATCGTCTTTCAATAAAACATTATATCGAGGTTGTAGTCGTTTAATTAAGTTATTTTCCAATAATAATGCATCTGTCTCGGTGGGAACAACAATATGCTTTATAAAAGCTATTTTTTTTACCAATACATTGGTCTTACCTTCTTGATGAATTTTATTGAAATACGAACTAACACGTTTTTTTAAATTTTTCGCTTTACCTACATACAATATCTTATCTTCCTTATCAAAATACTGATATACTCCAGGTTCATTAGGTAAAGTTTTTATTTGCAGTAATAAATCAGCAGATGGTTCCATGGGGTGTATTAAATTTATTTATAACAAAAATACCTTAAGTTTTTTAGCTTATAAAAAAAAGCCTGAAAAACTTAACTTAAAGTATTTTGCTAATTATAAAAAATCATCCCTAAAAAATTATAACGCGATTAAAAACCTATGCCAAAGTTTTTATATCTTCACTAAAATTACTCACCAAAAATGAAAATACTCCAACACACCATCGCACCAGGGCAAACAATAAAGCTTAATCTTGAAATTGCTAAATTACACACTGCTTCGAATTTAGAAATTCCCGTAATCGTTTCTAGAAGTAAACATCCTGGTCCTACCGTATTACTATCGGCTGGACTTCATGGAGACGAACTCAATGGCGTAGATATTGTAAGGCAAATAGTTCATAAAAAAATAAACATACCCAAAAGAGGAACTATAATTTGCATTCCTGTGATAAACATATTTGGTTATATTAATAAATCTAGGGAATTTCCAGATGGTAGAGATATGAACCGAGTATTTCCTGGAAGTAAAGATGGGTCTTTAGCGGGGCGTTTTGCCTATCACCTTTTGCAATCTATAATTCCACTTGTGGACTATGCGATTGATTTCCATGCCGGAGGACAAAGTCGATTTAATGCACCTCAAATTAGAATTGCCTCCAATGATCCCCAATTAAAGCAGCTTGCAGATATATTCCAACCTCCATTTATTCTATATTCAAATCAAATTGCGGGTTCATTTAGAAATGCATGTGCTAAACGCAATGTAAAAATGTTACTTTTTGAAGGAGGTAAGTCATTAGATATAAATAAAGATGTATCGAGCATGGGAGTAGAGGGAACAATGCGTTTTTTAGCCCATTTTGATATGCTTGCAGATCATTTTCACTTACCTGACCCACATTATAAGGTAGTTACCATTGAAAAGGCACAATGGATTAGAAGCAGAAAATCAGGTCTGTTACATGATCAAGTAGAAATCGGTTCTTTTGTTGAAAAAGGAACTACCTTAGCGGAAATATCCGATCCTTATGGAAAAGAGAATGTTAAAGTTAAATCACCAATAAGTGGATATGTCATTAATGTAAACCATTCTCCTATTGTATATCAAGGAGATGCTATTTTTAATATTTCTAAAACCATTTGTAATGAATAAAGACATTTTAAGAAAAAAATATAACACATTACGTCTATCTTTAGATAATCAAACCCTAGAGCAATTTAGCTTGGATATAGCCAACACAAGCTTAACACTTCCTATTTGGGATAAAAGCAATTATCATATCTTTCTTCCTATCACCAAAAAAAAGGAAATTAATACGGAATACTTATTGCAAATTTTAGCAGGAAAGGATAAAAACATCATTTTATCCAAAAGTAACTTTACCGATGGTACACTAACTCATTTTTTATTAACAGATAATACCATTATAAAAGAAAATAGTTATGGTATACCAGAACCGGTTGAGGGTATAAAAATTAATGAAGAACAAATTCAAGTAGTTTTTATTCCTTTATTGGCTTTTGACAAAACAGGCAATAGAATTGGGTATGGCAAAGGTTTTTACGATCGTTTTTTGAGTTTATGTCAGAAAGACACTATTAAAGTAGGTTTGAGTTTTTTCCCCCCCGAAGAATCCATTAGTGATGTTTACCACCTTGACATTCCTTTAGACTATTGTATTACTCCTAACAAAACCTACAGTTTTCATAAAAAATTATAATTTTAACGTAATGAGTATTAGTGAATCATTCAAAATATTTTTATGTTTATTAAAAATATTAACCAATGATAAAAAATACCCTAACATTAATGGCCTTATCCTTGACTTTTGCTACTTATGCCCAAAGTCAGGTTAAATTCATGTCTAACCCTTCGTTAAGTCCAGACGGCAAAACAGCATATTTTAGCTTCGATGGCGATATTTATCAAGCCCCATTAGATACTGGAGTTGCAACTCGTTTAACTGCTTTACAAGGAGAGGAAACAAACCCACGCGTGTCGCCAGATGGAAAATACCTAGCTTTTAATTCCAACCAGTTTGGTAACAATGACATATTTGTCATGCCTTTAAACTCAGGACAAATCAAACAACTTACATTTCACCAAGCCAATGACCAATTGGAGAGTTGGTCATGGGATAATAAAACTATCTATTATACCAGTAATTCGGATAAAAATTTTGCTTCATACAAAGTTGATAAAGACGGTTCAACTCCGGTAGCTTTATTTGATAATTACTTTAATAATACCAATGCACTGGTAGAAACTCCAAATCAAAACTTTTTATTTACCAATTCTAGTGAGAGTGCAAACCAAATTGCACGTAAGAGATATAAAGGTGAAAACAATCCAGATATTCACCAATATAATCCTGAAACACAAGAATTTGAAACCTTAACAAATTATGACGGTAAAGATTTCAGTCCCACAGTAGATAGAAATGGAAATATCTATTTCATATCCGATCAGGAAAATGGCCATTATAACCTTTATAGTTTTGAAAATGGTAAAAAAGTAGCTTTAACTCACTTTGACACTTCTATAAAAAAGCCTTTTGTTAGTGCTGATGGTTCTAAAGTTATATTTGAAAAGGATTATGATTTATTTATTTTCGACACAAACTCCAGAACAACAACTCCCTTAACCATAGAATTAAACAAGCAAACTAATATTGATAAAGAACAAAGCTACAATACCAACAATAACATTAGCTATTTCGATGTCTCTCAAGATGATAAAAAAATAGCTTTTGTCAGTAGAGGTGTCCTATTTGTAAGTGATACTAAAGGTAAGTTTATTAAACAAATAACTGATGGCTCACAAAGAGTTATGGAAGTTAAATGGTTAAAAGACAACCAAACACTTTTATTTAGTCAAACTTATCAAGGTTATCAAAACTGGTTCAAATTAGACCTAGTAAAAGATTCTGAAATAACGCAATTAACCAAAGATTTACGAAACAATAGAGATATTACCTTAAACCATGATTTAAGTCAAGCTGTTTATTTAAGTGGTAGAGATCAGGTTGTTTTAATGGATTTAAATAATTTTAACCCCGAGGTAATTGTTAATGACGAAATTTGGGCCTTCCAAAATTCTAAACCTTCATTTTCACCTGATGGAAAGTATGTCTTATTTACAGCAAAACGAAACTTTGAAGAAGATATCTTTGTTTATGATATCCAAAATAAAAAAACAGTAAACTTAACCAATACTGGTGTAGCTGAAAGTAATCCAGTATTCTCACCCGATGGTAAATATATTTATTTCACATCAGATCGTATCAATCCTTCCTATCCACTAGGAATGCAAAATCCCAATATCTATAGATTTTCTGTGGATTGGCTGACAAAAGATTTTCGCTCAAATAAATATGATGAATTATTTGAAAAACAAGAGAGCCAAACGGACAAAGTAAACAAAAAATCAAAAAACACTGTGGTTAATAAACCACAAGAAATACAAACCATCAACATTAATACCGATGGTATATTAGAGCGTATTGAATTAGTTAGTGATAGATTTGGTAATCAAAGCTCACCTGTGGTATTCCAAGATAAAGAAAAGCAAATTGTTTTCTATATCTCTAACCAGGACAATGGAAAGTATGCGCTATATAAAAAAACTTATCAAGATTTCGAACAAGCTAAAACACAAAAAGCGTTTGACAGTTCCATGTATAACATTATAAGGGTAAATGAGAATCTTTATGGGTTAAATGGGAAAAACATCTTTAAATTTGACTTAAAAGATGGCAAGCCAGAGGAGATTAAAATAGAACATGAATTTTCCAAAAGTTTACAGCAAGAGTTTGACCAAATGTACTTTGAAACCTGGGCAGGAGTTGAAGAAAACTTCTATGATGAAAATTTTCACGGCATCGACTGGCAACAAATGAAAACACACTTTGCCCAATATCTTCCTTATGTAAACAACCGAGCAGATCTACGCATACTACTAAATGACATGCTAGGTGAATTAGGATCTTCTCATTTAGGTTTTAACTCAAATGGACAAGAAGAAAAAACAAGATTGAATTATATTACAGTAGAAACTGGAATCGTCTTTGACAAGGACAATCCTTACAAAGTAGATTACATAATTAGAAAGAGTCCAGCTTTTGCAACCGATATTGACATTCAAAAAAATGATGTCTTAACAAAAGTAAATGGGCAAGAAATAGATATTCAAAAAAACAGAGAACAATATTTTAGTTTCCCATCAAAGCAAGCAGAGATAAGCTTAACCTTTCTACGAAACAACAAAGAATTTACCGTTAAATTACATCCTATTAATTTTGTAGAGAACAAAGCTTTATTATACGATCAATGGATATATGAAAATCGTAAAAGAGTCAATGATCTTAGTAACAATCGAATTGCATATTCTTATATGAAAAACATGTCAGGTGAACAATTAGATTCATTCCTGTTAGACATGGTAGAACAAGAACATCGTAAAGAAGCAGTTATTTTAGACCTTAGATTCAATACCGGTGGAAATGTTCACGATAAGGTACTAAATTTCCTTGCCCAAAGACCTTATCTACAATGGAAATATCGTGAAGGCGCCTTAACGGTTCAAAGTAACTTTGCTCCAAGTGGCAAACCAATTGTTCTTTTAATAAATGAATTTTCTTTAAGTGACGCAGAAATGACGGCCCAAGGTTTTAAAGCCCTTAAATTAGGAACCATTATTGGACAAGAAACTTATAGATGGATAATCTTTACTTCTGCGAAATCACTTGTTGATGGCTCTTCATACCGCTTGCCGGCATGGGGTACTTACACCTTAGAAGGTGAAAACCTAGAGAAAACAGGAGTATCTCCTGATATCTACATCAAAAACACCTTTATGGATCGATTAAACAACAACGATCCCCAATTAGATGCCGCTGTAAATCACATTTTAAAGCAATTAGATTAAAAGGTAAATTTTTAAAAAAATTATAACAAAAAAAAGCTCCAATCTAGGAGCTTTTTTATTTATTAAATATGACTTTATTAAAAACTATTAAAATACCCACTCCAACCGATATTGCAACATCTGCAAGGTTAAAAATGGCATTAAAAAAAGTGAAATACTTTCCACCCCATATAGGCAACCAATCTGGCAAATACCCACGATAAATAGGAAAATAGAACATATCTACTACTTTACCATGAAAAATAGTTCCATATGGGTTATCTGAAAAAAGCGTAGCTACTTGATGAATACTATCATTGAAGATAATACCGTAAAAAAGTGAGTCCAAAATATTTCCAATAGCGCCGGCCATAATCAAAGATATAGCAACTATTAAATAATTAGACATTTTCTTTTTTATAGAGTCCACCAGCCACCAGCCAATTCCACAAACTGCTACAATACGAAAAAGAGTCAATGCTAACTTACCATAGTCACCAGGGAGTTCAACACCCCATGCCATACCATCATTTTCAATAAAATGAATCCTAAACCAATCAAATACATAGTATTCCTCTCCTAATAAAAAATTGGTTTTTATAAAGATCTTCAACCATTGATCTAATACCAATACCACTACAACAAGTAGGATAGCTCTTTTTAACGACATTTCTATTTATTTACATCAGCAAATGTAAATTATTTTAAGGTATAAAAAAAACGCTCTAATAAGAGCGTTTTCATTTTTATTAAAGATTAACGTTGTAAGTTTTTTGCCTCTATACTCATTGTAGCATGAGGAACTAACTTTAATCGTTCTTTATCAATTAACTTTCCAGTTACCTTACAAATGCCATATGTTTTATTCTGGATTCTTATAAGAGCATTACGCAAATCACGAATAAATTTCTCTTGGCGAATTGCTAACTGAGAATTAGCCTCTTTAGACATTGTTTCACTTCCTTCTTCAAATGCTTTAAAAGTAGGGGATGTATCATCTGTCCCATTATTTAAATCATTCATGTAAGCACTTTTAATTAAATCTAAATCAGCTTGAGCTTTCAAGATCTTAGCTTGAATTAACTCTTTAAAGTCTGCTAACTCGGCATCCGAGTAACGTACTAATTCACTAACTTCTTTCATAACAAACTTATTTAATAACCAATACTCGCGTTTTTAGTTCGTCAAACTCCAGTTCTATACCCTGGTGTAAGTCAGAAACAAAACTCAGATCACTTGTTAAAGTTTCAGACTTTATATAATCTAAGTTAGCTAAAACCGCTTCCTTTATATCTTTTTGCTCTTCCATGGTAATCTGAATCTTATCGGTAACCTCAAAACCAGAGTCTTTTCTAATATTTTGGATACGATTAACTAATTCACGAGCAATTCCTTCATTTCTTAATTCTGATGTAATTGTAATATCTAATGCAACTGTAATACCATTTTCATTAGCCACTAACCATCCTTCTATATCTTGAGATGTAATTTCAACATCAGATATGTTCAATATAACACTTTTTTCTGTTAAATTTAATTTAATTTCACCATTTTTTTCAATCTCATTAATTTCTTGAGCGGTAAAATTCTGTATCTCTTTGGCTATGAGACCCATGTCTTTTCCAAATCTAGGTCCTAATGTCTTGAAATTTGGTTTAATTTGTTTTACTAAAATTCCAGAAGCATCATCTAAAAGCTCAATTTCTTTAACATTCACTTCTGCTTTGATCAAATCAGCTACAGCCAAAATTTCTTGTCTTTGACTTGGATCCAGAATAGGAATCATAATACGCTGCAAAGGTTGACGCACCTTGATCATCTCTTTCTTGCGCAATGACAATACAAGAGAAGATATAACTTGAGCTTTATGCATTCTACTTTCTAAACCAAGATCAACTAAATCCTGATTAAACTCAGGGAATTTAGCCAAATGTACAGATTCAAACGCTTCTGTATTTGTAGCCAGGGTTAAATCTCTGTAAAGTTTATCCATAAAAAATGGCGCAATAGGAGCCGATAACTTACTTACTGTTAATAAACAGGTATATAAAGTTTGATACGCCGCAATCTTATCTTGACCATAATCTCCCTTCCAGAACCTTCTTCTACATAATCTAACGTACCAATTACTTAAATTTTCTGATACAAACTCAGCAATTGCACGAGCTGCTTTTGTAGGTTCATAATCGGCATAATATTCATCTACCTTTTGTACCAAGGTATTTAACTCTGATAAAATCCAACGGTCGATTTCTGGTCTTTGTTCCAATGGAATATCCTTCTCACTATAAGTAAAGCCATCAATATTGGCATATAAAGCAAAAAAGTTATAGGTGTTATAAAGAGTTCCAAAAAACTTTCTTCTAACCTCGTTAATACCTTCGATATCAAACTTTAAATTATCCCAAGGATTTGCATTGGAAATCATATACCAGCGTGTTGCATCTGGTCCATGCTCTTGTAGGGTTTGAAAAGGATCAACAGTATTACCTAAACTTTTTGACATTTTCAAACCATTTTTATCTAATACCAGACCATTGGACACAACATTTTTGTATGCATTTGTATCAAATACTAAAGTTGCAATGGCATGTAGGGTATAAAACCATCCTCTTGTTTGGTCAACCCCTTCTGCAATAAAATCAGCTGGATAACTTAAATTATTATCTATCAATTCTTTATTCTCAAATGGATAATGCCACTGAGCATATGGCATTGCACCTGAATCGAACCAAACGTCAATTAAATCAGCTTCTCGTTTCATTGGCTTTCCACTTGCAGAAACCAAAGTAATTTGGTCTACTACGTTTTTATGTAAATCAACCTTATCATAATTACCCTCTGACATATCTCCAATTACAAATTCCTGGAAAGGATTTGTTTTTTGAACACCTGCTTTGATAGATTTTTCAATTTCTTGAATTAATTCTTCTACAGAGCCAATTAGAATTTCCTCGGACTTATCCTCAGTTCTCCATATTGGTAAAGGAATTCCCCAATAACGAGAGCGAGACAAATTCCAATCATTTGCATTTTTAAGCCAATTCCCAAAACGTCCTTCTCCTGTGGCTTTAGGTTTCCAATTAATATCCTGATTCAACTCAAACATTCTATCTTTTACTTGAGTAATCTTAATAAACCACGAGTCTAATGGATAGTATAAAACTGGCTTATTAGTTCTCCAGCAATGTGGATAGCTGTGCACATATTTTTCAACTTTAAAAGCCTTATTTTCTTCTTTTAAACGAATCGCAATTTCCACATCAACAGACTTCTCTGGTGCCTCTCCATCCTGGTAGTACTCGTTTTTAACATACTTACCTGCTAATTCTCCCATTTGTTCCACAAATCTTCCTTGTAGATCCACTAAAGGAACAGCAAAGCCATCTTTGTCTAAAATTAACATAGCTGGAACCTCAGGGGTAGCCTCTTTGGCCACCTTGGCATCATCTGCTCCGAAAGTCGGGGCAGTATGCACAATTCCTGTACCGTCTTCTGTGGTAACAAAATCACCTGCAATAACTCTAAATGCATTTTCTGGATTTTGATAAGGCAATGTATACGGAAGTAATTGCTCATATCTAATTCCAACTAAATCAGCTCCCTTAAAGTCACTTATTACTAGATAAGGAATTTTTTTATCTCCAAATGAATAAGTCTGAAGCTCTTGCTCAGTCTCCACTTTTTGGAACTTACCAGCAAATTGCTTTGCAATTAAGGCTTTTGCTAAAATAACAGTGATTGGCTTTCCAGTATACTGATTATATGTTTTTACTAAACTATACTCAATCTTTGGTCCAACTGTCAAAGCAGTATTAGAAGGTAATGTCCAAGGAGTTGTTGTCCAGGCTAGAAAATCAATATTTTTATATTGTTGTAAAAAATCAGGCAAAGAATCTTCTATTGCTCTAAACTGAGCTACAATTGTTGTATCTGTAACATCTTTGTAGCAACCCGGTTGATTTAACTCATGGGAAGATAAGCCTGTCCCAGCCTTTGGAGAATAAGGTTGAATTGTATATCCTTTATATAATAAGTCCTTATCATAAATCTGTTTTAATAGCCACCAAACAGATTCCATGTACTTCGATTTATACGTAATATATGGATTCTGAGTATCCACCCAATACCCCATTTGCTCAGTAAGATCATTCCAAAGATCTGTGTAACGCATAACTGTTTGCTTACAAGCCTTATTGTAATCTTCGATAGATATTTTAGTTCCGATATCCTCTTTGGTAATACCTAACTCTTTCTCGGTACCTAACTCCACAGGTAAACCATGAGTATCCCAGCCTGCTTTTCGCTTAACTTGGAATCCTTTTTGAGTTTTATATCGACAAAAAATATCTTTAATCGCACGAGCCATCACGTGGTGAATTCCTGGTTTACCATTAGCCGAAGGTGGTCCTTCAAAAAACACAAATGGCTTATTATCGTCTCTTGTACTAATACTCTTCTCAAATATGGATTGTTCTTTCCAAAACTCACGCATTTCTGAAGCTACCCCTGACAAATCAAGATTCTTGTATTCTGTAAATTTACTGCTCATGTTTATTAACTGTAATATTTTTTATCAATTTCGCGAATTTAAACATTTTCCACTAATTAACACCTAATTAATTGGTAGGAAAATATTTAATGTAATTAATTATCCAAAAACTTCTTGTAAAACCTGCAATGATTTAGGTTTCTTAAAATTACTAAGGTGTTCTTGATAATAGATAACTAACAAGTTTAGTAAAATTTTTCTATCCTTACTAGTAAATACTTTTTGTTCTTTATTAAAATTTAAATCTACTAACTTTTTAAATAAGTGAGTTTGCTCTGCATCGAAACATTCTAGACTATACATAGAGGTAAATCCCCCTTCCTTCCAATTAAAGAAATCATTATCAATCTGCGATAAATCAGGATAAAATCCAAAATACTTAGATAAATCTAACAATAAAATTAAGTGGAAATTCGCTGGATGATCATGGGTATCCAACCACATTAAAGCAGCTTGTAAATATGCAAAGAATTCTAAATCTCTCTCTTGTAAGGTAATGGTTAAATGCAGAACTTCAGCTATAAAAATTGCGATACTGTTTTTATAAAAGTCATAATAAATGTCCTGATAAAGATGACCTATTTTTATTTCTTTAAAATATTCCATCTTACCTTTATTCTTAAAAACGAATTCAACCTCCAAATTCATTAAAGGCTGAAAATAAGCAATCTTTGAAGATGACTTCCCCTTAGAAAAAGCATTAGGCACATAAAAAGTTTGCAAGCCGACTTCTTTAGTTAAACACCTAACTATTAATCCCTTCTCCTGATATTTTAATGCACTTATTACAATGGCTTGGGTTTTTACTAACATTTTGTAAAAGCTTTGCTTTGATATTTTCTAACTTCTTTAATAACTCCAAAAACAATGCATAATTATCTGGCCAGTATTCAAAAAGTTTTGACAAATTTACGTATTGTTACCCACATAACCCTCTTTATGCTATAATTTACTAATGCCACCAACGAACTACCGGAAATTTTGCTAAAGAAAGGATTATAAGTGCAATACTACTATCTTTTTGGATTATTTTTCAATAGCTTTGTAACAAAACATGCTATGAAAAAAATACTACTCTTACTATCATTTACCTTTGTTTTGATAAGTTGTGAATCGCAAAGCTCAAAGGATATTGTTTTTAAACAAGAATTTTTCCAGGGTCAATCCGATGTAAATTGTCAAGAGGATAATTGTACAAGTATTGAAATTGATGTGCCTGTTATAATTAACGCACAACACGATATTAAGAATTCCATTAATCAAGCAACCTTAGCAACTATTGTTGATTTGATGTCTTTTGAAACAGATCTAAACAACATTAATACTTATCAGAGCCTAGTTAGTGCTTTTTTAGATTCATATGAGGATTTTGTAAAACAGTACCCCGATGAGTCTATGCCTTGGAAAGCAACTGTTAAGGCAAACAATACCTTTATCAACGATAGTCTATATGCTTTAAAAATAGATTACTATACGTTTGCCGGCGGAGCCTATGGCTACCAAAATAGTATCGGATTACTTTTTGATTTACAAGACGCACAAATCCTAACTCCTGATAAGCTTTTTACTAATTGGCCTAAAGTAATGCCTCTTATTGAGTCTAAAATAAACTATGGTCAACAACTAAAAGATAACAAAGGTATTTTAGCTTATCCCGAACAGATATTCATTCATAATGATAAAATTGTGTTTGCATATTTTAATGAAGTTAATTTTCCAGTTTCACAACAACCCGATTACATTGAATTTCCTTTACAAGAAATTGCACCTTATTTAGCTTACAATGTAACTCCTTTAGAGATTGTTTATCAGAAATAATTTACTTTTACACAAAAGAATTCATTAATTACACTTGAGTCACTTTGAGTATCTATAAAAAAATATTTAAACAAACCGCCATATATGGTTTAGCGGCGGTTTTCCCAAAAGTTATTGGCTTTTTCTTAGTTCCATTTCACACGCAAGTAATGCCTGATCAGGCTTATGGAGAATATAGTGTAGTATTTGCTATTATAACTTTTTTCAATGTGATTTTGGCCTTTGGAATGGAAACTGCTTTTTTTAGATATTACAATTTACAAGACAACAAAAAGCAGGTGAATAATAACGCTACGTTATTCCTAACCCTAACCTCTTTAACTTTCTTGGCTATAAGTTTACTCACGCAAGACTTTTGGAGTGAATTTTTAAACATATCTAAAGAAGTTTTTCAATATGTTATCTGGATTTTAGTATTAGATACCCTCGTAATTATTCCTTTTGCTAAATTAAGAGCGGACCAAAGATCTGTATTTTATAGTTTAATTAAAATTGGTAACGTTACCGTATTTACACTCTTAAATGTTTTTTTCCTATACCTTTTACCTTCTTTAAGTCAACTTTATCCTGAAAGCTTTTGGAATGGTTTATACATAGAAAATTACCAAGTAGCCTATCTTTTTATTGCTAATTTAATAGCAAGCGCCATTACCTTCTTAGTATTTTACAAAGAATATATTAGACTAAAATGGCGTTTCGACCTAACACTAGCTGGTAAAATGATACGATATGGAGTGCCGATAATGATTGGGGGAATAGCATTTGCAATTAACGAGGGGTTTGATAAAATTTTATTAGAAAGACTTCTACCAAAAGATGTAGCTTTATCCCAAATTGGTCAATATGCAGCTTGCTACAAATTAGGGCTATTCATGGTACTTTTTCGCCAAGCTTATACCTTGGGAATTGAACCTTTTTTTTTCAATTATGCTAAAAATGAGGATGCGCCCATTAAATATGCAACAATTACAAAATACTTTACCATATTTGGTAGCATTATAATGCTAGTTATAATCGTTTTCTCAGACATTCTTAAACAATTAATCATTAGAAACCCTGACTATTGGCCAGCAATGAGTATCGTACCATTAATTATCCTAGCCAATCTTTGTATGGGTATTTACACCAATTTATCGGTATGGTACAAGCTAACGGACAAAACTATGGTGGGAGCTTATATTTCTATTATAGGAGCCATATTAACTCTAATATTCAATTTCACACTTATCCCCTACTTAGGATATATTGGGTCGGCTATTGCCACTTTAATTGCCTATGGATCAATGATGATAATATCTTACCTACTGGGACAAAAATACTATCCAATACCCTATGATAAAAAAGCTATTTCAGGCTATTTATCACTGTCTATTTCTTTGTCCTTTATCTATTTTTATTTTTTCAGAGAAAATTACATAATTGGAATCACATTTATCTTTATTTTCCTATTTGTAATATTAAAACTAGAACGAAAATTAATACGTATCATATTACAAAAATAAAAAACTGTCCTTTTTTAACATGCTCCAAAAAATGTTTAGCTTTTTGGAACATGACTATTTTATCAGGACGATTTCAATTTTTTAAAGGCTTAACTTTTGATCTTTATTATATTTAATATCATATCCGAAACGAAGGGTTTTACTTTGATCAGCATCCAATTTTAAATCCCACGTAAAAAGACCTTTTTCTTGATCAACCATAGCTCCATCTCTTTGGGTTATACTAATTTCAATATCTGTATTAGAGCTAATTGGAAATTGATCCTGAATAGTTATACTAACGTCTTTCGATTTATTATTTTTAACAATAATCTCGTAAAGATAACTATCAATCTTTTTACCGGATAATAAACGAGATCCTGCTTTATCTTTAATCAATTTTCTAGACACCTGAACCCTTGGGTCCTTTCCTAAGTTAAGACTTAATACATCTTGGGTAGTGTTAACATCTAAAGTAGTCTTTCCAACATACATACCCTCAAACATAACATTGGCCTGTCCCTTTAAAAAATTATATTGGTTATAATCCTTTATTGTTGCTATTAAATACGCAGAAGGATCAAGCTTAACGGCACTAAAATAAGTATAACTTGCGGGCACAGAAAATTCATCTAAGGTAACTAGATTACTTTGTTTACCTGATTGAATTGTATAAGGTAAATTAATATCAAAATTTACATTCAACTCTGTTTCAGACACATTTGCAACCAACATAGGTTGCTCTAATGCCATTTCCGTATACTGAAACTGATCGGCTGTCTGTACACTAGCCTTCCTCACACTTGCTGCACGCACAGCAATGGGAACAGGATTAATATAGTCAATAAACCATGTATCCCATTTGGGCATAATATTACTTAAATTAGCATATCCGCTGGTTAAACTTAAAGAAACATTATCCCAATCCAAACCAGTATTTTGACGAACATCCGCCTTATAAACAACTTGGATATCTTTATTTATTTCTGGAACATTTAATTCATATATCGCTTTCCAACTTGCCAAAGGAGTAAAGTATCTCAATATAAAAGAAACCTCTTGAGCAACGGGATTACTTATCTGTACAATAATTTTTCCATTACCAAATTTCTTACCTGCAATATGTCCTGTTTGCAAACGGGCCTTGAGATCAACTAATTTTTTTTGTAAAACTAGTTTTTCCTGTTGCAAAGCATCTAATTCGTTAGCCAATGAAGTACGTTTATACAAATAAAAATCCAGTAACTTAGAAAGCTCTTGGGTAAATCCTTGCCCACTTGTGTTAGGTAAAATACGGTTCGTATCCAATAACTCTAAAGAATTTTTTTGGGAGGTGATCTTATTATCTAATAACTGTAATTTAGCTTCAAATTTGAATATACTATCGTTTACAGCATTCAAAGGTGTTTGCAAGGATTGCGCCATATCGAAATCACTAGTATAACTAGTACGAAGGATACTCAATGGCTTATCTGGACTAATGGAAATAGTATTATCGTTTACCGATTCTGCTAAATTACTAACAACTATTTCAGAAGTACCCTTTGGTAATTTAATTTTAAATTCATGTGCTAAATCACTACCGTTAAAATACACCCTAGCATGTTTTAAACTAGCCTCTTGATATATTTTTTGTTGTCCCCAGGTAATCCCTGAAAATAACAAAAAGCCAATTACAAATATATTTACTTTACCCATATACACTAATTTACTTGGAATAGTTCTCGTACTATATCCTCAATTTTGGTTACTAATATAATTCGAATACCACTTCCTTGATAACTTATCTTATTATACTTGGAGATAAAAATTGCATCAAAACCTAATTTTTCAGCTTCCAAAATACGCTGGTCTACCCGGTTAATTGGTCTAATCTCCCCAGATAAGCCAACCTCGGCAGAGAAGGTCACATTTTTTCCAATAGGAACATCTAGATCTGAAGATAAAATTGCCGCCACAACTGCTAAATCTATAGCAGGATCATCTACATTAATACCCCCAGTTATATTTAAAAAAACATCCTTCTGTCCCAAACGAAACCCAGCTCTTTTCTCTAAAACTGCTAAAATCATATTGAGTCTTTTCAAATTATACCCTGTACTGCTCCTTTGTGGAGTACCATAAACAGCAGTACTTACCAAGGCCTGAACCTCCACCATTAAAGGACGTACTCCTTCTAATGTTGCCGCTATCGCAGTACCAGATAAATCCTCTTCTTTGTGAGACAATAATATTTCCGATGGATTGGATACCTCCCTTAAACCTGAGCCAACCATTTCATAGATTCCCAACTCAGCCGTAGAGCCAAAACGGTTTTTATTTGCTCTTAAAATACGGTATACATGGTTACGATCACCCTCAAATTGGAGAACCGTATCAACCATATGCTCCAACATTTTTGGCCCAGCGATACTACCGTCCTTGGTAATATGACCAATAATTAATACTGGAGTTCCAGTTTCTTTGGCGAACTTGGTTAGCTCTCCAGTACATTCTTTAATTTGCGAAATAGTACCCGAGGAAGCCTCAATATAATCAGTATGTAGAGTCTGAATAGAATCTATTATCAGAACTTGAGGATTGATATTTTGAATTTGCGCAAAGATATTCTGGGTATTAGTCTCTGTTAATATAAAACAATTATCATTATTAGGGTTAATGCGATCTGCTCGCATTTTTATTTGCTTTTGACTTTCCTCACCAGAAACATATAAAACACGATATGGCAACCCCAATGAGATTTGCAACAGTAAGGTACTTTTTCCAATACCAGGTTCGCCACCCAACAAAACCATTGAACCAGCTACCAATCCGCCACCTAAGACACGGTTCAACTCTCCATCTCGCGTGTCCAAACGAATCTCCTCGCTACTATCAATTTGATTAACTAATAACGGTTTTGAAGTTCTTTGGATAATTCCTCCTACAGAACTACTTGGAGCCTGCCAAGTAGGTTTATCTTGCTTTTGTATTACCTCCTCTACTAAGGTATTCCACTGCTTGCAACCGCTACACTGCCCCATCCACTTAACAGATTGCGTTCCACAATTTTGACAAAAAAAAGCTGTCTTAACTTTAGCCATTTAAATACGGTATTGTAAAAAATAATTTCTTTTTTCTCTCCTGCATACATCTTGCTTACCCGGAGAAAACTAAGGTAATAAAAAAAGCCGACTCAAATACGAGTCGGCTTTGTGTATTTACATTATTAACTAACTAATTAGCTAAAATAATAATCTTATTATCGTTTAATTCTATGGTACCAAAGTTAATAGATAAATGATATGTATCATTTGAAACTTTAGCAAATTTAGAACTAAATGCCTCTTTTATAGAAATGTTGCTCCCTGTAAACTTGATCTCACCTTTTGTTAAGACAGATACAATAGAGGCGTGATTGTTTAGCATTTGAAACTCTCCATTTACTCCTGGTACTGAAACCGAAGTCACATCACCAGCAAATATCGTAGCCTCAGGCGTTACTATTTCTAATCTCATGATTTATAAATTTTGACGATTATTAAAACTCAGCGTTCATTTTCTCTCCAGCTTCAATTACTTCTTCAATTGATCCTTTCAAGTTAAAAGCTGCTTCTGGTAAATGATCTAATTCACCATTGATAATCATGTTAAATCCTTTAATAGTGTCCTTAATGTCAACTAATACTCCTGGAATTCCTGTAAATTGCTCTGCAACGTGGAATGGTTGAGATAAGAAACGCTGAACTCTACGAGCTCTATGTACAGAAAGCTTATCTTCTTCAGATAACTCTTCCATACCTAGAATTGCGATAATATCTTGCAACTCTTTATATTTTTGTAAAATTTCTTTTACATTTTGAGCACAGTCATAGTGTTCTTTTCCTAAAATTTCTGGCGCTAAAATTCTTGATGTAGAATCTAATGGATCTACTGCAGGATAAATACCTAACTCAGCAATTTTACGTGATAATACAGTTGTAGCATCTAAGTGAGCGAAAGTTGTAGCAGGAGCCGGGTCAGTTAAGTCATCCGCCGGTACATAAACAGCCTGTACAGAAGTAATAGATCCTTTTTTAGTAGAAGTAATACGCTCTTGCATAGCTCCCATTTCTGTTGCTAGTGTAGGTTGGTAACCAACAGCTGATGGCATACGACCTAATAAAGCAGAAACTTCAGAACCAGCTTGGGTAAAACGGAAAATGTTATCCACAAAGAAAAGTACATCCTTTCCTTGATCATCTCCAGCACCATCACGGAAAAATTCCGCAATAGTTAAACCTGATAAAGCAACACGTGCACGAGCTCCTGGTGGCTCATTCATTTGTCCAAATACGAAAGTAGCTTTTGAATCTTTCATACCAGGTCTATCTACTTTAGATAAATCCCATCCTCCATTTTCCATAGATGTCATGAAATCTTCACCGTATTTTATAATTCCAGACTCTAACATCTCACGTAGTAAATCATTACCTTCACGTGTACGCTCACCAACTCCAGCGAATACTGAAAGTCCTCCGTGACCTTTTGCGATGTTATTAATTAACTCTTGAATTAATACAGTTTTACCTACTCCAGCACCACCGAATAAACCAATTTTACCTCCTTTTGCATAAGGCTCGATTAAGTCAATAACTTTAATTCCTGTGAAAAGAACCTCTGTAGATGTAGAAAGATCCTCAAATTTAGGAGCCTCACGGTGAATTGGTAAACCATTCTCTCCAGACTTAGGCAAATTTCCTAGACCGTCAATAGCGTCACCTACAACATTAAACAATCTACCAAATACTTCTTTTCCAATAGGAACTTGGATAGGAGATCCTGTAGCGATTACTTCGTAACCTCTACTTAATCCGTCTGTTGAGTCCATTGAAATTGTACGAACTGTATCTTCTCCAATGTGTGATTGTACTTCAAGTACTAATTTAGAACCATCTGGTTTAGTGATTTCTAATGAATCATAAATTCTCGGAAGTTCGGAATTCTCTGTGTTGAAGACTACATCAACAACAGGTCCGATAACTTGCGCAACTTTTCCTGTAACTTTAGACATTGCTTATGTATTTATTTAACAGCTATTTACCTTTAATGAAAAAATCTACTTTTTCAGAGCGCAAAGATAGTTTTTTTCTTGTAATATAAAAAGCTTCAAAATTTAATTTTTTATAAAAAAATTGCGACCCATGAAATGGAGTCGCAATTTGTACTTATTCTACTGTAACCGATTTGGCTAAATTTCTTGGTTGATCTACATTACATTGCCTTAAAACTGCAATATGATAAGACAGTAACTGCAAAGGTATTGTCGCTAAAATTGGTGTTAAAGCCTCAGAAATCCCCGGAACTTCAATAACATGATCGGCCAATTCTCTAACTTGTGTATCACCTTTTGTAACAACAGCAATGATTTTTCCATTCCTTGCTTTTATTTCTTGAATGTTACTCACTACCTTGTCATAATGAACCTGATCAGGAGCAATAACAATCACTGGCATATGCTCGTCAATAAGTGCTATAGGTCCATGTTTCATTTCCGCTGCTGGATATCCCTCTGCATGAATGTAAGATATCTCTTTTAATTTCAAAGCTCCCTCCAATGCAACTGGGTAATTAAACCCACGTCCTAGATAAAGACAGTTATTGGAATTCTTATAAACCTTTGAGATTTCATAAATCTGCGGATTTTGAGTTAATGCTTCCTCTACACGCTCTGGTATTAATTCCAATTCGTGTAAATACTTTAAATACTCAGAATGTGGCAGAGTTCCTTTTGCCTTTGCTAAGCGCAAAGCTATCAAGGTTAGCACTGTTATTTGAGTCGTAAAAGCCTTAGTTGAGGCTACCCCTATTTCAGGACCAGCATGCGTATAAGCACCTGCATGAGTTTCACGAGAAATCGAAGATCCTACTACATTGCATACTCCAAAAACAAAAGCACCACGACTCTTTGCTAATTTAATCGCGGCCAAAGTATCTGCTGTTTCACCTGACTGCGAAATAGCTATAATAACATCGTCACTATTTATAATGGGGTTTCGATAACGAAATTCCGAAGCGTATTCCACCTCTACTGGAATTCTCGCAAACTCCTCTATTAAATATTCTGCAACAAGCCCAGCATGCCAAGAAGTACCGCAAGCAACAATAATTATTCTCTTAGCATTAACAAACTTGTCAATATTATCCTCAACTCCAGCCATCTTGATAATGCCTTGGTCGGCTAACAATCTACCTCTAAAAGTATCTTTAATTACCTCAGGCTGTTCATAGATTTCCTTCAACATAAAATGATCATAACCATTTTTCTCAATTTGCTCCAAATTTAATTGTAGCTCTTGAACATAGTGATCAACTAATGAATCATCCTTTATCTTACGAATAATCAATGGCTTATGAAGTCTAATAATAGCCATTTCCTCATCTTCTAAATAAATAGCATTATTAGTATATTCTATAAAAGGAGACGCATCAGATGTGATAAAGTATTCGTTATCACCAATACCGATAGCTAAAGGACTACCCAATCGGGCAGCAATAATCTCATTGGGTTTTTTTATATCCATCACGGCAATAGCATAAGCTCCAACTACTTGATTTAAAGCAATTTGAACAGCTTTCCCTAATTTTACACCCTGTGTTTTTTGCACATCTTCAATCAGATTTACTAAAACCTCTGTATCTGTATCGGAATGAAAAACAAAACCTCGTTTTATTAATTCTTGTTTTAAAGAATCATAATTTTCTATAATACCGTTATGGATAATTACCAACTCACCGGAATTTGAAAAATGTGGATGTGAGTTTACATCGTTTGGAATACCATGAGTAGCCCAACGTGTATGCCCAATACCAACTGTACCTTTTTTAACCTGTTCGGTACTCTTTGCTTGTAAATCTGCAACTTTCCCCTTGGTTTTACACATGTTAATAGCTTGACCATCAAAAATTGCTAAACCAGCACTATCATAGCCTCTATATTCTAATCTTGTCAACCCTTTTATAATAACAGGGTAGGCATCTCTATGCCCTATATAACCAACAATTCCACACATATTTTGTCCTTGTTATTTAATTTTGGTATAAAATATTTCCAATTCCATCTTACTTTGCTGAGGAACAGAGCTATTTGTACCATAAACAACTGTTCCTAATGGACATGTAACACTGTAAGAAGGAATAGTAGTAACGTCTTGAGGAACATTTACTATGGGGGTCTTTAATTTTTTAAACGAAAGCTCATTCATGGTACTAGTGTACTCATTACTAACCACTAAGGCTAATTTTGGACTCGCTAACTTATCACTATCTAACAAAGTCTGAATGTGATCCCTTACTCTAACTCTATAGGTATACGGCTCACGCTTACTATCATCTGCCTTTTTTACATATTCACCACCATATACATTCTTATCTAAAGAACTATCATTTGCAAAATCGGCAATAACTGACGAATTATCATAATTATATAAAAACAAACGAGGAGGATTAATTGTATTTTCTCCTATAATATCTCGATTCACATGTACAGTTAAAAAAGCGTCGTTTATTAAAACTTCCTGCTCTTTTAATGTTTTTAGCTCCTGGAAATCATCTTCTTTAAAAAGCTCTATAATAGCCATACTACCTTGTCCTCCCTTAATATAAAGAAGTTCATCACCCAGCTCCTTATTAGGATTTGCAATTGCTCCTAAGTACCCCTGATCGTTAGTAGTTGACATTAAATTAATTATACTATTACTAGTATTTGCTAAAGAACCTGAACTTGCTCCTCCAAAGTTTGCTAAGGGAAGCTTAATTTCACCTCTAATCTTTTCACTAGTCTCGTTTCCTTCACTATCAGTTTTGGTTTGTGTTCTTTCATAGGTTGCACGCAAATACCCTTGCCCTAAAGCCAAAAGTCCAATAGCACCCTGTGAACCATTTGTAGAGGCTTTCATATAAAGTCCTCTAAAAACATTTCCAAATAACTCAGAATCTGCAAGAGCTTCACGATTATTAATGAAAAAATCTTGAAAATATTTTAAATTTAAATCCAACCAAAAACCAGGGTCTAAACGTTGTTTAACAATAGGCTTTCCATCATCATCCGTTTCTATTGCACCTTGTTCATCATATTTATAAATGTTAATAGCTGTGTTATTAAAACTCACATAGCTATTCTGCATTCCCATTCTGGAATCATTTAACATCATTCCGCCATGATTATCATTGAATAATGAATAATCATTATTATAATAATATATTGATCCTCCAGCAATTGGATTATCTAGGCTAATTAAATAATTATTCTGAAAAACCTTTAAGTCAAAATTACCTTCGCCATATACACTATTTAACTTATAAGTATAGAATTCATCTTCTAATTTATCCGGCACAGTATTATAAAACGGAATATACACATAAACCGAGTCAAATACAGCAGTATTATCCAAGGCATTAAAGTCAACCGAATTCGCACTAAAATTAAGCGCTAAGCTGTTAGACACATCACCAAAAAAATCGTCTTTTAATGCACCAATACTGAATTCAGGTAGTTTACTAGACTCTACAGCTCCAGTGGGTTGATTGTAAGCCTTAATGTCCTTTACCACATAAGACTCTACACTATAATCACCTCCTCCTATGATATCGGAACCTGTATTATTGAAGTCTGCATCACACCCTTGTAATGCAATTAGACCTAACGAAAGGATAAATCCTTTAAATATATTTTTTTGACTCATGTACTCTAATACAAATTAGTTTTTGTTAATTCTAAAGGAACTTCTGATAAAACTCACTATAAGCTTTCGCAAAATCCTCTTTTGGCACGTAAGGTAAAAAAGGTTTTTCAGAAGACTCTATAAAATTTGTTAAATTTGAACCAATTTTCTCTGATGCCATAATTACTCCGTCAGAATTAACTATCGCATTTTTCATGATGTTTTCATAAGTAGGCTCTGCAAACTCAGAAATAATTTCCTCAGGTAACCCATCAAAAGCTACTTTAGATTTCATTTTCGAACTTAACTGACCTTCAAATCCTTCTTCAAAAATAGACGTTACTATTTTTGTGTCTGCAAAAATTGCTTCGTCTTTGTAATAATGTTTTAAGTAAATTGGAAGAAGAGATGCCATCCATCCCTGTACATGAATAACATCAGGTACCCAGTTAAGTTTCTTAACCGTCTCAATTACACCTTTTGTAAAGAAAATCGCTCTTTCATCATTATCAGGAAATAAATTTCCGTCATCGTCCGTAAAGGTTGACTTTCTTTTAAAATACTCATCATTATCAATAAAGTAAACTTGAATTCTTTCCTTTGGAATAGATGCCACTTTAATTATCAATGGCATATCCATATCATTAACCACCAGATTCATTCCCGACAACCTAATTACTTCATGCAATTGATGTCTACGCTCGTTTATACTACCATATCTAGGCATAAAAATTCTTATCTGCCCTCCTTGTTCATTAATCATTTTTGGAGCATCGTAAGACATTAACGAAACTTCATTTTCTGCTAAATAAGGTACCACTTCAGATGATACGTACAATATCCTCTTTTCTTTCATATTCATTCGTAATTTCTTTGGGTGAAATAAATAAACGTTGCAAATTTACAAAATTTTAGTGAGTTATTTTCTAAATAACTAATTTTGCCAATATTTTAAACACAAAGCTAATGTTCCTTTTTAATACAAAAGCCGAATTACAAGGGTATCTAAACAAATTTACTCAGGCTAATAAAACAATTGGTCTTGTTCCTACCATGGGAGCTATTCACCAAGGACACCTATCTTTAATGCAACAATCACTCTTAGAGAACGACTGCACAGTGGTTAGTATTTTTGTTAACCCAACTCAGTTTAACAACCCTGAGGATTTAAAGAATTACCCCAGAACACTACAAAGAGATATTCAAACTATTACTTCTTTATCTGATCAAATTGTAATTTTTGCCCCGAGTGTAGATGAGATCTATCAAGGTCAAACGAAATCTCAATCTTTTGATTTTGAAGGAATTGAAAATCAAATGGAAGGTAAACAGCGTCCTGGTCATTTTGATGGAGTGGGTACTATAGTAAAAAAACTTTTCGAATTAGTACAGCCAAACAAAGCCTATTTTGGAGAAAAAGATTTCCAACAATTACAAATTATCAGAAAACTTGTTGAAAAGAATACCTTAGATGTAGAGATTATTGGAGTTCCAATTTATAGACAAAAAGATGGCTTGGCAATGAGCTCTAGAAATGAACGTATTTCTACTGAAGGCTTAAATAAAGCTACATTCTTATTTGAAGTACTACAAAAAGCAAAAGTTTTATTTCAAAGTGAAAGTATTGATAAAGTTAACCTATTTGTTGCCAATGAATTTAAAAATAATCCTACCTTTGAGCTCGAATATTTCACAATCGCAGAGGAAAAAACTTTACAAACGGCTTTAGACAAGAAACCTAATGTTGAATATAGAGCTTTTTTAGTTGCACATATTGAAGGTATTCGTTTGATCGACAATTTAAAATTTAACTAAAACTCGAGCAAAATGCAAGTAGAAGTAGTAAAATCAAAAATTCACCGAGTAACTGTTACTGGTGCAGATTTACATTACATTGGGAGCATCACAATTGATGAAGCTTTATTGGAAGCTTCAAATATTATTGAGGGTGAAAAAGTATCTATTGTAAATATTAACAACGGAGAACGTTTTGAAACATATGCAATACCAGGCCCTAGAAATAGTGGAGAGATTTGTCTAAATGGTCCTGCAGCACGTAAGGTACACAAAGGAGATGTTGTTATAATTATTTCTTATGGAATTCTAGACTTTGAAGAAGCAAAAACCTTCAAACCATCTATCGTTTTTCCAAATGAACACACTAACTCCTTAACTTAATTGTTTGAAGAAAAATATAAATAAAATAACCAATTTAATACTCCCTTTACTTCTGGGAGTATTTTTGGTTTATTATGCTTATAAACAATTTACAGAAGAACAAATTCAAGAAATTCTTCAAAATTTCAAAGATGCAGATTACAGTTATATTGCTTTAGCATCTTTATTTAGTCTAATAAGTTTATGGGCTAGAGCCTATAGATGGCGATATGCACTAACTTACATGGGCTATAAATCCAATACAACCACTAATTTTATGGCAATATGTATTGGGTATCTTCTTAATTTAACTGTTCCTAGGTCAGGAGAGGTATCCCGAGCTTTAGTAATACAAAAATATAATCAAATTCCCTTTGATAAGGGCTTTGGCAGCATAGTTGCTGAGCGTATTGTAGACTTATTTTGTCTATTATCATGTGTAGTTCTTGCCCTTGCTTTGCAATTCGACTTATTGAAGAATTTTTTAAGTCAATATATTCCCTACAACAAACTATATCTTTTGGTCCTTGCCATGATAGTATTAGCTGTTATTTTATGGGTTATCTTCACTTGGGTTGAACACAAAATAATCCTTTTTATTAAAAAGAAGATACAAGGGGTTGTTGAAGGGTTAACGAGCATTGCAAAGATGCCAAATAAAAAAGGCTTTATAATTCTTACTTTAGTTATTTGGCTTGGATATATCGCCACATTTTATATTGCAATATACGCAATTCCCCAGACAAGCTCACTAAATTTTGCTGCAGTAATGGCAGCCTTTGTAGCTGGAAGCTTCGCTGTTTCGTTTACCAATGGTGGATTTGGAGCTTTTCCTTTAATTATAACAGAAGTACTATTGCTTTATCAAATAAAAGCAGTTAGCGCTACCGCTTTTGGATGGATACTTTGGACTACTCAAACAGCTATAGTTATTATTTTAGGATGCATATCTTTCTTAGCACTCCCTTTTATATATTCAAAGCTTAAAAAATAAGCATAAAAAAAAAGCTAGACATATGTCTAGCTTTTTGCTCCCCCTCTTGGGCTCGAACCAAGGACCCTCTGATTAACAGTCAGATGCTCTAACCAACTGAGCTAAGGAGGAAGGTGATTTGTTACCTTTATTGCGATGCAAATATAAGCGCTTTTTTCACTTTACCAAAGATTTTTATTTAATAAATCAATATTTTTTACCCCTCATTTTTCAAAGTCGGAAGCATCAAACGGTAACGCGTTGCTATCAAACGTATTACAAAAACAAAGACTGCTGTTGAAATTTGAACAATAACAATATCCATATTAAAATAAGAAAGAGCGTAATAGATCCAAACTCCAAATATACAAGTAAGAGCATACCATTCTTGTCTGAAAATAGCAGGAATTTCATTTATTAGTATGTCTCGAATTATACCTCCTACCACTCCAGTGATAGTTGCCATGACCATTACCACCCAAAAAGGATAATCTAAGGCCATCGTTTTTTCAGTTCCTACAACTACAAAAAGTCCCAATCCAATACTATCAAACCACAAAAATGTATTATTTAAATGAATTAACTTTTTGCTAAAAAGAATTACAATCCCTAAAGCAATAATGGTCCCCCATGCATATACAGAAGATAACATCCAAAAAGGAGTTACCCCTAATAGGATATCTCTTAAAGTTCCGCCTCCTGTAGCGGTAACAAAACCAACAACAAACGCACCAAACCAATCAACACTTTTGGCGGAAGCCAAGCGAACTCCAGAAATTGCAAAAGCTATTGTTCCCAAAAACTCAATAATATCAACAAAACTAATTGAGTCCCATAAATCTAAGATATAGTCAATCATAAAACTTCGTTTTATACAATTAGAAACAGGTTACTTTAAATCTAATTTATTACTACACTTTTCTTATTAACAAAACTCAGTAATCCTTCATCTGACATTTCTCTTCCTATCCCTGAGAACTTATTACCTCCAAAAGGTACACGAGGATCAGAAATAACCATCTGATTTATAAATACTGCGCCCTCTTGAAATTGATGTACTTGCGATTTTAAAAACTCCACATCCTTTCCAAATATAGAAACACCTAAACCGAAATTTGAATCATTACTTAACTCACAGGCTTGTTCAAAAGTATCGAATCCTACCACAACAGCTAATGGACCAAAAGTTTCCTGTGTAAAAGCTGGCATACCAGGGGTAACCTCAGTAATTAAACTTGGTTCAAACCAGCTACCATCTCTTTTACCTCCAAAAACAAGCTTTGCACCCATAGCTATGGAGTCATTCATTATTTTTTCAAGCTCTACAGCCAAATCTTCTCTTGCCATCACGCCAATTTTTGTCGTTTCTTTCATCGGATCATCTCGTTTATAATCATTAGCTAGCTTCTGGAATTCTTCAATAAATGCTTCTTTAATAGAATTATGCACTAAGAATCTTTTTGCCGCAATACAACTCTGTCCTGTGTTTTGATATCTAGCATTTACCGCTATTCTCACAACTTCTAGTAAATCCACATCAGAATTTACTATAAAAGCATTACTCCCTCCTAATTCTAGAACTACAGGCTTAATGTGTTGTCCTGCTTGTTTGCCTACCGCTCTACCTGCGGCCTCACTACCAGTTAAAGACACGCCCTTTATAATAGGGTTAGCAATTACCTGTTCTATCAAATTACCGGGTAAAGTTAAATTATAATAAACCATTTCAAATCCATCTATCGAAAAACATTCCTGCAAAGCCTCTGCACTTAATGGTACATTACTTGCGTGCTTAACAACGACCGTATTACCCGCAACAATAGCCGGTACAGCAAAACGAAAAACTTGCCAAAAAGGAAAATTCCAAGGCATTACTCCCAAAATAACTCCTAAAGGATCATTGACAATATAAGTTTGACTCCAGTTGGTTGTAATTTCCCTGCCTTGCAAAATACGAGCGGCGTTTTCTATGTAATAATCAACCAATGTTATACATTTTTCAACCTCAGCAATACTCTGTGCTATTGGCTTGTGCATATCGCGAGTCATTAGCTCAGCATAATTTCGTACATTTTTAAGAGTTTTTTGTTTCAAAGCTCTTAAATAAGAAATACGATGTTCTAAATCTGTGGTATGCCACGAATTAAAACTTAGTTCGGCTCTTAATAATATCTGTTCTACTGTTGCTTGCATATGGGTCTTATTTAATTATTCTAAAAAAGTTCGTTTAACAAACTTGTTGATTACCTGATTATAGACTAACTTAGTAAGGTACTAAATTTTTACCTCATGAAAAGAAATACCATTATTTTTTTACTAGGAATCTTATTGTTAGTTCTTAACATTACGCTTTACCTTCTAGGTGTGTTTAATAATGAAGCTGCATTTTTTGTTGCTTCTCTCTCGGCTGTGATGATAGGTATGCCAATAGTTCTATATATTTTTAATGAAAAAGGTTAATTTACTATCTTTACCTGAAAATAACAAAAAACATGAAGAGAAACCTTACGCTTTTACTTGTAGGATTATTCATATTTGCCTTATCACTTATTTTAGAGTCACAAGGTATTTTAAATCAGACCACAAGCACAATTGGCTTGATACTTGCCCTAATTATAAGTGTGATTGCACTAATGAATTTAGTGTATAAAAATTTACGAAAATAAAAAAACCGGTATACTTGATACCGGTTCTCCATTATTTTTTCAATTCTCTTTCCAGATTTTCTAACATCACATCTGTCATGGAACTTAGATCGAATTTATGTTTCCATCCCCAATCCTGTTGAGCCTTACTATCATCAATACTTGCAGGCCAACTATCAGCAATTGCTTGTCTAAAATCAGGCGCATAATCAATTGTAAAATCGGGTATATGTTTCTTTATTTCATTATAAATCTGCTCTGGTGTAAAGGAAACACCCGCTAAATTATAAGAAGATCTGATTTTCACATCTTCTTTTTTTGCTTGCATGATTCCAACTGTCGCATTTAAAGCATCTTCCATATACATCATTGGCAAAGCCGTATCTTTGGATAAAAAGCAATCATAATGTTTATCTAGAATTGCCTTATAAAAAATATCTACGGCATAATCTGTTGTTCCACCTCCAGGAGCAGTAGTCCAAGAAATTAACCCTGGATAACGTATACTTCTTACATCTACTCCATATTTATTAAAATAATACTCACACCAACGCTCACCAGTTTGCTTAGAAATACCATAAACAGTACTAGGCTCCATAACAGTATATTGTGGGGTATCTATCCTTGGGGTTGTTGGACCAAACACCGCAATAGAAGATGGCCAAAAAATTTGTTTTATTTTTCCTTCCTTAGCTAAGTTTAAAACATGAAACAAGGAGTTCATATTCAAATCCCATGCAAATGCTGGATTTTTCTCTGCAGTAGCAGACAATAACGCAGCCATAAGATAAACTTGTTCTATCTGGTGTTTTTCAACCACATTTTGCACTGCGTCAAAATCCATTGCATTAATAATCTCAAACGGACCTGACTCCATTAATTTGTCATTTCCTTCTCTAATATCAGAAGCAATCACGTTTTCATTTCCGTAAATGCCCCTTAATTTTAATGTAAGCTCTGAGCCTATTTGTCCACAAGCTCCAATGATTAGAATTTTGGTTCCCATTAAACTAATGTTTTAATTTGATACAAATATAACCTAACTCCCTTGACTTTTTCAAAATAAATACGTTAACTTTCTTGATTGTGTAATATTCTATAGTACGTGCTAATTCTTATGGTATAACTTCGTAAATTTGTAACATATTTAAATTAAAATGAAAAAAGGGATATTTCTTACATTACAGCTACTTTTTGTTTGCTTAGTTTTAGGATCTTGTGAAGATCAAGATAAAATACAACAGGAGCTAAAGCAAAAAGCTTTGCAACACAATGATAGCATCTTTAATTTCTTACAAGCCAATTGGAACTTTAAAATAGAACAGAACAATTCTGAATTAAATCAAATTCTACAAGAATGGAAAATATGGGAAGAATTTTCCCAAGAACTTGCTATAAAACCTGTTACTTCAATTGGTGCTTACCAAAATAAAATAAAAATATTAGATAACAAGTTACAGTCTCTTACTTATCTAAAATATCCTGAACCACTTAACTCTCCAGATATAAAAGCCAGAATAACAACTTTATTATCATCCATAAAAGACCTTAATATGTTTCTACATTTAAATCCGGTAGATATTAAAAACTTGGATTCAGCAATCAGTAAGGTGGATAAAGACCTAAGTGTTTTAATGGATCAAATGCAAAAAAACCTATCTAGACCTTCGATAAAAGAGTATCTATCGGATCAGGATTTACAAAACCTATTTGACACTGTAAGAAGAGCTAATCCTCAACCCTAATATGGCCAAATTATAATGGAAATAAAACAGTTATTTCAAGAGTCTACCAAAACCCATCAAATTTTAAAAGACTTACAAAAAGTTACACAAAAATTACATCTTAAAGGATTAATAGGCTCTTCTATTTCCTTCCAGATCGAAAGTATATTTTCCTTGAGCGATCTTCCTTTATTATTAATCTTCAATAATAAAGAACAGGCCGCTTACTATTTAAATGATCTGGAAAACTTATTAAATAAAACGGATGTTTTATTCTACCCTGGCTCCTATCGTAGACCCTATCAAATACAAGAAACAGATAATGCTAATATACTTTTAAGAGCCGAGGCAATAAATCGTATTACTTCAAATAAAAAGCCTAGTATTATTGTCTCTTACCCAGAGGCCCTTTTTGAAAAGGTAGTTACAAAAAAAACGTTAGAAAAAAATACCTTAAACATAAAGGTATCTGACAAATTGAGTCTAGATTTTTTAAATGAAACTCTATTTGAATATAACTTTAAACGAGTTGATTTTGTATCTGAACCCGGAGAATTTGCTCTAAGAGGAGGAATTGTCGATGTATTTTCATTCTCAAATGACTTCCCATATCGCTTGGAATTCTTTGGTGATCAAATCGATAGCATTAGAACCTTTGATGTGGAAACTCAGTTATCGGTGGAACGTGCCAATAAGATTACTATCCTTCCAAATCTTGAAAATAAAGCATTAACCCAAACCAGGGAGAGCTTCTTAGATTATATTCCAAAATCAACCCTGATAATAACACAAGACACATCTATTATTAGGCAAGAATTGGACAATTTATTTGAAAAAGCACAACAAGCTTTTCACAAGCTTGACAAAACTATCAAGCATAGTCAACCTAAAGATTTATTTATAGACGGACAAGTTTTTTTCAAACAAATAGAGTTATTTAAACTTATTGAATTACAATCTAATAGTTTTCCACAAGAGAGTAAAACATACGAATTTCATATAAAACCGCAGCCTTCGTTTAATAAGCAATTTAACCTATTGGCAAGTAATTTAAATGAAAATACACAAGATGGAATTTCCAATTTTTTATTTTGTGCAAATGAAAGTCAATCCAAACGATTTAAAGAAATTTTTCAAGCCTTAAAAGATCAAAGCGATAAAACTGTAGTTGAGTCATATAAAACTCTTGTTACCCCAATATACGAAGGTTTCATTGATCTAGAAAAGCAAATAGCATGCTACACAGATCATCAAATTTTTGAACGCTATCATAAGTTTAACATTAAAAATTCCAGCACTAAAAAACAAACCATTACATTAAAGGAACTAAATTCCCTTTCTGTTGGTGATTTTGTAACACATATAGATCATGGAATAGGAAAATTTGGAGGATTACAAAAAATTCAAGTAGAAGGTAAAACACAAGAAGCAATAAAATTAGTATACGCCGATAATGATATTGTGTATGTTAGCATCCACTCCCTACATAAGATTGCCAAATACAATGGAAAAGAAGGCACAGCTCCAAAAATCCATAAATTGGGTTCAAATGTTTGGAAAAACTTAAAAAATAAAACAAAAGCCAGAGTAAAGCATATTGCTTTTAATTTAATTCAACTCTATGCTAAACGTAAATTACAAAAGGGCTTTGCTTACAAACAAGATAGTTACTTACAACATGAACTTGAAAGCTCTTTTATTTATGAAGACACGCCAGATCAGGTTACTGCCACTCAAGATGTAAAAAATGACATGCAAAGTGATAGACCAATGGACCGCCTAATATGTGGAGATGTAGGTTTTGGTAAAACAGAAGTAGCTATTCGAGCAGCCTTTAAAGCAGTTGAGAACGGGAAACAAGTAGCTGTTTTAGTACCAACAACTATATTGGCTTTCCAGCATTATAAAACTTTCTCTGAAAGATTAAAAGACATGCCTGTAAATGTTGATTATTTAAACCGATTTAGAACTACTAAAGAAAAAAATCAGATTATATCAGACTTGGCTCAAGGTAAAATAGATATTCTAATTGGAACACATCAAATAGTAAATAAAAGTATATCGTTCAATGACCTAGGCTTATTAATCATTGATGAAGAACAAAAATTCGGAGTTGCAGTAAAAGATAAATTAAAAACTATTTCAGAAAATGTTGACACGCTCACACTAACGGCTACTCCTATTCCAAGAACTCTACAGTTTTCTTTAATGGCAGCACGAGATTTATCGGTAATCTCAACACCACCTCCAAATAGATATCCAATTGAAACAAATGTGATTGGTTTCAATGAAGAGATTATTCGCGACGCCATTTCTTATGAAATACAACGTGGAGGTCAAGTTTATTTTATAAACAATAGAATTGAAAATATCAAAGAAGTTGCAGGAATGATACAAAGACTTGTGCCTGATGCAAGAGTTGGAATTGGTCATGGCCAGTTAGATGGTAAAAAACTAGAGAACCTAATGCTATCTTTTATGGAAGGAGAATTTGATGTACTAGTAGCCACAACCATCATAGAAAGTGGATTAGACGTTCCAAATGCAAACACGATATTAATTAACAATGCGAATAATTTTGGCCTTTCGGATTTACATCAAATGAGAGGAAGAGTTGGAAGAAGTAATAAAAAGGCTTTTTGTTATTTCATATGTCCACCATACTCAGCTATGACAGAGGAGGCTCGAAAAAGAATTAACGCTCTGGAACAGTTTAGTGACCTTGGTAGTGGGTTTAATATTGCTATGAAGGATTTAGAAATTCGTGGTGCTGGGGACATATTAGGTGGTGAACAAAGTGGTTTTATCAATGAGATTGGCTTTGAAACCTACCAGAAAATCATGGAAGAAGCCATTGAGGAGTTGAAGCATAATGAGTTTAAAGATCTATATCAAGAAGAAATAGAAAAGCAAAGTACGATATATGTAAAAGAGACTCAAATTGATACGGATTTTGAAATTCTTTTTCCTGATCAATATATTAATAATATAACCGAGCGATTAAATCTTTATAACGAATTAAGTCAGCTTAAAAACATGCAGGAACTACAGGCCTATCAAACAAGGTTGATTGACCGCTTTGGCGAACTTCCTAAACCTGCTATAGCCCTATTAGATAGTTTACAAATTAAATGGCATGCTAGTAAAATGGGAATTGAGAAAGTCGTTTTAAAACAAGGGAAAATGTTATGCTATTTTGTTTCTGACCAAGATTCTGCTTTTTATCAGTCTCCGAATTTTAGAAAAATTCTACATTTTGTTCAAGAACATGCTAACATCTGTAAAATAAAAGAAAGACAAACAAAACAGGGATTGCGTCTTTTACTAACCTTTGAAAATGTAAAATCAATAAAGCAAGCCTTACAGTACACTGAATTATTAACTCAATAAGACCTGTTTATTGTTTTCAAATAATATTATATGAATTCACAATTAAAAGTTGTCGCATTTGACGCAGACGATACCCTTTGGATAAATGAACCTTTTTTCAATCAAGCAGAAAAAGAATTCTGTATACTAATGGAAGACTATCTTACACATCAAAGTATCTCACAGATTCTTTTTAAAACGCAAATTGATAACCTACCCTTATATGGATATGGAATCAAAGGTTTTACCCTGTCGATGTTGGAATCGGCTCTGTTTATTTCTAAAGGCCACTTATCGTCTGTAATTACCAATAAAATTCTCCATATTGGAAAAGAATTATTAACAAAACCTGTTGAGCTTTTAGATCAAGTAGAACAGGTTTTACAAGAATTACAATCAAAGTACAAATTAGTTGTTGCTACAAAAGGAGACTTGAAAGATCAACATAGAAAACTACACAAGTCCGGTTTAGGCTCTTACTTTCATCACATAGAAGTTATGACCGATAAAGAACCTATAGATTATAAAAAGCTTTTTACAAGATTAGATATACAGCCCCACGAATTTATTATGATAGGTAACTCTCTTCGTTCCGATGTATTACCGGTATTAGAATTAGGAGGTTATGCGGTACATGTCCCCTTTCATACTACTTGGTTACATGAACATGTGGAGCATGAGGTTGTACATCCTAATTTTAAAACAATTAAAAAACTTTCGCAAATAAAAGACTTCTTACTATAACTATAAATAATAAAAGCTCCAATATCGGAGCTTTTATTATTTATTAAAAAATTTCTATGTTTAATAGCCAAAGATCTCCTCTAATGTAACTTCTTTTACTTGTCCCATTTTTTGTACACTTTGCCAATCTAAGTTTTCTTTTTTACCCAATAAACCAACATTGTAAGTTTTTCCCTTGACATGTTTGTTGAAAAATTCTATTAACTCAGACATTTGCATACTTTGAGTCTGGATATATATTTCCTTATTTATATCATAATCAATTCCTCTTTTTTGCAGATTTAACCAATAATAAAAAATTTGAGCTTTAGTATAACGTAAAGTAGCAATATTCTTTAAAGTAGAATTCTTCGCATTCTCAAACTGATTCTGAGCCTGTGGCATATTTGTCATTAATTCCATCATAGCATCTACAGCCTGAGAAAGTTTATTTGCCTGCGTACCTACATAAGCCGTTACATAGTTATACCTACCAAGCTTACTAGCGTTTATATATCCTGCATAGGCAGAATAAGCCAAACTTTTTGATTCTCTAATTTCTTGAAAAACAACAGATGCCATTCCCCCTCCAAAATAAGAATTAAATACTCCTGATGAAGCTAAAAGATTCTTATCAAAAAGTTGTTCACGTGATCTAAAATTAATCTCTGCCTGAACCATATCATAAGGAACAAAAAACACTTGTTTACTACTTTGAGGCTCTGGATAAATTGTTGGAGACGGAACCGCCTTAGATTTACCTAAGTTATGATGTTTTACGATTGCATCCTTCACACGTTTTAAATCATTACCATAGTAAAACACTGCTTGATTATAGTTAAAAAAGCTTTTTACTAAATCTATCAGTTCCTGCGGGGTTATTTCCTTGTATTGTTGCTCACTTAATACGTCTGTAAATCTACTTTTCTCACCTGCACTAACTGTATAAGCATTCAAAGCAGAGGCAATGGCATTTTTATTTAATTTGCGATCTGATCTACTTTTTATAATTTGCTCTACCATATTGTTATATGCCAAATCATCAGGTTCTACATTATTGAAAACATGCTCTAATAGTGCAATTCCCTTTTCCATATTTTCATTTAATCCTGATAGACTAATAAATGTTTGGTCACTACCAACTGAAATAGAGTAATCGATTCCCAATTTGTAGAACTCTTTTCTAATATCAGCCGCACTATATTTGGATGTACCTATGTAATCGATATATTCCATTGCAAGCCCTAGTTTTTTATCATTATCACTACCAAGTTCAAAAATATAAGTAACAGTTCCTAAGTCATTCGTAGTATTTTCAATCGAATATAAATTTGATTGATTAGGTCCTACTTTTTGGGTCTTAATAGCTGCATTAAAATCTATAAATACAGGCTCAATTGGCTTAACTTTTATTTGTTGCAATTCTTTATAAAATTCACTCTCACTTTCTCTATTTAAATCAATTGGAGTAATACCTGGGTTTTCCACATGCACAAGATTCTTCTTCTCCCCCATTCTTTTATAGACCACCGCATAATTATCTTTATAATTTTCCTTGGCAAATTCCATAATTTGCTCCTTGGTTATCTTAGACATTTTATCTATATCTGATATCATGTCCTGCCAAGTTCTACCTTGAATAAACGCCGTATACATTTGTTCACCTAATTGGGAATTACTCTCTAGAGCTTTCATAGCATTCACTCGCAAGTCATTTAGAACTGCTGTTAATAACCATGAGTCAAAATCCCCATCCTTAATTTTCTGTAATTCTTGCATTAAAAGCTCTTGAACTTGCTCAATACTTTGTCCTTGATTTGGCATTCCAAAGAAAAAATGAACAGTATAATCTTTTAAAGTCATGTACTGACTTGCTGCATACAAGGCTGCTTGTTTTTGATTAATATCTAAATCGATTAATCCTGCTTGTCCATTAGATAAAAGCATATCTATTAAAGTTACATATAAAGCATCGGAAGAATTTACACCACCTAATCGATAAGCAAATTCAACTCTTTCCGCTTCAGGGGAGAAAATCTCTTTGGATTGAATTTTCGTTAGTGGCTTTTCCTGTGCTACATACTCCTTAATATTATTAGAGGTTTTAAAAGAACCAAAATATTTATCTACAAGTTCAATGGTTGGTTCAAATTCCAAATCTCCCACTAAAACCACTGCCATATTGTTTGCTACATAATACTTGTCAAAGTAGTTCTTTATAGCAATCATTGAAGGATTTTTCAAATGTTCCGAAGTTCCAATTGTGGTTTGTTGCCCGTAATTAGATTCTGGAAAGAGCATTTCCAAAATAGCTTGCATACTGGCCCTTCTTTCATTATCCTGTGAACGGTTAAACTCTTCATATACCGCTTCTAATTCCGTATGAAAAAGTCTTAAAACTAATTCTGAAAATCTTTCTGATTCGATAAATAAAAATTTATCTAATTCATTAGAAGGTATTGTATTTTGATAAACCGTCTCTTCAAACCAAGTATGAGCATTGGTTCCAACTGCTCCTATTGATGCAACTGACTTATCATATTCGTTTGCCACGGCATATTGGGAAGCAACCTTCGACAAGGAGTCGATTTGTTTGTAAATTTGACTTTTTAATTTAGGATCTGACTCCGCCTTATGTTGCTCGTATAGATCTTCTATTTGCTTTAAATACTCCTGTTCCACTTGCCAATTTGTTGTTCCTAGCTTACTTGTACCTTTAAAAAGCATATGTTCCAAGTAATGGGCAAGTCCTGTATTATCACTAGGATCACTATTTGATCCAGCCCTTACAGGAATATAGGTTTGAATCAATGGCTTGTCTTTATTTTGCGCCAAATAAACTTTCAACCCATTTTTCAGGGTGTAGACTCTGGCTTTGGACGGATCGTTTTCTACAACTTCATATTCAAATCCAAGTGAATCCGTTTTTTTTAGTGTCCGGTACTGTGCATGAAGTCCGCTTGTAAACACAAACAACATGCAAACTAAGGTTAAGCGTTTTATCATATTTATTTAATTAAGATTGTTAATAATATAAAGTAACTAAATAAATCGTTATAAAATCAAAACCTTTCGAAAATAAAAAAGCAATTTCCCTTAAAATCAGAAAATTGCTTTTTTATTCTAGTAACGTATTTTAAAATACCTAATTACTTTATCGCCTCAAAAATAGGAGTTCCTATATTTCCATTTGGAACTTCAATTTTCAAAATTTCAGCTATTGTTGGAGCAATATCAGTCATACTAGTAGGTCTTATAGTATTTCCTTGCTTAACTCCCCACCCCATAAACACAGCAGGTATATGTGCATCGTAACTTCCCCAAGTTCCATGAGTTGTTCCTGTACCATTTTGTCTTCCGCTGTACCATTGTGGCTCTAAAATAAACTGGATTGAACCACTTCGTTTAATATTGTAACCATTTACAATACGCTCACGTATAGGCAAAGGAATAGAAGCACTTGCAGCCTTATCCATATCTGTAACAAAAGCAATACCTTCAACTTTTTTCAATTCTTTTACAATAATATCCTTAATTTGCTCTTGATCTAAATTATTTTCAACAATTACTGGGTTATTCAAATGTACTTGGTAGTTACTTAAACTAATCACCAAATTCTCTTGATTGAATTCTTTAGCTAATTTGTCATTTAATAGACTTCTAACTGATTTGGTATCAAAATAGCCTGAATTCCCTTTTTTATCACTGTAAAAACGTGGGTTATGTGCAGCTCCATGATCAGCGCTTAAGAACAACGTATAGTTTCCTTTACCAACTTTTTGATCTAAGTACTTCATAAACTCAGCCAAATCTTTATCTAAACGCAAATAGGTATCTTCAACTTCGATTGATTCAATACCGAATTGATGTCCAATATAATCAGTAGATGATAAACTAACTGCTAAGAAATCTGTTACTCCCTTAGGATTATTTCCTAAATCTTCTGCTTCAATCGCAGCCATAGCAAAATCTAAAGTTAAACTATTACCAAATGGAGTAGCTTTGATTAAATCATATCCATTCTCTTTTTTTAATTTAGTAAGGTTCCTAGGAAATACTGGCTTATCTTCCCCTTTGAATTTCCCTTCATAGTAATTATCATCAGGATTACTTAACACATATGTATCTATGTCATATAAAGTATTCCAACCTTGCTTGTAATACTTATCAGGATTACCTTGCTTATTAAAACTCTTAACCCATTTTGGTAAATCATTCATATAAAAAGTACTAGTAATCCAATTACCAGAGCCTCCATCAAACCAATATGCCGCATCGGCAAAATGACCTGCCGGAAGTATTCCTCCTCTGTCTTTTATAGCAATACCAATCACTTTACTTTGAAAATTAGTAGCCAATTTTAATTGATCGGTAACCGTTGAAACTAATAAATTTTTTGGTGATTGTTGTCCCACCTTTCCTTGAGCACCCACAGCATGTACACTATCATCTTGCGTGCAGTACATGCTTTGTCCTGTCGCTTGAATAATAAAATCATTACCGGCAATTCCATGAATAGCAGGAACACTTCCTGTATAAATTGAACTATGCCCAATAGCTGTAAAAGTTGGAACGTAATTAATATTACAATTCTCACTTGTAAAACCTTCATTTAATAATCGCTTAAATCCTTCGTCTCCATAACGATCATAATAACGATATAGGTAATCCCAACGCATTTGATCCACTACTACCCCTACAACTAGCTTTGGTTTAGGTAAATTATTGTTGCTTGCAATACTAGCAAGAGAAAACAAACAGCATATAGCTGCAAATAACCTTGAACTAAATTTCATTTTTTATTACTTTTTTTTAAGACTTACTTTTAAGGAAAACCTTTAAAAGACAATCTTGCTTTATTAAATTATTAATTGTACTAAGCAAATGTAAGAAAACACTTACAAATCCTTACAAATTACCTTTATTTATTTCTAATTGATATTATCTAAACATTAACATACTATCCAAAATTTTAAACTCTTGAACTTGCATCGAAAAAAAATAGCCTGAATATAAATCCAGGCTATATTTTAAAATAACGTAATCACGATAATCAAAGTTTAAAACTTAAATTATTTATTTGCTGTTTCTTTTCGCGGAACAACATAAGTCCATTTATTGGCTTCATTTGGTGTAATTGTACCTGATAAGTCAACTGGGAAGTTACCACCGTTTGTGTAGTTATCTCTAACCGCGGTATCATTCCAACGCTTCATATCAAACCAGTTACTTCCTTCACCCCAAAGCTCTAAAGCTCGGTAATCTTTTATTTCTTGTAAAAGAGCAGTTCCCGTTTTATTTAAAGTATAATCTGGATCTCTTTTCTGATTTAAAGTTTCTAAAGCTAGTGCAGCACCCTTTTCATCGCCCATGAAATATTTAGCTTCTGCCTCAGCTAAGTACATTTCTGCGGAACGAATATGAACTAAGTTTCCAACCCCTGGCATATCATTAGCTTTTACTTTAAACTGCATATAAGCAAAAATTTTAGCTGCAGGATCTAAAGCAGGGTAAGCTTCTCTTGCTCTGTCATATAAAGCTGTACCTTTTTTAGCCTCACCAGTATCTTGGTTATAAGTATCATTCTTAGGATCTAAGAATAATTGCTTTCTAACGTCAGTATCTGGAAATTTCTCAAAAAGTTGCTTACTAATAATTCTAGGATAATTCTTTACCGCACCGGCCGTGGAATTATATCCTACATAAGCAAAATAAGAATAAAAATATAATGTTTCATCAGAAGCACCGTAACTTCCCCAGATCCACTCAGATGTTGGATTAGAGAAACCACTTGCGAAAGTTTCTTGGTCCATTAAAGCATATTCTTTATTGGTAACCGAGTGAAGGCGAGCTTTAATGGCATGTTCGTTAGCCTTAGCATAGTCTTTTTTTACCAAAGCAGCTCTGGCAAATAATGCATGAGCAACCGTTTCATCAAGAACGAAAAACTCTTTATCCTCTCTAACAAACTTAGCTTGCTCAAAAAGAGTAATAGCTTCGGTTAGATCTTTATAGATTAAGTCCATTGTCTCACCTAAAGTAGAAACAGGTAATTTTTCATTTTCAATACTAGTCTTTAACACAACCGCTGGCGTAGCTCCATTATTTGAATCCTCCCAACGATTTCCGTATATCTGAGCTAACATTAAATAAGAGTGCGCTCTATAAGTGTAGGCTTGTGCTTTTAGAGCCTGCTTCTCCGCTTCCGGTCCTTCAGCATCATCTATATGAGCAATTAAAAGGTTAGCGTTAGAGATAAGTGAGTAATAATAATACCAAGGGTAATAATTCATACGATGTGTATCGTCCGAATTATATCTCATTATAACTTGGTATTGGTTAGATGAACCAATTGGTGCAGTTGCTGCAGTTCCTGAAAGTTCACCATAATAAAGTTTAATAGATCCTTCCCCATTAAACCCTTGAGCTCCGATATGCTGATTGGTCATTAAACGAGCAATTCCATTAATTGCCATCTTAGCATTTTTAGTTGTAGCATACACCACATCAGGAGCAACCTTGTCTGTAGGTGATGTATCTAAGTAATCTGAACTACAAGACCCTAAAGTTAAGGCTCCTGCAAGTAGCATATATTGTATATATTTCATATTAAATCAAATCTTTAAAAATTATAAACCTAAAGTAAGTCCTAAAGTAAATGTTCTAGGTGTTACGAATCCATTTTGGTTAGTTCCATTAAATGACTGTTGTGGATTCATTCCTTTTAATTTTGTAAAAGTTGCTAAATTTTCAATTCCAAAATTCACATTGAATTTATTAACTCCGATTTTGTTAATCACTGACTTTGGCATTTCGTAGTTAAGACTGATGTTTTTAATTACAAAATAACTAGCGTCTTTTAAGAAACGATCAGATAGTGATAAGTTGTTATATGAAGAGTTAAGGAAATTTAATGAAGGAATTCCTCCATAAAGAATTGGCTGATCAATTGGATTCTCAATATCATATGAATTTAATACATCTTTATGTAATGCACTTGGTGTACTACCAGCACTCATCAAAGAAGCATAAGAATAATCATATGTTTTTCCACCTATACTATAAGTGAATAAACCTGATAATGTAAAGTTTTTATATGATAATGCAGTTGAAAAACTTCCATACACATCAGGAATTGCAGTTCCAGCAAATTCTTTCTTAGCGTAAGTTCCATTTAAAGCATAGTATTCACCATCAATTTCTCTAATGATACTTTGATCTGTAACTTTATCTTTTCCTGCAGCAGCGTCACTATCATTTACATAGAATTTATCTGAATTGAATTTATAAAGCGCACTACCAGTAGCAGCATCTACACCAATATAGTTATATAAATAGAATTCATAAATACTTTTACCTTCTGTGATAAGTTTAGTACCGTTTTCAATACCAAATTCTCTATTTTCTGGTGGTAAGCGATCTACTGTATTTTTTAACCAAGTAGCATTAGCTCCAACACTCCATTTCCAATTATCATTATTGATAATATCTACATCTACAGTAAGCTCAAATCCTTTGTTAGTGATATTACCCATATTCATAGTTAATACTGAAGATGCACTACTTCCTGTAGTAGTGGCACCATTGGAAAGAGGTAAATTCATATCAAACAATAAGTTGTTTGAACGTTTATGGAAATATTCAAGTACTATATTAGCTTTTCTAAATAATCTTGCTTCAACTCCTATATCAAGTGAAGAAGACGTTTCCCACTGTAAGTCGTTATTTCCGTTTTGAGATTTATATAAAGCTCCTGCACCACCATTTTTACTCATTGTATAAAATGTTTGGTATGCATACCAATCTGCACCAGAATCGTTACCAACCTCACCATAAGATGCTCTAATTTTTAAATAGTCAATCGGGTCAAATTTGAAGAACTCCTCACTTGAGATGATCCATCCTCCTCCTACTGACCAGAAGTTACCCCATCTATTATCTTTATGGAATTTACTACTTCCATCACGTCTAAATGAAGCCTCAGCAAAATAAGCATTATTATAATCATACTTTACACGAGATAAAAAACCTTCTGTACGGTACACCATTGAATAATCATAAAGGTTAATAGTTTCGTTAAAGTTAATCCAATCTATCTGCCCCTCCATATTTTGTTTACCTTTCATCCCATACATATAAGTATATTCTTCCGAATAATTCTCATGTCCAACTAAAGCTTCCACATGATGTCCACCAAAATCTTTAGTCCAGTTTAATAACTGTTGTGCAGTATAAGATTTGTAACGGTAATTTGTACGTCTTGAACGCCCATCGTTTCCTTTTCCATCTCCAACAATAGCATTTTCATATCGTGCATTCTCTGAGTTTCTTAAGCTCATATCTCCTTTAACTGTAAAGGTAAAATCTTTTAAAAACTTAACATCTGCAAAGAAATGACCATTCAAAGTAGTTCTTACTGTTCTATTGCGATTAAGATCATTTTCCATAATGACATGTCTGTCATTATATTGCTTACGTCCACCTTGTCCTGTATCATACTGTTTATTACCCAACTCATCTAATAGAAAATCTCCATTAGCGTCATGTTGATAAACAGAATAAATAGGCGCGATGTTACGAGCAAACATAAATGGATTGGTATATCCCCCACTATTATCAGCTCCTCCATTAACAAGACTTGACTCTTGGTGAGAACCAGCAACGCTACCTCCAACCTTTAACCACTCTTTAGCTTGGTAATCTGCATTAACACGTCCTGTGAAACGTTTATAATCGGTTCTCTCTATATAACCTTCGTCATTTGTAAATCCAGTTGAGAAGTAAGCTCCTCCTTTATCATTTGTTACGCGTCCATTTACAACGTAATCTTGACGATATCCAGTTCTTTCAATTGGATTATACCAATTTAAATCTGTATATCCATCTAAGATTTGAACCCCTGGACGTAATTGCCCATTTGCATCAAATAATTCAGTGTCTGCAGCATTGTAAATATTAACCCCTAAAATATTCTGAATTAAATTATTAGAAGCATATTCCCCTGCTTGAGCCATTGTCCAGTTTTGACCAACATCTGAAGAAAGCATATTATTACGGTATCCTGTCCACATTGTTTCCATGAACTCATCAGCACCTAATCTATCGTAATCTTTAATTCCTCTGTTATAAATACCTTGTTTAACAGAAACATTTAAGAATCCTGTTCCTTTAGCTCCACCTTTTGTTGTAATCATAATTACTCCATTAGAAGCTCTATTTCCATAAAGCGTAGAAGCAGAAGCATCCTTTAACACAGTAATACTCTCAATATCTGCAGGGTTTAAATCTGAGATATTTCCAGGATAAGGGCTACCATCTACTACATACAATGGGCTATTACTTCCATTTACAGTAGTAAATCCACGAATACGAACCTCTGGCTCTGAACCAGGTTGTCCTGAAGTATTATTGATTTGAATACCAGCTGCAGCACCTTCTAAAGCACCAACTGCGTTAGATACTGGTCTACTTTCAATTTGGGTAGATCCAATACTAGCTACGGCTCCAGTAATCGATTCTTTGGTTGCTGTACCATAGGCTACAACAACTACATCATCTAAAAGCTCATCTTCACTACTTAAAACCACGTTATAGTGATTTCTTGAGTCAATTTTCACGTTTTGCGTCGTATAGAATACATAGCTAACAACCAAAACATCTCCAGGCGCTGCTTCAATCTGAAACACACCATTATCATCGGCGCTAGTTCCGAAACTAGTCCCCTGTAATAAAACTGATGCACCAATAAGTGGGAATCCGTCTTCATCAACAACTGTACCTGTCACGGTCTTTTGTTGAGCAAATACCACACTAGATATTGTACACACAATAAAAGTTAAGTAAAGTTTTAATTTCATAAGTACTATTTTAAGGTTCTTTGAGGGAGCCAAAAATATAAAAATTTTGTTAAGAAAAAATTTTGTTAATGAATTACTGATAGATAATAGGCCCACAAAAAACTAATTGTTAAGGAGCTCAGGAAATAATCACCAAGATTTAACATTAAAAAAGAATATAACTCCAATAAATTTTCCTTCACAGATAAAAACATCATTTTCAATCAGCAAAAAGATCAAATGTTAATCTTTTCTTAAAATTTACATTTACTTAACTGTCACTTTACTTTTACACGCTTTATAGAACCCAATAAAATCAGGTTATCAGGTAAAGAATACATATATAATAGGATATAAAATAGCCAATTACACTTGTTAAATAAACCAAAAAAAGACTATAACTTACCTTAAGTGTAAGTTATAGTCTTTGTAAAAAACCAATTAGTAACTTTATAAACTATAAACTATATCCGAGAAAGACTCCAAAATTGGAGTTGTAAATTTTAATATTAGCTCGCTGATCATTCTCATAAGAATTAGAATTGTCAAATAAAGAAGCAAATCCTCGGGAGTACTGTATTCCCAAACTAAAGCGTGATCTAAAAGTATAGCTAATACCTAAAACGCCTCCATAATCCATCTTTTGTAAATAGTCTGAATTAGATTGATCATCTTCACTGGTTCCGAAAATGTGATGATCCTTATATTTATTACCTTGCTCATCTAATGCCGTGACCCAGGAGTTAAGTAAAATATTTACATATGGACCTAGATAAACCTGAAAACCATACACATTGTAAGAAACACTAATAGGATTCACGCGTATACCATGCATTCGTAGATCAGCTTGAAACACTTGACTATCCTGCTGTTTTTCAAACTTAGCCCCATAATTTTGGTAGAATAACTCATGTTTCAATCCCCAATACTTATTAAAGGCATTATCCACTGAGAATCCAACCATAAAAGCATTATAACTATCTATTTTATTATTTGCAGACAAGATATCCTTATCGGCACCAAAGATGGTGGAATTTAACCACCCTCCCTTCAAAGCAATCGTTGTTGTAGCATTTTCCAAAGTTGTCCTGTTTTGAGCTTTTCCTAAAGCCCCTACAAGACACAAAATAAAAATCATTATCTTTTTCATAGCAACAAGTCTTTTAAAAATTAATATCCCATATACCCACAGACTTCTCTAATTCCACTAACGAAGTAGCATACTCCAATAAAGTACTCGCATAAGAAAGTTGTGTTTCGTTATAGGTTCGTTGTGCCTCTAGAACTTCCAAAAGACTACTTGCACCTCTTAAATAACTATAGCGAATTCCTTCAAATACTTCCTTAGCCTGTAAAAGCATACCCTTTTCGTATCTTCGTATTTGATTTTGCTTTATTAAATAGTTTTCAAAAGCGGTAGTAACTTCTTTAATGGTCTCTAATTGTAATTCTTGGTAACCTAATTGAGCTTGGGCTTGCTGATAAATAGCGGTTTTAAGTCCACTTTCTCTTGAATTGGAAAACTTCAACGGGACACTAATACCAGCCTTCACTACTGTGTGACTTGGAGTAGGAGCAATAATATTACGTGCATAGGAATTATTCTCCACTCCTAAGGATAACCCCAAATCTATGACTCTTTCGGCCTTAGCCAGTGAGATTTCCTTTTCTCCTACAATAACTCCTTGCTTAGCAACCAAAACATCACTACGATTAACTAATGCTTTTTCTAACAGTTCCTCTAAGGAAAATAATCTACTAAAGCTTTCAAAATCTCCAATAGGGATAAACAATTCTGTATACTTTGTATTATTAATTAACGAATTTAACTCCAAAATACTCTGTTTATACTCTAAAATAGCATCTTGTAGGTCATGTAGCATATTGGCTGCTTCAAGTTTGCTCTGAACAGCAGCTACTTGACTGATCTGACCAAGTTTAAATCGAATACTATCACTTTGAGCTACTTGTAACATAGATTCATAAGAGCTTTTTTGAATATTGACAACAACCTGATCACGCAATGCCTTTAAATAAACTAGCGTACTTTGCGCTCTAAGATTCTCAAAATAGTCGCGAAGCTCCAATTCGGCTAATTCTTTTTGATTAAAAGCTAACTCTTTTCTAGCCTTCCGTTTACCTCCCAATTCCAAATCCCAACTTATCTCAGCTTCAAAACCATATCCCATATCTAAACGTTTTTGTTGGTTATCAAACCAAGCAAAACTAAGCTCAGGGTCTGGTAAAATCTTTGCAGCTTCAAATTGAGCTATTGCAATATCAATGTCATACTTTTGTGCAGCATAACTAAGGTTCTTCTCAAAGAGTTTAGAAATAAACTCAGAATAGTCCATTTTAAACTCTTGCTGATCTAAATCAAAAGTATTTTGTGCAGAAACTACCAAATAGTTACTACAAACCAAAAGAACAGTAAAAGCACTTTTATATATTTTTTTGATCTTACGCATCTGTATTTTCTTTAATATTAAAATCGGAATCACTCCCCCATTTCTTCTCTACCATATAATATAAAGCTGGAAGCACAAACAAAGTTAAAATTGTTGCAAATAAAAGCCCATAAACAATAACTGTTGCCAAGGGTCTTTGTACATCAGATCCTATTCCTGTTGCAAGTGAAGCGGGGAACAATCCTAAAATAGCAACAGTAGCGGTCATTAAAACTGGTCTAAATCGCTGCTCGGCTCCTTGAATAACTGCTTGCTTAAGCTCATGTCCCTTTTGTCTTAATCCATTAATATGAGAAATCATGATTACCCCATTTTGGATTGCTACTCCAAAAAGAGCTATAAATCCAACAGCAGAAGAAACATTCAAACTCATCCCTCTAACATTCAAAGCAAGCATTCCTCCAAATAGTGCCAACGGAACAACAATCATTAACATACCTGCTTGTCGGAATTGACCAAATGCTCCATATAATAAAACAAACATCAAACATAAAGTCAAAGGAATAATAACTAATAAACGGCTATATGCTCTATTTTGATTCTCAAACTGTCCACCCCATTGCACATGAAACTTTTCGTGGTCATAAGAAACGTTCTTTTCAATTTTATCCTGAGCATCTTTTATTAGGGATCCCAAATCCCTATTTCTAACATTCAATTTTACAGTCAAATGCCTTTGGTTCATTTCTCTGGTAATAGTGCTTTCTCCAGTACTGGTATACACCTTTGCCACTTGAGATAAAGGAATCTTAGCACCAGTGGCAGATGTAAGCATTAGGTTTTCAATTTTTTGTGGCGTATCTCTAGTTTCTTCAATAAACCTTGCACTGATATCATATACCTTATTATCAATAAAAACTTGTGAAATAGCTTTCCCTCCGATAGCAACCTCGATTAATTCTGCAACATCTGATACATTTAAACCATATTGAGCAATCTTATCGCGATCTGCATGAATTTGCAGTTGTGGCAAAGGTGGTTCTTGGTCTATAGCCAGATCAACAGCACCATCCACTTGCTCTAAAGTAGAAAGTATTTCGTTTGCTATTCGTCTTGTTTCATGAAAATCATCTCCGTATACTTTTACCACTAATTCACTATGAGCGCCAGAAATTTTATCCATAACTCCATCAATCATAGGTTGAGCAAAACCTACTGTAAAACCAGGCAAAGTTTCATATTCCTTAGCTAACTCGTGAATCAAATCATCTTTTGTTTTGCCCTTTGGCCATTCTTTATAGGGTTTAATACCAACGGAACACTCAAAGTGGGAAGCCGTAAAAGGGTCCGTACCATCATCATTACGACCAGCTTGAACCATAATATATGTTACCTCATCATACTTCATTGTACGCGCTCTTAAACTATCGCTAAGCTCCTTTGACTTCTCTAAGGAAATTCCTGGGGGTAAGGTAACTTGTAACCAAATAGAACCTTCATCTAAAGGAGGTAAGAAATCTTTACCTACATGCATAGAGAGTCCAATTGTTGCCACTAAAACAAGTACAATAGGTGCAAATACTCTCTTAGGTTTATTCATTATTTTTATAATTCGCTTATCATAAAGTTCCGTTAACTTATCTAGCCACTTATTATGGTAAATTTTCCTAGGTTTTCTATATACAGTATAAGCCAATCCTGGAATTAAGATAAGAGCAACCAATAATGCACCAATTAAAGCGTACCCAACAGTAAAGGCCATTGGCGTAAAAAGTTTTTTCTCAACTCTTTCAAAGGCAAACAAAGGTAAATAAGCAGTAATAATAATAATAGTGGCGAAAAATATAGGCTTAGCAACCTCTTTTGCTCTTTGGGCTATGGATTTTTCCTTTAATTCCTGATGTGGATTCTCTTCTCTTTTCTTTAAAATAGATTCCATCATTACTATTGCTCCATCGACAATAATTCCAAAGTCTATCGCACCTAATGACAATAGGTTAGCAGGAATATTGGTGAAGTACATCATTATAAAAGCGAAAAGTAACGAAATGGGTATAGTAATAGCAACAAGAAGAGCTCCTCTCCAACTGCCTAAAAAGACGATTAAAACAATAATGACCAACGAAATACCCTCTACTAATGTTGTTGACACAGTATGTAGGGTAGTGTCTACTAAATCCGTTCGATCTAAAAACGGATGAATTCTGACCCCTTGTGGCAAAATTCCATTATTTAACTCTTCTACATATTGATGAATTTTCTCTAAAACAATAGACGGGTTTTCACCCTTTAGTAACAAGACGATTCCTTCAATACTATCTGAATAATCCCTTTGTCTGTCTGTGTAACCTAAGATTCCCTTTCTTTCTAAATTACCATATTTTAAAACCCCAATATCATTTAAGAAAATCGGAATACCATCCTGAGCTTTAACAACTATTTTACCTAAATCATCTAAGTCTTTAATTAATCCAATTCCTCTAACCACATATCCAAGATCACCACGGGTTAAAATACTTCCTCCAGCATTTACATTATTATCTTGTATGGTTTGGGTAACATCACTTAAAGACAAATCGTACTGCTCCAATTTACGAGGATCCAACTCTATTTGAAATTGGGTTGTAATACCCCCGAAGTTTGTAACTTCGGCCACACCAGGGACTTGATTTAATTTAGGAATAATTACAAAGTTTTGTAAATCTGTTAGCTCTCTTAAACTATAACCATCGCCCTCGATAATGTAACGATAAACTTCACCTATTGGCGAGGTTAATGGATCTAATTCCGGGGTAGCTTCATATGGTAAATCCACTTGATTTAGACGTTCTTGTATACGTTGTCTTGCAAAGTAATCGTCTATACCATCTTCAAAAACAATAGTAATCATGGAGAGTCCAAAAGTACTATTACTGCGCATAACATGCATCCCTGGCATACCATTTAAGGCACGCTCTAATGGTATGGTTATTTGTAATTCTATTTCCTCGGCAGCCAAACCAGGCACTTGTGTAACCACTTGAGAAGTAGTATCAGCTATATCTGGATAAGCCTCTATAGATAATTGTTTCCAAGAGTAGTACCCAAAGATACAAAGCAAGGTAAACAAAGCCACCATAAGCCATCTTTTTTCAATGGCTAAATCAATAATATTTTTTTTCATCGTTCTTACATTTTTTGGACCTACTAAAGTTTTGGTAGATAAATTCCTCCTTCGCTTACTACTTTATCTCCTGGTTGTAACCCTGTTGTTATTACTGATTGATTACCTTTTACTCCACCTATCTCAACATTTTTTATAACAAATTCAAACGGAGCAACTTCCACATATACAAAAGCTCGATTCTCTGCTTGCATAATAGAACTCGTTGGTATTAATAAAACAGGTTGTGGTTTATCTTTAAAACGTACATTAACATACATTCCTGGTCGCAATAATCGTTGGGTATTATGCACTTGAATTAACACATCGATACTTCTGGTTTGTTCGTCAACTATTTCATTAATGTGGTAAATTTGACCCTGAATAGGATCATCTGGAAAAGCCGCTAATTCTACCTGTACTTTATCGAGCTGATTTAAATGTAAAAGATCCTTTTCTTTAATCTTTCCCACCACCCAGATATTTTCTAAAGAAGCTATTTTCATAATAGGCTCTGCATCCTCCTGGATATACTGCCCAATTACAATATCATCTTGGATAACCTCACCATTAATAGGTGATGTTACCACTAATGCTTGTCCCAATACTAAATTAGAAGTATCTACATTGTAAATAGCCATTGCAGCCCTGGCATTATCAAAGGCCAATTTTGCAATTGAATTTTGCGTTTGAGCCTGCTCATACTCTTGTCGAATACCTACACCGTTTTCTAGTAAATCCGCCTGCCTATTTAAATCTAAAACGGATTGTTTATATTCTTGTTGGGAATCAAAGTAATCTTTTTGGGTTTGGTAAAAATCCAAAGAAGAAACCTCAAATAACGGGGTTCCAATAGCCACTTTTTGACCAAGTCGAACATATGATTTTAAAATTCTCCCTGAAAAAGGAGAAGCTATTTCAGCATATTGATTAGGAATAGCTTTCACAATACCAGCGGTAACTAAATCAAAACTAAAATCCTCGGGTAATACTTGAGTGATTTTTAATCGCGATTTTAATGAAGAATCCTCCCCAACTATAACTACATTATTTTCTATTACGTATGGAGCTACATTTGTTGACTCAGTCTGTTTTTTTGAACAAAAAACAAATAAACAACACAGTACTACCATCGCTATTTTTGGAATAACCCTAACCATAAACATACCTTTTTTTAAATTACCTAATTCACCTATCAGATTATAAACAATTAACTTTTACAATAAAGTTAATCAACTTATTTGTTAAAAAACATATTTTCTACATATTAAAAAATATTAAAAAACAAATTATATATAATATCACTATATTTTTAAAATTTGTAGGGCAAAAGTAGTTAGATATGACTCTGGGTACTATTAGAAAGCTTTTAGAAAAAAATTAGAATTCCATTAGAAAATAAAAAAAACACCTAAAAGGTGTTTTACTAATTTTTATTTAAATCGAATTTTATAATAGAACATGTTCCATCCCCTTGCTTGGATTCAAGGGTTAATGTAGCTTGATGTAATTCTATAATTTTTTTACTTAAAGTGAGTCCAATTCCACTTCCTGTGACTTTTCCAACACTTTCCGACCTATAAAAAGCCTTAAAAATATGTTGTAATTCCTTTGGATCTATTCCTGGTCCTTTATCTTTTATTTTTAGGGTTAAAAAAGGCATATTATAGGTTAAAGAAATATTACATAATTTGTTTTGTGAAAACTTACATGCATTATCCAACAAGTTTAATATTGCAACCTCAAGTAAATATGCGTTTGCTCTAAGAGTTAAAGGTTGATCATTATCTAAACTAGAATCTATTATTAAATTGAAGCTAGCTTTTGGATTTTTCTTTTGAGTTTTTTGAATTGCATCCAAAATAATTTCGTCTAAACGAACAGGTTTAAAGACAATTTGTGTTGAATCATAACTAGCCTTGGCTAAATCTAGCAAACTATTAGATAAATTTACGATCTTATTTGAATCCTGTAAGATATTATTGAGTATCTGATTATAAGTTACTAAAGACTGTTCTTGAACTAAAGCTAACTGTATTTCAGCAATAATTGCAGATAAGGGTGTGCGTAACTCGTGTGAAATATTAGAAACAAATTCCTTTTGTGAAATAAAAGAATTTTCCAAACGATCTAACATAGAGTTACAATTTATAGCAAGTTGACCAAGCTCATCCTTTGGGTTTGAAACAGGAATTCGAGCATCTAGATTAGCCACTGTTATATTCTGTATTTGTTTATTTATCTTTTGTATAGGAAGTAATACTTTCTCTGCAAATAATCCACCACAAAAGAAAATCAACAGTAAACAAATAGTAGCTATAATCCAGATGCTAATCCACAGATTTCCCAATGTGTTATAACCATATACGTCATAAGAAGTTGCAGTTACAATATAATCTTGTCCCATGTAAGGATACTTTACACCTATAATTTGCCAATCGTGGTCCCTTTGATAAATCTTTCCTTTCTCATTTATCAATTCAATCATCTCTGGTGTCTCCTTTACTTTGTCCTCTACCACATCGTCATGATAAAGTAATTTAAAGTCCGTTGTATAGACAGCAACCTCAACCTCGTTTAAAACCTGGTTATTATTGGTATAAATTTGTTGTAATATCTTAGGGGAAACCTTAGCTTCTAGAACCAATTTTGCTTTTACAATAGCTTCCTTTTCTAATTGATGATAAAACTCTATATCCCTATTCTTGGAAGATGACCAATATATAAATCCTGCAAAAACTATAAGTAAGCATGCAGCTAAAAGAGTAAACCACAATTGTAAACGAGTCTTAATCTTCATTTTGTTTTAGTATAAACCCCATACCACTCTTGGTATGAATTAATTTGTTATGTACATCGGTATCCATCTTCTTACGAAGGTAATTAATGTAAACATCTATAAAGTTTGTTCCCGTATCAAAATTGGTATCCCATACATTTTTGGATATCTCGGCTCGGGATAATACCCGTTCTGGATTCAATAGTAGGTATTGCATTAAGTTAAACTCTTTGGGTGTTAGATGAATTGCCTGCCCATTTCTACTAAATTGCTTTAAGTTTAAATCCATGTGTAAATCGGCATATTGTAAAATATTTGAACTACATGAGGATTCAAATCTCTTTAAAACAGCCCGAATTCGCACATAAAGCTCTCTGAGTTCAAACGGTTTTACTAGATAATCATCTGCTCCTGCATCGAATCCTTCTACTTTATCATCTGTAGTTCCTAAAGCAGTTAGCATAATAATAGGTAACTCAGATAAACTTGCTTTTAACTCTTTACACAAATCAACGCCATTTATCTTAGGAAGAATAACATCGGTAATAACTAAATTATAGTTTTTTTGCAAAGCCAGTTTCTTACCCATATATCCATCATAAGCTATATCCACTTGATAATTCTTAGCCTGTAAACTTCTTTGCAGAAGTTCAGCCACGCGAATATCATCCTCTATTACTAAAACTCTGAGTTCATTTGAATTGTTTGCTTTCATGTTCGCAAGATACGGCTTTTCTAAAAATCATATAAAAATGAAAAGTAACTCCCTGAAATTCTATATATAAAAATACTGATTAAATCAAAAACAAAACCACAAAAACAAATTATACCAGTTGGTGTTGTAAATTCTTTTCTTTGTATATTAGTATAAAAAAATATGGAAACCTCAATTAATAAAATTGAACTGAGAAATCTACATATTAACGACTACATGGAATTAAAAAAATCCATGTTAGAGTCGTATCCTGAATTAGCAGATGCCTATTGGGATAAAGATGAGCTAAAGAGCCTATTAAAGGTATTTCCTGAAGGCCAATTGGTTATTCTTGTAGATGGTGTGGTAGTTGGCTCTGCTTTATCTTTAATTATTGATGAAAAACAGGCTATGTCAGCCCATACATACGACCAAATTACAGGCTATTCTACCTTTAATACACATAACAAAAAAGGTAATGTTCTATATGGTATTGATGTATTTATTCATCCAAAATATAGAGGTCTGCGTCTAGGCAGACGCCTTTACGATGCACGAAAAGAACTTTGTGAGCAGTTAAATCTTAAATCTATCGTATTTGCTGGAAGAATACCTAATTATTCGAAATTTTCGGAAGAATTAACACCTAAACAATACTTAGAAAAAGTTAAGTCAAAAGAAATTCATGATCCTGTTATGTCTTTTCAAATGGCCAATGACTTCCATATGGTACGTCTTATGAGAAACTACTTGGAAGGAGACACAAGTTCAAAGGAATATGCCGTACTCTTAGAATGGAATAACATATATTATGAAAAGGATGTACAATTAATTAATGCTAAGAAAAGCGTTATTCGTCTTGGACTTATTCAATGGCAAATGCGACCGTTAAATGACTTAGAAGAATTTTTTGACCAGGCCGAATTCTTTATTAATGCTGTTTCAGATTATGAAAGTGATTTCGCTATGTTTCCTGAATTATTCACAGCACCTCTTATGGCAGATTATAATCATTTATCAGAGGCCGATGCTATTCGTGAATTAGCGCGTTTTACAGACCCTATTAGAAAAAAATTTCAAGAATTCGCTATTTCTTACAACATCAATATCATCTCTGGAAGTATGCCATATTTGGTTGATGGAGTTTTGTATAATGTTGGTTTTTTGTGCAAACGAGATGGTACTTATGAAATGTATTCCAAAATTCATATTACCCCTAACGAAGTTTTTTACTGGGGAATGCAAGGAGGGTCAACCATTCAAACTTTCGATACTGACTGTGGAAAGATAGGTATTATGATTTGTTATGATGTAGAGTTTCCAGAGTTATCGCGCATTCTGGCAGAAGAAGGTATGGATATCCTATTTGTTCCGTTTCTAACCGATACCCAAAATGGTTATACAAGGGTAAGAAATTGCGCAGCAGCTAGAGCTATTGAAAATGAGTGTTATGTCGCTATTGCAGGGTGTGTAGGAAATCTCCCGAAAGTTAATAATATGGACATACAATTTGCTCAAACAGCCGTATTTACTCCTAGCGATTTTGCATTTCCTACAAATGGCATAAAAGCCGAGGCAACCCCGAACACGGAAATGACTTTAATTGTTGATGTGGATGTTGATTTACTAAAGGAGTTACATGAACATGGAAGCGTAAAAATTCTAAAAGATCGTCGACTGGACCTATACCAAGTTAGAAAAGTTAAGAATTAAAGAAAACATAAAAAAGAGGGCGTTTAATAAAATAAGCGCCCCCTCTTTTCTATAAATTGTCACGTCCTAGTATAATGATACAACAAAAGTAATCGTTATGACAAACCCTAATGTAAAGCGTACTCAAAAAGATTATACGCTAACCTTCAAACTTCAAGTTGTTCAGCAAATTGAGCAAGGACAACTAAGTATTTCACAAGCAGCACTTAAATATGGTATCCAAGGTAATCAAACAATTAAGAATTGGTTGAAAAAATTTGGTGACTTTGATTGGGACAATCAATTACGTAAACCTATGGAAATGACACCAGAACAAAAGATAATAAATCAAGTAGTCGATATATATAATAACTTTAGATCACATGATTCAAATTACCTTTTAACTCCAAGTCAGATGTTCGCAACTAGAAATAAAAAGTTTAAGACCTATAAAAAAATGGTAGTAAACTAAGATGTCTACTACCATTTTTTAGCATTTTTATAATATTAATCCTGTATCGTTATTTCAGGACTTGACAAAAGTCTACTTTAAAACTTTTTTAGCCATATCACTATTACCATCAATAGGCTCAGTAATTTCTAATCCTAAAATTTGAGTTACTATTGGATAAACATCTACATTCTCAAATGACTCAACTTTCTTATTCTGATGAAATGCAGGTCCAACTCCCATAAAAATAGCATGCATCTCTTTAACCTTTAAAGGATCCCAACCATGACTAGCAGCAAAGGGCTTATTAGTAAAATAATAAGGAGCATTAGCTGTAATAACAATATCCCCTACTCGATTAAACTTATCGTTACTACCACCATAATTATGCTCTAATGGAATATCTTGGTTTTTATATACCGTCATATATCTAGGATCGCTAGCTTGCTTTATTTTTTCATACCAAAGCTCAATCTTATTCTTATCCTTTACAAACACATTCATCAACACACCGTTGGAAACCAAAACTAATTCCTCAGGATCTGCTTTTAATGGGAAAGATAATACCTTTTGTTGATCCATCTCTAACATTCCATGATCAGAAACTATAACATAGTTTACATCTAATCCAGTTTTCGATACACTAGAAACTAAATCAGCAATAGCCTTATCCACATATTGCACCGCATCATAAGTTTGTACTGCATCTGGCCCGTACCTATGTCCAGCGTGATCTACATCTGGAAAATAAAAGGTAATATAGTGTGGACGTTGTTCCTGGGGTAAATTTAACCAATCAACTACGGCTTGTATACGATCCTGTATATTTGCTTTCTCAGAATATTGATAATAATAAGATGGCAATGTGTTTTTAATATCAGCCTCAGAACCAGGCCAATAATAACACGCACTTAAAAGTCCTTGATTCTCTGCTAAAACCCAAATCGGAGTACCGCCATACCACTGCTTATTTCTTACAGCTTTTGCATTACTTAAAGAATACCTAGAATCCATCTCAGGATCATATATATTATTACCAATTAGTCCATGATTCCCCGGATACAGGCCTGTTACTAAAGTATAATGATTAGGAAAAGTAACCGAAGGAAAAGAAGGGATAAGAGATTCCGCTAAAACTCCCTTTTTAGAAAATTCTTTTAGAAACTTGGCATCATGCTTTTGTAAATAGTCATGTCTAAACCCATCAATAGAAATCATAATAACATAAGGTTTTTCTACTTGCTGTGGACTATTTTTTCGATCAGCAACCACAATTTGCTCTTCAACAGGATTGCTTTGTGCAATAAGTGTACTTGAGAAGCCAAGAACAATAAACACAGAATAAAGAAGTTTTTTCATGCTTTTAAGTTTTACAAGTTCAAATATCAGTAGATAAGTTTAGCCATACAAAGTAAATGTGTAAATTTATAGTAAATTTATAATTACTTTTTTACAGATATGCAAAAAATTGGAATTTTAGGATGTGGTTGGCTAGGACTTGCCCTTGGACAAGAATTAGTAAAAAACAATTACAAAGTTAAAGGTACCACTACCACTTTGGCCAAGATGAACATTTTACAAGAAAATCAAATAAAACCCTATCACATAAATCTTGCAGATAACGGGTATGATTATATCGATTATTTTTTACAAAATTTGGACTACTTAATAATTTCCATACCTCCTATAAGACAAGAGAAAGTTCCTAGTTATAGCCAGAATATACAAAAAATAATACCGTATATAAAAAAACACAAGATTAACAAAGTAATCTTCATGAGTTCAATTTCCATATACGCTCCTAGTGATACACTTATCGATGAACAATACACCAGATACAGTGACGAATCGACAGCACAACAAATTAGAAATGCAGAAAAGCTTTTTTTAGATGACCCATATATAAATGCGTGTATTTTACGTCTTGGGGGGCTTTTTGGTCCTGATAGAAAACCTGTACGTTATATTTGTTCACAAAATGAGCTTAAAAATCCCAACATGCCCATTAATATGATTCATCAACATGATATTATAACCTTTACTAAACAACTTTTAGAACAAAGCTTTACTTCTAATTGTATTTTCAATTTAGTTTCTGACAAGTATTTTAGCCGACTAGACTATTATAGTAAACAAGCCTTAGAACATGACCTAACCTTACCCAAGCTAGGTAAAGATGACTTAGCTACCTATAGAAAAGTGAGTGGCCAAAAAATTGTTAATCACACCAATAAAGCCTATTTATATTAAGTAACCTTATTTTTAAAAGTTTATTTTTTGTCAAGGAAACTTCTTTTACCTTTATTTTTTTGTACATTGTATAGGTGATGAAAAAGTAAAAAAAATGAGAAAAATACTATTCCCAACAGATTATTCAGATACTGCAAATAACGCTTTTAAATATGCATTACAACTAGCTGATTATACAAATTCTCAACTTTACGTATTGCATGTATATGACCCACCTGTAATCTCAGGTGGAATATCCCCTTCATTGGTAGATAACGTAATTAAGAAAACTAATTTTTTAAAGCTTGAACAACTTGAGGCCAACAGCCCTGTGTTAAAGAATTTAAGACAACAACAAGATCTAGAACATGTCGAAGTACTATTTAAAATTAAAGAAGGATTACTTATTCCTGAAATTTTAAATACAATTCAGGAGTTAGATATTGATTTCCTTGTAATGGGTACCGAAGGAACTAATGCAAGTTTTCACAAAAAAATTCTTGGAAGTAATACCTTGAATGCAATCTCAAAAGTAAATATCCCTGTGTTAACTATCCCAAACCAGGCTAAATTCTCTTCTTTAAAAAATGTGATCTTCACTAGTGAGTTTTCCATACAAGAGCAAGATACCTTAGATGAATTTGTACAAATAGCTCAAAAATTGGGTGCGATAATAAAACTTGTACACATTAAAACTAAAAAATGTCCAGACTGCATGGAAATCTATCAAAGCTGGAAACTAAGATATGCAAATAAACCTATTTCTTTTCATCTATTTAGCGATGAGAATGTAGAAAAATCACTTTTAGATTTTATACGTATAGAGCAGCCTGTTAGCATGGTAATTGCTATGGAAAAAAGTAAAACTTTTTGGGAAGAAATACTACACAAAAGTACTACCGAGCATTTAGCCAAGCACCTAAAAGTTCCACTTTTTATCTATAAAAAATCTAAAATTGATAAGCTACAGAACATATTAAACCTATAAAAAAGCCATCCTTGAGAGATGGCTTTTTTATAGGTTTAATTCACTTATTCCAATTTCATCTCTGGAATATCTCCATTAATTATCAAATCCACATCAGTAGCTTTAACAATGTGCTCTACACTAACTCCAGGAGCTCTCTCTAAAAGCTCGATACCTTTATCCGTGACCTGTAAAACAGCTAGCTCTGTAACAATCTTCTTAACACATTTAACCCCTGTTAAGGGCAGGGTGCATTGCTTTAAAATTTTAGATTCCCCGGCTTTATTAACATGCATCATTGCCACAATGATATTTTGGGCTGAGGCAACTAAATCCATTGCTCCTCCCATTCCTTTAACCATTTTACCTGGTATTTTCCAATTAGCTATATCACCATCTTGCGAAACCTCCATTGCTCCTAAAATTGTTAAGTCAACATGTTGACCTCTAATCATTCCAAAACTAGTAGCAGAATCAAAAAAACTAGCTCCAGGCAGGGCCGTTATTGTCTGCTTACCGGCATTGATTAAGTCTGGATCCTCTTGTCCGTCCACTGGAAAAGGTCCCATACCCAAAATACCATTCTCACTCTGAAATTCAACATTCATACCCTTTGGAACATAATTGGCAACTAAAGTTGGAATACCAATACCGAGGTTCACATAATAACCATCTTTTAATTCTTGTGCAATTCTCTTAGCTATACCTATCTTATCTAACATAATTCGATTTTTAAAAGAGTTAATTTTTTGGCTGAACTGTTCGTTGTTCAATCCTTTTTTCATAGTTTTCGCCTTGAAAAATTCGTTTTACAAAAATTCCAGGTACATGTATTTCGTTGGGATCTAATTCGCCAGCTTCAACTAATTGCTCGACCTCAGCAATAGTAATTTTAGCAGCTCCGGCCATACAAGCGTTAAAGTTCCTAGCAGTGCCTTTAAAAATTAAATTTCCAGCAGTATCTCCCTTCCATGCTTTAACAATTGCTATATCTGCATCGTAGGCAAACTCCAATATGTGAGGTTTACCTTTAAAAATACGCACTTCCTTACCTTGAGCAACCTCAGTACCATATCCTGCAGGAGTATAAAATGCAGGTATCCCCATTTGAGCCGCCCTACACTTTTCTGCTAAAGTTCCTTGGGGAGTTAATTCCACTTCCAATTCACCACTTAGCATTTGACGCTCAAACTCCTGATTTTCGCCAACATAAGAAGATATCATTTTCTTTATTTGGCGTTTTTGAAGTAATAATCCTAAGCCAAAATCATCTACTCCAGCATTATTAGAAATACAAGTTAAATCCTTGACATTAATTCTAACTAATTCTTCTATGGAATTTTCTGGTATCCCACACAACCCAAAGCCACCTAACATAATTGTCATCCCGTTAGAGACTCCTTCCAGGGCTTTTTCAACGTTAGCAACATCTTTTCGTATCATAAGAGTTTTGGTTTAATTAATACTCCTAAAATACAAAAAAAAAACGCCCTTTTAAAAAAGGCGTTTTATATTTAAAAATCAAACTCATCACTTTGTAAAACTTCCTCACTATCATTAGAGGTATCTATCTCAACGGCTGTACAGTCAACACGTATGGATAAGTTATCAGGTTTTATAAAATCACCCTGTGAGACATCTAAAGATTTATCCTTGTATACCTTATTCATATATAGCCCCCATATTGGTAATGCAAGAGTAGCACCTTGCCCATAAGTCATGGTCTTAAAATGAGCTGCACGATCATCGTTACCAACCCAGACTCCTGTTGCCAAATTTGGTACCATTCCAATAAACCAACCATCACTATTGTTTTGGCTTGTTCCGGTTTTCCCTGCAATAGGATTAGTAAATTTATAAGGATGGCCAGTTACACGCTTGTATCCCGCACCTTGCCATGTGGTACGTAATCGAACACCAGAACCGCTTTCTGTTACTCCTTCTAGAAGCTTAACAATTGCATAGGCCACATCAGGACTCATAACATCTTTAGTCTCTGGAATGGCATTATAAAGTAACACCCCATTTTTATCTTGAATTTTTGAAATAAATACAGGTTTAACATAAACACCTTGATTAGCAAAAGTACTATATGCAGCAACCATATCGCTAACTGTAATGTCAACAGCTCCTAAAGCAATGGCAGGACTCTCAGGAATATCAGCCGAAATTCCTAAATCACGAGTCATATCTATAACTGCTTTAGGTCCAACCTTATCCATTAACTTAGCTGTGATAGTATTTACTGAACCAGCCAAACCTTGCTTTAAAGTCATAATTCCTTTATAAGATCGAGATGCATTTTGAGGACTCCAATCTTTGCTGATACCATATTTCCCTTTAGGCATGGTAAAAGGAGAATCAATTATAGAATCACAAGGAGAGTAGTGCAATTGTTCAATAGCTGTAGCATAAACAAAGGGCTTAAAAACAGATCCCACCTGTCTGGCACCTTGTCCCACGTGATCATACTGGAAATGTTTATAATTAATTCCCCCTACCCAGGCCTTAATATGTCCTGTTTGAGGTTCCATAGACATCATACCAGCTTGTAAGAAATGTTTGTAATATACAATAGAATCTAAAGGGGTCATCACAGTATCTACATCACCTTTCCATGTAAAAACACGCATAGGAGTTTTTATTTTAAAAGAAGCCAAGATATCAGATTCTGATTTACCTTGTTTTTTCATCTGCCTGTATCGCTCCGAATTTTTAATTGATCGATTAATTATACCATCTTTCTCCGCATTAGTTATTCCGTAGAAAGGCGCCATGTTATTACCCTTTTGATCGATAAAAAACTGTTCTTGTAAATTAGCTATATGATCTGTAACGGCTTGCTCTGCATATTTTTGCATACGTGAATCTATAGTTACATAAATTTTCAATCCGTCCCTATAAATATCATAAGTACTTCCATCTTTTTTTGGATTTTCCTTTACCCATCTACGCATAAAATCACGTAAGTATTCTCGAAAATAAGTTGCTATTCCATCACTATGACTCTCTGGTGTAAAGTTTAAAGACAAAGGAATTTGTTGCGTCTCCACACTTTGTTCCTTACTTATATAGCCATTACGTGCCATTTGATGCAATACAACATTACGTCTTTTTTGAACCAACTCTGGTCTTCTAACAGGATTAAAATACGCCGGATTTTGAAGCATACCAACAAACATTGCTGCTTCATCTAAAGTTAAATCATTTAACTCCTTACCTAAGTAAATTCGACTAGCTGATCTTATACCTACTGCATTGTTAACAAAATCCGCCTTGTTTAAATACATAGTCAAAATCTCGCTCTTTGTATATTGTCTTTCTAACTTAACGGCAATAACCCATTCTTTGGCTTTTTGTGCGATACGCTTAACTAAACTACGTGATCCCTCCCCATGAAATAAAAGTTTTGCTAACTGCTGAGTAATTGTACTAGCTCCCCCATTACTTCCACCAGATAAAACTGCACGAATTGTCCCTCTTGCATCAATACCTGAATGCTCCAAAAAACGTTCATCCTCCGTAGCTATCAACGCATTTACAAGGTTAGTAGGGATTTCCTCATATTTAACCGGTACTCTATTCTCTAAATAGAATTTACCTATTGTTTTTCCATCGGCAGATATAATTTCCGTTGCTACATTACTAGCTGGATTTTCTAATTCATCAAAGGTTGGCATAGGTCCAAAAACACCCCAAGATGCACATAAAAAGAAAAAAACCACGGCTAGTATTGCCGCCATAAAAAACATCCAAAATGCAATTATGTATTTTTTAAACCCCTTACTTTGTATCTTAGGGGCCTTCTTATTTTGTTTTATTGAACTCATAGTAATTATCTAGTTCTATTTTTATTCTGTTTCAATTCTAAGCCCTATCTCTGAAATACCTGATAGGTCCTGTACTCCCCTTACTTCTCCTAACTCACGTACGGCATGTTCTAAAGTAAACTTATAGGTCCCTTTACTTGGAAAAACATATTGTTTTTTTAGCCACAATTTACTTTCTTTCACATCCGTGAATCCATTTCCTAAAAGTTCACCCTGTCCATTGGCCATTTGATACTGCAAAGTATCAATAACTATATTCATATCAGGTTGATACATTTTAAAAATCACATATATATTACTAAAAGGATAATTGTGATCAGCTCTTATATTTATGAATAAATTTTTTGCTGCTATGGTATCCTCAACTTGGTAAACAAAAGTTTTTATATCATCTTTTTGCCAATACCCTGGGGTCTTTTGATACTGATCAAACAGTACATTTTGTTCCTTCGAACAAGAAGTTAACAAAAAACATACCACAAAAAACAACAAGTAAAATCTACTCTTTATTATTAGATTTATCATTAGAATTATTAGAGTTTTTAGGTCTTCTATTTCGATTTCTATTATTTTTATTTTGTTTAGGTTTCTCAACACCATCAGTTGTAACATCGCTTGTTTTTGAAACCTCTGCTTTTGGTTGCTTCTCTCTAGCTTCCTTATTTTTCTTACCTACTTCTTGTTGATCACCTGAATCTTTTGAGCGCATCTCTCGCTTTACTCTATTATCACGCTTAACACGAGGCTCTTTGCTACTTTTCACAACAGTAGAATCTGGTGATTGCTTTGCTGTCGAGATCTGTTCAATAGCCTTGTTTTCATTTTTAACAGACTTCACCCTATTTCTTTTATTTTTAGGATTTACAGCTTCTGTTTTATTTCTCCCTTCTTGTGGGCTATCTGTCTTTGACTCAAAAGATTTACGAGCTCTTGAGTTAGAGTCTTTTACTCCTTCTTCTTTATCTTTTTTTCGTACAGGTTTTCTTCTTCGCTTAGGTTGATCAAAACGAGTTACACTATCCTCTTCTGCAACATTAATTACATTATCATCTTGAACCTCTAAAGAATAGCTTTCTAACTCTTGTCCGCGTTGATCTTTGCTATTTAAAGAAAGAATTTCTTTTACCTGTTCGGTGGTTAAAACATACCAATTCGCAGAGTTATTTGCGTAAGCAAACCACATCTGTCCTTTGAAAATATCTATTTTTTGACATATTGCTAAACCCTTAACTGTCATTAATTTAGTATCCGAATCTGGCATATCTTTGATTGCCTCTAAATAAGTGTCTAGTTCGTAATTTAAACAGCACTTTAGCTTTCCACATTGTCCAGCTAATTTTTGTGGATTCAAAGATAGTTGCTGGTAGCGAGCAGCAGCAGTATTTACACTACGAAAATCTGTAAGCCATGTAGAGCAACAAAGTTCTCGTCCACACGAACCAATACCTCCTAAACGTGCCGCTTCTTGACGAAAGCCAACCTGTTTCATCTCAATACGAATGGAAAATTCTCTTGCAAAATCCTTGATTAATTGTCGAAAGTCAACACGTTCACTAGCTGTATAATAAAAAGTAGCTTTCGAACCATCGCCTTGAAATTCTACATCAGAAATTTTCATTTCTAAATTTAAACCGATCGCAATTTCTCTAGCTCTCATCCTAACGGGCTCCTCTTTTGCACGAGCCTCTTGCCAGATATCAATGTCTTTTTGAGTAGCTTTTCGATAAATTTTTAAAATGTCACCATTACTATCAACATGTTTTTTCTTCATTTGTACTTTAACAAGTTCCCCGGTTAAAGAAACAATTCCAATATCATGTCCAGGAGATGCTTCAGTTGCAACAATATCCCCCATACTCATAGTTAATTCCTTAGGATAGCGATAAAAGTCTTTCCTTCCGTTTTTAAATCTTACCTCTACTATATCGAAAACTGGCATGTCACTTGGATAAACCATGTTTGCTAACCAGTCAAAAACTGCTAATTTATTACAGCCATCTGTTCCGCATGTTCCTTTACTTTGGCATCCTCTAGGAACTCCATTACTCTCTTTACCTGTTGAACAATTTGTACAAGCCATCTATTTTTATTTATATATATGATTCCCTAAGTGGGAGATTATTTTATCTACGTCGCTGTAAAGATAGTATTTTTAAAGGTCCTATTTTCATTTTTTTATAACTGATATAATTCTATTTAAAGTACATTTGGGTCCTATCTTACTCTGGAAATATTAAAAATGCAACTATAGATTAAATAAATCCGATCTATTATACCTTTTTAATTTTCTTTTTTTATTCTCTTTACCCTCACATGTTTTGTACTTTTGTCAATAATTTTCACACCATAAAATCCAATGCAAACACAAACAATAGGCATATTAGGCGCCATACCCCAAGAAATTAATGGTATCGTAGATTTATTAAACAATAGGTCTGAAAAAACTATTGCCAATCGAACTTACTATCAAGGTACTATTAATAATCAAAATGTAGTTGTAGTTTACTCTCGTATAGGTAAAGTGGCAGCGGCCACAACTGCGACAACTTTATTATTGGAATTTAATGTATCATCAGTTATGTTCATTGGTGTTGCTGGTGCAATACACCCTAAGGTACAAGTTGGTGATGTTGTAGTGGCAAAAGATTTGGTACAATATGATATGGACGCATCTCCTTTACGTCCTGCTTTTGAGATTCCACTTTTAGGTAAAACTTTTTTTGAAACAGATTTAACAAAATCACAGCAGATATTTAAAGCTATAACACAGATTCTAACGACTGATTCTTTAAAAAACATTTTAGGTAAAAAGGAACTTGATAGGTTTAATATAACTCAACCAAAAGTACACTTTGGCACTATTGCAAGTGGTGATCAGTTTTTCTCAACCATTGAACAAAAAACTAACTTACAAAAATCCCTTTCCCAAGTACTATGTGTTGAGATGGAGGGAGCCTCAGTGGCCCAAGTTTGTTATGAATTCAACATTCCATGTATAGTAATAAGAACTATTTCGGATAATGCTAATGAACAAGCAAGCTATAGTTTTGAATCCTTCGTTGAACAAATTTCTCTAGTTTATGGGAAGCAAATCATTCAAAAAATATTATAATTAAAATAAAAATGGCATGTTTAATTAATATACATGCCATTTTTTAATCTCTTTTTTATTTAGCTTCTCTAACTAAATATACATATACCGGAAAGTGATCACTAAATCCTGGAATACCATTACTATTTCTTAAAGGGTAACCTTTATAACGGCCTGAATTTTGGATCATAAAGGGTTTTTTGTAAATTTTTGCCTTCCAAAATTTCCAAGAATCATATCCCTCACTAATGTAAGGTTCTGTTAATATAATTTGATCAAATACATCCCATGCGTCTCTATAAGCTAGAGTACCTTGCCCTTCTTTAGCAAGTTTTTCAAAAGGATTATAAACACCTTTTGGTTCAACTTTTGACTTTTCATCTTTTGCATTTAAGACTTTCTTAATGCTATTATTATAAGGCCCATCGTTCATATCACCCATGGTAATAATCTTCGCATTTGGATTAATATTTTGAAGTGAATCAATGATAACTAAATTAAGAGCTGCTGCTGCTTCTCTTAAAGGACTACTTCGTTTTTCTCCTCCACTGCGAGATGGCCAGTGATTCACAATAAAGTGTATCTGTTCTCCATCTAATAAACCACTTACAACAAGTTGATCTCTAGTGTAGATTCGTTGGGGTTCACCAGTTTTAGAATCTATTTTCTTTTGATCAAAAATAGCCAAAGTATGTGTTTGACTACTTAATGGTTGAAAGTGTTCTCGAGAATACAACAGTGCCACATCAATTCCTCTAAGGTCTGGTGAGTCATAATGAACAATACCGTAATTACCCGGAACAAGTTGAGGGTCATCTACTAAGTCCTCTAAAACTGCTCTGTTTTCCACCTCTGCCAATCCTATAACGGCCGGCATTTTTGGATTATCATCTGTACCTATTTGAGATATTACTCTAGCCAAATTATGAATCTTTTTTTCATATTTATCTTGAGTCCAATTTTGAGCTCCCATTGGAGTCCATTCTAAATCATAAATTGTAGTATCCCTTTTGGCATCAAATAAATTCTCAACATTATAAAATGCAATTGTCTGTATTTCAAATTGTTTTTCTTGTGCAAAAGATTTTATCGAAAAACTTAGCGACAATAAACATATACCTAAAACGATTATTTTTCTGTGCATAGTTAAAAATTATAATTATTTCACTCTATCCTCTAACAAAAATAGTTAAATTTATTTAAATATAGTATATTTATCGTGCAATTAACTTTAAGGATTTTAACAAAAAATCACAAATAATTATTTCTATGAAAAAACTTTTACTTAGTTTATTCCTTGTCTTTAGCGCCTGTCAGCTATATGCACAAGGAGTTAAAGGAAAGATTGTAGATGCGGTATCACTCACACCTATTAATGCAGCATTAATAAATGTAAACGCGACAAACATCTCTACTTTAACTGACAACGAGGGAGTTTTCATTCTAACAGATTTGAAAAACGGTGATCAAACCATTGTACTTTCCTATATGGGGTACGTTACTAAAAGATTACCTATAAGTCTTGATCAAAATGACATTGACTTAGGAACCATTTTGTTAGAAGAAGATTTAGCCTCTGCGACCCAGATGGGACTAATCTCCCTCTCTGAAAATGACCTGGGCGAAGATAACGGTAGCTCTGAATCATCTTCAAGCCTACTTCAGGCATCTAAAAACCCTTTTCAACAAGCGGCAGCCTATAATTGGGGACAAGCATTTTTTCGATTACGAGGACTAGATAATGAGTATGGAAAAACTCTTATCAATGGTATTGTAATGAATAAAATATACGATGGTCGTCCACAATGGTCCAACTGGGGAGGATTAAACGATGCTACTAGAAATCAGACGTACTCCTCTAGTACTTCCCCTTCAGATTTTACTTTTGGTGGGATTTTAGGTACTCAGGAGATCTCCACCAGAGCATCACATATTAGACAAGGTGCAAAAGCCGGATTTTCAGGATCTAACGGAAACTATACATGGAGGCCTTACGCTATTTACTCTTCTGGATTAAATCAAGAAGGATGGGCGTATGTATTCTCGGCTTCTTATCGTGGTGCGAGAGAAGGTTTTTTTGACGGAACAAATTATGATGCTCCATCTTTTTTTGCAGCCATTGAGAAAAAATTCAATGACCAACACAGCTTAAACTTTACTGCTATTTATGCAAAAAACACAAGAGCTAAGAATTCACCAGTAACAGATGAACAAGTTGCTTTAAAAGATTATAAGTATAATTCTTATTGGGGGTATCAAGGTGGAGATAAAAGAAACTCTAGATATAAAAATGTCGAAGAACCTATTTTTATGCTTACCCACTATTGGACTATTAATGAGAAAAATTCACTTACAACTTCAGCAGCTTACCAATTTGGTCATATTGCAAATAGTAGATTTGGATATAAAGACAATTTAAACCCAGATCCTACTTACTATAGAAATATGCCTAGCTTTGCATTAAACTACCACACAAACGGGGTTTGGGATCCAAATTATGAACTTGCAGAACAAAAAGCTATAGCTTTTTCTCAAAACGGACAAATTGATTGGGACTGGATTTACAACGTAAATAGACAAAACAATGGTACGAGTAAAATTATTCTATACGAGGACGTTCAAAGCGAACAAACCTTTAACTTCAACACTAGTTTTAAGTCTCTAATAAATGATCATATCACATTTGATGCGGGTATTAATTATCGTCGTTTAAAATCTCATAACTACAAAAAAGCAATCGATCTACTTGGTGGAGAAAGATATTTAGACATAGATAATTACCAAACTGGAGAGGCTAGAGAAACAGATTTAAATAATCCTAATCGCTATATTGGAAAAAACGATCATTTTGGTTATAATTACAATGTCTTTGCAGATGTTGTAAATGTATTCACTCAATTTGTTTTCGATTATGAGAAAGTTGACTTCTACGTAGCCCAAAACATTGGCTACTCCAATTACCAAAGAGAAGGACTTTATAGAAACGGGATATACAAAGATGATTCTTTTGGTAAAAGTAACAATGTAAACTTTAATAGCTTCGGTTTCAAAGCTGGAGGTACATACCATATTACAGGAAAACATGCCTTGAACTTAAATGCAGCTGTGTATAATCAGGCACCAACAATTCGAAATACGTTTGGAAACGCAAGGGTAAACAACAAAATTACCGAAGACCTAAAAAATGAAGATATTATTGCAGTAGATGCTAGTTACATATTTCGTTCACCTAAACTTAGAGCCATTCTAACAGGATACGTTTCTGAGATTAAGAATGCTACAGATATCTCATTTTACTATGCAGATGGAGCAGGAATAATGAATGAAGATGGAGAATTATTAACTAAAAGTGGTGGTGCGTTTGTATCTGAAATATTAACAGGTGTTAATAAAAGAAATCTAGGCCTTGAGATGGGAATAGAATATCAATTTACACAAACCATTAAAGCTACGGCAGCAGCTTCACTAGGTCAATCTTTTTACACAAACAACCCCAACATTAAATTGAATTCCGATAACGTAGCCAAAACATTTGACTATGGAGAAACCTATTTAAAAAACTATAGATTATCAAACGGTCCACAAACTGCCTTGTCTCTTGGACTTGAGTATAGATCACCACAATACTGGTGGGTAAGTGCAAATATAAACTACTTCAATGATGCTTACACTGATGTTACAGCTCTTAGAAGAACAGATAACTTTGTAAAAGACCCTACTGCCCCTGGTGACATCTTCCCTGGTTTAACACAAGAAATAGTACGTGATATGTGGAAACAAGAGAAATTAGCAGATTTTGCACTACTTAATGTTAGTGTTGGTAAGTCATGGAGACTAGCAAACAGAAATACCATAGGCTTAAACGCAAATATAAACAACGTATTAAACAAGAAATACAAAACTGGAGGTTTTGAACAAGCACGTAATTCAAACTACGCAAGTGAATTAGCTAACAACGCAAGTGGCACCAATACCTTCGCTAATAAATACTTCTATGGATATGGAAGAAACTTTTTTGTAAATCTTTACTACAACTTCTAAATCGCTCTATAAATGAAAACAATACTTAAAAACATTTTATACGCTTGCTTTTTCGCTCTATTTATAGTTAGTTGTGCGAAAAACGATGACTTCACTACTCCCAATGTGGATTTACCATGTGAAGAATTGACAGCCACTGTTACGATGGCTCAATTATATGGAACCATAACTGATAAAATTAGCACTTATGAAAATGATGATATCCTTGAAGGTTATATAATCTCAAGTGACCAAGGAGGAAATTTATATCAAAGCATCTATTTTGTAGATGAAAATAACACTTTCTCGGCACTATTTAGAGCAGATATTCAAGCATACTATGCTTCGTTCCCGGTTGGTACGAAAATCTATTTAAAATTAAAAGACTTAAAAGTTCAAATCAATAATGAGATACTAACCTTTGGAGGACATACCTCTGGTAACTTTGTTCAGACATTAGCATCTCCAACTGCAAGAAAACATATTGTTAGAGGTTGTGAAAGGCTGACACCTGAGCAGATAATGGAAAATTACCACTCAACGGTTACCCTTAAAGAAGCTGTAACAACCAAATACATAGGAAAATTAATTACCATTAAAGATGTGCAGTTTCAAAAGGCATTCTGGGGTAAAACTTTCTATGACCAAGATAATGAAGTATCAGAAACTAATCGAGCAACAAATAACTTGATTGAGAGTAAGACAGATAACCCATCTCCTACTCCTTTTTTCCGAGTTATGCAACAAACTAGTGGTTTTGCACAAGAATTAGTACCTGCAAAAAGTGGTAGCATGACCGGAATCATGACAGCATTTTTAAGTGACCGTCAATTTAATCCTCGTACTATGGCAGATTTAGAAGGACTAAAGGATGACCCATTCCAAGGAGATGATCAAGGAGGTGAAACAGAAGGCCCGGATGATTCTGATAAAGAACCACAAGGTGATGGTACAGATGGGGTAAATCAAAATCAAGGCAAGTACATAGCTAATTTTGGACAATGGAATAACTTTATTGCTTCTACAAATAAATTTGGTCTTCTAGGTCTTGCTCAACAAGCGCAAGGACAAGGACCAGATGGAGCACCTGCAATGACAATCAGAGGCAAGGTAACGAGTAATGCATACCTTTTTACAACGGAAAACCAAACTGTTCCTTCTGGAGCAAAAAGTATAACTTTAAAAGTAAAAGGTACCTCTGCTAAATCTCTTTCCTTTAATCTTTATAGAAACGATGGTACCTATGCCGTGTTTAACTTAGCTACTGATGCACAAATTGAGGCAAAAGAGACAGCCATAATTAAGCAGGATATTACCTTAAAAGCTACAACAAGAGTTCAAACAGGAAATACAGCAAATGGTCAAAATGATTATGTTAGAGCCCAGATAGATTCACCTAACAACTGGATTACAATTACATTAGACTTAACAGGAGTTAACTATAACACTACAGCAAGTGGAAGTGTTTTTGCCTTTAAGCTAGGTTCAAATGCATATTACAATTTAACAGTCGGAGACATAATCTTTGACGGAGGAACTGACACAGGTGAACCTGAAACTCCAGAAGAGCCAGAAAACCCTGGAGGAGATTTTACTGGAGAGGTACTAGGTAGTTTAGCTGACTTTAACAACTGGGAAGGCTTCTTAGCCACATTAACAACACATGGTTTAAAAAACTACGCCACCCAAGCAAAAGGACAAGCTCCAGACGCGAAAGATGCTATGTTAATAGACGCAAAACCATCTGGTAATGATTATGTTTTCACAACAGAAAAACAAACCATACCTGCGGGTACCAAAGCCATCCAATTCCAAGTAAAAGGAACTTCAGCTAAGTCGCTATCTATGAATGTTTATAAAGCTGATGGTTCATATGACGTATTTAATTTAGCTTCTGATGCTCAAATTGATGCAAAAGAGTCACCTAGTATTTCATCTGACGTAACACTATTTGCAACTAAAAAAGTTAATGCCAACACTGGAAGTGGTTCTAATAACTACACCTATGGTACAATCAACTCACCTGATAAGTGGATCACTATAACTTTAGATCTAACAGGTGTAGATATCAATACCACCCAACAAGGTAGTCTATTTGGTTTTAAAGTTGGCTCAGGCCAGCAGTATAATTTACTGTTATCCAATATCAATTTTATAAAATAAATAGCAATCTTCTATAATGCAAAAAGCTCAGTAATAGACTGAGCTTTTTTTTTGGCCTAATTCAAAAATATCTAGTAAAGTTAATTCACCACTCACTCATAACTAAGCAGTAAATAATAAAGTGGCATCTGGTTCACAGGAGTGATATCTATTATCTCCCCGATAAAATGCCGAATAAACCAAGGTATGCAACTAAAAAGTTTTCAATACACAAGATACAAGCTTATCATACATCAAGTAAGTCATCAATTGTAAGACAAATCCCCCACTTAGAAAAATAAAGCCTCAAAAAAGCCTAAAACAACTACCATAAGCCATAAACTTTATGAGTCCACAACCTATTACCAATTTTCACTTATACCCTATCTGTAATGGGCAGTTATATAAAATAAAAAATCCAGAGGTTTAATATCCTCTGGATTCTATATTATGAAACTCTCCAAGGTCTCTTGGACTAAGTTATATCTCAATTATTTATTTAATGCCTCAGCACCTCCAACAATCTCCAAAATCTCATTTGTAATTGCTGCCTGACGAGCTTTGTTGTAAGTAAGCATTAAAGCGTTTCTTAAATCACTTGCATTATCAGTAGCCTTATGCATAGCAGTCATACGTGCACCATGTTCAGAAGCCACAGAATCAGAAACAGCTTTAAACAATTGTGTTTTTAAAGACATAGGAATAAGAGTATCCAAAATCTCTTCTTTCGATGGTTCAAAGATATAATCCATTGAAACAACATTACTTTGCTCAACTACAATAGGCAATAATGGCAAAAATTGCTCTGTAACTACAGTTTGTGTAGCTGCATTTTTGAACTGATTATATACAATTTGAATATTATCGTATTTCCCTTCAACAAATGCGTCCATTAATTTCTGAGCTATTTCTGCACAATGTTCAAAATCGTTATGATCATAAAGATTACTGTCATTTTCAAAAACTGTAAATGTCTTATTTAAAACATCATAACCCTTTTTCCCAATGGTTAAGATATCCACATTGGCATCTTTAAACTGCTTTGCTTTTAAAACATTAGTTTGCTTGATGATATTCGCGTTAAAAGCACCACATAGTCCTCTATTGGAAGTAATAACAACAAGTAGTACATTATTAATCTCCCTTTCCTGAGAGTATACACCTTGGTTATCCCCTTCTAAAGTAGCGCTAATATTTTGGATTATCTCTGTCAATTTTTCAGAATAAGGGCGCATTGCTTCAATTGTGTCTGTGGCTTTTTTTAATTTAGCCGCAGAAACCATTTTCATCGCCGATGTGATCTGCATTGTTGAACCAATAGATGAAATCCTATTACGTATTTCTTTAAGGTTTGCCATTTTTTGATATATAATAATTTGAAAGAATTAGGTCAAAATCTTTACCTAATTCTTTCAACTTAATTCTTAATATTTTGAAGAAACTTCTTTAGCAACTTTTTCAAGTACTGCCGTTAACTCATCTGAATATTTTCCAGCTTTTAATGCATCTAAAGTATCTCTATGACGTGAATTCAAAGCCTCTAAATAATCTTTCTCGAACTCCTTAACTTTATTTACAGGAACGTTTCTTAGTAAGTTCTTAGTTCCAGCGTAAATAATAGCAACCTGATCCTCTACAGAGTATGGATCATTAACTGCTTGTTTTAAGATCTCTACGTTTCTTTTTCCTTTCTCAATAACATTCATTGTAGCAGCATCCAAATCAGAACCGAACTTAGCAAAAGCTTCTAATTCACGGAATTGAGCTTGGTCTAATTTTAATGTACCAGCTACTTTCTTCATCGATTTAATTTGAGCAGAACCTCCTACACGTGATACCGAAATCCCCACGTTAATAGCAGGACGAACTCCTGAGTTAAATAAATCAGACTCTAAGAAAATCTGTCCATCTGTAATAGAAATAACGTTAGTAGGAATATACGCCGAAACGTCACCTGCTTGAGTTTCAATGATTGGCAAAGCAGTTAATGAACCTCCTCCTTTAACAAATGGTTTTAATGACTCAGGTAAGTCATTCATTTCCTTCGCAATATTATCGTCTCCAATAATACGTGCAGCACGTTCTAATAATCTTGAGTGAAGGTAGAAAACGTCACCTGGATAAGCCTCACGACCTGGTGGACGACGTAAAATTAACGACATTTCACGGTAAGCCACAGCCTGTTTAGATAAATCGTCATAAATGATTAATGCAGGACGTCCAGTGTCGCGGAAATATTCTCCAATAGCCGCTCCAGCCATAGCTGCATAAACTTGCATTGGTGCAGGCTCAGAAGCATTAGCTGCAACAATAATAGTGTAGTCCATTGCACCTTTATCCTCTAGAGTTTTCGCAATTGCAGCAACTGTAGAAGCTTTTTGTCCAATAGCAACATAAATACAATAAACTGGTTGCCCAGCATCATAAAATTCTTTTTGATTTAAAATCGTATCAATACATACAGTAGTTTTTCCAGTCTGACGGTCACCAATTACAAGCTCACGTTGACCACGCCCTACAGGGATCATTGCATCGATTGATTTAATTCCAGTCTGTAATGGCTCAGTTACTGGTTGACGGAAAATAACTCCAGGAGCTTTACGCTCTAGAGGCATTTCATATAAATCACCCTCGATTGGCCCTTTCCCATCAATAGGTAAACCTAACGTGTTAACAACACGACCAACCATTTTTTCTCCAACTTTCAAAGAAGCAATACGTCCTGTTCTTTTAACAACTGAACCTTCTTTTACTCCTTTTGAAGCTCCTAATAATACAATACCTACGTTATCTTCTTCAAGATTTTGTACCATTGCCTCTAATCCGTTGTCTAATACAACTAACTCTCCGTATTCAGCATTTGTTAACCCGTGTACACGAGCCACACCATCTCCTACCTCTAGTACAGTTCCAACTTCTTCTAAAGAAGCGTCAGAGTTAAATCCAGATAACTGTTTCTTTAAAATCGCTGAAATTTCAGCTGGTTTAATGTCCGCCATTTTTATCTATGTTTATACACGAAAAATTCGTGCGGTGATTTTTTAATTCGTTAATTCTCTTTTTAAAACTTCCAATTGATTAGCTATGGATGCATTGTATTGTTTATCTCCAATTTTTAGTATAAAACCTCCAATAATTGATGGGTCAACAATATTTGTAATGATAACTTGTTTACCTTGTACCAACTCTGTAGCTTTCACTAAAACTTTAGATTCAAGATCTTTATCCATAGGAATTGCAGTAGTAACAGTAACTCTTTCGATACCTTTATAAGCCTCAAACTGTCTTTGAAAATCTTTGGCAATTACTTCTAATATCGCAAATCTACTATTTGTCTTTAGCAATTTAAACAATTCCTTAGTTCCTTGGTTTGCAGAACTAAATAACTCTAATAATGCGTTTAACTTTACGCTATCGCCAATAACTGGGCTATTTAGAAATGTTTTCAACTCGTTGCTTTGAGAAACTGACTCAGAAATAAGGATCATATCATTATTTATAGCATCAGCATTTCCCTTTTCTATAGAAATCTCTAGCATCGCTTTAGCGTAGCGTGCAGCTGCTCTAGTGCTTACCATAATGATTGATTAATTTAATTTCACATCTCCTAACATCTTCTCAACCAATTTTGATTGAGCCTCCTTGTCAGCTAATTGATCTTTCAGTAATTTCTCTGCAATCTCAATTGAAAGACCTGAAACTTGTTGTTTTAACTCGATAATAGCAGCAGCCTTTTCACTCTCGATTGTCGCTTTAGCCTGAGCAATCATTTTTTGCCCTTGTGCCTCAGCCTCATTTTTAGCATCTGCTAACATTTGCTCTTTAATTTCACGAGCTTCTTTAATTAAAGCATCACGCTCTGCACGTGCCTCAATTAACAATTTTTCATTATCAGCTTGTAAATTTGCTAATTCTCTCTTTGCATTGTCAGCTGCAGCTAATGCATCAGAAATACCTGCTTCACGAGCTTCTAAAGCGTTTACAATAGGTTTCCAAGCAAATTTTCCTAAAAGGAAAATTATAACAACTAAGATGATAAATTGCCAGAAAAATAATCCAAAACTGAAATCGTTAATTAACTTATCCATTATCTAAATTTATACTTTTTAATACTAATATTGTTTAATTAAGAAGTTTATCTGCAACCAACCGTTACAGATAAACTCTTGTTTTGTTTGGATTATTTACCTAAAACTAAAGCACCGAATGCTAAACCTTCTAATAAAGCTCCAATAATGATCATCGCAGTTTGGATTTTTCCAGCAGCTTCTGGTTGACGAGCAATAGCGTCCATTGCAGAAGATCCGATTTTTCCTAAACCGTAACCAGCTCCGATTACGATAATACCTGCCCCAATAATGTTTGGTAATGTCATAGTGATTGATTTATATTAATTAAACAAATTTTAAATTTTAATTTTCTATTATTAGTGCTCTTCATGTTCAGCAACTGCTGAACCAATAAATAAAGAAGATAACATTGTAAAAATAAAGGCCTGTAAGAATGCTACTAAAATCTCTAATATAACTAAGAAAGTTGAAAGGAAAAATCCAATTGCCGTAGCTCCAGGAGTTCCTAAGGCTTCCTTCATTATGAAAATAATAGCAATTAAACCAAAAACAATTGAGTGACCTGCTGTGATATTAGCAAATAAACGAACCATCAATGAGAAAGGCTTAATTAACATTCCCAAAACTTCAATCGGAGCTAACATTATTTTCATTGGAGCTGGTACACCAGGCATCCAAAAGATATGTTTCCAATAATGCTTATTTCCAGAGAAGTTTGTATAAAAGAATGTAAAAATAGCTAAACAAGCTGTAACTGTAATACTACCAGTTACGTTAAATCCTAGAGGAGTTAAACCCAATAGGTTCAGTAAAAAAATCAAAAAGAAAACCGATAATAAATAAGGCATATACTTTTTGTATTTATCTTTCCCAATATTAGGAATTGCCATTTCATCACGAACATAAATAACCAATGGTTCTAAAGCTCTCGCGAATCCTTTGGGAAGGTTATTGGCACCATTTTTATATGTTTTTGCCAATCCTAAGAACATTATAAACAGCAACACAGATGTAAACAACAATGCAGCTACGTTTTTGGTAATTGAGAAATCTAACGGTTTTTGATTAGCCACAAATCCCTTATCATTATAAGTAATAGTACCTTGTGCATCTGTTTTATAGATTTTACCGTGGTAAAGTTTGTAAAACTGTCCCGCTTTCTCAACTATTTTTTTCCCATAATCAAACTCAGAAGACATAAACACATGAAAACCATTATCCACTAAGATTACAGGTAATGCAAAACCGTAGTTTTTATCTTCTGCTTCATCTGAAAAGAATGTAAAATAGTAATCATCAGCTAAGTGATGTTGAATATGCGCAGCGACTTTTTCAGCTTGCGTAGTGTTCCCTTCACGGCCTTCCGCAGCCTCTATTGTCTCAGCAACAGAATTCTGGGTAGATTCTTGGATAGATTGCTCAAGTTCTTCTTGAGTGCTTTTTTCAAGTTCTTTACTACTTGTTTGTGCGTACGAAAATACAGACGTGGCTGTAAAAATAACAGCTGCTAATAAATTCAGTGATTTCTTCAGAGTCACCATACCTTAACTTCTTAAATATTTATGGTTCTTAAAATTTTGTGCAAAAGTACAATAAATCTCTTACAATCATACTTTAATGCGAAATATTTTCAATAACTTTTTTCTATCGTAGTTTACTTATTTAGTACTCTAAAGGCAGTATATGCATCTGTACCTAAGAAAACCAGGACAACAATGACAAAATTATACTTAAAAGCATCATCCGTATCAACATGATCTAAGCCTTGTTCAACAAACAGATAACTACCTATTAATCTTAAAGTTATGAATCCTAAAAAGACAAAACCAAGGTGCTCTGGTAAACTTTTTACAATCCCCACCATAGCTAGTAAAATCACGATTGAAAAAATCAATTCAAAACCGTAAAGTCCAGCTAAACTATAACCTAATTTGCTTAAAGAACTATCCCATCCTGAGAAGTATAAAATCGCATATTGCGCAAAAAAACAAATTACCAAACTAATGATGACCTTTAGTCCTATCTTTAGAATACTCTTATCCATGTATATATTAATTACGATTTAATCGATTTACTTGCTTTATAACTTGGTACAAAGCTAAAGCTACTCCAATCAAAGTACAAATTTTATTTGCTAAACCTTCTTGCAAATTATACTTGTTGTCAAGCCACTGTCCCAAAGTGCTAAAAATAAATATAGTTACCCCCATTTGTACAGGCATAGTAATTAAACTAAGCCATTTATTGGGTCCTTTATCATTTGGATTTTTCAAAGTAAAGAATGTTTTGATTTTTTACTTTTTTTTGGTTGTTTTTACCTTTTGTTCCAATTGAAGAGTCGCCTGCTGACTACCGGCCTGTAAAAGCTCGATTTTGCTAGCAGAATCGCCAAGCATTTTACAACTCACCTCTAATTTACCTCCTGGGTCCACTGCTAACCGACCTGCGAAGATTTCTCCGTTAACCTGAGCAGTTTCTTTTATATGTAAAAGTTCTTGCACATGTAACACACCTTTAACAACACCCTGAATATCTGCATTTAAGCAATCAATATTTCCAATAATCTGAGCTAAAGGACCTATAACTAAACGTCCCTTTACTTTTAAATTACCTTCTAAAGATCCATCAAACCTTAAATCGGCTACAGCCTCAATATCTCCTTTAATAATGGTTTGATCTACAATTCGGTTAGTTTGTCCTAATTGATCCACTGGACCTTTGCTTTTAGTTTTTTGAAACATAACTAATTTTTTTTTTTGAGTCTATTATATTATTTGTTTGTTTTCCAGTTCTTATATTCTTCCCACTTTTGATTAATCAAAACGATTTTATAGTTTTCACCACTAATAGCATTAGCCCCAATAAGTGCTAAACGTTCAATAGCCTTCAATGCGTCTTGCTCACTCTTAAATCCATGAATGACTAAAAACTGACCATCGTTTTGATAAGGATCTTGTGAGTAGGTAATGCCAACTTCTTTGTTTATCATCGCAAAATTAATCATCTCACGTTGTATCAAAGAATCATTAACACCTTCATTTTCATTGGTATAAACGACAATCTTCCAATTATTTGAATTAGAATTACTGAAATCTCTTGCCTCTAATTTACTTACGACAGTTTCGAGTAATTCCTCCGCTTTTTTACCTTCCGGAGTCGAGCTATAGGTTAGTGCTACAAAATTAAGAGCTTCTTTATAAGCTTGCAATCCAAATTTCTGAGCGACTATTTGCGCCTTAAGTAACTCAAACATGCTTATAAAATCATTGTCATAATTTTCCAAAACATCTTGAACCGCATCATAAGCCTTATCGATATCTCCTGTTTGATAAATACGATATACTTGGGTGTAGCGTTGTTCTGGCGACAAATCATCAATCAAATCTCCACTAACATTTTGTAAAAGCTTTGCATAGCGTGAATCTGGATAAAGTCCTATTATATTTGACTTCATAGATTGTGCCTTTACAGGGTCAGTTTCTAAATATATTTTATATAACTTATACATGGCAGGAAGTACCAAGCGTTGTGCGGGATCAAAAGTTAAAAGATCTTCTAATTTTTGAGCTGCTAAATCATATTTTTTAAATCGATCACTATACATAGATCCCAATTGAAAGTAGGCAAAATCTCGATCTTTTTTTAATTTTTCAATTTCTGCTGGATCACTTGGTATAGTACTTAAATAATATTCTAAATTATAACGATTATCCAAAGGTTCTCCTATACTTTGCTGCTCATTGGGAACTTGTTGTTCTTGGTTTTGGCCGGACTTTCTTTCAACTTTAGAGCTAGCCCATTTCCAATTATCCTCTAATAAACGATTTCCCCATTTCCTTTTAAACTCATTCTCACCTTGTAGGGTAGCTTGAGAAGAATAAAAATAGAAAGAGCTTTTTCCTGTCATTTGATTATTAGTATCGCCTAAGGATTTATTTATAGCATCGCCAAAACTAGTAATATTGAAATAATCTACATTATCATTTCTATTTTTTTGCTTTAAAGTAGCCTGCAACTTTTTAAAATCTTCCTTCCTTAATTGATCTATATAATTTTGAAAATAAACATGCCTTTGATCAGTGCTCATCCCAACAAGTGCCAAGATACTATCATTTGTTTTAGCAGTTTTTTCATAGGCAACAACATCGCGAAGTGCGTCTCTACGTTTTTCAATTCGGAACCTATCTTTATACTTACCAGGTAGGATTGCTAAAGCACTATCGTAATAAGATCCCGATTGAGCATATCCAGAATTATTAAAATAAATTTCCGCTATGTTTAAATAATTGTTAGCTTTTAATTGAGTATCGACCTTGTACTGCTTAACAGCTTGTTTTAAATATTTAAGTGCTTGTTTGTCATTACCTATCTCTTGATAAAACAATCCAACTTGCCTATTTAAGATATCTAGATAAGCTCTGTTTTCTCTATCTTCAAGTAACTTAGTGTATTTTCTTAAAAAAGATAACGAATCCCGAGCAGACAAATTCTCTAAAGCAAATTGCTGGGCAAAAGACTGTATACGATAAATCCTAGGAACTCTCCTATTAAAATCAATTACTTGAGAAAAAGCATGATAGGCCTCTGCTTTTTTACCTACCTTTACATACAATTGACCTAGAACAAATAAATAACGTGCTTTTGTTTTAACATCTCTACAAAGTTCAATGGCACGCTTTAAACTAGCTATAGCATTGTCATACTGCTCAATATTAATATAAGCTTGACTAAGAACGGCGTTAGCATCCGACTCATCCTTTTTAGACAAACGTCCTTTTTTTTGAACCAATAATTCCTTCAAGTTCTTAATAGCAATATCCTCATATGCTAATCGTAGATTTGTTTTCTCGCGCCATATTATGGTCTGATCAATAAACGCTCCATCGGGATACTTATACATAATATAATTAAAAGCCTCTAAAGCCGGTATATAACGTCCATCGTAGTACCTGGATTTACCCAATAAAAGGTACGCATTATCCATCTCCCAATTTCGTTCACGTCCGTTAATATACATAGAGTGTTTTTGAATAGCTTTTGTTGCTTTATTCTCTGCACGCTCGAATCCCGAACCATGATCCAAAGAATCTTCTTGCTGACTCGATGATACACCAGAAATTGCAAAATTATCCAATACACTAGTTGTTTTTGAGTCTAATGACATGCCTTTCTGAAATTCCTTTGTTGGATCAATATCCAAATTAATACGTTCCAAAGGCAAAATTTCCCAGTAATTATCAAAATAATTATCCTCGAGTTCTTTTAGGGCTTCTTGATAGGCCAAATCGCCATTGTATAGAATATTATATTTAGCAGTCATGGCATTAAATCCACGATTTATTAACCGGTCCTTTTTAACGGAACAGGCCAAACACAAAAAAACTGCATTTAAAAATATTAAATATCCTATAAAACTTCTTTTCAAAATAACTTTCTTTACAACAAAAACACAAATTACATCATTTTAGTATGTTTCGCGATAATTTGTTTTACTTATATCTCTAGTTTAGACTATTATACTATCTCTTATCCATAAAAAAACTAGCAAAAAGACTAGAAGCAAAGTAACTGATTTTTTTTAAAATTTTCAGACATTAACTTACCATATACATACGCTACTTTTACACAAATAAGCTATTAGTACTAAGATAGCACTGTCCTTGCTTTGCCTTATATTAAATAACATCAAAAATATAAAACCGCAGTATAAATATATTCTATGTGTAAAATGTACAGTCTCTCATATGTTAAATAATTTTTATCTTTGCAATAAATAGGTACAAACATGAAAAAAGACATTGAAATTCCAAAAGTGGAAAACGTAGAAATCGCAATAGTTAAAGAGTATAATCAAGACTTTTTATCCGATAGTTGGTATGCTTATTTATTTAACAATAATGACAAACCCTTAGAGGCTATTTTAATTGTCTCCCAAGCCAAAGGAATGTTAGATGGTCACAAGAGAGAATCTAGTCTTTTCCGCCATGCCTTCCCAGCTTTAAAAGCTAAAGAGTCTTTGAAAATAGAACTCATAGATCAAAATGTTTTCGCCTTAGATAATCACTTTATGCTGACCTACTTTCTAGAAGGAAAATTATTTGATAAAACGTTTATTTTTAAAGCCAACACGATTAATGATCAAAATTTAAAACAAGCAGCCTTTACAGATAAAAAATTAATTCTACCATAGTAACTCTCCAAATAAAATTACCGCTTTAAAAACTAAAAAAGGTATTATTTATAACAGGTAAGTCATATTTTTTAATTTATGGTTTACCTGTTCTTTTTTTTACTTCTAACCACTTAGTTTCTATATTTTTTATAAACTACTACGTTGATAATTACTGGCAAATAAAAAATTGTAAAAATTAGTTTTACCTCTACATTAGGTTGATCTTATAAAGATCTGCTATTACACTTAGCAAGACCTGTTTTGAATTTAGCAAACTTTAGGTGATTTTAATCCATGTGGTTTATCCACGGACCTTGTATTAATATCCTAATTGGATATTGCAGGTAATACACCTTAAAAACAATTAAGAAACTAAAACTTGTTCCAAATCTATAAAGTTTTTGAAACTAATTCTTCAAAAATCAATCTATAATAACAAACCAATTAATAGTTGAACAACAACTATTATCCTTTTATGGAATCCTTTGGTAAAAAATAAAACGCCTGTAGAATAAAAAATGTTTTTCCACAGGCGTGCTTATCATGTTTATAAATTACTATTGTCAAAGCTTAAGTAAATATTTATTATCTCGCTGATCAATAAGGACAACTCTATTAATTTGTTGTTTTAGGCGCAGTTAAAAAGGAAGCAACAACCGACAATACAAGTACACAAGCAATAACCATTAATGAAACCATAGATTCTATATGAACCAATGGAGATATAATCATCTTTACTCCTATGAAAGACAAAATGATAGCTAATCCGTATTTTAATTTAGAAAATTTATTCATAAAATTCGCTAAGAGAAAATATAATGATCGTAATCCTAGAATCGCAAAAATATTAGATGTATATAAAATAAAAGGATCATCAGGTGCTATAGCGAAAATGGCTGGAATACTATCTACAGCAAAAATTAAATCCGTAAATTCTATTACCATTAAGGCGACAAACAAAGGTGTTACCATCTTGACACCATTTTGAATGGTAAAAAACTTTTCTCCATCATAATCAGGTGATACTTTAAAAAACTTATGCACCATACGAACTGCAAAGTTCTTTGATAAATCTTGATTTTCATCGTGTTCATCTTTAGCAAACCAGCTTTTAATCCCCGAAACAAGTAAGAATATTCCAAAAATTGATAACACTACATTAACTTCAACAGGCTTACCTAAGAAAATAAATTCCGGTAAATAAGTCAAATTAATAATTTCAACGCCGGCAAAAATAAAAATAGCTCGAAAGACTAACGCTCCGATAATTCCCCAAAACAAAACACGATGGTGTAATACTTTAGGAACTTTAAAAAAAGTAAAAACTAAAATAAATACAAATAAATTATCAACCGATAAAGCCTTTTCTATCCAGTAAGCACTTTGAAAACGTACAAAGTTTTCAAGGTCCATATAATAATAAATTACACCACTAAAGCACATAGCCAGACCTATCCAAACTATACTCCAGATTAAAGCTTCTTTTGTTGATACTATATGACTATTTTTATTAAAAACGCCTAAATCCAGTAATAACATTACTAAAATAACAACGCCAAAAATACCCAGTAGTCCAGGGTGATTAACAAGGTGATCCATATCAATATTTTTTTATGAGTCCAAAGCTAATTATAAAATTCTCCACCAAGAGAACGATAAATATGTGCCTGTAAATCAACAATTTACAACATTATTAAACAAAAAAGAAAATATTTCTAAAAAAAATAACCTACTTAAAATCAGTAGGTTACAATTTTTTATCGATAAAAAATAAAAAGACGAAAGATAATTAAAAATTTAATCTAATTTTTCTGTGAGCTTTCTAAAGGTTTTTTTAGGATCCTTACCATTATACAAAATATCGTATACTGCATTTATAATTGGGGTTTTAGCACCAACGCTTTGCGTTAAGGCATAAGCACTCTTTGTCGCGTAGTATCCCTCGGCAATCATGTTCATCTCCATTTGGGCACTTTTAACTGTGTAACCTTTTCCAATCATATTACCAAACATTCGATTTCTAGAAAACAAAGAATAACCAGTAACTAAAAGATCTCCAAGATAAGCAGAGTTGTTTATATTTCTTTTCATCTTATATACCTTTTTAATTACTTTATTCATCTCCCGAATAGCATTACTCATTAATAAGGCTTGAAAATTATCACCATACCCCAATCCATGTGCCATCCCACAAGCAATAGCATAAATGTTCTTTAAAACAGCTGCATACTCAGTTCCTACAATATCATCGGTTAATTTTACTTTAATATAATGACTACTAATGCACTGTTGAAGCATCTTTGCGTGTTGCTTATTTCGACAAGCAATAGTTAAATAAGATAATCTTTCCAAGGCAACTTCTTCCGCATGACAAGGACCAGTAATAACTGCAATATTATCATATGGTATGTCATAAATTTGATGAAAGTGCTCTCCCACAATTAAGCTAGTCTCGGGAATAATACCCTTTATAGCCGAAACAATAACTTTGTCGGCTAAACTAGTATGTACCTTTTCCATCTCTTTACTTAAAAAAGCAGAAGGAATAGCAAATATTACATAGTCTGCGTAAGAAATAGCTTTATTAATATCATTAGTTAAATATAGTTGATTCACATCAAATTCTACCGAACTCAAATAATTAGGATTATGGTGATTTACCTTAATCTCCTCAATCGCCATCTCACTTCGGATATACCATGCAATTTTACCTAGGTTCTCACTAAGCATTTTTACAATAGCGGTTGCCCAACTTCCACCACCTATTACCGCAAATTTTGGGTACTCGTTCATAATATTGATTATATCTGTGCCAAAAGTAAGTAAAAAACCTATTGCAAACAATTAGCAATACAGTATGTTATTTACCAAATACCTAGTCTGTTTTACACAAGATTAATCACAAATATATGAAACTAAGAAAAAACTAACAGCAAAATTAACAATATTATAATTTCATACCATAAAACAATTTCTAGGAAACTTAAATATAATTTTATGTTTTTTAATCCCTAAGACGCTACAGAAGACTAAAATTTAAACTAATAAACAATTTCTAAATCCATTAAAATACCTGAAAGTAAAAGACTTACCCTATTAATTAATAACTTTTTTGTATTATTTGAGCTATTTTATCTAGGGTTATATTTTTCCTTTCACCCATGGCAACCCACCCTCTTTCTTTAAAACGTTCCACTATAAAGTCACTGGTATTTAGATAATCATCGGTATAATCTGATAAATGAGTTGAAACACCAACACTATGATAAAAAGAATCCAGTTTTTCCAAAGTTAACATAGCAATCTCCTGGGTAGTACCGTTGTCTATCTTAAAAACTTGCTTGCCCAATTGAGCTAACTTCTGCTGTTTAAAATCAAACATTACACGATATAAATTTGTATTTACAATGGCTAAACTTCTACCATGATCTATGCCATATAAAACTGTTAACTCATGCCCTAAAGCGTGAGTAACCCAATCTTGCTTTACCCCCATACTAATCAACCCATTTAAGGCCATGGTACAGCACCACATAAAGGTACTTGCTGCACTATAGTTTGTAGGATCTTTTAAAACCTTTGGTGCCACCTCAACAAAGGTGGATAAAATTGCTTCGGCAAAACGATCTTGTAAAAAAGCATCTTGAGGATAAGTTAAATACTGTTCTAAAACATGTATAAAACCATCAACTAATCCGTTACTAATTTGTCTGCTTGGTAAACTTCCAATAACCGTAGGATCACAAATTGAAAATTTGGGATAAAGTGCATTTCCCTGAAAGGACAATTTTTCATGTGTAGATTCAATAGTAATTACTGCGCCACAATTCATCTCACTTCCAGTAGCTGGTAGTGTTAAAACAGCTCCATAAGGTAAAGTTTCCCATTTTACATTCATTTTATTTTGAATAATCTCAATAGGATTTCCCTTGTAATGGGTAGCTGCCGAAAGATATTTTACCCCATCAATTACACTACCTCCTCCAACACCTAGTATAAAATCAATTTTCTCTTGATGAATTATAGCTAATGCCTTTTGCAAGGTCTCATAAACAGGATTTGGCTGAATACCCCCAAACTCTATAACAATATGATTCTTTAGTGCTGTAGAAACTTGTTGATACACACCGTTTGTATGTATACTTCCTTGACCGTAAACTAATAAAACTTTTGCATCAATAGGAATTTCATTCTTTAGTTTATGGATTTCTCCTTTACCAAAAAAAAGCTTAGTTGGATTAAACAATTCAAAATTTTCCATATTAAAATATCTGTTTTAAAGTAAAAAAGGAAACCGTAGTTTCCTTTTTTATTTATTATTATTTTTTATAAAACAAATTATGATCTATATACTTCCAGACTTCCTTATCTAAAAGAGGACGAACATTTTTAGATTCCTTGATTCCATTGCGTATATAGGTAGATGAAATTTCAATTACTGGTGCTTTTTCCACCAAATGCACATGGGGGTGACTTCTTAAAGGATTGTCAACTAATTTATCGCTAAATAACCTAGGATACACATAAAAATGATATCGTTCCATTAACAGCTCATAATTTTTCCACTTAGGCAGAGAATCTAAGTTATCCTCTCCCATTATTAAGCTAAACTCATATTTAGGAAAACGCTCATTTAAATAAGCCATTGTATTTATAGTATAATTAGGCTGTGATAAATTAAACTCAATATCAGAGCTCTTAATATAATCATATTCTTGACATGCCAAATTAACCATATGAATTCGGTGGTAATCCTCTAATAGTCCCCTTTTCTTTTTTAAAGGACTATGGGGAGTTACAACCATCCATACTTGATCTAAGTTAGTATACTGTACAATATGATTTGCTATTATTAAATGTCCTACATGAACCGGATTAAATGTTCCAAAATAAAGTCCAACCTTCATGATTAATTATTTACTTAATAAATTCCTTCACAATTTGATAAGCCTCTTGTTTGGCTGTATCCAAATCATAATTTTTTATAACTAAATCAAACTGAGGTGCAGTTGCCAATTCTACAGAAGCCTTAGCTATTCGCATGTTTATTTTATCCTCTGATTCTGTAGAGCGCTTTTTTAGTCGTATTTTCAACTCATCGATACTTGGTGGTTTAACAAAAACAGCCAATGTTTCTTCAGGAAATTTCTTCTTAATACGTAACCCTCCAGCAACATCTATATCAAAAATAACATTTTTACCTTTAGCCCAAATCCTTTCTATTTCGCTCTTAAGTGTACCATAGAAATTATCGCGATATACTTCTTCCCATTCTAGAAAATCTTCAGATTTTATATGTTTTTTAAACTCTTCTAAAGAAATAAAATAATAATCCGTTCCATTTATTTCCTGTCCACGTGCCTCTCTAGAAGTACAAGATATTGAAAACTCTAAATTTAAATCTTCCTTCCCAAGTAAATGCTTAACAATTGTAGTTTTACCAGATCCTGAGGGAGCTGAAAAAACTATCAGCTTACCTTTTTTCGTCATAATGTCGTGTTGTTACTTATATTTAATTACAGAACATTTAAAACTTGTTCTTTAATTTTTTCTAATTCATCTTTCATTTGTACCACTAGTTTCTGCATTTCTGCATGATTACTTTTTGAGCCCATGGTATTGATTTCACGTCCCATTTCTTGTGCAATAAAGCCTAGTTTACGACCATTAGCCTGGGTTCCATTTAAAGTTTCTACAAAATAATCTAAATGCTTTTTTAAACGAACCTTTTCTTCGGTAATATCCATTTTTTCTAAATAATAGATAATCTCTTGTTCAAACCTATTTTCATCTATATTTAGCTGCAATTCCTGCAAATTGGTACGTAATCTTTCTTTGACAGTAATAATACGTTCTACATCTAGATTAATGATTTGCTCCATACAACTATGAATATTTTCAATACGAATCAAAAAATCCTTCTCTAAAGAAGCTCCTTCACTGTGACGAAATTCTTTAATATTGGCTAAGGCCGATTGAATTACTTGCTGAATTTGTTGCCATTCATTATCGTCTAATTCTTGACGCTCCACTTTTAAAGCATCAGGCATTCGAACAGCCATCTTCATTAATTCCGTTTGATCAGCATCGGGAATCAGCTCTTTCATTTGTTGGATATACGCCATTACAATAGGACCGTTAATTTTATTAGAAGTCTCTTCTGCGGTCACCTCACAAAACATAGAAAAATCAACTTTTCCCCTTTCCAATTCTAAGGCTATTACATTTCGTAATGGTAGCTCTTTTTCTCTATAAGCTTGTGGTAGTCGAACATTTAAATCTAAATTTTTACTATTTAACGATTTAACTTCTACAGTTATCTTTTTGGTTGCTAATTGCAAACTAGCTTTACCAAAACCGGTCATCGATTGTATCATATCCTAAAAAAATAATAGCTACAAAGGTACTAAAATCTCAAATAATCTACCTATAATTCCTATAAAATACTACTTTATTTACAACACAATTAAACCTTTAGCCACTAAAAGATCCTTTTTGTTTAAACAAAAAAAAAGTATAGAAGGCTAAAAGCCCTCTATACTTAACTTTTTACTTCAACCCATACTCAACGTTAATTGTTGGAAGTAAACCAAAACAATGATAAGTTTTTTAGTTGTTTAAAATCCTAACCTAATTCAAACAACAACCAAGTTTAGGTTTAAAACATGAAATACCTCCCCTATTTGGAATTTCATACCCTAATGCTTGGGTTTACACTTATTTTAAAAAGGATTTCATAGCAATTTCTCCCTTTCGTATGCCCTTTAGACAACTAAACGGTGGTTTAGTCACATCTAAAAGTGTTAAATTTAATTTAAATTATATTTAATCCTATTTCATTACTATTTTCTTTTGAAATTAGCAATCTATCTTTAAATTAACTATAGTATCCTAAAATTAAGGTTTTTTTATTAAAAAAACTAGTGATATTCACTTTATTTGAAAATAAACTGCTTTTAAAGCAATTTAAATCAAAACAAGTAATCCGGCAATCTACTGAACACCAGTGTATTAACAACTAAATCTTATTTCAAAACATCCTTGTGAAAAAATAAAAAAGAGCTGAAAAAAATATTTCCAGCTCTTTTTTATACTATTAATATGTAATTTTCTGCTTCACTTGTTGGATAACTTTAGAACTATTACCTATAAAAATTTCATTATCTATAATAAAAACGGGACGGCTTAAAAAAGTATAATGCTCTAATAATAAATCTTTAAAATCTTGTTCTTGCAGATTAGCATTTTTCAAATTTCTACTCTTATATAACTGTGCTCTTTTATTAAAAAGGGCTTGATAACTATTAGAAAGTTTATACATCTGATCTAGCTCATTTGCTGAAATAGGTTGTTTTTTAATTTCTCTTAGTTCAAAAGTATCCAAATCCGGTAAATCTTTCATGATTCTCTTGCAAGTATCACAAGTACTTAAGTAGTATAATATTCTCATAATTTAAAACCTTATAAGTTAGGATACGGACAAAGAAATGGATTAAAAACAATATCCACAACTTATCAATTAATTTTACTTTTTTCTAAAGCTTTAACCTTAATTACTCTACAACTTTAAATATTTGATCATTTTTTCTTACTCTAAAACCTAACTGGATAGTCATTTTATCTCCTTGCTTGGCTTGAGTTACTTCTTGTCCGTTAACCATCATTTTATCAACGTTTATAAACTCCTCGCCTGTTGTTGGACCAACAATAACAATCCTATTTCCTAATTCTAAATCTTTACTTAAAAGAACTTGTCCTACACTTGCCTTAGTAAAATAATGTTGAACACTACCAACTAAAACGCGTCGTTCCATTTTTTTCTTTCTAATTTGAGTAACTGTACTAACTTTTACAGGTTTAATTTCCTCGAAAACATTACGTTCTTTTTGAAACTTTAATGCCTCGGAACGTCCTTTTTTAAATACAAGATTCCCTTTTTGTACACCTTGTCTTAATCTTTTCTGCTCCTCTAATGGTAATTGTATTGTTTCCAAGCACTCCGTTGTACAACATCCATGCATTGCTTCTGCACAATCATCACACTGAATAAATAGCAGATGACAAGCCTCATTTGCACAATTCACATGAGTATCACAAGGTGCCCCACACTGATGACAATGAGCAATTACATCATCTGTTATTCTTTCACCTAAGCGATGATCAAAAACAAAATTCTTTCCTATAAATTTACTCTCTAATCCCTCTTGCTTAACCTGACGAGTATATTCAATAATACCCCCTTCTAATTGATAAACATTCTTAAAACCATGATGTTTAAAGTACGCTGAAGCCTTCTCACAGCGGATACCTCCGGTACAATACATCAATAAGTTTTTTTGCTCTTTTATATTTTCTAATTGTTCTTTTATAATAGGTAAGGACTCTCTAAAAGTATCTACATCAGGAGTAATTGCACCTGTAAAATGACCAACTTCACTTTCATAATGATTTCTAAAATCTACTACAACAGTGTTTGGATCCTCTAGTAATTCATTAAACTCTTTTGCTCTTAAATGAATACCCTTGTTAGTTACATCAAACGTATGGTCATCCAACCCATCAGCTACAATTTTTTTTCTAACCTTTACAGTTAATTTTAAAAAAGATAAGTCATCTTGCTCAATAGCTACATTTAATCGTATACCTTTCATAAAATCATAGGCTTCTAAGGTTTCACGAAATTCTTCTAATTTAGAAGCAGGAATACTCATCTGAGCATTAATTCCTTCATGTGCTACATAGGTACGACCTAAAGCATCAAGCTTATGCCATTCTTGGAATAAATCGTCTCTAAATTTTTGTGGATCTTGTATTTTCGCGTATGCGTAGAAAGATAAAGTTAAACGTTTTTCGCCAGCTTGCTCAATTAGCAAAGCTCTCTCCTCGGCGCTTAGGGTGTTATACAGTTGCATGCTATAAACAATTTAAGTCGATAATAAATAATTAGTATCAAATCCTAAATGGAAGGATTTGATTCGACAAAGATAATTTTTTTATATATAACTGGCTAAAAACCCTTTAGTAATTTTTAATTTTTCCCAATCCTAGACCTGCAAAAGACTCTTTTAAAAACACCCTGAGACCACTGTAGTCTAAAAAATATCAAATAACACAATACGCTATTTTTCTATTCCCGTATATCTACTAGATCTCTTTTTTTAAAATCACATAACTAACTGATTAACAAATAAAACAAAAACAGCAGCTACAACTATACTTAGACTTGTTAGGAGAAACAACAATTTGCTATAATTTGTAGCATAATACCTACCTTTGGTTGAATTGTAAACAAAAAGTATTACTTTTACCTCATTAAGAACCTATTTTTTCAATAAAATGAGTGCAGATAAAGAAGCAAAACTAAAAGCGTTACAGCTAACATTAGATAAATTAGATAAAACCTACGGTAAAGGTACTGTAATGAAACTTGGAGATACCGCTGTGGAAGAGATAGAAGTAATTCCTTCAGGATCTTTAGGAATTGATCTTGCTTTGGGTGTGAGTGGGTATCCGAAAGGAAGAATTATTGAGATCTATGGACCTGAATCTTCGGGAAAAACAACATTAACTTTACATGCAATTGCGGAGGCTCAAAAAAATGGTGGTATCGCTGCTTTTATAGATGCAGAGCATGCATTTGATCGTTTTTATGCTCAGAAATTGGGTGTTGATATTGACAACTTAATTATTTCGCAACCTGATAATGGTGAACAAGCCTTAGAAATTACAGAAAACCTAATTCGCTCTGGCGCAATAGATCTAGTAGTTGTAGACTCAGTTGCAGCACTAACACCAAAAAGTGAAATTGAAGGGGAAATGGGAGATTCCAAAATGGGTCTTCATGCTCGTTTAATGTCACAAGCTTTAAGAAAGCTAACCTCAACAATTAGCAAAACCAACTGTACTGTATTTTTCATTAACCAATTACGTGAAAAAATTGGCGTTATGTTTGGAAATCCTGAAACAACAACAGGTGGTAATGCATTAAAATTCTATGCTTCTGTTCGTTTAGATATTCGTCGTTCTACCCAAATTAAAGACGGTGAAAATATTATTGGAAACAGAACGAAAGTTAAAGTCGTAAAAAACAAAGTAGCACCACCTTTTAGAACAGCAGAATTTGATATAATGTACGGAGAAGGTGTTTCCAAAGTTGGAGAAATTTTAGATCTAGCTGTTGAATATGAAATTGTAAAGAAAAGTGGTTCTTGGTTCAGCTACGGAGATACTAAATTAGGTCAAGGTCGTGACGCTGTGAAAGGCTTAATAAAAGACAACCCTGAGTTAATGGAGGAATTAGAAACGAAGATTAAAGAATTAATCAAAGAAAACGAAAATTCATAACAATTAGAATTTGATTTCCTTAAAAAAAATTACTTTTCATTTAATTACAGTACAAAAATAATTAAATAAAATTACACTATATTTTTAATGCACTGAGCCCAGTTAAACACTGGGCTCAGTTCATTAAAGTAATTACTATCAGCGAAAGAAATCATATAATTTCATCAGTTGTCTATCTAGTAGATAAATAATACAAACTTTAGCTAAATAAAACTATTGACTAAATCATTTATCAAAAATCTCTTGTAAATCTTATGCTGTCACAAGAGTCCTTGACTCTAATTTTTTTCACTAGTGTTAGTTTTTTATTCTATAAACTCCAACGGGTTTTCAACTCTTTTTCCCAACTATTAACAGGTTGGTAAATCACATTATATGCTTGCTGTTTTAGAATTCTTTTTTCGCTAGCTAACTTATTAGTAGTTAAGATTGGTTCATTAATTATCACTGGAATTCTTCCTGGATATCCTAAACCCCATACAAATGGAAAGTGATATTTCAATCTACCAAATGCAATTGGAACAATAGGAATTTTATGTTCGATAGCCAAGCGAAATGCACCATCTTTAAAATTATCTAATACAACAGTTCGATCATCAGGCACTCCTCCTTCAGGAAAGATACAAATACTTAACCCCTTATCTATTCTTTCTTGAGCACTATTATATACCCCCACTCTACTTCTAGTATCGTTTCGGTCAACTAAAATGCTAGTTTTTCGATAAAAGAAACCAAATAATGGTAAATCTGCTAACTCTTTCTTCCCTACAAAAACAAATGGATTGCGTTTTATAACAATAAGCATTAGCATAATATCCAGCATGGATGTATGATTGGCAATAAACATATAGCTTGCTCCTTTTTCTAAAGAAAAACTTTTTTCTACTTTATACCTCATACCGATTCCATAAAAAGTAAGAATTGCCCAAACACGAGCAAGTTTATAAAAATATGGATATTGTCTTTGTGACCAAATTACTAACAACAAAAAAGGGCTTAGAATCAATATTACAATTACCATCCACATGTAAAACCATATTCTCCATAAACAACTAGCAAGCCAACATAGTACTCTCATAATTTTCATACACTTTTTGGAAGAGTAAATTTAGAAATCTTTCTGGTAACTCCCGTGTTATAAAAATAAAAAGCACAATAATTCCTTAGAAATTAGAAAAATTTCATATACAGAATATTCTCAAGTAAACTTATACCTTACTAACACAACTAATTACCTTGGCAAAACTCTATAATTAATAAAACAAATGATTTATCTTTGCTATTTATTATATAATTCAAAAATCAATGGCTAAAATTCTAACCGGAGTACAAAGCACGGGAACTCCACACTTAGGAAATCTCTTAGGAGCTATTCTTCCCGCAGTGGAAATGGCTAATAACAAGGAGAATATTTCTTTTCTTTTTATTGCCAATTTACATTCCGCAACCCAGATTAAAGACGCAAAAACATTACAAGAAAACACCTATAGTGTAGCAGCAACCTGGCTTGCTTGTGGTTTAGATATTAATCATGTCACATTTTATCGCCAAAGTGACGTTGCGCAAACCACCGAATTAACGTGGTATCTTAGTTGTTTTTTCCCATATCAGCGTCTAACATTAGCCCATTCTTTTAAAGACAAAGCTTCGGTATTGTCCGATGTTAATGCTGGTTTGTTTTACTATCCAATGCTAATGGCGGCTGATATTTTACTTTATGACGCACAATATGTACCTGTAGGTAAAGATCAATTGCAGCACATAGAAATTACAAGAGATGTTGCAACTAGGTTTAATAATCAAATGGGAGAAACTTTTGTCTTACCCGAGGCAAAAATTTCAGAACAAGTTATGATAGTACCAGGTACAGATGGAAATAAAATGAGTAAATCGAGAAACAATACCATCAATATTTTTCAAAGTGATAAAGCTTTACGAAAACAAATAATGAGTATTGAGACAGATAGTACACCATTAGAAGACCCTAAAGACCCAGATACTTGTAATGTTTTTATCATCTACAAACTCCTAGCAACTCCTGAGCAAGTAGAGCAGATGAGAAACAATTATTTAGGTGGAAATTATGGCTATGGTCATGCAAAACAGGCCCTGTATGAACTAATCGTAGAAAAATTTGCCACCATTAGGCAAAAGTACGACTACTATATAAACAACTTAGAAGAAGTTGATAAACTTCTCCAAATTGGAGCTGAAAAAGCCTCTAAGGTAGCAACCCAAACTCTAAATAGAGTAAGAGAAAAACTTGGCTATGGACAATTACCTATCAAATAAATATCAACCACCTATTTTTAGGTGGTTTTTTTTAATCCCTTATTTTTACATTAGTTAGTTACTTACTTTCGTATTTGTAATTTGCTTTAAAATTTTCTGGAAATACCAGATGTTTTTTTTAAAAATAAAGAGCTAATAAAGTAATAATGAGATTATTGTTATATATTTATTTGTTTTATAAATGCAATGGTGTAATTTTGTAATTATGAGGATAGAAAAATACATATCGGATTTAATGTTTCGTTATCAATGTGTGGTAGTCCCAGGCTTTGGGGCATTTTTAACGCAGAATCAGCCTGCTTACTACGATGAGAAAGCCGATGCCTTCTTTCCTCCCTTTAGAAGACTTTCTTTTAATGTCAATATTATTTACAATGATGGTCTTCTTGCACATCATATCGCATCAGATATGAAAATCTCGTACGAACAAGCTCTAGATTTAATATATCAACAAACATCTAAGTGGATGGAAGATTTAAAAACTCTTGGCCACTTAAACTTGGATCAAATAGGAGAGATACAACTTTTAGAAGATAACGTTTTAATGTTCTCGCCCGCTGGTGATTCAAGTTTTAAAAAAACTTCTTTTGGGTTGAGTGCAGTAACAGCTTTTCGAATTGATAGATCATTACCGGTAGTTTCAAATAAAAAAACAGTTAAGTTAAAACCAAAATATAATCTACTACCCTATGTAGCTAGTGTAGCTATTTTAACGGGCGTTGGTTACTTTTTATTTCAAAATGGATATGATTCCTATAAAAATTACCAAGATTTAGAAATACAAAAGAAAGTACAGGTACAACTAGAAAATCAAATTCAACAGGCTACATTTTTTATCGAGCCCACAGCAAAGGTTGTAAACTTACCTGTAGTTGAAAAACAAGATAAGACTCCCCTGGCTACACCGTATTATATCATAGCTTGTGCTTTTAGAAATCAAGACGCTGCAAATTCCCAAGCTGAAAAGTTAAAAGAATCAGGTCATGACCACGCACTAGTACTTCCTAGAAGTAAGTATGGAATGTATCCTGTTGCATACGGGGGCTTTACAGACAAGGAATCTGCTCAAAGTGAGCTTAGGAAAATACATAAGAAATCCAACAAAGATGCTTGGATTTTAGTACAATAAAAGTTAAACCTTAATCCCTTAACCAAAAGTTAAGGGATTTTTTGTTTAATGTCATTATATTTGTGGAAAATTTATAAATGGAAGCTAAATTAGTATCAGAATCGGCAACCTTAATGACCGATTTAGTTTTACCCGGTGAAACGAATCCCTTAAACAATATGTTTGGTGGAGAGCTACTTGCACGTATGGATAGAGCAGCTGGTATAGCCGCTAGACGTCATTCTCGAAGAGTTTGTGTAACTGCTTCTGTAAATCACGTAGCATTTAATAGACCTATTCCTCTTGGAAGTGTAGTTAGTGTGGAGGCGAAAATATCGCGAGCTTTTAATACTTCTATGGAAGTTTACCTTGATGTTTGGATTGAAGATCGAGAATCTGGAAACAAAATAAAAGCCAACGAAGCAATATATACCTTTGTAGCTGTTGATGATACAGGACACCCTGTTGTTGTTCCGGAAATTATTCCAGAGACCAAACTCGAAAAAGAGCGCTTTTTAGGAGCACTTAGAAGAAAACAATTAAGCTTAGTTATCGCAGGTAAAATGCTACCTAGTGATGCTATAGAATTAAAAGCATTATTTAACGAACAATAATTTAAAATGAAGAAAATCTTATTTTTTGTAATAGCAGCACTATTTACATTACAGACATCAAATGTTTTTGCATGGGGGACAACTGGACACAGAGTTGTAGCAGAAATTGCACAACGAAACTTAAGTAAAAAGGCTAAAAAACAATTAAAAGAAATCATTGGTGATCAACAATTAGCATATTGGGCAAACTGGCCTGATTTTATAAAATCAGATCCAAGCTTTAAATTTGCAGACGGTTGGCATTATGTTAATATGCCAGGGGGATTAGATAGACAAGCTTTTGATATTGCTTTGGAACAATCCACTGATGCAAATGCTTACAAAAGAGCTTTGCTACTAATCGATGAGTTAAAAAATAAAGATTTAACCCTAGAAGAAAAACAACAAAAATTATATTTCTTAATTCATATTATTGGAGATCTTCATCAACCAATGCACGTAGGAAGACCTGAAGATTTAGGAGGAAATAGAGTAAAAGTAGAATGGTTTAGAAAACCAACTAATTTACACTCTTTGTGGGATTCTGCTTTAGTAGATTTTGACAAGTATAGCTATACAGAATATGCAACAGTATTAGATGTACATGGAAAGAAATATAACAAAGAAATTTCTAAAGGAAATTTAAATGATTGGATTTTTGAATCCTATAATGTTGCAGAACAACTTTATGCTAGTGTACAAGACGATAATAGTAGTTCATTAAGCTACGGATATCATTATGATTTTAAAGACACCATAGAGGATTCCCTACTAAAAGGAGGTATTCGCTTAGCTGATGTTTTAAATGATATTTTCAAGTAAAAAACTTACATAAAAAACTATAAAAAGTCGGAGGGATAAAACTTCCGACTTTTTTATTTTAAATAAATTCCCTTTAACCCAAAGTCTTAAGAATTAGAATTAGAAGTAAAAATAGATTTAATTTAAAAAAAGGATTTTCAACGATTTATCCGATGATACATATATCAAACTACTTACGAGAAAATCGATAACTCTAATCAAGGGGCTTTATACATAAAAACTACTCAGTAATCTTGTATTATTTGAGTAATTAAAATAAAAAAGGTGGACACAATGAATTGTATCCACCAAATACTATCAAATTGTATCTAACAAAATTATCTTGAATAAGAACTCCTACTACTGTTAGAGCTTCCAGAATTAGATCTAGAGGATCCACTACTTGTTCTTGAAGACTTGCTTGAATTAGAAGAATTAGAAGGACTACTATAAGAGCTTCTTGAACTAGAAGGGCTACTATAAGAGCCTCTAGAATTAGAAGAACTAGCAGGCACACTATAAGAGCTTCTTGAGCTAGAACTTCTACTAGAATTTATATTACTACTTGTACTATTTCCACTTGAACTTCTAGTATATCCTGAGGATGAACTAGTAGTTCCTCGAGAATAACTAGGACTAGATGAATAGGAACCTGTGTTACCACTTGAGTAAGAAGATCTACTTGTATTCGAGCTAGTATTACTTGAGTAATTTCCACGACTATTTGTAGAGGCACTAGATCCATTTGAGTTAGTATCTCTAGTATAAGAAGTTCTACTAGAACTAGAAGAAGAACTACCGTTAGAATAATAAGGATTTCTATCCGAATCAGTAACTGGCGTACGGTTATTTGAACTTGATTTAACAGCGTAAGAGCTTCTACTAGTTGCTGAATTATATCTATCGTAATGGTTTACATAATTAGCATCCTTGTATTTAGTTCTAAAATCTCTATCTGGATATTGACGTTCATAATAATCATTTCGATTATTCTTATATAGAGTTCTTGCTCTGTTACTATATCTATAAGGGTGATATAAATAATTGTTATTGTAATTAATATGGTTATGTATATGACCTATATAAATATTAGTCGCATAAGGGTTATAATTATAATAGTAACTTGGATAATAACCCCAATTCCAGGAAGAATAATATGGTCTATAGGAATTAGTCCAAAATAATGAAAAAATGGGTGGCCTAGAAACATATACAGGCTCATAAATATAGTTGGGCCCATAAAGAAATGAGTTTCCAACTACCTGTATATACACATTACCACGTTTTTTTTGCTTTTCCACCTCAATGGTCGCAATATCCTGATACATATCTTGTCCCAAGACAGATTGAATTACAATAAGGTGTGTATTGCCTTCAACTAATTCAACTACTCTTAAGTAATCTACATATCCGTCGTTATTTAAATCTAAATTGGATATTCTAGACTTAGGATCATTTAAACGGTATTCGAAATCAGCTAAATCACTCGAGTCTCCAAATATAGATGCTACAGCTTGTAGGTCTAAATTATCACTTATATCATAACTGTTTGCTGTTACCGTGGTTTTTTGTGCCTGCACTTGCAAAAAACTAACAAATGCAAAAACAAGTACTATATATTTTTTAATTTGCATAATTCTAATTTTTTAAATAAACTTATATACTAACTACAATAAACATACCAATGTTTTAGCAAGTTAAGCAAAAGCAACTCATTAAATTATAAATAAAACTTAAATTAATACAGTGAAATATTAAATAAGCCACAAAAAATATAATTACACACAAATTTAATACCTTTGTTATACAGTCTTACATTTTTACTAATTTTGTAATATATACATAGTTCTATGATTGAAAGAGAAGAAACAAATTTTGAACGTTCTGTAATAGTTGGCATTATTACAAAAGACCAAGATGAAGCCAAGTTACAAGAGTATTTAGATGAATTAGAGTTTTTAACTTTTACTGCTGGAGGACAAGTTTTTAAACGTTTTTCACAAAAATTAGAAAAACCAAATCCTAAAACTTTTGTAGGAACAGGAAAAATTGAGGAAATACATCAGTATATCGTAGAAAATAATATTCATACGGTAATTTTTGACGACGAATTAACACCTGCTCAACAAAAAAACATATCTAGAATTCTAGACTGTAAAGTCTTAGACCGTACCAACTTGATACTCGATATTTTTGCACAAAGAGCACAAACCTCGTATGCCCGAACACAAGTAGAACTTGCGCAATTTCAGTATTTATTACCAAGATTATCTGGAATGTGGACTCACTTAGAACGTCAACGAGGAGGTATTGGGATGAGAGGTCCTGGAGAAACAGAAATTGAAACAGACAGACGTATAGTTAGAGATCGAATTACCCTACTAAGAGAGAAACTAAAAGTTATCGATAAGCAAATGGCCTCTCAAAGAGGAAACCGTGGAGCTATGGTTCGAGTTGCTTTAGTGGGATATACCAACGTTGGAAAATCGACTCTAATGAATGCCCTTGGAAAGAGTGAAGTATTTGTAGAAAATAAATTATTTGCTACATTAGATACTACCGTTAGAAAGATTGTTATTGGTAATCTTCCTTTTTTACTTTCCGATACAGTTGGCTTTATTAGAAAGCTACCTACACAATTAGTAGAATCCTTTAAAAGTACCTTAGATGAGGTTCGTGAGGCAGATTTATTAATTCACGTGGTGGATATCTCACATCATGACTTTGAGAATCATATTGAATCGGTTAACCAAATTCTTAAAGATATAAAATCCATAGATAAACCTACCCTAATGGTTTTCAACAAAATAGATGCTTATGAACATGAAACAATCGAACAAGATGATTTAATAACCGAGCGTACATCTAAACACAATACCATAGAGGACTGGAAACGAACATGGATGAATAAAGTTGGGCAAGATAATGCCGTATTTATTTCAGCAACCCAAAAAGATAATTTTGAAGAGTTGAGAAAAAAAGTATACGAAGCCGTAAGAGAAATACATGTAACAAGGTTTCCTTATAACGATTTTCTGTATCCAGATTATGATCATTTACAAGCCAGTGAAGGCCCTTTGGATATCGATCATGAAGAAATTTAAATAATATTAGCTTTTTTAAATGCTAGTTATAAAAATTTTATTACTTTTACCCTAATCATAAAAAGATTATATGTATCAATCATTAAACAATAATAACGCTAATAATAATTTGAATTGTGTATACAATCCAAAGGGGCTTGCTATTGTTTTTGATTTAAGTTAATTATATATTATTTCATTATCCGTTTAAAAGCTCCTTTTAATAAAAGGGGCTTTTTTTTATGCCTATTTTTTTCAAAAACATTCCAATTATAAATCATATCTAAATTTATCATGAGTAAAAAAGAAATTTTACAAACCGAGAAAGCCATAGCTTTAGTAAAACAGACCTTTTCTAAAAAGTTATGCGATGCCCTAAACCTTTACCCCATATCTTCCCCAATGATTGTAAGAGAAGGAACAGGAATCAATGACGATCTTAGTGGAAAAGAGCGTGCAGTTTCCTTCCCTGTAAAATTCTTAAATGACAATCGTGCCGTAGTAGTGCACTCTTTGGCTAAATGGAAAAGAATTAGACTCAAAGAATTAAATTTAGACCCTTTAGAAGGAATTCTAACAGATATGAAGGCCTTAAGACCAGATGAAAGCACAAGTGACATTCACTCAATTTATGTAGATCAGTGGGATTGGGAGTTAACAATAACCAAACATCACAGAAATATTTCCTATTTAAAAGATGTAGTAAATCGAATCTATCAAAGTTTAAAACAAACAGAACAAATCGTATATCAAGAATTAGCTATCAAGCCAGTTTTACCAGAAAAAGTTACCTTTATATATGCACAACAAGTTTTAGATAAATATCCAGAACTTACACCAAAACAAAGAGAACACGCTATTGCAAAAGACTATGGTGCAGTTTTTATAATAGGTATTGGTGCAAATCTTAGTAATGGTCAGCCGCATGATAAAAGATCTGCCGATTATGATGATTGGAGTACTAAAAATCAAGATAATTATCTAGGTCTAAATGGTGACCTTCTTGTTTGGGATGAATTACGTGAACAATCCATCGAACTATCTTCCATGGGGATTAGAGTAGATAAACAAGCTTTATTACATCAATTAGAGCTAGAATCCTTACAAGATAGAAGTAACTTATTTTATCATAACTTACTTCTAACCGATCAACTACCACTTTCAGTCGGTGGAGGTTTGGGCCAATCTAGAATCTGTATGTTCTTATTAAAGAAAAAACATATTGGCGAGGTTCAAGCAAGTATTTGGCCAGAACATGTCAAAAAAGATGCTCATGAAAAAGGTATTCATTTATTATAAAAAGCAAACCCCCAGAGAAATCTCTGGGGGTTTGCTTTTTATTTTAAATTTTAACTTTAATTCTAGAATGTAAAATTAACTCCTACACCTAACATCTCTCGAATTTGAAAACCACTAAAGGCTTGATCATCATAAATTGTTTGAAAAGTGAAGTTTGTCGATAAGTACTTATTTATAGACATTACAATATTTAATTGATAATCTAAAACAATGTTTCCGGGCTTATCCAGATAATTCGAATACAAATTAATAATATTTTCCATGGAAACATTTTCCATAATATTTAATTTGTAATAACCACTTAAAGACATACCTAATTGGTATTCCAATGTTTTACCTTGCTTCACCCCAAAAGAGTCATGAAACTCCGTAAAATGCTTATGAACCATAATGAATCTCGAAGTTGCAGGAGCGATATTAACTTTTAGATTTTCCGACTTTTGCCAAAGTAAACCTGGACCAATTTGCAAGTAAGCAGGAGACATAAAGTGTGAATTACTAATTCCATCTTTATCATAACCAGTATCTAACTGAGTCTTAAAGTTAGCAAAAGCAGAGTAATACCAATTGCCTTGCATTTGTTTTCCTAAAAGAGAATTAATCTCCAAACGATCATTCGTTTTCTTTTCTTGCTCCCCCTTTAACTTAGTTAAACCGTAGTTAACTTGAATTTTATTATCCCAAGTCCAATCTTCTTTGGCATAATTAATATCATAATTTACATTCAAATTACCAGAAACAGTGTTATCTCCACCTGCTTGCCAATTTGAAAAACTAGATTGATTTAACAAAATTCCAACGTTACCACTACTTTTCCATGGTTTTTGAACTTCAGAATCCTGAGCTTGAATAGCTAAAGTAGAAAATAGCCCTAAAAGGCAAAAAATAAGTTTTTTCATAACAGTATTATTTGCCTCCAAAATTAGTTACTTAACTAAAGAGTTCCAAAAATAACGTTAATTATTTAAGGGATCTTTTAAAAATTGGCACAGCCGAACAAGCCTCACCAAACATCACCGACCTTGCATATTTAATCATTTCTTGCGTAGCTTGAATGTATGCTTGCTCGGGAATTGGATGTTTAGAACAACCCTTTATAATTACCGGTAAGTCTTGGTAGATACTAAAATCTATTTTATTTATAATATCATGGTAAATACTTTGATTTACCATTTCCATATTTCCTAAAAAGACTTCTTTCGCTATTCCCTGAAGGTGACTGGTTACAAGCATATAAGCCCATTGTGGCAGGATAGCATCTGTTGAACAAAAAAGTCCTACATAGGCATCTTTATACACAGACCAATCAAATTGTTTTAAATACGTTCTAAACTCTTTTTCACGAAGAACAAACCCTTCATAAAGCCACTGGGCAATATCTATTTCCATTCTAGCATTAACTGGGTAATAATCCTCTAGATCAAAAACCTTTAAAATACTATTGGCAACTTTATTTACGATTTCTCCTTCCATAATTATAACATTCCTAGTTCTAATTTTGCCTCTTCACTCATTAAATCTTTTGACCAAGCTGGGTCAAAAGTCAATTCAACTTCCACATCTTTAACCTGGTCTATTGACTTTACTTTCTCCTCTACCTCCATAGGTAAAGACTCCGCTACTGGACAATTAGGCGAGGTTAATGTCATTAAAATCTTTACATCGTGATCTTCATTTACAAAAACATCATAAATAAGGCCTAATTCATATATATCTACAGGAATTTCGGGATCATATATTGATTTTAAAACCGAAACGATATTCTCTCCTAGTTGTTGTACATCTATTTCTTGCATAAGATTATTACTTTGATATTAATTTTTAGCTTGGTAGGCTAAAGCATACATTCTAATTTGTTTGATCATTGACACAAGCCCATTGGCTCTCGTTGGCGATAAATGCTCTTTTAAACCGATCTTATCAATAAAATCCAAATCCGCATTAACGATATCCTGAGCTGATTGTCCTGAAAAAACACGAATTAAAATAGCTATTATTCCTTTTGTTAAAATCGCATCACTGTTAGCTGTAAAAAAGATTTTTCCATCTTTTTGTTCTGCGTGTAGCCATACTTGAGATTGACATCCTTTAATTAAGTTTTCCTCAATTTGATATTTAGAATCAATTAAAGGCAAACTCTTCCCTAAGTCAATGATGTATTCGTATCGCTGCATCCAATCGTCAAACATAGAAAACTCGTCAATGATCTCTAATTGTGTTTCTTTGATTGTCATATTATATATTATTTTTGTATGTTTTTTTGTTTTAAGATAGCATTTCTTGTGCTTTTTTTACTGCCTGCACAAGAATATCAATTTCTTGCTTGGTATTGTAAAAACTGAAAGAAGCACGCACTGTTCCAGGTATTTTAAAAAAGTCCATAATAGGTTGAGTACAGTGATGACCAGTTCGAACAGCAACACCTAATTTATCAATAATCACCCCAACATCATATGGATGAATCCCTTGTAAATTAAAGGAGATCACCGCTGCTTTATGTTGTGCTGTACCGTAAATTTTCAAACCTGGAATCTGCAAAAGTTGTTGAGTAGCATATTGCAATAATTCATCTTCATAAGCTTGTATTTTATCCAAACCTATTTGATTTAAATAATCAATAGCAAATCCTAAAGCAATCCCGCCCGCAATATTAGGAGTCCCTGCTTCGAATTTATGTGGTAAACAAGCATATGTAGTATGTTCAAAAGTAACGGTCTTTATCATTTCTCCCCCTCCTTGATAAGGTGGTAGTTGATTCAACCAGCTCTCTTTACCGTATAAAACCCCAGTTCCTGTGGGACCACATATTTTATGTCCTGAAAACACATAAAAATCACAATCTAAATCTTGCATATCAGGTTTTAAATGTGGTGTTGCCTGTGCACCATCAATCAAAACAGCTGCTCCAACGCTATGAGCTTTTTCAATAATATCTTTAATAGGGTTTATAGTACCCAAAGCATTCGAGGTATGGGTTATTGCGACAATTTTAGTGTTTTGAGTCAATAAAGAATCTAATTCATCTAAAACTAATTCTCCTTTTTCGTTCATTGGAATTACTTTCAATGAAGCCCCACTTTTCTGTGCTGCAAACTGCCAAGGCACGATATTAGAATGGTGCTCTAAATAGGAGATTAAAATCTCATCACCTGGTTTTAAAATCTGTCCAAAACCATTTGCAACAAGGTTAATTCCAAAGGTAGTTCCCGATGTAAAAATAACTTCTTGTAAATGTGGAGCGTTAATATGATTCTTCACCTTTTCCCTAGCTAACTCGTAAGCATCGGTAGCCAGCTGACTCAGGGTATGTACTCCGCGATGAATATTTGCATTTATAGTTTGGTAGTATTCTTGAATTGCATTTAAAACAACTTTTGGTTTTTGTGAAGTCGCAGCATTATCAAAATATACTAAAGGTTTGCCATTTACCTTTTCTTGTAAAATAGGAAAGTCGTCTCTGATGGCTTTTATATCTAACATATTACTCTTCATTTAATTATAAAAATAAAACCTTTTGGAATCTCCATGGTTATTTAATAGCAAAGATACGCATAACTAAGTATCTCAGAACATAATAATAATTTAAAATTAATCTAAATATGTTTTGTAACAAATCAAAAAGATTCTACATTTGTATTAATTTAGATTTAAAACAAATAAGAATAATAATGAAAAAGATAACTTTACTATCTTTACTAGTCTTAGTACTAGTAGCTTGTCAAAAGCAAAAAACATCAAACACTCCACAAGAGACCCAAACACAAAGAATCATATCGTTAAATGGTTCTATAACTGAAACCTTGGAAGCTCTTAACTACGGTAAAGATATCATAGCTGTAGACGTTACAAGTACTTATCCAGAGTACATAAAACAAAATGCCCAAGATCTTGGACATGCTACCAAAATATCAGCAGAAAGCATATTGGCATTGCAACCCACTAGTGTATATGCCAGCTCAAAGGATATTAATGAACAAACCTTACAACAATTATCTAATGCTGGGGTTAAGGTTCAGATTATTGACCAAGAGTTTTCATTAGAGGGAACCAATAAAATGATAGAACAAGTAGCAAAAAGTCTAGATAATACTTCTTATCCTGAAATCGTTTCAAAAATCGAAAAAGAATCTAACGATATTATCCCTTTTGAACATACCCCTTCTGTATTATTTATATACGCAAGAGGAACCTCAGTTATGATGGTTGCTGGTCAAAACACACCTATAGATGCTATGATAACTCTTGCAGGTGCTAAAAATGCTGTACAAGGTTTTAATGACTATAAACCTCTAACACCTGAGGCTCTTATCCAGGCTAATCCGGATTATATCTTATTATTTACAACCGGATTAGAAAGTCTTGGAAACATAGAGGGTATATTACAAATCCAAGGAGTTGAACAAACAAATGCTGGAAAAAACAAACAAATTATAGCTATGGATGGTCAGTTTTTAAGTGGATTTGGCCCAAGAGTTGGACAAGCAGTTAAAGAGCTTAACTTATTATTACAGCCTTAAAAATGCAAAAAAAGCTAGGTTTATATATTATCGTACTAACCTCTATTCTTTTAGTTATTAGTGTATTATGTTTGTTTATTGGAGTGTATCAATTTGAATATAGTCCTTTACAAACCTGGGTCAAAATTATTTTCCCAGATCCCAACATGCCAATTTCACTAAACGACAGATACATCTTATTACAGCTAAGATTACCACGAGTTATCATGGCTTTATTAATAGGTTCAGGTTTAGCTATATCTGGTACAGTACTTCAAGGGCTATTTAAAAACCCTCTTGCTTCACCAGATTTAATTGGGGTTACTGCCGGATCTGTTTTATTTGCAGCAGTCACAATTGTTTTAGGATCTTATATCAAACCTTATATCCCAGAACTTCTACACTACTCCCTTTTAAGTATAATGAGTTTTGTTGGTGCTATGATAACCATGGTTTTTGTCTATCGTATCTCCACTGTTAAATCAAAAACCAATGTAGGACTATTACTACTTAGTGGAGTTGCTATCGCTGCTTTAAGTGGAGCTGCAACTGGTTTACTAACTTATATATCTACCGATGAAGAGTTAAGAAATTTAAGCTTTTGGACACTTGGCAGTCTAGCAGGTGCATCTTGGAATAAAAATATAATTCTAGCCTTAGTAGTACTTCCAAGCGCTTTTATTCTAATTCGCTATGGTAAAGCTCTAAATGCAATGATGTTGGGGGAAAAAGACGCACAACACTTAGGGATTTCCGTTGAAAAGGTAAAAAAAAGAATTATACTACTTTCAGCTTTAATAGTTGGAACTAGTGTAGCCTTTGCGGGTAGCATCGGATTTGTGGGTTTAATAGTACCTTACATTCTTAGAATACTTTTTAATTCAAATTACACTGTAATTCTCCCTCTTGGCTTTATTTGCGGAGCTATTCTACTTGTTGTATCCGATACTATTAGTAGAAGTATTATACCTCCTTCTGAAATTCCAATTGGTATATTAACTGCGATATTAGGTGCTCCAGTATTAATAAGCATCTTAATTCGTACCAAGAAAAAATTTTAATATGATACAGGCAACTAAAATAAATTTTAAATACAAAGAGCATTATTTAATTAATGGCATAGATTTTAGCTGTGAAAAATCAGAATTAATTGCAGTAATTGGACCTAATGGAGCTGGAAAATCAACCTTTTTAAATCTACTGGCCAATGAAGTAAAGCAAAAAGGAAATGAGATTTTATTTAAAACATGCCATTACGATAATTGGTGTCATAAAGAACTTCCAAAACATAAAGCTAAATTTTCACAAGCCAACAGTACCGATATTCCCCTTAGTGTTGAACAAGTAGTTACTATGGGAAGATATCCCTATTTTCAAAATGACCCTAGTAACACGGATAAACAGGTTGTTGAAGAATCAATGAAATGCTTGGATATCTGTAAATACAAACACACGGAATACAATCACCTTTCAGGAGGTGAGAAACAAAGAGTTCACCTGGCCAGAGTTCTTGCTCAATTAAATAATAATATTGAAAACAAACTATTATTTTTAGACGAGCCGTTAAACAACTTAGATGTATTACACCAACATAAAATACTAAACCTATTAAAGGACTTTACAAGTCAAGGTAACACAGCTATTGTTATTATTCATGATCTAAATCTTGCAAGTCAATATGCTGACAAAATTTTACTACTTGACAAAGGAAGTAAAGTAAGTTATGATAAACCTCAAGAAGTTTTACAAGAACATATCATAACCAAAGTATATCAATTACCCTGTGTAGTAACAAAACATCCTTTAAAAAATAACCCGCTAATACTATTTGGCTAATAATTAAAATATGAATACACAAACAACCATTTTAAAACAAAACTGGGAAGAATTAAAAAAAGAAAACCCACACATTCGCATAAGAAATGCAGCTCAAACTCTTGGGGTAAGTGAAATGGAATTACTTGCTACTCAAGTAGGAGAAACAGTAACTACATTATCTCCTGATTTTAAAGAAATCCTTAGCCAAGTAGAATCTCTTGGAAAGGTAATGGCTCTTACTCGCAATGATCAATGTGTGCATGAAAGAAAAGGAGTATATGAAAACCCTGATTTTACATCTCCACACGCAAGCCTTTTTGTTAACCCTGATATTGATTTAAGAATTTTTCTTAGTCACTGGAAATATGCTTTTTCAGTAAGTGAACTAGCAAGAGGGAAACAAAGAAAAAGTCTTCAGTTTTTTGCTAAAGATGGTTCAGCTGTACATAAAATTTACTTAACTGAACAAAGCAATCAAGAGGCTTTCGACAAATTAGTGCAAGACTTTAAAGCCATGGAGCAACATCCAAGCTATACCATGGAATCTTACAGTGAAAACAAAGCCGAACTTCCTGATTCACAAATAAATAAAGAGGAATTCACTAAAGGATGGTTAGAATTAAAAGACACCCATGATTTTTATATGTTATTGGCAAAAAATAGGGTAAGCCGCACGCAAGCCTTACGCCTAGCGCCTGAAGGTGATTATGCTAAAAAAATAACAAAAGAGTCCATTGTAACTATGCTGGAGAAATCAGTAGAAACTAAAACTCCTATTATGGTTTTCACTGGAAACAAAGGTATAATACAAATTCATACTGGTGAAATCTATAAAACAATGTGGCACCAAAACTGGTACAATATAATGGACCCAGATTTCAACATGCACTTAGATATGGATAAAATTGACCAAGTTTGGGTAGTTAGAAAGCCTACTGAGGATGGTATGGTTACCTCTATTGAAGTATTTGATGATAAAGGTGATATTATTGTACAGTTTTTTGGAAAAAGAAAACCTGGAGTACCTGAATTAGAATCTTGGAGAGAAATTGTAGCTTCTCTTTAAATAGTTATACAAATACCTAATACTAGATACTAGTTTTTAGTTAACATATAAATACCCTGAAAAAAGTTAAACACTTTTTCAGGGTATTTTTTTATCATTGAAATCTATAAACTATTCTTTAAAAAAAATCTTAATTAACGGACACACCGCCATTACTGGACTCATCAAATATTTGACAAATACAAAACTTAAAACAAATTTAGTTATCAACATTATTTGATAAGTATTTTCCTTTTTAATTCAAATAAGCTTGACATTCAGATTTTCAAATTGTACTTTGCATAAGTTAAGCATTATTTTTACTTAATAGTTCATTGCTTTGAATTTCAAGCTTTAACTAAGTTGTGTTAAAATGAAAAGCTTATAGAAATAATTTTAATAAAGTGTTGCTATGTCTATTTTTGATAAAAGAGTTAATTACAAGCCATTTGAATACCCTGGTATTTATACATTCACAGAGGCTATTAATAAATCATTTTGGGTACACAGTGAGGTAGACTTCACTGCAGACACACAAGATTTCCATTCGCATTTGAGCCTGGAGGAACAAACTGCAATTAAACATAGTTTACTGGCTATTGCACAAATAGAAGTAGCTGTAAAAACCTTTTGGGGAAATCTATATTTGCACTTTCCAAAACCTGAATTTAATGGATTAGGAAGCACTTTTGCTGAATGTGAATTTAGACACTCTGAAGCTTATTCTCGTTTATTAGATGTTTTAGGATATAACGATGAGTTTGAAGACTTGCTTTGCATACCAGTAATCAAAAAACGTGTAGACTATTTATCTACTGTACTTGAAAATTCTAGAGATACTACCAACAGAAAAAAATATGTGGTTTCTCTTATTTTATTTTCCTTGTTAATAGAGAACGTATCTTTGTTTAGTCAGTTTGCTATTATTTTATCTTTTACCCGTTTTAAAGGATTGATGAAAAACGTTAGCAACATTATAGCATGGACCTCCGTGGATGAACAAGTACATGCTAATGCTGGTATTTATATCATAGATATTATTCGTAAAGAGTTCCCTGATTTTTTCGACCAAGAGTTAATAGATCACGTAAATCAAGTAGTAAAACACTCTATCGAGATTGAAAGTGAAATTTTAGACTGGATATTTGAAAGCGGAGAAATTGAAACGGTAAATAAACAGGATTTACTAAACTTTATGAAATTCCGAGTAGATGAAAGTATGGTAAAAATTGGCTTAGATAAAGTCTATAACATTACATCGGATCAATATAAGCCAATGGCATGGTTTGAAGAAGAAGTTTTCGCAAATAGTCTTGATGATTTCTTTGCTAAAAGACCCGTGGATTACACCAAACATGATAAGAGTATCTCAGCAGACGATCTTTTCTAAATAATATATTACCCATTTATCCATTATTTCTTAATACTAAATAATATGAATACGACATTACCTCTCATAGATAACGAAAAAACAGACTCTCAATATCCAAAACTTTGGTGGAAAAATTCAGAAAGTGAGCAAATCCTTAACAGAGGATATTTATTAAAAGGAGAAACCGTTGAAGGTGCGATTGATAGAATTTGTACCGCTGCGGCTAAACGTCTTTATAAGCCAGAATTAAAAGAGTCTTTCCAAGAAATGATAGAAAGAGGTTGGATGAGTTTAAGTTCTCCTATTTGGGCTAATATGGGTACAGAAAGAGGATTACCTATCTCATGCTTTAATGTTCATATTCCTGACAGTATAGAAGGAATCACGCATAAACTTGGTGAGGTAATCATGCAAACAAAAATTGGTGGAGGTACATCTGGTTATTTTGGTAATTTACGTGAACGAGGCAGTGCTGTAACAGATAACGGTAAGAGTAGTGGAGCTGTTAGTTTTATGAAGCTTTTTGATACAGCAATGGACACTATTTCTCAAGGAGGTGTACGTAGAGGAGCTTTTGCAGCATATTTAGATATTGATCACCCAGATTGTGAAGAATTTTTACAAATAAAAAGCATTGGAAGTCCTATTCAAAACCTTTTCTACGGAGTTAGCATACCTGATTATTGGATGCAAGAAATGATAGATGGTGATCAAGAAAAAAGAAGTTTATGGGCTAAAGTTTTAGAGAGTAGACAACAAAAAGGTATGCCATATATTTTCTTTTCTGACAATGTAAATGGAAATAAACCACAAGTCTACAAGGACCTTAATATGCGTATTAACGCTAGTAATTTGTGTTCTGAGATAATGTTACCTTCTTCCTCTGATGAATCATTCATTTGTTGTTTATCTTCTATGAACTTAGAGTTATATGATGAATGGAAGGATACAGAAGCTGTAAAATTGGCCATCTATTTCTTAGATGCTGTCTTACAAGAGTTCATTGAAAAAACAGAAGGTAATTATTACCTAGCATCTGCTAATCGATTTGCCAAACGTCATCGTGCTTTAGGTTTAGGTGTACTAGGTTGGCATTCGTATTTACAAAAGAATATGATACCTTTTGAAGGATTAGAAGCCAAAATGCTTACCAACAAAATTTTTGCAGATATTAGTGCAAAAGCAGATAAAGCATCACAAGATTTAGCAAGAATATATGGAGAGCCTGAAATACTAAAAGGGTATGGTAGAAGAAATACTACTACTATGGCGATTGCTCCAACTACTTCTTCCTCTGCAATATTGGGCCAAACTTCTCCAGGAATTGAACCTTTTAGTAGTAACTACTACAAAGCAGGATTAGCAAAAGGCAATTTTATGCGTAAAAATAAATACCTTACAGCTCTTTTGGTTGAAAAAGGATTAGACAATGAAGAGACATGGAGAAATATAATGCTCTCTGGTGGTAGTGTTCAACAATTAGAGGGACTGACCCAAGAAGAAAAAGCAGTGTTTAAGACTTTTAAAGAAATTTCTCAATTAGAACTTATACAACAAGCTGCCATAAGACAAAAATATGTAGATCAATCCCAAAGCTTGAACCTAAACATTCCTTCTGCGTTACCTATCAAGGAAGTTAATAAATTAATGATTGAGGCATGGAAGTTGGGAGTAAAAACTTTATACTACCAACGTAGTCAGAGTGTATCTAAAGAAATGGTAACAAATTTAGTTAACTGTAGCAGCTGCGAATCTTAAATTAAAAATACTACAGAAAAGGGATAAGCTTATTTTATAGAAATAAGCTTATCCCTTTTTTTGTTTTAAAAACTATAATTAGCAAACTATCTATGCTATTTATTAATTCTTATGCGTCGTTTAAATAAAATAGCTAAAACGGGCTGTAATTAGTCTTAAACAGCATACTGATTAACAAGTAAGCCATCGTAAAAGTTAAATGATTAAAACGATATTAATTTCACCCTATCTTTTGATTAAAATTCTACATCGAAGTTACTTTTAATATTAAAAAAAAGAGCTACTTAAATAAGTAGCTCTTTTATATTGTATTATCATTAAAGCTTAGTTGTTTATAGATCTAAATCCATTGAAACTCCCAATTTCCCTCCGATAATCGAAGATACTTTTTTCTTTAATTCTGGAATTTTTATAGACTCTAATACCTCATCGGTAAAAGCATACATTAGTAAAGCTTTAGCCTCTTGTTTGCCTATTCCACGTTGACGCATGTAAAATAATGCTTCCATATCAAGTTGTCCAATAGTACAACCATGCGAACATTTTACATCATCTGCAAATATCTCAAGTTGAGGTTTGGCATAAATAGTTGCTTTATCGGTTAACAAGATATTGTTGCTTTGCTGAAAACCATCCGTTTTTTGAGCAATCTTATCAACGTAAATCTTTCCATTGAATACTCCTACCGAATTACCATCATAAATACCTTTATAATTCTGGTGACTCTCACAATTTGGTTGATTATGAGACACTAGAGTATAATGATCTACATGTTGTTTCCCCCCGATTAAAGTAATTCCTTTTAATGTACTATCTATATGTTCCCCGTTTTGATAAAAGTTTAAATTATTTCTAGTCACTTTTCCACCAAAACTAAATGTATGTACAGAAACAAAAGTATTATCTTGTTGATCAATAAAAGTATTATCAATTAAAGAAGACTCCAAAACATCGTCTTGTAACTTATAATAATCTACCTGAGCTGTTTTTTCTGCAAAGATTTCTGTTACTACGTTAGTAAAACTATTAGCCTGACCAATATTCTGGTGACGCTCATATACTCTGACTTGTGCGTTTTGTCTTGCTATTACTAAGTTTCTAGGTTGAACAAAGATAGCTTTATCTGCAGAAGTAGTAAAGTACAGAATCTGTACTGGTTTTGACAAAACCTTACTTTTTGCTAGACTAATAAAAGCTCCTTGCTGAGCAAACGAGGTATTTAAAGCAGTCAAGCTATCTTGTTTATCAGCAACTTGATTATAATACTGTTCAATATCTTGCTGATATTCAGGTTCATTAAGAGCCTGCGATAAAGAGCAAACGGTAATCCCTGGTTCGAAGTATTTCTGTGAAAGTTCTTCGCAAAAAACACCATTTATAAAAATTAATTTATAACTATCAGTTTCTTGTAAAATATAAGGCTTAACTAATTCTAGTATATCACCATTTACTTGATTCTCAAAAGAGAATTCTTGTTTTAAAATTGCATTTAAAGAAGTATACTTCCAAGCCTCTAATTTCTTGCTTGGAAATCCCTTTTCAGTAAAAGTCTTTAGAGCTTGTGAGCGAATCGGTTTCAACACATTATGCTCTGTGTTTAGTTCCTTGTCAAAAGCTGTAAAAGACGTAATTAATTTATCTTTTAGTTCCATGTTCTTACAATTAGATTAAAATGAATAATGAATAATTAAATCAGATAGACTATAAAGAGTCCTTAATCCAATCGTATCCCTTTTCTTCTAATTCTAATGCTAGTTCCTTACCACCTGTTTTTACAATTTTCCCATCATATAAAACGTGTACATAATCAGGTACAATATAATCTAAAAGACGTTGGTAGTGTGTAATTAAAATTACGGCGTTATCTTTGCTTTTTAACTTATTTACACCATTGGCAACAATTCTTAAAGCATCAATATCTAACCCCGAATCTGTCTCATCTAATATGGCAATTTTAGGATCTAACATGGCCATTTGAAAAATCTCATTACGCTTTTTCTCACCACCAGAGAAACCTTCATTTAAAGAACGTGATAAGAATTTTCTATCTATTTCTAACAATTCAGCTTTTTCCTTTATTTGCTTTAACATTTCACTAGCTGGCATTTCTTCTAAACCTTGGGCCTTTCTAGTTTCATTTATAGCAGTTCTAATAAAGTTAGTAACTGATACTCCAGGAATTTCAACCGGATACTGGAAAGATAAAAAGATTCCTTTATGTGCTCTCTCCTCTGGATCTAGCTCAACTAAATTCTCTTTATCTAGAATAATTTCACCTTGAGTTACCTCAAAAGCCTCGTTTCCGGCAATAACAGAAGATAAAGTACTTTTCCCTGCTCCGTTTGGCCCCATAATTGCATGAACCTCTCCTGGTTTAACTTCTAAATTGATTCCTTTTAATATTTCTTTATCTTCAACACTTGCGTGTAAGTTTTTTATCTGTAACATAAGATTGTTTTTTAATTTTTGAGAATGAGTTTTAACTTGGTTGTGTGATTATTATCCAACACTTCCTTCTAAAGAGATTTCTAACAACTTCTGCGCCTCTACCGCAAATTCCATTGGTAGCTTATTAAGTACTTCTTTAGAGAAACCATTTACAATTAATGCAATTGCTTTTTCTGTTGAAATACCTCTTTGGTTACAATAGAAAATCTGATCTTCTCCAATTTTACTTGTTGTAGCCTCATGCTCAATTTGACCAGTTGAATTCTTTGATTCAATGTAAGGGAAAGTATGTGCTCCACACTCATTACCCATTAATAGAGAGTCACATTGAGAGAAATTTCTTGCATTCTCTGCTCTTGGTCCAATAGATACCAAACCTCTATAACTATTTTGAGATTTTCCGGCAGAAATACCTTTAGAGATAATTGTACTCTTAGTATTCTTACCTAAATGAATCATTTTGGTACCTGTATCTGCTTGTTGGTGATTATTAGTAACAGCAATCGAGTAAAATTCCCCTATAGAGTTATCTCCTTTTAAAATACATGAAGGATACTTCCAGGTTACCGCTGAACCTGTTTCAACTTGTGTCCATGATATTTTTGCATTTTTCTCACAAATACCACGCTTAGTCACAAAGTTAAAAACTCCCCCTGTACCTTCTGCATCACCAGGGAACCAGTTTTGAACTGTTGAGTATTTAATTTCTGCATCATCTAAAGCTATTAATTCAACAACCGCAGCATGTAATTGATTCTCATCTCTTGAAGGAGCTGTACACCCTTCCAAATAAGATACATAACTACCTTGATCGGCAATAACTAAAGTACGCTCAAATTGCCCCGTACCAGCTTGGTTAATACGGAAATAGGTTGATAATTCCATAGGACATCTAACTCCTTTTGGAATGTAACAAAACGAACCATCTGAGAACACTGCCGAATTTAATGCAGCATAGAAGTTATCGGTTTGTGGTACAACCGTTCCTAAATATTTCTTTACTAATTCAGGATGTGTTTTAACAGCCTCAGAAATAGAACAAAATATAATTCCTTTCTCGGCTAGGGTTTCTTTAAAAGTAGTGGCTACAGAAACCGAGTCCATCACAATATCAATAGCCACACCGGCTAAACGCTTTTGCTCTTCAATTGAGATCCCAAGCTTATTGAATGTTTCTATTAACTCTGGATCTACCTCATCTAAACTTTCGTATTTATCTTTCTTTTTTGGAGCTGAATAATAAGAGATCGCCTGAAAATCTGGTTTTGTATATTTTACGTTTGCCCATTCCGGCTCTTCCATACTTTGCCAAATTCTAAAAGCTTCCAAACGCCATTGTGTCATCCACTCTGGTTCTTCTTTCTTTTGAGAAATAGCTCTTACAACATCCTCATTTAAACCAATAGGAAATGTCTCTGATTCTATATCTGTATAAAACCCATACTCATATTCCTTAGTTTCTAATTCTTTCTTTAAATCTTCTTCTGTATACTTGCTCATATTTTAATACTTAAAAGCAATTCATAATTATGCCCTTAGTTAAATAATAATTCTTAATAGAACAAGAGTGTGAGTTTGTTCCATTTTTTGTTGCTTTTATAACGAAAAGCTCTCGCCACAACCGCAAGTTCTACTTGCATTTGGATTGTCAAAGTAAAAACCTTTTCCATTTAACCCTCCTGAATAATCAAGAGTTGTTCCTACTAAATATAAAAAGCTTTTTTTATCTACAACGATTTTAACTCCGTTATCTTCGAAAACTTTATCATTTTCGTTTAATTCTCGGTCAAACTTTAATTGATAAGAAAGACCCGAACAACCACCGCTTGTTACCCCTACACGTACATAATCCTCAATAGGATTAAAGCCTTCATCTTCCATAAGAAGAGCTACGCGTTTTCTTGCTAAATCTGAAACTTTTATCATACGTTGTTTAATCTAGATTAATTCTAAAAATCTATCTGCAAAGGTATTATAAAAAAATGGTTTATGGTAGTAACTAACATATTTATAACGATTAGAAGTTTTAATACTAATATCAATAAAAACTATCAAGCCAAACGCATAATGATTATTTAAAATGAACCCTATTGGCATATTAACTAGTTATTTAGGAACCGATAAATTTTATGTAATGTATTAATTTTAATGCTTTTGGCTTAAAAAAAGATTTTTTATGTAATTGTTTTTAATCTCTTATCATCTATTTTTTTTAATGATAATCATCTTAGTGAATTTCATTTTTTATACCTACAAGTAATTTATTTATTGTTGTGCTTACAATATTTGCTTATTTTGCGTATCAAATCTAAAAACTAGTCAATTATGAAACTACATAGCATAGAAAGCGGAAATTTTAAGCTAGATGGTGGTGCAATGTTTGGAGTTGTTCCTAAATCAATATGGAACCGAACCAATCCAGCAGATAATAATAATTTGATTGATCTTGCCGCTCGCTTACTATTAATAGAAGATGGTAATAAATTAATATTAATAGACACGGGAATGGGCGACAAACAAAGTGAAAAATTTTTTGGCTACTATAGTCTATGGGGAGATCACTCTTTAGAGAAGTCCTTAAAACAAAAGGGATTTAGTCCTGAAGATATCACCGATGTTTTTTTAACACATTTGCATTTTGATCATGTAGGAGGAGCTGTAAAACATAATATGCACAAAACGGGGTACGAAAATACATTTAAAAATGCTAAGTATTGGTCAAATAAACAACACTGGCAGTGGGCTACTAATCCAAACCCAAGAGAAAAAGCTTCTTTTTTACCCGAAAATATTTTGCCTATAGAACAAAGTGGGGCTTTAAATTTTATTCAAACTCCATCTTTAGATATTTTAAAAGATTCTCCTCTTGGTTTTGATGTGTTTTTTGCTGACGGTCATACCGAAAAACAAATGATTCCTATTATTAATTACAAAGATCACACAATAGCTTATAGCGCAGATTTACTACCTACAGTAGGGCATATTCCCCTTGCTTATGTAATGGGATATGACACAAGGCCGTTGCTTACTTTAGATGAAAAGCAGAAGTTTTTACAATTAGCAGCAGACAATAACTGGTATATTTTCCTTGAACATGATGCACACAATGAAATTATCACCTTACAACATACTGAAAAAGGAGTACGACTAAAAGATACTTTTAAAGCCGCTGATATATTAATTTAATGTTAAGACGCTTTAAAAGGCTTTATATTTCTTTTTTTTAAAACATTTTTACATCACAATTTTTAAACTAACAATAATGAGACTGATTAAACCAATCTATCTTTCGGCTACACTAGCCTTAGCATTGGCTAGCTGTGGGTCAACAAAAAACCTAACATTTACCCCCACTCCAGACATGGAAAACCTTTCTAAAAAGCAAATTCCATTGAGTGTAGAAGATTTTAACCGTTGGAGTCACCTAGATATTCAAAAGGATTCTGTTCCTGGAATGTCTGTAGATAAAGCATATGAACTTCTTTTAAATAATAAACCTATTCCAGCTAAAATTATAGTAGGTGTAATTGATTCAGGAGTAGAAATTGATCATGATGATCTAAAAAATCATATTTGGACAAACCCAAAAGAAATAGCGGGAAATAATATAGATGATGATAACAATGGATATGTAGATGATATACATGGTTGGAATTTTCTAGGTGATGCGGTTCACGAAAATGTTGAACTTACCCGTATTGTTAGACGTGGAGATGATGGATCTGAACAGTACAAAAGAGCTTTTGAGGAATATACAACCGAGAGAAATAAAGCATTAGAAACAAAAGTTAGAGCGCAAATGCTTCAACGTGCTAACTTACGTCTTGCAGAATACTTAGATAAACAAAACTATACACTTGAAGATTTAGAAAATATATCAGAGACTGCACCACAAGAAATTATCCAAGCTAAAGAAAAAATTGAGAAAGTTTTAAAAGATGGCCGTTCATTGAATTGGGTAGCTAATTATGAAAAAAGCGTTGAAGGGAAACTAAACCATCACTACAATAAAGACTTTGATGGAAGAAGTATTGTGGGTGATAATCCTACAGATATTAATGATCGCATATACGGAAACAACAATGTAATTGGCCCAGACCGCGATCAAGCTGCTCATGGAACACATGTCTCAGGAATTATAGCTCAAACAAGAGGAAATGATCTAGGTGGTGATGGAGTTGCATCAGATGTTGTTCAAATAATGACAATCCGAGCAGTACCAGATGGTGATGAATATGATAAAGATATTGCTTTAGGTATTCGTTATGCTGCTGATAATGGAGCAAAAGTTATTAATGGTAGTTTTGGAAAATACTACCAGGAAAACAGCCAATGGGTTCGTGATGCTATAAAATATGCAGAATCAAAAGATGTCCTAATTGTAGTTGCTGCGGGTAATGATGCAAAAGACTTAAATGTTCCTGGAGGTATTGAAAGGTACCCTAACGACAATGTAGCTATGGGACCTGAGATTGCAGATAATTTCCTTGTAGTTGGAGCTCTAGCACCAGAACTTGGTGAAAAAATGGTAGCAAGTTTTTCAAACTATGGACATTATGATGTGGATGTATTTGCTCCTGGAGTTCAAATCTATGCAACGGTTCCTCATAATACATACGACAAATACTCAGGTACTTCTATGGCGTCGCCAAATACTGCTGGTGTAGCTGCATTAATACGCGCCTATTACCCAGAATTTACAGCTGCCCAGGTAAAGAAAATTCTAAAAGACTCTGGAGTATCTATTGATCAACAAGTAATTGTAGGAAAAAATAAAGAAGTTAGAAACTTCAAGACTATCTCTACTTCTGGTTCTATTGTAAATGCATACAACGCTTTATTACTTGCAGAACAATTAGCAGAAAATAAGGTCCTTTACAAAAAATAAAAACTAACTATAATATAAGCTTCCATGATTTTTTTGTCTGGAAGCTTATCCTATTTCAACCTATCACTATGAAAAAAATTTTACTTACCTTAACCCTAACAGCTATTAGCATTGTTAGTTCCGTAGGACAAAACAATCCTAATCCTGGATATTGGCAACAGCATGTAGATTATCAGATGGATGTGAAAGTCGATGTGAAAAAATTCACCTATTCTGGAAATCAAAAACTAATCTATACAAACAATTCTAACGACACTCTTAACCGCGTGTTTTTCCATCTATATTACAATGCTTTTCAGCCAAATAGTGACATGGATGCGTTACTACAAAATATAGCCGACCCTGATTCAAGAATGGTCGATACCAAAACCGTAAGAGGAAGAACTATTAAAGAAAGTCGAATAGCAAAATTAAAACCAGATGAAATTGGCTATTTAAAAATAACTAACTTAAAGCAAAATGGTAAAGAACTAGCCTCTAAAGAAGTAGGAACCATCTTAGAAGTTACTTTAAAAGAACCTCTTGCTCCTAATTCGAGTACTGAAATTACATTAGATTTTAAAGGACAGGCTCCTAAGATGATTCGTAGATCAGGACGTGAATCTAAAGAAGGTGTTGCGTTATCAATGGCTCAATGGTTCCCCAAAATGGCGGAATATGACTATGAGGGCTGGCATGTAGAACAGTACCTAGGACGTGAGTTTCATAGTGTTTGGGGAGATTTCGATGTAAAAATTACAATCGATAAGAACTATACCTTGGGAGGAACTGGAATTTTAGTTAATGCAAATGAAATTGGTCATGGATATCAAGATGACCCAAGTGTGCCTGTAGCACCAACTAAAGACAAAAATTTAACATGGCATTTCAAAGCAGAAAATGTATTAGATTTTACTTGGGCGGCAGACAATAATTATATACATGATATCTACCCAGGACCAAACAATGTAAAACTACATTTTTTATATAAGAATGATCCAGATATTATCGAAAATTGGAAAAAATTACAACCAATTACTGCTGATTTAATGACTTTCTTCAACCAAAATGTTGGTCTATATCCTTATAGTCAATATTCAGTTATACAAGGAGGTGACGGAGGAATGGAATATTCAATGTGTACCCTTATAACTGGAGGAAGAAATATGTCTAGTTTAATCGGAGTTACTGCTCATGAACTTGCCCATAGTTGGTTCCAACATGCTTTAGCTACAAATGAAACCAAACATGAATGGATGGATGAAGGATTTACTTCTTTTATTTCGGATTTAGCTATGGTTAAAATATTAGCAGACGACCAACAAGAAGATAAAAACCCATTTGGTTCAACTTATAAGAGTTATTACAATTTAATTTCAAAAGGTATGCAGGAGCCATTAACAACTCATGCGGACCATTACCTTACAAATCGCGCATACTCAACATCAGCCTACAGTAGAGGTTCTATTTTCTTAACACAATTAGCTTACATAATTGGATGGGAAAATATGATGCAAACTCTAAAGGAGTATTATGCAAATTATAAATTAACGCATCCAACACCTAATGACTTTAAACGCACTGCTGAAAAAGTATCAGGTGCTGTTTTAGACTGGTACATGATTGACTTTACGCAAACAAATAATACGGTTGATTACGCAATTCAATTTGTTGAAGAATTACAAAAGGGGCAATCTTTAGTTACTTTGGAGCGAATCGGTCGTGCTGGAATGCCACTAGATATTCTAGTTACCTATCAAGATGGGACTATGGAATCATTCTATATCCCATATTCTTCAATGCACTGGGTAAAACCAAATCCTTATGTAGAATTAGAACGTACAATCTTAGATCCTTGGGGATGGGCACAACCACAATATAAGTTTATCATCAACAAACCTAAAAGTTCTATTAAAAGCATCATGATTGATCCAAGCCAATTTATGGCTGATGTAAATCAAGAGAATAACCTATATCAGAACTAATAAATAAAAAGAGTTACTTAACAGTGACTCTTTTTTTTTTTTAAATATTGAGAAGCTTTTTCATAACTTTGCTTTATGATTGAAAGTTTAAAATACACTTATCCAAAGAAGGAAAAGCTAAAAAGCCATACGGTAATAGATTCCATGTTTTCCCAAGGAAAAACAGTAAGTAAATATCCTTTACGTATAGTTTATATTCCTGTTACTAATAAAGAAAATCTTCCTTTAAAAGTTGGTGTATCAGTTTCAAAGAGATATTTTAAAAAAGCCGTAGATAGAAACTATTTTAAAAGACTTCTAAGAGAATCTTACCGTTTAAATAAACACCTTCTGATTAATAAACTGGATCAGCCCTACGCCATGATGATCTTTTACCAAACAAAAGACAGACTTAACTATGAGCAAATAAATCACAAAATGGTTAAGCTCATGGAAAAATTCATCGAACAAATAAATAAAACTAATAGTACTAATTAGCTCAAAGGCAGAGCTAGATTGTTTTATTGGTAAATTTTCTTTAATTTAACTAGGTTAAATCTCTAGTTTAATATAAAAAGAAAATCTATGCTAAAACACGCTTTTACTTCCAATCTACAAAATACTTCCACAACTAACTATTTGTTAGAAAGTCAGCCCAACTTTAGAGATTTAGGAGGATATATAACACGCGAAAAAAAATACATAAAAAAAGGGTTAATCTATCGTTCGGGACAATTAAACGGATTATCAATAACAGATCAAACAAAGCTCTCCAATCTTGGTGTTGACACTGCAATAGATTTTCGAAGTCAGCAAGAAATAGATAGTAATAATTCACCAATGCCTCTTTGCATACATCAAGTGATTGAACTTTCTATTAACCCTGGGAATTTGAAATTTTCAACTATTCAGAATATGATTCAAACTGGAGAAGTTGAGCAGTCAGAACATTTTTTAATGGATATAAATCAACAACTTGTTCTGCACAATCAAACCCAATTCAAGTCCTTCTTTAATATCTTAGAACATAGAAAACAAACGCCTTTAGTTTTTAATTGTACCGCTGGAAAAGATAGAACAGGACTAGCGGCAGCTCTTTTTCTAAGTGCCTTAGAAGTAGATAGACAAACCATTTATAATGATTACTTGAAAACTAATCAAAGAGTCGAACCTTTTATAAAAAATATTCTAACAACCTATAAATTAGATAATCCTAAACAAATACAAGCCACGATAAATTTAATGAGTGTCAAATTAAGTTATATTCAATATGCTTTTAAAACAATTGACAAGCACTATCAAAACGTAGATAATTTTCTAGACAATATTTTAAAAGTAGATAGATTACGTTTAAAAGAACTTTATTTAGATTGACGAAATTACTGCTTTAAGGCCTTTACTTTATCACTAACATGAGTTTATGTCTAATTTTTGTAAAGTGTTTTAAAAATGCCTTTAAAACACCTTTAAAAACACATATTAGATTGTTTTTGATTTTAAAGAAGTATTAAAAATAAAAAATCCTTCATAATTTGAAGGATTTCTTTTTATTCTGTTTATATCAAAACACGTTACTTCTATAAATTTAATTTATGCGCAACTTCATACCAGGATGTAATGCATCGGTATCATGCATATTGTTCCATGACTTTAGCTTGGCTATAGTAACCCCAGAAAATTTTTTACTAATTGAATATAAAGAATCGCCTTTTCTAACTGTATAATAAGAGTTTCCTGTTGGTTGAGCTACAACGGATTTACTTACAACAAGCTTTCTGCCTGGGTAAATTAAATTACTCTTTAAATTATTCATGTTTTTTAACTGGGCTACACTAATTCCATATTTCTTGGCTATTATTCCTACACTTTCACCTCTTTTTATAGTATGATACTTGGTATTTATTGTTGAGGAAGAGGCCATAGAGCTTTCTTGAAGAAAGTCCGGTTGTTCTTTATCTAAATTGACTAAATCCAAATAGGCGTAAATTTTTTGCTCGTTAGATGCCAAAAGCCCTACTTTATCAATAGGTAAACGAATAGGATTATCTTTACCAGAAATGAATGGAACTACTTTGAGTTTATAAACAGGGTTTAAAAAACTTATTTCTTTTTCTGGAATATCCAATATTTCAGATAGTTGCTCAAAGGAGATCATTTTCTTCAAAGAAACAGTATCGGTTTGAACAAGTTCCAAAGGAGTATACTCACTTGCCACTAAGCCATGCTCTTTAGCATATTCGAAAATATACATAGTTGCATAAAACGCGGGTAAATAATTTTGAGTTTCCCTTGGCAAATTTGGTCTTATATTCCAATAATTCTTTTGTCCTTGTGATCTTCGAATTGCTTTGGCCACATTACCTGGACCTGCGTTATAAGAGGCTAGAACTAAATCCCAATCTTCAAACATATTATATAAGTCTGCTAAAAATTTTGCTGCAGCCTGTGTACTTTTTAAAGGATCAATACGCTCATCGATATATGAATTTACCTCTAAGTTATATTGTTTACCAGTAGCAAACATAAACTGCCATAATCCGGTAGCACCTACTCTACTTCTAGCCTGTGGATTTAAAGCAGATTCTACAATAGCTAAATATTTCACTTCCAAAGGTACATTGTATTGCGCTAGCTTGTCTTCAAACATTGGAAAGTAGTACTGAGAAAGTCCGATTAATCGTTCAAAAGAACGTCTCCTATTTTTCAAAAAGGAATGAATTACCTTTTCTAAGGTTGGATTATACTGAATTTCAAAAGGAGTTTTTTCATTTAATAACGCTAATCGCTGTTTTAATAATTCTGTGCTCAATTCCGTATTTGACAACTCAGCGTTTTCAAAGTCAATCTCAGATAGGTCACTTTCCATATCTAAATAAAGATCTTGACTCATTAACTCATTTAACCAGCGTTTTTCTATAGTTGCTCCAGCTATGTGGTCCACAAAAGTTAGCTTAATGGAATCCAGGTAAGTCTTAGGATCGGTTGTTTTAAGCATTATTTCCTCTTTTATATCATCTTGTTGGTTTTGCCCATAAGTTGGAAGTGTTATTAGCCCCAATAAGGATAAAATAAGTCCTTTGTAGTTCATATTTATCTATTATTATAAAAGCTGCCTTGCTATAACGAAAGCAGCTTAATCTTATTATTTTCTTTATTTTTCAATGGCAGCAATACCGGGTAATGTTTTTCCTTCAAGCATTTCTAACATAGCACCCCCTCCTGTTGAGACGTAACTCATCTTTTGGGCTAAATCAAATTGTTTAACCGCAGCAACAGAATCTCCTCCTCCTACTAATGAGAATGTACCTTTTTCAGTAGCCTTGGCAATAAACTCTCCAAGGGTTATAGTTCCGTTTGAAAATTTATCAATCTCAAAAACTCCTAAAGGACCATTCCATAAAATTATTTTCGATTCATTAATCACAGATTCTAACTCTTTTAAAGTTTTAGGTCCTACATCTAGCCCCATCCAACCTTGAGGTATATCAAAGGCATCAACAACTTTGGTATTTGCATCAGCTGAAAAAGCATCTGCCGCAATAATATCCACTGGTAAATGTATTTGAACATTCTTAGCTTTAGCTTTTTTAAGAATCTCTAAAGCTAATTCTAATTTATCATCTTCCACTAAGGAGTTTCCGACCTGACCTCCTAAAGCTTTAATAAAAGTAAAGGTCATACCTCCCCCGATAATCATATGGTCAATTTTATCTAAAATATTCTCAATAATAGTAATTTTAGATGAAACCTTAGAACCTCCTAAAACAGCAGTAACAGGTTTTTCAGTACTTTTCAGTACTTTATTCAAGCTTTCTATCTCTTTGGCTAGAAGGTAACCAAAACATTTATTTTGTTTAAAAAAATCAGCAACTATTGTAGTAGAAGCATGGGCTCTGTGAGCTGTACCAAAAGCATCATTAATATAAAAATCAGCTAATTCCGATAACTCCTTAGCAAAGTCTCTATCTCCCTGCTCTTCTTGCGGATAAAAACGTAAATTCTCTAATAAAATAATATCACCTGGCTTACTATTGTCAATGATATCTTTAACTTGTTTTCCGATACAATCATTTACAAAAGTTACGGGACGACCTAAAATATGCTCTGTCTCTTTTACAATATGTTTTAGAGAAAACTTTTGATTCTTCTCTCCTTTTGGTCGACCTAAGTGAGACATTAAAATAGCAACACCACCTTGATTTACCACTTTTTCAATAGTAGGCTTAGCAGCTTGAATACGGTTTGCATCCGTTACATTTCCTTCCTCATCTAAAGGCACATTAAAATCAACACGGATTAAAACCTTTTTGTTTTCAAAATTAAAATTATCGACTGTTTTCATTGCTTAAAAATTAGAGCTTTTTTAGATTAATGCTTACAAATATAATTCTTTTTCTTAACCAAAAAATGCATAAACCTAATACTCAATTGATTTCATGGTTTTAAGGGAGTAAATTTTCTATTTAAGACTCTCACCTTAAAGTGTCTATTGGTAAAACAAAACAAGATTAATTTTTATATCTTTTTTTCTTACTTAACTATTTTACGTCTCACACCCTCTATCTGTTTTTAGCATTATTTTTGTAGGTTAATACAAAAGATTAATTTCTTTAAATGATGAATTACTTTATATTTGCCTTATGGAGTTTTCACATATAGTAGGTCAAAGTCACATAAAAGAATCGTTGATAAATAATGCGAATAATGCTAGAATACCGCATGCCCAACTTTTTATTGGTCCTGATGGTTCAGGTACTTTACCTATGGCTTTAGCCTATGCCAAGCACATTTTGTGTAATTGCAATGCTAAGCTAAGCATGGGAGGTAGAGAAGCTTGTGATCTGAAAGTAGAAAATTTTTCCCATCCTGATCTACATTTTGTCTATCCGGTAACTACCACTGAAACAGTTAAAAAAAACGCAACATCTGATAATTTTTTAACACAATGGATTTCCTTTCTAAAAAATAATCCATACGCAAACCTCTCTGATTGGTACTCTTATATTGACGTTCAAAATAAGCAAGGACAAATTGGTGTAGATGAGGCTTTAATTATTACAAAAAAACTGGCATTAAAATCTTATGAAGGAGGTTATAAGATTATGATTATTTGGATGGCTGATAAATTAAATGTGGAAGCCTCAAATAAACTTTTAAAACTTTTAGAAGAGCCACCTATTAAAACTTTATTCTTACTTATTGCCGAGAATCAAAAAAATATTCTACCCACTATTGTATCTAGATGTCAAATAATAAATTTTAATATTCTCCCAACGCATCAAATACAACAGGCTTTAATAAACACTACCAATTGTACAGAACAACATGCCAATCTTATTGCTAGACAATCACAAGGTAATTATAATAAAGCACTAAAGTTAGTAGACACAAAAGATCAAGTAGAGCCTTTTGAAAAATGGTTTGTTCAGTGGGTACGTGCAGCTTTTAGAGCTAAGGGAAATGCTGCAGTTATACAAGAATTAATTCAATGGAGCGAAGAATTAGCAAGTATAGGTAGAGAACAACAAAAATCATTTTTAGACTTTTGTATTGAACTATTTCGTCAAGCACTATTGTTAAATTATAAAGCTGCTAACTTGGTTTATTATCAAACCACAGTGGAAAATTTTAAACTAGAGAATTTTGCTCCATATGTTAATGGAGCTAATATTCAAGAAATTTTTATTGAATTATCTCAAGCCATCTATCACATTGAAAGAAATGGTAATGCTAAAATGATTTTCACTGATCTATCAATTAAATTAACCCGGTTAATTCACAAAAAATAAGATTTCAATATTTTATTGACTTAGATAACTTTGATAGAGCCTTAATTCCTCCCAGGAAAATTCATCTGCAACCTTTGCTTTAATTTGTGTCAAACTTTGTTGATCAAATTCGGCAAAAACTTCTGCAAGTTTATCTAACTTATCCTTATCTAAAACCTGATCAATAGTAACAATTTTATCTTTTATTAATTTAGCAATATGAGAATTAATAGTAGTTTGTGATAACTTCCTAATTTCCGCAATTTCAGCTATACTATGTCCAGCTTGATAATATTCTAACGTAATTGTTACGGTAGGCTTTTTATTTAATTTAGGCTCTTTTTTTGATGAGCTATATTCAGACAAATCTATATCCTGATTATCAACATCTAATCTAGTGGACCTTAGTAAATTGGCAATATTAACCAAGTGGTTAATTTTATAACTTGATATATCTTGATCTTCTAATGACTCTTTATTTATTGGTTTACCATCATTTATAATCTCTACTAATTTTTTGGCTTTTTTAAGTAGTAAAACGTTATTCAATAAATCATCTTCCAATAAAATTAGTTCTTGATAAAAAGTTTTTAAACTTCTTTTACCTTTAACCTGAGCGATATTAAAAAGTAACTCAAAAACAAGATGATCTAATTGAGGAAAAAAGTAATCATATGCTTTGTTTATACGCTCTTTTATAAATTCAATTCGATAAGGATCACTATGGAACAATCCGTAGAGTTGCTTAACAAAGTTTTGCGAATGCACCAACATCTTATCAATAGTTGTCGTACTTTTCTGCGCCCAACCCCTATAAGGTGTCTTAGGACTTCTATCACTCTCATTATTATAGGTATTTAAATGAGTATGCCATAAATGCGACATACCATTCCAATTAAATGTCTTTATAAAAAATTCAGCAAGAAAAGCCTTTTCTTGTTGTGCTAATTCCAGCTTTAAATAATCATCTTGTGCTTTATTTTTAGCAAAGCACATAACATCATAATCATTAACCAATCCATTCATTTGAATTGCAGAGAGTAAAACTAATCCTTGTAAGCTACGAAGTCTAGATAAAGCAACGTAGGCTTGACCAGGTAAAAAAACAGAAGACACATCTAAAACAGCTTTGTCGAAAGTTAATCCTTGACTTTTATGAACCGTTATAGCCCATGCTAATTTCAAAGGATACTGTACAAAGGTTCCCATTACTTGCTCTTGTATTTCTTTGGTATTAGGATCAATTGAATATTTAATATTCTCCCATTCATATTTATCTATTTCAATAGATTTATTTTCCTGCTCAAAATAAACAACAACTTGATTTGTAGACAACGATTTAATTACTCCCATTTTTCCATTATAAAATTGCTTTTCAATGGAAGTATCATTCTTTACAAAAATCACTTGAGCTCCTTGTTTTAATTTCAATATAGGATCTAAAGGATAAATTTTTTCAGGAAACTCCCCTATGATCTCCGGAGGATAACTAAACTCTTTACCTGATAGAACGGCTAAAGCCTCTTCATTAATTCTATCTGCTTTAGCATTATGGGTGCTTAAGGTAATATAACCTGGATTTTTCATCACATCAAAATCAGGACGTATAAATTTATTTAAGGTTTGTAAGTCTTTTTCACTTACTGTATTATTTCGTAAATTATTTAAAATACCAATAAATTCAGCCTCCGACTGTCTGTAAATTGTTTCTAACTCAATATACAAAGGCAAATTTTCTTGCAGTACAATAGAGTGGAAAAAATACATTCCATTATAATAGCGTCTTAAAATATCCCATTCTTGATCTCTAACAACAGGTGGTAATTGCAGTAAATCCCCAATAAACAATACCTGTACTCCTCCAAAAGCTTTTCGGTTACCTCTTATGGTTTGTAACATGTAATCCATTGCATCTAAAACATCAGCACGAAGCATGCTTACTTCATCGATTACTAGTAATTCTAAATTTTTAAAAATAGATCTCCTAACCGAATTCATTCGCATGTGTTTACGCAACGATACTCTATTCTCCACTTTTAAAGATGCATCAAGCATAGGTGGATTAACACTATCAGGAATAAATGCTCCAAAAGGCAGATGAAAAAATGAGTGAATAGTAACTCCTCCAGCGTTTAAAGCTGCGATACCAGTGGGGGCCACAATAACTGCTTTTTTATGAGTAGTTCTAATTATTTCTTTAAGTAAAGTAGTTTTACCAGTGCCCGCCTTACCAGTTAAAAATATATTTCGGTTAGTTCTATTTACAAAATCTAAGACATATTGTGCTTGCTTTGAAAAAGTAGTCATGAAGGTAATTTTAAGCCAAATTACAATAAAATGTTGATACAAGGTAATTTAAAAATCTTAGTAGATTTTCTATTAATAAACAAAGGAGCATATAATATGCTCCTTTGTATAAAACCTTTGATAAAAAAACTAGTTATCAGTCTTTTGCTCTTTACTAGTTGTATCTTCCTTACTAGTTACATCTTCTTGTTTAGATCCTTGCGCCTGAAACTTATCATTTAATTCTTTAACAATAATATCTGTAATATTATATTGCTCTTTAGCAAATATAATTGTCGAAGCATCTTCCGTATTGAAAACGTAATCTAAATTATTCTTTTTAGCGTAATCACTAATATGTGATTTCACTTTTTCAATCACAGCATCCATTGCAGCACCGCTTTCTTGTTGTAAAGCTTGCATTAAAGTTTGTTGCTTATATTGTAATTCTTGCTCTTTTTGTTGTAATTCTTGAGCTTTACTCTGAGCCCAAGCTTGACCTTTAGCAGCAGCATTTTTTTGAAAGCTTTCTACCTCTTTTTGGAACGCAGCAATCTCACTTTCTAAAGCTTTACCTTTTTGCTCTGACTTGCTTTTAAATTCTACTTCCATATTTTTAACCTCTACATATTCTTTAAGTAGAAGATTTGAATCTACGTATGCCGTTTTAATTTCATTTGTAGAAGAAGAACTATTACAAGCCATAAACATTGCAGCTAGTCCTAATGTTAAAATACTTTTCTTCATTTCCGATTTTTTTAAGTATGTAAAAATAACAAAACTTTCAAACGAATATTAAAAAAAACACATTATTAGAAAAATCTATTTGTAAATAAGAAACTATCAAAATACCTTATGGATTTTCGTCTTATTTAAAGCGATTTAAGCAACTTAAAATAAATAAACACAACAACTACACATAAGAGATGTAAAAATGCCTTAAAATACTTTAATTTAATTAAAACATTCAAAAAGTAGTCAATTATCCTTTCTAAAGATATATGTTAAGGAAGAGTAGTTCATATCTTGTTTTGCTTGCACATTAGATTTCAATCCTATCCAAAATGCCTTAATCCAATTTTTCTTTCCTGTCTTATATTGCTCTGACAACAAACTAATATAAAAACTATCTAAATATAAAGGTTGTAATCCAATTGGTGTGAAATCGTAACTAGTAAATAATTTTGCCATCGCCTCGCGAGAAAAATGCCAAATATGTCTAGGTACATCATATGCCGCCCAAAACTCTTTATAGTAAACAGCGTCATAAGATTGGTAATTTGGTACAGCAACTAAAATAATCCCATTTGGCTTTAACAAACGGCGTAACTCCAATAATTGTTTATCTAAGTCAGAGACATGCTCCAAAACATGCCACAAAGTTATAACCTCTATAGAACCACTTTTTATTTCTTTGGTACTTGCTACTAAATTTATTCCTTTTGCAATTGCTAATTCACTTGCAAGTAAACTGGGTTCATATCCTACTGTATTCCATCCTTTACTCTTTGCATGTAAAAGAAACTCTCCAGTTCCACAGCCTATATCTAATAGGGTTCCACCGGCATCATGAATTGATTCTATCCATTGTAATTTTCTTGAAATACTATTTTTTTTTGCAATCTGATAAATTCTATTAAAAAAACCTTGTTTTGAGTCTATATGCGAAATGTAAGATTCACTTTGATAATAACGTCCAATTTGAGAAAGATCTGGCTCCGGCTCAGTCTTTAATAAAAGGAGTTCTTTATCTTGAAATAAAGAAAATCTCTCCTTAGTAATGCTATGATCTTCTACATCTAAAAACTTAATACTTGGATTTATTTTCATGGTACCTTTAAATTTACAAAACAAATATAAACAACTATGTTCATAAAATAAACAAAGACATAATTGTGAATCCACACTGATGAAATTTTAATACCTTATTAATAATTTATACTAAGTGTAAAATATAATTTGAAGTTACAATTTCTATTATATTTTATCTTATTTAAAAAGTCAATCTACTGCAGGTCATGTTTACAATGTATTAAAATATTAAATATATTTTCAATACTATTTACTTAAGAAGAAACAAATTTACTACTTCCTATTTATTAAAATATATTTTGATTACAATTTTAATTTATAGTTATTAAGAATCTAGAATCTAAAAAAACTAAAAACACTTAGTCTTCTAAATTACCGTATTTGAACTCTATTAATAACTGTGGCTAATAAAGCCTTTAAAAATGTGTCTATTAATGGTTAATTTCGATTAGATCTCAACAATATACTTACATAAAAATATGCCAGTAGTACTCCTATGAGGATTTTGACTTCATATTAAAAGCCTTAAAGTTAAATAAGACTCGTTATTTTTTTTCTCTACCCAATGTATTTATAAAAGTAACATTCTTGCCCAATTTATTTTTTCAAAAAGGAAAATATTATTTTTCTAAAAAGAACATGGATTCATTAATATATTCTACTATGAATGTCTAAGGTTAAAAACAAAATTTACACTGAAATTATAGATTGCGTTATAGCTTCTTTTAAAGTATTTACACTTCATTAATGCCTTTTTAAAGTATATAAATAAGTTAGCTTTTACTATTTTTTATACATTTAGAGAAACCAGAAATAATTAGTTTCTAGATAAATTTTATATAAACAAAAAAAGGTATGTATGTTCCACGTGAAACATACATACCTTTTTATTGATATATTTTTAATTGAACTTAACGTCCCATATGTATCAGCAATATAGAAATATCAGTTGGAGTTACTCCACTAATTCTTGATGCTTGAGATATTGTTATAGGTCTAATATTTTTTAATTTCTCACGTGATTCAAAGGAAAGTGATACAATCTTATCGTAATCAAAATTATCAGGTATTTTAACATCTTCTAATCTTGTTAATTTATCAGCATTATTTTTTTCCTTTTCTATATAACCCGAATACTTCACTTGAATCTCTGCCTGCTCAATTACTTCTTGATCTAAATTATGCTCTTGAATATAGGCTTGTACTTTTTCAAACTTTAATATATCTTCTAACTCTATCTGTGGTCTAGAAAAAACTTTAAACATCTTATCAGGCTGAGTCATTAAAGAAGATCCTTTAGCTTGTAAAATAGGATTTGCCTCTTGGGTTTTTACGCTTGTATCTTTAAAGAACTGCACGAAATTTTCTGCATTCTTCAACTTATGTTCCATTCTTCTAAGACGTTTTTCAGAAGCTAAACCTAACTGATAACTTTTAGGAGTTAAACGGAAATCGGCATTATCTTGACGCAACAATGTTCTGTACTCAGCACGAGAAGTAAACATTCTATAAGGCTCTTCAGTACCCTTGGTAATCAAATCGTCTATTAAAACACCAATATAAGCTTCATCTCTCCTTAAAATAAAAGGGTCTTTCTCAGTTATCTTCAAGTGCGCATTTATACCTGCCATTAATCCCTGGGCAGCTGCTTCTTCGTATCCTGTCGTTCCGTTAATTTGCCCAGCAAAATATAACCCATCAACCAACTTGGTTTCTAATGTATGTTTTAGCTGTGTAGGTGGAAAATAATCGTATTCAATAGCATAACCTGGGCGGAATATTTTTGCATTTTCAAAACCTACAACCGATCTTAATGCTTTAAATTGAATTTCTTCGGGTAAAGATGTAGAGAAACCATTAACATAAATCTCACATGTATTCCAACCTTCAGGTTCCACAAAAATCTGATGTCGATCCTTATCAGCAAAACGATTAATTTTGTCCTCGATAGATGGACAATATCTAGGTCCTATACTCTTAATTCTACCTGTAAACATAGGAGATCGATCAAACCCCTCACGTAACAAGTCATGAACCAAAGGCGATGTATATGTCATGTGACATGCACGCTGTTCTTTTAAAGGATTAGTTACATCCATATACGAGAATTTAGCAGGTACAGCATCACCGGGTTGAATCTCCATTTTGGAGTAATCCAAAGAGCGACCATCTACACGCGGAGGCGTACCAGTTTTCATTCGACCAGAGGTAAAACCAGCATTAACTAAATCCTCAGTAATACCATAAGCTGCCCCCTCTCCTGCTCTACCACCACCGAATTGTTTTTCTCCTATATGTATAAGTCCATTTAAGAAAGTACCATTAGTCAAAATTACAGTCTTTGACTTAATCTCCAAACCTAAATTGGTAACAACACCCTTCACTTTACCATCTTTAATGATAAGTGATTTAACCATGTCTTGATAAAAATCCAAATTAGGAGTACCTTCTAACATCAATCGCCAAGTTTCAGAAAATCGCATTCGATCCGACTGTACTCTTGGAGACCACATTGCAGGACCTTTAGATTTATTCAACATCTTGAATTGAATGGCAGTTTGATCAGACACAATTCCCGAATATCCACCTAAAGCATCAATCTCGCGAACTATTTGTCCCTTTGCAATACCACCCATTGCCGGATTACAGGACATTTGGGCAATGTTCTGCAAACTCATTGTAATTAATAAAGTTTTTGACCCCATGTTTGCTGCTGCAGCGGCAGCTTCGGATCCAGCATGACCAGCACCCACTACAATAACGTCATATGTATCTTGAAATATACTCATTGTTCCACGTGAAACATTAAAATTAAACTTTGAGAAATCTTACTGTTCCACGTGGAACAATTCCATTTTCTCTTCTTCTTTTCTACGCATGATTAATTCTTCTTCGGCGCTTTTATCACCATACCCACAGTAATGTAAAATACCATGAGCCATCACACGTAATAACTCCTTTTCAAATTCCACCTCAAATTCTTTTGCATTTTCAGCAACACGTTCAACTGATAAAAAAATATCACCCGAGATAATATTACCTTCAGTATAATCAAAACTAATAATATCCGTCAAAGTATCGTGGTCCAAATATTGAACATTGATTCGATGTAAATAATCATCCTTACAAAAAATATAATTAATATTTCCTACTTTGAATCCTTCGGAAGAAATAATATTAGCTATCCATTTTGTAAATTTATTTTCATCAATTAACTGGAAATCAGAAGTATAGTTAAAAAAAATCATGTGTAATTTTTGATTTTAAATCTTATTTCGGCAAAGGTACAATGAAAATTAAAAATGAGGAGAAAAAACTACGTAAAAAAGGAATTCTTTAACATAAAACAATATATATCAAATAGATAAATAAAAAATAAGACATAATACTACGATACAAAATAATTATAAACCTTACATACTTTCTGATATCATGTTAATAAATGAATTTTAATTAGCAGAAGTGAAAATTGAATCTAATTTTTCATAATTAAGTCTATCAATTTTAATAATTTTCTCATCCTTTTTAAATATTGAATATGGGTATCCATATTCCGTGTTATAAATATCTTTAAAAACAGAATTTATAATTTCTTTCTCTAAATTAATTATGATCCAATTATCATTTAAAAAACCAAAATTCTTAAATAAATTAGTTTTCTTATAATTGTCTACAAATTCTAAATTATCAACAAAAGCTATAAACTTAAAATTATTTTGAGAAAATTTTTCACTTAAATCGTTTAAATTAGCATACTCTTCTAAACAATATCCACACTTTAAAGATGAAAATAAGATTAAGCCATCTAAACTTAGTATCTCATTTATTTCATACTTTTTACCATTAATGTCTGTGAATTTAGCAGAAATTCTTGTTTCATTATTTTCACTATCAATTAAAAAAATAGGTTTAGTAATGTCTACACCTTGCATTGCCATTATATATACTATAGCTTTTTCATACTCTTCTTTATTTTCCTTATAAGCTACTCTTAATAAGTTATTATCCCATGAGGAAAGAATTCCATTTCTTTCGAAAATCATTGATTTTTTAAATAAATTTATATCCTCTTCGGGTAAATTTTTTACTAAAGGAACAATTTTATTTATGTAATTTACTTTAATATCTTGAGTATTCGATGTATTACAAGAAATATATAAAAACATAAAAATTAAAAATAACCAGTACTTCTTCATTATAATAATTTTTGTTAATAAAATTCTAATTTAAGAATATTTTTTAATATATAACTATAATAAAGCTTTACTGTAAGCTAGCTCATGGTTTAGGTTGGTTTTATAGGTAAGCTAGATTTAATCGGCTCACCCAGTGCTTTTTAAAAGCTGGCAAATTCTCACTTTTAGGGAGGCTTACAGACCTATTTACTGTATGGGTGGTATATACAATAATAGCTTTAGATCTTATAATCTATTTGGAGATTATAAGCGAACTGTTTCAGGGATAAGTACTTTTAATAAATCGGTATCGGGCAATCTTAGTTTTCTAAAATCAGTAATTGTATTAGGATTAATAACATCATTGCCACGAGCCATATCGAAGAAGTATTTACAAGCCATGTTAAAACAAGAACATTCTACTACAGCCGCATCACAGATTTCGTAAATGTTTTTTAAAAGTAGGTATTTATATAGCTTAATTATTAGACTCAGCTGTTTGTTTGTTGGTTAAACAGTAATTATTTGTTAGCTGATTAAGAAAAAACGAAAAGTCTACTAAATAATAGTAATCTTACGCCAGGATATGATCCTAGAATACTTAAATCATATAAACTACCGTAAGGTTTTAAAGACAAAGCTTTCTGAGATGGTAATATAAAAAAACAGGTTAATACAAACAGAAAGAGGTAAGCTACAAAAACAATTGCTATTAATAGCTTACCTTTTTGTTTTAAGTCTCAACAGGGAAAATGGCTTTTTCAAAATTCTAAAAAATAACAAGGAGAATTTCTTAAAATGAGTGCCTGTAATTTTAATAAAAAGTTACAGGTACAAATCAAAAAAAAATATGCGAAAAATAACAAGGAGAATTTCTTAAAATGAGCGCCTGTAATTTCAATAAAAAGTTACAGGTACAAATCAAAAAAAAATATGCGAAAAATAACAAGGAGAATTTCTTAAAATGAGCGCCTGTAATTTTAATAAAAAGTTATAGGTACAAATCAAAAAAAAATACGCCAAAAATAACAAGGAGAATTTACTAAAATAAGCGCTTGTAATTTTCTTAAAAAGTTACAGTTACAAATCAAAAAAAAATACGCCAAAAATAACAAGGAGTTTTACGTAAACTAAGCACTTGTAATTTTCCTAAAAAGTTAGAGATACATATCAAAAAAAATTACGCCAAAGATAACAAGGAAAATTTACCAAAATAAGCTCTTGTAATTTTCTTAAAAAGTCAAAGTTACAAATCAAAAAAAAATACGCCAAAAATAACAAGGAGTTTTACGTAAACTAAGCACTTGTAATTTTCCTAAAAAGTTAGAGATACATATCAAAGAAAAATAAGCGCCTGTAATTTTCTTAAAAAGTCAAAGTTACATAACAAAAAAAAATACGCCAAAGATAACAAGGAAAATTTACCAAAATAAGCTCTTGTAATTTTCTTAAAAAGTCAAAGTTACAAATCAAAAAAAAATACGCCAAAAATAACAAGGAGTTTTACGTAAACTAAGCACTTGTAATTTTCCTAAAAAGTTAGAGATACATATCAAAGAAAAATAAGCGCCTGTAATTATCTTAAAAAGTCAAAGTTACATAACAAAAAAAAATACGCGAAAAATAACAAGGAGATTTACGTAAAATAAGCGCCTGTAATTATCTTAAAAAGTAAGAAGTACATATCAAAAAAAAATACGCTAAAGATAACAAGGAGATTTTCCCAAGATAAATGCTTGTAAATACTTTCTCAAAAATGAAAAAGGCCCACTCTCAAAAAAAAAAAAAACATTTCTTCCAAGATTTTTTTTCTAGAGAAAAATAAAAGTTTTTAACCTTATCAACATCCTTTAATATTAAATATAAAAGATTTTTAAAATTTAAATTTTTTATAGTCTATTATAAGCCTGTTGATAAGTGGGATAAGTTTTTTTTATAAATTTGGAGAATTCAATTATCAAAACTTATTAACAGCTTATTAAATCATAAAATATTTTAAATGTGGATCTTAGCAATGTTATCAACAGGGGCTTTTTTGGTTATCAACAGTAAATTTTAGATAAGTTAGGTGTTATTTTTATGTTAATAACTGGACATTAGGCTATGGATATGTATGTAATATATTTTTAAAAATAAAGTTGCAAATATCATTTGATATGCTGTATTGCAATTATTTAATTAAAAACAAAAAATAGTTATTGATTTTATTCCATACTTATTAACAAAGTTGTCATTTTTATAGTTGCTTGAAAAACAAACCTTTAAAGCAATTGTAGAGAATAGAATGTTAATAAGATATAAGACACTTATAATCAATCTAATAAGCGAAATCAACTAAAATGACTTAAAAGTTAAAAAGTAAAAAGAAAATGATTTAAAACAAGTTTTTCTAACTTCACACATAACCCTTGAGAATCCTATATTTCAATTTATTTAAATAAAAATTTATTATTTAAAACTGTTTAAATAGATTCGTAAAGGGAGTTTTTGTACTATTTTTTTTGGATATTTTAAACAGAACTATTTTGATGTTTAATAGGTAAGTTTTGGAGTAAATTTATACTAGGAATAATATTTAATTCTACAAAAGTCTGCTAAAGAATTAGTTTGTATATTATCTTTGTAAAAAATTAAAAAAATGACTAATCAAGTTCGTGTGCGATTTGCACCTAGTCCTACCGGACCTTTACATATTGGAGGAGTTAGGACAGCGTTGTTTAATTATTTATTTGCAAAGCAAAATAATGGTGTTTTTTATGTAAGAATTGAGGATACCGATCAGAATCGTTTTGTTCCTGGAGCCGAGCAATATATCATGGAAGCTTTACAATGGCTAGGAATTTCGCCTGATGAAACAATTGGTAAAAATGAAAAATTTGGCCCCTATAGACAAAGTGAGCGTAAGGAGTTATATGCAAATTATGCAAAGCAACTTGTTGATAGTGGATGGGCTTATTATGCTTTTGATACAGCTGAGGATTTAGAATTATTACGTTCACAGGCCGAAAAATCAGGAAGTACATTTATATACAATCATGCTATACGTGAGAAATTGAAGACTTCTTTAATGATGGATAGCAATAAGGTTAATGATTTAATAGATAGTGGTGTACCGTATGTTATTAGATTTAAAACACCTGTAGATCAAGTACTGGTGTTAAATGATATGATAAGAGGTGAAGTTAGGTTTGACACTAACTTACTGGATGATAAAGTTTTATATAAAAGCGATGGTATGCCAACTTACCATTTAGCAAATATTGTAGACGATCATTTAATGCAAACTTCTCATGTAATTAGAGGTGAAGAGTGGCTTCCATCAATGCCTTTGCATGAATTATTGTATAAAGCATTTGGTTGGGAAGCTCCGAAGTTCGCTCATCTGCCATTGATTTTAAAGCCTATAGGTAATGGAAAATTATCTAAACGTGATGGTGATAAATTAGGATTTCCTGTTTTTCCATTGACTTGGAAAGATCCAAATTCTAATGAGATTTCTTGGGGTTATAAAGAGAAAGGTTTTTATCCCGAGACAGTAATTAATTTTCTGGCTCTATTGGGGTGGAATGATGGTACAGAACAAGAAATTTTTAGTCTACAAGAACTGATTCAAAAATTTGATTTAACTCGAGTACATAAATCGGGAGCTAAATTTGATCCCGAAAAGAATAAGTGGTTTAATCAACATTATTTGAAAGTTAAACCTGATGCTGAATTAGCTAGTGAATTCCAAATTATTTTAAAACAAAAAGGGATTGAAGTAACGCAAGAATTTGTTGAGAAAGTGGTAAGTTTAATAAAAGAACGCGCTACTTTTGTAAATGATTTTTACGATTTATCTGATTTCTTTTTTGTAGCTCCGGATAGTTTCGATTCAAAATCTTTGAAAAATTGGAAGCAAGAAACTCCCGAAATTTTGACTCAAATTAGTACTATAATTAATAGTATTGATGATAATTTTACAGCTAATAACATTGAGCAAATTGTAAAGAAATGGATTAGCGATCAAGGTATTGGTATGGGCAAAGTAATGCAGCCATTAAGAATATCATTAGTGGGTGAATTAAAAGGGCCCGATTTATTTGATATTATAGAATTAATTGGAAAGCAAGAAACCATAAATAGAATTCAGTTTGCTATACAAAACATAAAATAGATTACTCAAAAAATGTATTAATGTAAAAAAGTCGAAGAGTACCTCTTCGACTTTTTTACATTAAATATATACTATTTTAATACATTTAGTTTTAAAAAAATTTAATATTAATTAAAAAATTATTAAATTTAACTAAAAAACCACTATGAAAATATATAGTTTTTTAGTTAGTTGCACTAGGATTTTGTTATGCTTTACCTTATTGATACTGTTTTCATGTACTCATAATGATAATACCATTGGAGATCGTGCTGCTCAAAGCTGGGAGAACTTTGTTCAGAAGGATTTAATTGGAACTTGGAACCCTTCGGTAATAGAAATAAAGCCTTTAATAGGTAAACCACTATTTACAATGAATTATCCAGTTATACAAGATTGCTCTATTGATCAGGTAACACTCAATAGAGACTATAGTGGTAATTTTACACATTTTTTGAAGGGATGTACTACCGAGCAAATCGATTTTACTTGGAGTCATGTTATTATGCGTTTACGTTTTTCTTTACCTGATGGGACTGTTATAACTCCTTTATTATTAAAAAAGAGCTCCAATCAGTTAGAATTGGCTGTACCAGTAAAAACGGTTATGCCTTATATAAAGGATTTATATCCCGAGATTGATCAATTGGAACAGGATCTATTAGATTTATTGGTTGTTAGTCTAGTTTTAGTAAAATAGATATTCTGCTATCCCATATTTATATAAAAATGCTAATTTATATAAGATTTTTATTATTTATACATAAGGAATAAGGGATATTTTTGTATATTTAGGTACAAATATATAGATTATGATTTCTACAGGTTTTATTGTGTTTATTGTTATAGTTCTAATTTTTTTAGGGCTTTTTACTGTAAAACAGCAATCAGCTGTTATTATTGAGAGGTTTGGAAAATTCAATAGTATTCGACATTCTGGGTTACAATTAAAAATACCAGTTGTTGATCGAATTGCTGGAGTTCTAAATCTGCGCATTCAGCAACTAGATGTTTTAATTGAGACTAAAACTAAAGATAACGTTTTTGTTAAATTGAAAGTTTCTGTTCAATTTAAGGTTATCTCCGAAAAAGTTTACGAAGCCTTTTATAAATTGGAATACCCTCATGATCAAATTACTTCTTATGTTTTTGATGTTGTGAGAGCAGAAGTACCTAAGTTAATTTTGGATGATGTTTTCGAGCGTAAAGATGATATCGCGATCGCTGTAAAAGGCGAATTAAATGAGGCAATGACTACTTATGGTTATGATATTATTAATACGTTAATAACGGATATAGATCCAGATATTCAAGTGAAAAATGCTATGAATCGTATTAATGCTGCCGATCGTGAGAAAGTGGCTGCTGAATATGAAGCTGAAGCTAGTCGTATTCGTATTGTTGCCAAGGCCAAGGCCGAAGCTGAATCTAAGCGACTTCAAGGTCAAGGTATCGCCGATCAAAGAAGAGAGATTGCCAATGGACTTGTTGAGAGCGTGGATACGTTAAATAAAGTGGGAATTAATTCACAAGAAGCTTCCGCTTTAATTGTAGTAACTCAGCATTATGATACATTACAAAGCGTTGGATCTGATACGCGTTCAAATTTGATTTTACTACCCAATGCACCTAATGTAGCATCTGATATGTTAACCAATATGGTAGCTTCTTTTGCTGCGGGTAATAAAATTAGTGAACAGCAAGATTTATATGTTGAACAACAACGTAATTATAAGGCTAATCAGGACATTAAATCTGAGTTAATAGAGGAAGATGACGATTTATAATAAATACGTCTTATTTGGCTTTAAAATACTAAAAAAGGCCTATCTCATTTGAGATAGGCCTTTTTTATTTTAAACATACATCTATTTAAGCTCCTTTGCGTCGGTTAAAAATTTTTTTCAATATCGCTGTAATTAAAAAAGCTTGGATATTTCCTGAGCTTTTTACATAAGTAACCATTGATCCTAATGTACTTCTAAGTAAATGATCAGGGGTTAGCTCTTGTTTTAGTACATCAACCGATCTAAATATTTTTTGATAATGTAAATCCCTTTTAGTCCTTAGAATATTTAGGTCATTGTTAATTTGATCTATTGAGGTATAAGTCTTTCTTATCATGGTTAAATCTTTTTAATCTTGTAGAATTATCTCGGAAAGTTTCTTTAATAATGGCTTTTCTACTAGTTGCTTTCTTAACAGATACACTATAATTGTGAAAACAATATATACACCTCCTACAATTAAAAAGCCAAATGGCTTATAATCTAGACTTTCTCCAATAGCAAAAGCGGCAAAAAGGGACAAAAATAGCATTGCCATCATTAAAAATAGGCTAAGAAGAATGACAGTCATAAAGATACTACTTGCCTTTACACTGACTTTAAACCCCCATAAACGATAATAGTTTAAACTGGATGTTATAAATTCTTCCGAATTAGTTTTAATATCACCTAGTTCATCTTTAATTTCTTTAAATGCCATTTTTTGCTTTAGATTTATTTCTTAACGTGTTGTGCAACTTGATGCGTTTCTTTTTTAAGTTCGGCTAATTTTTTCTCTAAAGCAGCAATTACCTCATCTCTTTTTTTACCTGTACTTGAAACTAAATCGTCAAAATTATCTTCGAAATCATGTTTTTTTCTTTCAATAACACTTTTAACTTGTTTTTTTAACTCATCAATTTTGTCTTCAAATTCTTCTTTAGATGAATCAAAAGATCTTTGTATTTTCTTTCTAGTTTTTCTTCCCTCCTCTGGAGCAAATAAAACTCCTAAACCTGCTCCGACTACAGCTCCTGCAATCACAGCAATTAATGTACTTCCTAAACGATCTGACATAACAATAGTTTTTTAAATTAATTACCTAAAGTTATGAAAAAACAAACGCCTTAACTGTTAAAAAAAAGTTAAAGCGTTGTTTTATATGAATATTTTAAGGAGATAAAAATCTTATTTTGAATCTACTTTAGCCCAAGTATCTCTTAACCCTACGGTTTTATTGAAAACTAGATTTTTTGGTGTACTATCTTTGTCTACACAAAAATATCCCAACCTTTGAAATTGGAATTTATCTCCGGCTTTTGCAACTTCAAGACTTGGCTCTACGTAACCAGTAACAACCTCTAAAGAATTAGGATTAATAAATTCTAAGAAATCTACATCTTTGTTTGCATCTGGGTTTTCTTCGGTAAATAATCGATCATAAATTCTTACCTCTGTTTTAATTGCATGATTGATAGATACCCAGTGTATTGTTCCTTTTACTTTGCGTTTACTTTCTTCAGTACCACTACCACTTTTGCTTAATGGATCATAAGTTACATGTACTTCAATTATGTTTCCATTTTCATCTTTAACTACACTCTCCCCTTTGATTATGTAGGCATTTTTAAGGCGAACTTCTTTTCCTAAAGTTAAGCGGAAGAATTTACTATTTGCTTCTTCTTTAAAATCTTCTCTTTCTATATATAACTCTTTAGAGAAAGGAACTTGACGATATGTCATATGTTCTTCCTCCGGATTATTTTCCGCTTCTAACCATTCTGTTTCACCCTCAGGATAGTTTGTAATAACTAATTTAACAGGATCTAAAACGGCCATTACACGTGGAGCTTTTTTATTGAGATCTTCTCTTACACAAAACTCAAGAAGTGAAACATCAATTAAGTTATCTCGTTTTGCAATACCAATAGTATCGGCATAATTTCTAATGGATTCAGGGGTATATCCTCTTCTTCGTAAGCCAGATATTGTTGACATTCTTGGGTCATCCCAACCCGATACAAATCCTTCATTTACCAAACGAGCTAATTTTCTTTTACTAACTACTGTATGAGATAAATTACGACGTGCAAATTCTCTTTGTTTTGGTCTAATTCGTGAAGAATCTACTATTTGATCTAAAAACCAATCATATAGTTCACGGTGTGGAAGGAATTCTAAGGTACAAAACGAATGTGAGATACTCTCTAAATAATCGCTTTCACCATGTGCCCAATCATACATTGGATAAATACACCATGTGTCTCCTGTACGATGGTGTGGTTTTTTCATGATTCGATACATAATAGGATCTCTCATTAACATATTGGTATGAGACATGTCTATTTTAGCACGTAAAATGTGAGTTCCTTCGTCAAATTCTCCATCTTTCATTCTTTGAAATAAATCTAGATTCTCTTGTACTGAACGATCTCTATGTGGACTATTTACTCCTGGTGTTGTCGGTGTTCCTTTTTGTTGAGCCATCACTTCTGAAGATTGACTATCTACATAAGCTTTGCCTTGTTTTATCATTTCTACTGCCCAATCATATAACTGTTGGAAATAGTCAGATGCATATACCTCATTAGCCCATTTGTAACCTAGCCACTCTACATCATATTTGATTGCGTCAACAAATTCCTGTTCTTCCTTCGAAGGATTTGTATCATCAAAACGCAAGTTTACTGGCGCGTTGTATTTTAATCCTAACCCAAAGTTTAAACAAATAGAACTCGCGTGACCTAAATGTAAATAACCATTAGGCTCTGGAGGAAAACGGAAATGAAGTTTTTCAGTTGGCATACCATTTTTGATATCATCTTCAATGATTTGCTCAATAAAGTTTAATGATTTCTCTTTTGTTGACATGGATATAATTTATAATATACACAAAGGTATCAAAAATCTATTCAATTCTTAATAATTAAATATTTTTGATTTCCATTAGGCTAAAAAAATGTTGTAGTTTTATAGCCTTTAAATTAAAGTTATTATAAAATGGGAATAATTCGATTAAATAATATTCGCGTTTTTTCTTTTCATGGTTGTATGGAAGAGGAAGCTAAAATAGGTTCAGATTACCGCGTTGATCTTCAAGCAAAAGGAAACTTTAGAAACGCTGCAGCTTCAGACGATCTTAACGATGCTATTGATTATGTTCATTTGAATCAAATTGTTAAAGAGGAGATGGCTATACGAGCAAAGTTACTTGAGAACGTTTGTCAACGTATAATCAATAGAGTTTTGTTAGAAATACCTATGGTAGAACAAATAAACGTTGCAGTTTCAAAAATAAATCCTCCTGTGGGTGGAGATGTAGAATCGGTAACAGTTGAGATGCAAGAGATTAGATAAAATAAATAAAATATTGTTTTTTTTTTGTGTGAAAATTTTTGAACATTAAAAAAAAATGCTAAGTTTGCATTCCAATTCGGAGATAAGGCATCGTGTCCGAGTGGCTAGGAAGCGGTCTGCAAAACCGTCTACAGCGGTTCGAATCCGCTCGATGCCTCAAAAAAAACGCTTTAGTATATACTAAAGCGTTTTTTATTTATAGAGATATTGTATTTCTTATTTTTCAGTAAGAATAATGATTACTGACAGCACAATTTTCATGATGGCCAAAATTGTGTAATCCCCTACCCTTTTCTTTTAGCTAATTATTTATAAAGATATTACAAGGCAGTTTTTTATTACTTGTAAAATAAATATCCACACACGGGGCTATTTGTTATTTTTTAGTATAGGTAAATTTATATTGGACTTTGTATTAATAGGAACAAAACCTTTGGTTATAATTACAAGTCCAAATATAATTAATAGAATACTACTAATTTTTTTGATCCTTAAAATGTTATAAGGAGTTAGTTTTCTTCTTAATTGTTTTGCAAGTGCAATTTTAAAAATATCAGTAATAAAGTATGCCATTATGGTAAAACCAAAAAAAGTAAACATTCGATTGGTATCCATTTCCATTTTTGGCCCTAAGGTTATTATTATAGCTAGCCAAAAACCTAGTACTCCTACATTTATGAAATTCAATAAAAAACCCTTTGCAAATAGGTTTAGATAATCTCTGCGTAAATTTGGAGGAGTAATTAAAAGTGTGTCTAATTGAACTTTTTTAAGCCTGACATAAGAGATAATACCATAGGTGAGCATAATAAAACCACCGAAGATAAATAAAGCCGGATCATCTTTAATTGTATGAATAAGACGAAAACTGCTGAAAAAAGCAATTGCAAAGAAAATGGTATCTGCTAAAATAACACCTAAATCGAAGGTAAGAGCTGCCTTAAACCCTCTGGTTATACTAGTTTCAATAAGAATAAAAAAAACAGGCCCTATCATGAAGCTTAAAAAAAAGCCCAGGGAAATACCTGTAATTAAGTCGTCTAACATTGGATTGAATTAAAAATGCCAATTCGCATAAAATTGGCATTTGTATTTTTTTTGCAAGTTACATTTTTTTTATTTCAATTGTAAAAAAAAGCTTATTTAACTTTTTTAATAACTCCGCCTGCAACATTTTTTTGATTAATTACCTTTGGATCACCGTAAATATAAATGTTACCTCCTGCCCTAGTTTTAGCATCTACTAATTCACTTGCATTTACACTAGCTATACCACCTGCATTAACTGTAACTGTTGTTTGACTGGTAACTAAGTTTTTATTTTGTACTTCAGCTCCAGAGTTCGATACAATATCTTGAACAGTAGCTGATCCTGTTAATTTAACCACAGCTCCAGCTCCAGAGTTAATATTTACACGTTGGGTTTGAATATCTAATGAAATTAATCCACCAGTTTTAGCCTGTAAATCTAATGCAGTTGCAGTTAAAGGCTGTTTTGACTTAACCACAGCTCCTTCAGCAGCCAAAATATGATCCACTCCATGATGATAAAGGGTAATCTTTATTTGATCACCTTGGTAGCTATTTGCTAGATTCATCTTAATTTTTACATGTCCATTTTTATTAATAACATTAACCTGGTCTGCTTTATTACCTGATATTACAATGGTATTTGAAGGATCGTCTGATTCCTCCAATGTAAGAATTATTTGATCATATACACTTACTCTATTAAAAGTACCTACATCTTTAGTATTTTGAGCAAAACCAAGGCTGGTGAGCAACACTGTTAATGCAATAAGAAAATTTCTTGTCATAGTTTTAAAGTTTTTTTATTAAATTAAAGTCAAGTTGTTTTTTAACTAAATCCGCATTTTTTACGTTTACTATTACTTGGTCTCCAAGCTGTAATTGATTTTGTGTGGATTGACCAACTAGCGCATATTGTTTCTCATCAAATACGTAATAATCATCCTTAATCTCTCTAATTCGCACCATTCCTTCACATTTATTCTCTTGAATTTCTACAAATATACCCCATTCGGTAACTCCTGAAATAACTCCAACGAACTCCTTATCCTGTTGATCTTGCATGTATTTTACTTGCATGTACTTGATACTATCTCTTTCGGCTGAGGCAGCTATATTTTCCATCTGTGAACAGTGTGAACATTTTTGCTCAAATTCTTCTTGATTAACAGAATTTCCATTATCTAAGTAAAATTGCAATAATCGGTGAGCCATTACATCAGGATATCTTCGAATAGGCGAGGTAAAATGAGAATAATAATCAAAGGCCAACCCATAATGACCAATGTTATCTGTCGAATAGCTTGCTTTACTCATACTTCGGATAGCTAAAGTATCTACAAGGTTTTGTTCTCTTTTACCATTTACATCTTTTAAGAGCTTATTTAAAGAGCTTGAAATAGAGTTTTTGGATTTTAGATTTATACTATATCCGAATTTTGAAATTACATTTTGAAGGGCAAATAATTTGTCTTGATCTGGCTCATCGTGAACGCGGTAAATAAATGTCTTTTTTTGTTTACCGATAAATTCAGAGACTTTTCTATTGGCTAAAAGCATAAACTCCTCAATTAAGTGATTTGCTTGCTTTGCTTCCTTAAAATACACTCCCGTAGGAACGTTGTTGCTATCTAAGTTAAATTTAACTTCTATTTTGTCAAAAGATATAGCTCCATTTTCCATTCGCTTAACACGAAGTTTATTGGCCAAAGAGTTCATAGTTAAAACTGCATCAGCAATAGGTTTTGCAACCTGAGTCTGTTGTCCATTAATTGAGATCTCAGCTGGTATTAAGTTATCATTTGTATCAATAATATACTGGGCTTCTTCATAAGCCATACGGTAATCAGAATGGGTTACTGTTCTTCCAAACCATTTATTTACGATTTGTGCATTTTTATCTAATTCAAAAACGGCAGAAAATGTAAATTTATCTTCATTTGGACGTAGAGAACAAGCAAAGTTGGACAATACCTCTGGTAACATAGGTATTGTTCGGTCTACTAAATAAATAGAGGTCGCACGTTGATAAGCTTCTTGGTCTAAAACAGTCCCCTCTTGTAAATAATGAGAAACATCTGCAATATGAATTCCAACTTGATAGTTACCATTTTCTAGTTCTTCAAAAGATAATGCATCATCAAAATCCTTAGCATCTCTAGGGTCAATGGTAAATGTTAGTGTATCTCGCATATCTTTTCTTTTGGCAATCTCTTGTTCACTAATACTAGTATCAATTTGATTTGCAAATTGCTCAACTTCATCTGGAAATGCAGATGGTAGGCCATATTCAGCTAAAATAGCATGAATCTCAGTGTTATGCTCTCCTTGTTTTCCTAAAACTTGTATAACTCGACCAAAAGGACTATCTGCTTTCTCTGGCCAATCCTCTAACTCTACTAGAACAACATCTTTATTTTGGGCTTCTCCCATTTTATCTTTACGAATAAAGATATCGGTATACATTTTTGGACTAGCAGTTGATACAAAAGCAAAATTGGGTTGAATATCAATAACTCCAACAAATTGCGTTTTCTTTCTTTCAATAATTTCTACTACTTCTGCTTCGGGTTTTTTTCCTCTTCGTTTGTTGTAAACATACACTTTTACAAAATCTCCATCTAGAGCATGATTTAAATTATTTGTCGGAATAAATACATCTTCTTCTAATTCTTCACTTACAAAATAACCTGTCTTTCGCGAGGTCATATCAATATAGCCTTCATAGTAATTAGATTGGCCTACAAATTTGTATTTACCAGTTTCAGTTTCTTCTATTTTTGCTTTGGAATGTAGGTATTTAAGTTCTCGAATTATTTGATTTCGTCCGTTAGTGTCTGTAATTTCAAGCTTTGCTGCTATTTGTTTGTAGTTTAAGCTTTTATTAGAACTTTTAGAAAGGACCTTTAAAATCTTTCCTGAAAAATCTGTTGCTTTTTTCTTTTTATATTTAATGCTTTTTGCCATTTTTTCTAATATTTTTTCATTTTCAGCGATTTAGCTAAAAATTTTAGTTTAAATGTACGAAATACGACGGACTTGAGATACATTATGTGTATAAATTATAAGAATATTAAGTTTTTATTATTGATTTAAGTCTATTTTACAACTTATAAATTAAGTTTATAATAGGAGATATTATTAGATATATTAAATAGGGTGAGATTTTAATTATGTAAAAATTAACATTTTTTATTTATTTTTATATAACTTTAAAATCTACATTCTTGCCTAAAGCATAGCCTTTTTAATAGTTGTGTTTTATTTAAAGAAAGTCAGAAGTCTTAGGGTATTTTTTTAATTGTTAAAAATAGAATTATGGAAATTAGAAATGTTACTATAGCTGGAAGTGGTGTACTTGGATATCAAATTGCTTTTCAATGTGCTTTTAAAGGGTTTAGAGTTAGTGTTTATGATATAAATGAGCAAATTATAGACAAGGCTAAAGATAAGTTTGATTCTTTGGCTAAGTCCTATAAAAAGGATTTACAAGCAAGTGATTCTCAAATTCAACAGACTAAAAATAATTTATCTTACTTTACCGATTTAGCTCTTGCTGTACAGGATGCTGATTTACTAATAGAGGCTGTTCCTGAAGATCCTAAAATTAAATTTTCATTCTACAAGCAACTAGCGCCCTTGGCTCCCGAAAAAACAATCTTTGCTACTAACTCCTCTACTCTATTACCAAGTGATTTTGCACATGCAACTAAAAGACCTGATCGTTTTTTGGCTTTACACTTTGCTAATGATATTAGGATTCATAATATCGCTGAGATTATGGGTAGTTTACAAACCAAAAAGGAAGTTTTTGATCAAGTAGTAGAATTTGCGAAAGCCATCGGAATGGTTCCATTGCCCCTATATAAGGAACAACCCGGTTATATTTTGAATTCTTTATTAGTTCCTTTTTTAGAGGCCGCTACTTCTTTAGTGGTAAATGATATTGCAGATGCCAAGACAATAGATAAGACTTGGATGATAAGCACAGGTTCTCCATTAGGACCATTTGGAATTTTGGACATTGTGGGTATTACTACAGTTTATAATATTAATAAATTAAAAGCTGATTCAACAAAATCCGCATTAGCTTTAAAAACAATTGAATATTTAAAACGTGAATTTTTAGATAAAAATAGATTAGGAGTTAGTACCGGTCAAGGATTTTATAACTATCCCAATCCAGAGTATCAAGATAAAGATTTTTTAAAATAGTTATTAAATTTTAGGTTTTTACCAAAAAAGAAAAACTCTAGGCTTATATATTATCGATTATTTAAAGCTCTTTTTTCAATGACAAGTTTTGTCATAAATTACTATAAATATAACAGACAAGTATTTTTATTTTTGCAATTAAAGTAAATCAAATAAACACGATTGTTATGATTGAATAATAGTGGTAAACAAATTAATAAATTTATGAGGTAGTATATTAATTTTTGTAAATTGGCCTTGCCAACAATAAATAATTAAATATGGAAAACATTTCTTATGTGCATGGTGCATCTCAAACACCATTGTTAGGAGAAACAATTGGTCAAAACTTAAAGAGAATTGCTCAAAAATACCCAAAAAATGAAGCGTTAGTTAGTGTGTTTCAAAACTATAGAGCAACTTATGAGGAATTTTACCAACAAACAACAATTCTTGCTAAGGCACTTTTAGCACATAAAGTTCAAAAAGGAGATCGCGTTGGGATATGGGCTCCGAACTGCTACCAATGGGTATTGTTACAATATGCTACGGCCCGAATTGGTGCAATTTTAGTAAATGTTAACCCTGCTTATCGTGCACATGAGTTAGAATTTGCAATTAATCAATCTGGAATATCTGTTTTGGTCTCTTCTGAAAGTTTCAAGAAAAGCAACTATAGGGAGATTATTTCAATGGTTCAAGAAGATTGTCCAAGTTTACGAGAGGTAATTTTTTTAGGTACGCAATGGGATAATTTTTTACTTGATTCTTCCAAAATAACACAAAAAGATCTAGATCAAATAGAGGAAACAGTACAGTTTGGTGAGCCTGTAAATATTCAGTACACATCAGGAACTACTGGTTTTCCAAAAGGCGTTACTTTAACTCATCATAATATATTAAACAATGGTTACTTTATTGGAAGGCGATTAAAATATACGCATAGAGATAGAGTCTGTATTCCAGTACCTTTTTACCATTGTTTTGGAATGGTTATTGGAAATTTATGTTGTACATCTCATGGAGCAACTATTGTGATTCCAAATGATGGATTTGATCCAGCATTAACTCTTGAATGTGTTGAAAAGGAAAAATGCACTTCTTTATACGGTGTACCAACAATGTTTATTACAGAATTACAATTGCCTAACTTTAAAGATTACGATCTTTCTTCTTTGCGCACAGGAGTAATGGCGGGGTCATTATGTCCAGAGGCTGTTATGCGCCGTGTAAAAAAGGAAATGAATATGGAAGAAATAACCATTTGTTATGGTATGACTGAAACCTCTCCGGTTTCAACCCAAAGCCATATTGGTATAGATATCGTTAAACAAACCTCAACAGTTGGAACAGTACAAGATCATATTGAAATTAAGATTATAGATCCACAAACAGGTGTAATAGTTCCTAGAGGACAAAATGGAGAGTTGTGTACAAGAGGATATTCAGTGATGTTAAAATATTGGAATAACCCCGAGATGACTAATGAAGTTTTGGACCAAAACAGGTGGATGCACTCTGGAGATTTAGCCTCTATGGATCAAGATGGATATATTAGTATAACTGGACGAATAAAAGATTTAATTATCCGAGGAGGTGAGAATATTTCTCCTAAATGGATTGAAGATTTTTTATATACACATCCTAGCATAGCTGATGTTCAGGTAATAGGAGTTCCTTGTAAAAAATTTGGAGAAGAGATTATGGCCTGGGTAATCTTAAAGAACGGTTCGCAAGAAACAAGTGAGAGCTTAAAGGCATATTGTGATCAAAAAATTGCGCATTTTAGAATTCCAAAGTATTGGAAGTTTGTAACGGAGTTTCCCATGACTATTTCAGGAAAAGTAAGGAAAATTGAGATGCGAGAGATTGCAAGTAAAGAATTAGGCCTTTAAAAAGAAAATTGTTTTAAATTTGTAGTCAGTAATAACAACACAACACATTCATGAGAATAGCAATTGGAAATGACCATGCAGGTCCAGATTACAAAAAGGCAATTGTAGTTTTTTTGGAGTCTTTAGGACACCAAGTAATTAATTACGGAACAGATGATTTGGAATCTGTGGATTATCCTGATTTTGCCCATAAAGTAGCTTTAGATATACAAAATGATCAGGTAGATTTTGGTATTGTAATTTGTGGAAGTGGCAATGGAATTGCTATGACGGCAAATAAGCATCAAAAGGTACGTTGCGCTTTATGTTGGACAAAGGAAATTGCCGAATTAGCAAGGCTGCACAACAATGCTAATGTAATTAGTATTCCAGCCAGGTTTACTTCTATAGAACAAGCTGTAGGCATGGTAGAAACCTTTTTAAGTACACCATTTCAAGGAGGAAGACATGCCTTGAGAGTTGATAAAATCAGCTTTTGTTAAAAATAAAAATTATCCTTTAGTTTGAAATTGCCCTAGAAATATCTGAATTTTTGGGGCAATTTTTTATCTTTTGAAAACAGAAAAAAATACAATCAACTGCAAGATTGCTATAGCATAAAATTTATATAAAAAACTTTTTTTTGAAGTTTTATGGCGTAATTTTTTCATAGCCAGTAATCCACCTAGACTACCACCAAAAAAACACAAGGTCAGCAAGTTCTTTTCTTGTACTCTTCTGCCATTTTTTTTTGCCTGTTCTTTATCATGTGCAAATATAGTAAAGGCTAAGTAATTGATTATAAATAGATAAATTAATATAAACTTCATTTGCTTAATAATTCATGTAAAGGTAGTATTTTAGCTATACTAAAAATAATTTATTATGACGGTAATTGAATTTATTCAACAAACTGTTTCTGCTTCTAAATCGAGCATAGAAAATACCCTTTCACTTTTTGATGAATCTTGTACTATACCTTTTATTGCTAGATACAGAAAAGATAAGACAGGTAATTTAGATGAAGTAGCAATTGAGCAAATAGCAAAATTCAGGGATTTATATCTACAGATTGTCAAACGAAAACAAACCATATTAGCATCTTTAGAACAACAAGATAGCATTAATACACTAGTTATAGAAAAAATAGCTGCCAGCTTTGATTTGGTGGAAATCGAGGATTTATATCTACCTTTTAAAAAAACGAGAAAGACAAAAGCTGACCTTGCCATAGAAAGAGGCTTAGAGCCGTTAGCAAAAATAATTTTATCACAGAACTGTAATGATGTACAACAGGTGGCTAAAAATTATGTTAAAGGTAGCCTTGAAAATGCGCAACAAGCTATAGATGGAGCCTGTGATATTATTGCTCAGTGGGTTAATGAAAATACTTTTATTCGAAAAGTATTGCGCTCTAAATTTGATCAACATGCCATTGTAGAAACCAAGGTAATTAAAGGTCAACAAGATTTAGAAAATTCAAAGAAATATCAGCAGTATTTTCAGTGGGAGGAAGCCTTGCATAAAATGCCCTCTCATCGTCTACTTGCTATATTAAGAGCTGAGAAGGAGGGGGTTTTACGTGTGGGTGTAAGTATAGATAAGCATCAAGCATTGGAGTTTATATTCAAAACAATTATAAAACAAGCAAATAGCAGCACAACTAATATTATTCAAAAGGCGATAAAAGATAGTTATAAACGTTTATTGGAGCCTACGTTAAGTAATGAAACTTTAGTTCAAGCAAAATTAAAAGCAGATTTAAATTCTATTGGTGTTTTTGCAAATAACCTTTCTCAGCTTCTTTTGCAAGCACCTCTTGGAGAAAAACGAATTTTAGCTATAGATCCTGGCTTTAAAACTGGTTGTAAAGTAGTATGCTTAGATAAGCAAGGTAATTTGTTATACAACGAAACTATTTACCCTCATGCACCACAAAAAGAAGTTTCCATGGCAATGAAGAAAATTCGATCTATGGTTAATTCCTACGACATACAAGCCATCGCTATTGGTAATGGCACAGCATCTAGAGAGACCGAGTTTTTTATAAAAAAAATAGCCTTTGATAGACCTGTTCAGGTATTTATAGTTAATGAAGCAGGGGCTTCTGTTTATTCAGCTTCCAGGATTGCTCGCGAGGAGTTTGCAAATTATGACGTGACAGTTCGTGGTGCTGTCTCAATAGGAAGAAGATTAAGTGATCCATTAGCAGAACTTGTGAAAATTGATCCAAAGAGTATTGGAGTAGGACAGTACCAACATGATGTGGATCAAAACCTTTTAAAACAAGAATTAGATACTGTGGTAATTCGTTGTGTAAACTCGGTAGGAGTGAATTTAAATACGGCAAGTAAATCCCTACTAAGTTATGTCTCTGGTATAGGAGATAAACTTGCAGAGAATATAGTATCTTATAGACAAGAAAATGGGAGTTTTACCTCTAGAGAACAGCTAAAATTAGTACCTCGTTTTGGACCCAAGGCCTTTGAGCAGGCAGCAGCCTTTGTTAGAATTAAAGATTCTGTAAATCCATTGGATAATTCAGCCGTTCATCCCGAATCCTATTGGATAGTAGAGAAAATGGCTAAGAATCTGACAGTTCCATTGCAAGAGTTAATATCTAATAAGGATTTAATTGACTCTATTAAATTGCACGATTATATCGATAATAAAGTAGGTATTCATACTTTAACAGACATAATTAAAGAGTTAGATAAGCCCGGTTTGGACCCTCGAAAGTCTGCAAAAATATTCGAATTTGAGCCCTCTGTTAAGCAAATAGGCGATTTAAAACTAGGTCAGATTTTACCAGGTATTGTAAACAATATTACAAACTTTGGTTGTTTTGTAGATATAGGTATTAAAGAAAGTGGGTTGGTACATATTTCGCAACTTGCTAATGAATTTGTAAGTGATGTAAATCAAATTGTAAAATTACATCAACACGTTAAGGTAAAAGTTTTAGAAGTCGATTTAGGCAAAAAACGTATTCAATTATCTATGATTTTATAGGATATAATTTATATTATTTTTTTGGTTTCGAATTTATTGAAACCAAAAAAAATAATATAAAAAAAGCGCCAAAGTAACTTTACTATAGCGCGTGAGTATTGTCTTTTAAAAAAGTAATTATTGGAAATTACTCTGATTTATTTGTATTGTTTTGGGCGTTTTCTTTAGAAGCACTGTTTTGTGTATCTTCTTTTGTAGCATCCTTAAATTCCTTTATTCCACTACCTAACCCCCTCATTAATTCTGGAATTTTTTTACCTCCAAATAATAAAAGAACAATTGCTATGACAAGTACAATTTGCCAAGGTCCTACTACTCCTAAAAAAATGTGTAATGAGTTCATATTTAATCTCTTTGAAACATTATGTGTTCACAAATATAGCAAGAAAAATGGAAAACAGTTGTCAATATGGGGAATTATTGCTTTTTTAAGAAAACTTTCGCACTCCGGTGTTGGAATAGATTAAATATTAACTAGGTTACGTATCTACAGTAAAGGCGATAATTATTATATTTGTTTAATAAAAAAGTAAGGAATGTCAAATAAAGTATCAAACTCAAAGAAGTGGAAAACCAAGCTTTTAGATAAGTATCGCGTCGTAATTGTTAATGATCGGACTTTTGAGGATGTAAAAACATTTAAATTAAATGTTCTAAATGTTTGGATGGCCATTACCACTTTAATTTTTCTTTTGATTTTCTCTACTGTTCTATTGTTAGTTCTTACTCCTATAAAGGAGTATATACCAGGGTATTCATCATCTGATTTAAAACAGCAAAGTATAGAGTTAACATTAAAGGTAGATTCCTTAGAGGCAGAATCTAAAAGAAATGTAGCTTATATAAATGCTATAAAAAGAGTTTTGCAAGGGGATATTCCCATCACAGAAAATAGTATTGATTCTTTACAAATTTCTGCCAAAGCAACCGAGCAATTGAAAGATTATAAACCGAGCCAAAAGGAAACTGAACTAAGGGAGATGGTAAAAATGGAGGATAAATATAATTTATTTCCAGAGGCGAACTTAAAAGTAAGTGAAATTTTATTCTCACCAGTAGACGGTGAAGTGGTAAGAAATTTTGATCCTTCATCAGCTTATTTCGGTGTGGATTTTGCTTTAGCAGGTACTTCTCCTGTTAAGTCTATAGCAAAGGGGACCGTTTTATTTACAGATTGGAGTATTAAAGACGGATATATAGTGGTGGTATTACATCGAGAAGGTATTGTTTCGGTATATAAACACTTAACAAGTTTGATAAAAAACGAATATGATACTGTACAAAGTGGAGAAGTTCTTGGATTATTTGACACAAGTGATCAACAAACGGCCTTGAGTCCCACAACGATATTACCCAACTTTTATTTTGAACTTTGGAAAGATGGATTTCCTTTAGATCCTTCTTTATTTATAGACCTAGATTAAAAATTATGTCAATAAAATCATTTGCAGCGAAAATTTTTGCCTCTATTACAATGGCTAATAGACAAAAATGGCTTAACAAGCCTGTAGAAACACAAGAAAAAGTATTCCAATCTTTGTTAGATCAGGCAAAAAATACAGAATTTGGAAAAGATCATCAATTTAAGGATATACGTTCTCATTTAGACTACGTAAAACAAGTTCCTATTAGAGATTATGAGCAGTTAAAACCATATATGGATAGAGTAGTGGAAGGCGAGCCAAATGTACTATGGGCTGGCAAACCAATTTATTTTGCTAAGACATCTGGTACAACCTCTGGTACCAAATATATTCCTTTAACTAAGGAATCAATGCCTTATCATATAACTGCTGCTAGAAATGCTATACTATCTTATATTCACGAAACTGGTAAAGCTGACTTTGTGAACGGAAAGATGATTTTTTTACAAGGTAGTCCAGTTTTAGAATCAATCAATGGAATTCAATTAGGAAGACTATCAGGTATAGTTGCACATTACGTTCCTTCATACCTTCAAAAAAATAGACTACCTAGTTTAAAAACAAATTGTATTGAAGATTGGGAAGAAAAAGTAGACGCAATTGTACAAGAGACTCAAAAGCAAGACTTAACGGTTATTTCCGGGATTCCAAGCTGGGTACAGATGTACTTTGAACGCTTAGTAAAGGAAAATAAAAAATCAGTTGGCGAAATTTTCAAGAATTTTTCGTTATTTATTTATGGAGGTGTTAATTTTGAACCATACCGTGGAAAATTTGAACAGTTAATAGGAAGAAGAGTTCCATCTATAGAGCTTTTTCCTGCTTCTGAAGGTTTCTTTGCTTATCAAGACTCACAGAAAGAGAAAGGTTTACTTTTATTGCTTAATTCGGGAATTTTTTATGAGTTTGTAAAAACTAATGAGTTTGATTTACCAAATCCTCCTCGTTATACAATTCGCGAAGTAGAATTAGGGGTTAATTATGTAATGATTATATCGACTAACGCTGGATTGTGGGCCTATAATTTGGGAGATACTGTAGAATTTGTTAGTTTAAAGCCACATCGTGTAGTTGTAACAGGTAGAATAAAACATTTTATTTCGGCCTTTGGAGAGCACGTTATTGCAAAAGAAGTAGAAACAGCTATCCAAATTGCAATGCAAAATACAAAGGTAAAGATAAATGAGTTTACAGTAGCTCCGCAAACAAACCCAATCCAAGGTTTACCTTATCACCAGTGGTTTATAGATTTTGAACAAGAACCCGAAGATCTTGAGAAATTTGCCCTTGATATCGATTTTGCTTTACAACAGCAAAATGCTTATTACCAAGATTTGATTAAAGGAAAGGTATTACGTACCTTAGTTATTTCCCAGGTACAGAAAGATGGATTTCAAGATTATATGAAAAGTATTGGGAAGTTAGGAGGTCAAAATAAATTACCTCGCTTGAGTAACGATCGAAGTATTGCAGATCGTTTAAAAACAATTTAAAATTAGAAAATATGAAAGAGAATATCAATATAACAAGAACAAGAGCTCAGATTTCCTCAGCGGCAATCGAGCGTATGTACATAACCATGCGTCATTTGTTTAATCGAGGATTTTATAAGCCTATGGGAGTCTCCGGAGATACTTTAAGAGAAGCTTTGTTAGAGTTAAGTCCTGAGATTTATGGTAGCATTGCTGGAGAAAAGGTGGAATTAAATGGATTACTGTATGTCATTGAGCGTTTGCCAATTGGTATAGAGGAATGCCGCTATATTAATTTAACTTCTGATGAAGGATATTCCTTTTCTCATTTTAAAGCAATTGTTCCACCAAAAAGAAGGCGAAATTGTTATCGAATAGATCAAGAACAAATGAACATCGAAATCACTCGCGGACGTAGTGATATATATGATGTTTTAACACATCTTACTTTTATATTCATTGAATCTCATAAAATAAAGGATCGTGTTTTAATTAGTGAAGATGGTAATTTTACCAGGGATTGGAAAAAGATTACCCAAGCAGCCAACAGAGTAGAGCCTTTAGAACAACATGAAAAAGAAATTGCTATGTCTCATTTAGCTAACGTATTAGGGCGTTCTTTTTCAGAGGTATTAGAAATTTATGAGAAATTTGCTGTACCTGGTAATGCTGATCGTTTCTTAGATGTTATTTATTGGTTAGGGAAATTCGCTATAGAAGAAGATGTTGACAATAATAAACGTACCATTACTTTTAGTCCATTATTAAGAGAACGATTAGGGCATCATATTTATGGTGAGATGTGGTCAGATCGTATTAAAGATGTGTTATTAGAGAATAATTTACTTCAACGCCCAATTCATATTATTAGTGCCAATATGCATAGTGTGATGAACTCTATTTTCGCGCCATCGGTTGTGAAAAAGGTAAAGAGTATTAAAAATGAGTTAGAAGTATATGAGGAATTAAGTAAGAGTGAAAATTGGGAACTTCGTGATCAGGTAAGGGCGCGAGCTAAAAAAGAAGGAATGATTTTCTTGGAAGATGAAAGTGGTACTAATATAGATGTACAAATTTTCGATACTTCTAAGATTGATTTTAAGAACACTAATTTCGCGAAAACTAAGTTTGAGAAAGATTATCCGGTAATTATAGTTATGGATTATGCCTTTGGTGAACAAGCATATGAAACAATAGATGAACTCTTAAAGCCATATCATAAGAATACTCATTTAAATGTGGAATCGGTTTCAATTATGGGTAAGGCTGGTATTTTAGTGGGAGCCAAAGGTGATATTATGATACCCTTTGCTCATATTAACGAAGGTACAGGAGATAATTATCCCTTTGATAACCAATTATCGGTAGAGATGTTTAAAAATGAGGATATTCCTGTATTTGGAGGAACCATGGTTACTGTTTTAGGAACTTCTTTACAAAATAAAGATCTCTTAAAATTCTTCCATGATTCAACATGGGGAGTAATAGGTTTAGAAATGGAAGGTTCTCATTATCAGAAAGCGATTCAATCTGCATCTAAGATACGTAAGAGTATAAATCCAAATGTAAAGGTAAGATATGCATATTATGCCTCCGATAATCCATTGGAAACAGGAAGTACATTGGCCTCGGGAGGACTAGGGACAACAGGTGTTAAACCAACTTATCTGATTACTATTAAAATACTAGAGCAGATTTTCGAAGTTGAAAAAAAATAAAAGGTATTTAAGAAATAATGTAACATGCCTTAAAATATAAACCTTAAAAAAGACTCTATAAATATAGCTTTGATTGAGTTGTATTTAAAGAGTCTTTTTCTTTTTTGTTGGGGAGCTTATAAATAGAGTAAATCTCTTTTTTAATACTTTTGTTTACTCGTATGAGATAACAGTATTAATAAGGAGCATTTTGCTCGAAAATTAAAAGAATAAGAATATGAAAGTCTCAAAAAGCTTTATATCTGGCGTACTTGTTTTACAACCTACTATCTTTTATGATGATAGAGGGTATTTTACCGAATCTTATAATCAAGATACATTTGCCAAGGCAACTGGTTTAAATATTAATTTTGTGCAAGATAACCAGTCCTTTTCCACTTATGGAGTTTTAAGAGGATTGCATTTTCAAACTGGTGATTTTCAGCAAGCCAAATTAGTAAGGGTTACCCAAGGTAAGGTATTGGATATAGCAGTAGATCTACGAGGTGACTCACCTACTTATGGCAGGTATATAAAACAAGTGTTAGACGATAAGTCCCATGAACAATTATTTATTCCAAGAGGATTCGCACATGGGTTTGTAGTTTTAAGCCCTACAGCTACTTTTACTTACAAATGCGATAATTATTATAATAAGGAATCGGAAGGTGGTATTATATACAATGATAAAGACCTGCAAATAGACTGGGAAATAAACCCCAAGGATATTGTGGTGTCTGAAAAGGATTTATTATTGCCTGGATTTAAAGATACACAATCACTATGATACGAGTTTTGATAACCGGCTGTAAAGGGCAATTGGGTTTAGCAATGCAAAGTGTTAGTAAAGACTTTGTAGATTTGCAATGTGAATTTGTAGATTCGCAGACTTTGGATATCACAGATTTGCAATCCTGTAAAAACAAACTTTCAAGTCAAAGATGGGATTACTGTATTAATTTTGCTGCATATACCCAAGTTGATAAGGCTGAATTTGAAAAGGAAAAAGCTTTTTTAGTGAATGCCTCAGGAGTTAGAAATCTCGCCTTAGCCTGCAAAGAGGTACAAACAGTTCTTATACATATATCCACGGACTTTATTTTTGATGGAAACAAGTCTACTGCTTATTTAGTTAATGATACCCCTAATCCTATTAACGTGTATGGCGCTTCAAAATTAAGGGGGGAAGAGTTCATCGAAAGTATTTTAACCGATTATTATATTATTAGAACCTCATGGGTCTATAGTGAGTTTGGTAATAATTTTAAAAAAACAATGCTTAAATTAGCAAAAAGTATCCCGCAGATTAAAGTAGTTGATGATCAAATTGGAGCTCCTACTAATGCTAATGATTTATGCTTTTTTATATGTAAATTAATTCAAGCAAAACCCGAGTATGGTATCTATCATTATACTGGAAAATGGATTGGGTCTTGGTATGAGTTTGCAAAAAGAATATTCGAAGAAGCTCAAATAAAGGTGGATTTGATTCCTATCTCTACTCAAGAATTTAATAGTGTAGCAAAAAGGCCAAAATATAGTGTTTTAGAAAATTCAATAATCAAAAGCATACTATAGTACATAACCGAGCATTCTAATTAAGAGAACTCTAGTTAATGGTTTAAAGAAAAAAAGTGTAATAAATTGATCATATTTAGCACTGTATTTCTTTGATATTTAAAACATAATGAAAATGAAACGTATACTTATAACCGGTGCAGCAGGTTTTTTAGGATCCCATCTTTGTGACAAATTTATCAATAAGGGATATCATGTGATTGCTATGGATAATTTAATAACCGGAGATCTTCGAAATATAGAACATTTATTTGGACGTATTAATTTCGAATTTTTACATCATGATGTTACCAAGTATGTTCATGTAGAAGGAAGCCTGGATTACATTTTACATTTTGCTTCTCCTGCAAGTCCAATTGATTATTTAAAAATTCCCATCCAAACACTAAAAGTAGGATCATTAGGAACTCATAATTTACTTGGATTGGCTAGAGTAAAAAAAGCAAGAATGCTTATTGCTTCCACCTCTGAGGTTTATGGTGATCCACTTGTACATCCTCAAAATGAGGACTATTATGGTAATGTAAATACTATCGGCCCAAGGGGGGTGTATGATGAAGCAAAACGATTTCAAGAATCCATCACAATGGCCTATCATACTTTTCATGGGGTTCAGACAAGAATAGCTCGTATTTTTAATACCTATGGACCTAGGATGCGATTAAATGATGGTAGGGTTATTCCTGCATTTATTGGTCAAGCACTAAGAGGAGAAGATTTAACAGTTTTTGGACAGGGTTTGCAAACTCGTTCATTTTGTTATGTCGATGACCAGGTTGAAGGTATTTATCGATTGTTATTATCTGATTATCATTTGCCAGTGAACATTGGTAATCCACAGGAAATTTCTATTATTGATTTTGCCAAAGAGATTTTAGCTTTAACCCAAAGTAATCAGTCTATAGTATTTAAAGAATTACCACAAAATGATCCTTTGCAAAGGTGTCCTGATATTACAAGAGCAAAGCAAATACTGGGATGGGAACCCAAAGTAGATAGAGCACAAGGAATGAAAAAGACCTTTGAATATTTTAAAAATTTTTCAAATAGTGAGTTGTTAAAGCAAGACCATAAGGATTTTACAAACTATATAAGTTAAAAACTAAACTATTGAGAAAAGGCATAAAAAAATAAGTTTACAAAAGCTAAAAAAGAGATTAACCACTTAAAGGATAATCTCTTTTTTATTTGAAATAGTTTTTTTAATAGTTCAGTTAAATGAACTATTTTTGATGTTTAATTACAAACAACACAATACAATGAATATTTTACTATTAGGTTCCGGAGGACGCGAGCATGCATTTGCTTGGAAAATGCTTCAAAGTGAGCACTGTAAAAATCTATATGTTGCGCCAGGGAATGCAGGTACAGCATCAATAGCACATAATTTGGATTTTGATCCAAACGATTTTCAAAAAGTAAAACAAGCAGTGCTGGAAAAAGCAATCGATATGGTTGTTGTAGGACCAGAAGATCCGCTAGTTAAAGGAATTGTTGATTTTTTTGCTTTGGATTCGCAAATAAACCATATTCCTGTGATAGGGCCTTCAAAGAAGGGGGCACAATTAGAAGGAAGTAAAGATTTTGCAAAAGAATTTTTATTCAAACATAATATACCAACAGCGGCATATGCTTCTTTTACCAAAGACACCATAGAGCAAGGTAAAGCGTTTTTAGAAACTTTAAAAGCTCCTTATGTGTTAAAAGCCGATGGGCTAGCTGCAGGTAAAGGTGTAGTTATTTTAGATGATTTGCAAGCTGCCAAAATAGAACTTGAAGATATGTTAGTCGATGCAAAGTTTGGAGACGCTAGCTCTAAAGTTGTAATCGAGGAGTTTTTAGATGGAATAGAATTAAGTTGCTTTGTATTAACGGATGGGAAAAGCTATAAAATATTGCCTACCGCTAAGGATTACAAACGTATTGGAGAAGGGGATAAGGGACTGAACACAGGAGGTATGGGTGCTATATCACCAGTTCCTTTTGTGAGTGAAGAGTTTATGCAAAAAATTGAACAACGAATTGTTATACCTACTGTTGAAGGCTTAATTAAGGACCAATTAGATTTTAAAGGGTTTGTTTTTATTGGTTTAATCAAAGTAGGAGACGATCCTTTTGTTATCGAATACAATGTGAGAATGGGAGATCCTGAAACCGAAGTTGTATTGCCTTTAATAAAATCGGATTTAGTAGAGTTATTTAAGAGTATAGCCAATGAAAGTTTAGATAAACATGAAATCCAAATTCAGGACTGTTCAGCTACTACAGTTATGTTAGTTTCAGGTGGTTATCCTTTAGAGTATGAAAAAGGTAAGGTGATTACCGGGCTTGAACAAGTTCAAGATTCTTTGGTATTTCATGCAGGTACGGCTTTAAAACAGGGACAAATAGTAACCAATGGAGGTCGTGTTTTAGCAGTTACTTCTTTCGGAGATACTTTTCAAGAAGCATTAAAAAAATCTTATCAAAACATAGATAAACTTTGCTTTGATAAGATTAATTATCGAAAAGATATTGGATTTGATCTTTAAGATTAAATTATTTTAAAAATGAGTGGGCTGTAGTATCTTGATTATCCTCATTATTATCTTTAAATATTTGTAATTGTTTTAACCAAAATACAAAATAATAACAAGTGATAAGGATGAAAATCCAAGTTACCGTATTTGCGGCCCACCAATTTGTTAGTTCTAATTTCGCCAAATAATCCATTGGGATAAAAAGAACTCTTTCGAATAGGAATCCAATTCCGTTGAAAAATGAAGTCATTTTTATTTATTTTTTAAATTAAATAAAATTATTTTATTAATCCGTAATACGCTTTACTCGCCTTAAGAAGGTTACAGTAAACCATATTAGTTACAAAAATATAAAATATATAAATGTTAGCAAGTATTTTTAGTAAAACAAAACCAATTAATTATATAATTCTTACCATACTTTTATTGGTTTGTTTTGTAATCTACCAATTTACGCAGGTTTATAGCAATGATTTCACTTTAAAGACCTTTGGTATAAAATCCACGGAGTTACTACTTATTTTATTGATGATGTATCTTTCTCAATTTGTAGTCTCACGTAATAGACTTGTAAGAGATAACGCTTACGTCCCTTTGTTTTTTGTTTGCTTTGTACTTTTCTTTCCAAGTGTTCTTAATGATATAAAGCTTTTGATTTCTAATTACTTTATAATGCTTGCATTAAGGAGAATTTATTCTTTACATTCTTTAAAACAAAGTAAGGAAAAAATTTTTGATGCCTCTTTATGGATATTTGTAGCTAGTTTATTTCATTTTTGGAGTATATTGTTCGTAATATTACTTTTTGTTGCCATTGCTGGGTTTGTTCAAAAAGATCATAGGAATTTTGTTATACCAATTTTAGCTTTTATAGCTGTTTTTATAGGTTTGACAATCTATTTACTTTATCAAGATGTAAGCTACTCACAGTGGTTTTTACAAAAAGCTCGCGTAAGTTTTGATTTTATGTACTTTGATAATGTATTTGAAAATTTATCTTTAGCAGTTTTTGTCTCGGTTGCATTATTGTTTTTTGTAGCAGAGCTTATGGCACTACCTTTAAAAGCCTATAATATGCAAAGTACCTATAAAAAAATGCTTTTAACTTTTCTAATAGGTATTGCAGTTTATGTATTATCTGATGATAAAAATAATGGCATGTTAATTTTCTCTTTTTTCCCCTTATCAATTCTAGGGGCCAATTATGTGGATAGAATTCCACAGAATTGGCGCAAAGAAGCAGTGGTCTATTCCGTGTTTTTACTAGCCATAAGCTTTTATATCGGACAAGTGATATTATAATTTTTGACCATATGCCAAATCACCAGCATCTCCTAATCCTGGAACAATATAATTATTAGAATCTAGGGTATCGTCTAAAGTAGCCACCCAAAGATGTACATTATCTGCTAAGTGATCTTGCAAGTATTTTATTCCTTGTGGAGCAGCTAATACAACAGCAATGTGCAGTTCTTTAGGAGTTTGATTTATCATTAGTTTTTCAATTACCGCCACTAAAGATTTTCCAGTTGCTAACATGGGGTCAATTAAAATCAAAATTTTGTCGTCAAAGGATGGTGCAGCTTGATATTCCACTAGTATTTCATCCTTTAAATCTCCTGGTGTGTGTACTCGCATTGCGGAAACAAAACCATTCTCTGCATCATCGAAGAAATTCATAAATCCCGTATGAAGGGCCAAACCGGCACGTAAGATGGAGCATAAAACAACCTTGTCTTGCACGCAAGTGGTATGTTTTGTCCCTAGTGGCGTTTTTACCGAGATGGGCTTGTATTGAAGTGTTTTACTTAATTCGTAAGCCATTATTTCCCCAATTCGCTCAATATTTTTTCTGAACCGCATACTATCTTTTTGTATGTTTTGATCTCTTAGTTGGGCTAAAAAATGATTTAGAATACTATTTTGCTCGGAGATATAGTGAATTTTCATAAAAATATAATTAGTAGTATAAAGGTATTAAAACTATATTTGTAAATAAAATATTTATCATGTTTTCAGAATTAGCATTTCCGATATTTGAACAAAGCATTCAAGACTATCATAAGTTTGACAATGTAGATCAACCTATCTCTAACCCTTATCCTAAGGATGATATTAAACATTTATTGTACTTAAAAAATTGGATTGATACCGTACAATGGCACTTTGAGGATATTATTCGTGATCCACAAATTGATCCGGTTCAAGCTTTGTCTTTGAAAAGAAGAATTGATGCTTCTAATCAAGAAAGAACTGATATGGTAGAGTATATCGATAGTTATTTTTTACAAAAATATAAAGATGTGCAAATCAAGCAGGATGCGAAAATTAATTCAGAAAGTCCAGCTTGGGCTATTGATCGTCTATCAATTTTAGCCTTGAAGATTTATCATATGAAAGAAGAAGCAAACAGAGAGCAAGCCTCGGCTGATCATCGTGCAAAATGTCAAGCTAAGTTGGATGTATTGTTAGAGCAAAAAAAGGATTTAACAACAGCTATAGACGATTTATTAGTAGATATAGCCTCTGGTGCGAAGTATATGAAGGTTTATAAGCAAATGAAAATGTACAATGACGAGGAATTAAACCCAGTGTTGTATCAGAATAAAAAATAGTTATATCTTTGGAATAATTTTTATAAAAGCGTGTATATCACGCTTTTATTTTTGTAAATCAAAATTAAACGTTTGGTGAGAAAATTAAAACATATCGTAATTTTTAGGCTATCTGCAATGGGAGATGTCGCAATGACAGTTCCGGTTATTCGCGCTTTGGTTCAACAACATCCTGAGTTACGGGTAACGGTAGTTTCTAGACCTTTTTTTAAACCTTTTTTTAAAGATATACCTAGGGTGGACTTCATGGGTGTTGATTTAAAAAAAAGGCATAAAGGACTACTGGGTTTATGGCAATTATATAAAGACATAAAAGCTTTAGAAGTAGACTATTTTGCAGATTTTCACAATGTTTTACGCTCGTCGATTATTCGTCGATTATTTGCAATATCTGGATACAAGGTAGCTGCATTGGATAAGGGGAGAAAAGCAAAAAAAGAATTAACACGTGCTAAAAATAAAGTGTTTCAGCCTGTTACAAGTATGTTTGAGAATCACCTAAACACTTTACAAAAGTTGGGGATTAAGGTAGACTTAAGTGATCCGAAATTTCCTGAAAAAAAGCCAATAGCCAAGGAACTTTATCCTTATATAAAACAAAAAGATACCTTCTGGATTGGAATTGCTCCTTTTGCACAGTACCAAACTAAAGTCTATCCTTTAGATCTTATGCAAAAAGTTATAGATACTTTAGCAGAACGAGAGAAATCTGTTATTTTTTTATTTGGTGGTGGCGAAAAAGAGATAGCTTTATTAAATCAGTTAAAAAGGGACAATCCAAATGTTATTGTAATTGCTGGAAAAGTTAAATTTGATGTAGAGTTAAATCTTATTGCAAATTTGGACATTATGCTCTCTATGGATTCTGGAAATGCCCATATAGCAGCTATGCTTGGAGTAAAGGTAATAAGCCTATGGGGGGCAACCCATCCTTATGCTGGATTTAGACCTTTTAATCAACCTTTAGACTTTTGTATTACAGCCAATAGAGATTTATACCCATTATTGCCTACCTCGGTATATGGCAATAAAAATATAGAGGGATATCAAGATGTGATGAGAACTATTGATCCCAATGTGATTTGTGATAAGATTATACAAGAAATACGTAAGTCTTAATAGAAATTAAAAACTGAAATAATATGGAGTTTAAAATAGAACAGTATATAAGAGATGTTCAGGATTTTCCTAAGCCTGGCGTTGTTTTTAAAGATATTACCCCACTTTTAAATAATCATCAAGCATTGGTTCAAACCACTAAGGCACTACTTGAATTAGTTGGAAATCAAAAAATTGATAAAGTTGTAGGAATGGAAAGTAGAGGGTTTTTCTTTGCAAGTATCTTAGCAAAGGAATTAAACGCGGGATTTGTTCCTGTTAGAAAACCCAATAAACTTCCTTATAAAAAAGTATCTCAGCAGTATAGTTTAGAGTACGGCACGGATATTCTTGAGATGCATCAAGATGCAATAAAACCCGGAGAAAAAGTTTTAATTCATGACGATGTACTGGCTACCGGAGGAACTGCGCAAGCAGTTTGTAAATTAGTGGAGTCTTTAGGGGGAGAAATAGTACAACTTAATTTCCTTATGGAACTTGGCTTTTTACACGGGAGAGAAAAAATTAAGAATTACCAGGTTAAAAGCTTAATTACTTATTAGTCAATTACCTGTTTGTAATCTAATCCTAATGTATTTTTATTTGTTGGTAAAAATATATTAGGATTTTTTTTTAAAATAATATTTGCATAAGTCAAAAATTATTCGAAATATTTGCACTTGCATTCACGCAAAGTAATATAAATGAGACACACTGATCTAAATATAGAGATTTTAAACAACAGCACTATCTGTATAGTGTCTGGTGTGTCAGTTATTTTTAATTCGCGGTCTTCGCGGGTTCGGGCATAATTACACTTTGCCTTTTTTTATTGTATATAGTATTTTTATACTATTACCCCTTTTTATTTATCAATAATTTTTAATGTTTTTCAAATAACCTGAGGCATTCTTGTATACAAGAATTACATCTATGCTTTTGGATTATTGGATTTTAATTCACTGATTTAGAATGAATTCAAATCAATTTCTCGTTGTACCAGCGAATGAATCACATGTTGGCTATGCTGAACAAATTTGTGAGGAAATGGCACAATCTGCTAAAGCTAGAGGTACAGGAATTGCTAGAAGAAAACCAGAGTACGTAGCCGGTAAAATGCTGGAGGGTAAGGCTGTTATTGCTTTACATAAAGATGGTACTTGGGCTGGGTTTTGTTACATTGAAACCTGGGGGCATGGTCAATATGTTGCCAATTCAGGCTTAATTGTTAATCCTGTTTATCGTAATGAGGGACTTGCAAAGGCTATAAAGAAAAGAATTTTTGAGCTATCAAGAAGTAAGTACCCTACTGCTAAAATTTTTGGGTTGACCACCGGTTTTGCTGTAATGAAAATTAATTCAGAATTGGGCTATGAACCAGTGCCTTATTCTGCCTTAACAGACGATGAAGCTTTTTGGAAAGGATGTCAGAGTTGTATTAATTTTCAAATTCTAGAAAGTAAAGAAAGGAAGAATTGCTTGTGCACAGCCATGTTATGGGATCCAGAATCTAAGCAAAAGAAACTCCAAAGTAAAATAGGACAAAAGCAAGAGGCTAAGGAACGTCTACAAAGAATGAAAAAAAAGCAATCATTGCTTAAAAAGCTTCAGATTCAAATTAGAAGAACAATAAACAAAACCCATTTATTTTAACTAAAACACACAACAAAATGAATAATAAAAAAGTAGTATTAGCATTTAGCGGAGGTTTAGATACAAGCTTCTGCGTTATATATTTAAAACAAGAATTGGGATATGAAGTGCATTCAGTTGTTGTGAATACTGGAGGCTTTTCACCAGTTGAATTACAAGAGATCGAACAAAAAGCCTATGATTTAGGGGTTGCATCTCACCATACGATTGATCAGACAGAAAGTTATTATCAAGAAAGCGTAAAGTATTTAATTTTCGGAAACGTTTTAAAAAATGGTACTTATCCGTTATCGGTTAGTGCTGAGCGTGTTTGTCAAGCCACAGCAATAGCTAATTACGCCAAGCAAATTGGGGCCACAGCAGTTGCCCATGGTAGTACAGGTGCAGGAAATGATCAAGTACGTTTTGATATGATTTTTAATATTCTAGTACCTAACGTTCAGATAATAACTCCTATAAGAGATCTTAAATTAAGTAGAGAAGAGGAAATAGAGTTTTTGCAAAAACATGGTGTAGAAATTAATGCCGAAAAAGCATTGTATTCTATCAATAAAGGATTATGGGGAACTTCGGTTGGAGGAAAAGAGACCTTAACATCAAAAGAGTATTTGCCAGAACATGCTTGGCCAACTCCAATTACAAAAACAGATAGTCAAAAAGTTGAAATCCAATTTGTAAAAGGTGAACCAATAGCTATAAATGGAGTACAGATGAGCCCTACCCAAGTAATCCAAAATTTACAAGATATGGCTCAACCCTATGGTATTGGAAGAGATATTCATGTTGGGGATACTATTATTGGAATAAAGGGAAGAGTTGGTTTTGAAGCAGCAGGACCTATTATTTTAGTAAAAGCACATCATACTTTAGAGAAACACACATTAACTAAATGGCAATTAAGTTGGAAAGAACAATTAGGTTCTTTTTATGGTAATCATTTACATGAGGGACAATTTCACGACCCGATTATGAGAGACATAGAGGCTTTTTTACAAAGTACCCAAAACAGTGTGACTGGGACAGTTTTTGTAGAGTTACATGCCCATCGTTTTGTTATCTTAGGAATTGAATCTGAATATGATTTGATGAGTAATCAATTTGGAAGTTATGGAGAGATGAATAATACTTGGACAGGTCAAGATGTCAAGGGATTCTCTAAAGTGTTTGGAAATCAAACCATGATTTGGCATAAAGTAAATAATAATCAATAAGGAGTTAAATTATGCAAAACATTAGAATTGGTATTGTTGGTGGTGCTGGGTATACCGCTGGTGAATTATTAAGAATAGTTATTAATCATCCAAATGTAGAGATCGTTTTTGTACATTCTATTAGTAGCACTGGAAAGAAGTTATATGAGGTACATAGAGATTTATTAGGCGATACAGATTTGGAGTTCACCGATAAGTTATCACAAGAAATAGACCTTATTTACCTTTGTTTAGGCCACGGTGATTCAAAGGTTTTTTTAAGTGAAAACCCGATTAACTCTGGTATTAAAATAATAGATTTAAGTCAAGATTTTCGACTTTTAGACAATGCGAATTCTTTTGTATATGGTTTACCTGAATTAAATAAAAATAAAATTCAACAAGCTGATTTTGTAGCAAACCCCGGATGTTTTGCCACAGCAATTCAATTGGCTTTGTTACCCCTTGCTAATGCTCAGAAGATAAAGTCGGATGTATATATAAATGCAATAACTGGTAGCACAGGAGCAGGTCAAAAACCAAGTGAAACAACCCACTTTAGTTACAGAAGTAATAATATTTCGGTATATAAAGCTTTTAGTCATCAACATTTAGGTGAAATTAATCAAAGCTTAAGCTTATTGCAAGCTGATTTTGATAAGGATTTAAAGTTTATTCCTCAAAGAGGAGATTTTGCTAGAGGTATTTTTGTTACCGTGGTGTTAAAAAGTGATGATACTTTAGAGGATTTAATGCAGATCTATAAAATGTATTATAAAGATCATCCCTTTACTCATCTTAGTGATACTCCTATAGATTTAAAACAGGTAGTAAATACTAATAAATGTTTAATTTCTATCGAAAAATATAATCAGGATATACTAATTACAAGTACGATAGATAATTTGTTAAAAGGGGCAAGTGGACAAGCAGTTCAAAATATGAATTTAATGTTCAATTTAGATCAAAAGGCAGGGTTAAACTTAAAGGCTTCCGCCTTTTAAAAATCAAAACAAGTATGAAATTATATGATGTTTATCCTTTAAATCCCATTGAAATTGTTCAAGGTAAAGGAAGTTTTGTTTATGACAGTAATGGAAATAAGTATTTAGATTTATACGGAGGACATGCTGTTATTTCGATTGGACATAGTAATGCCCATTATATTGAATCGATAAAACAACAATTAGATAAGTTGGGCTTTTACTCCAACTCGATTTTAATTCCACAACAACAAACACTAGCACAACTGTTAGGAGAAATCTCAAACCTTCCGCAATATCAATTATTTTTATGTAATTCGGGAGCTGAGGCTAATGAAAATGCATTGAAATTAGCGTCTTTTTATAACAAAAGGAAGAAAATTATTGCCTTTAAAGGTGCGTTTCATGGCCGAACTTCCTTGGCTGTTAAAGCAACCGATAATCCTAAGATAGTTGCCCCTGTTAATGAATCAGAAAATGTTGAGTTTTTACCATTTAATGACATATTAGCCTTAGAAAAGGTTTTTACAGAACAAGGAGATCAAATTTGTGCTGTAATTGTTGAAGGTATTCAAGGAGTAGGTGGAATTCAAGTAGCAAGTGTGGAGTTTTTACAAAAAATTAGAAGCTTAACCCAGCAATACAATAGTGTGTTTATTGCCGATGAAGTGCAATGTGGTTATGGGCGTAGTGGTAGTTTTTTTAGTATTGATAAAAAAGCTGTAAAGGCTGATATCTATACCATGGCAAAGGGAATGGGTAATGGTTTTCCTATTGGCGGTATTGCCATTAGTGATAAGTTTACCCCATGGCATGGACAATTGGGAACTACCTTTGGTGGGAATCACTTAGCATGTGCTGCGGCAATTGCAGTTTTACAAGAAATAAAAACACACTCTTTAATGCAAAATGCACAACAAATAGGTGAGTATTTAATGCAAGAATTATCCTCTTTGGAAAAAATCAAACAAGTAAGAGGAGAAGGGTTGATGATTGGGATTGATTTAGATCCAGCATTTAAGGATTTACGTAAAGACCTATTATTTAAAGATCATATTTTCACGGGGACAGCTAGTCCTAATGTAATACGTTTATTACCAGCTTTAAATTTAGAGAAACAGCAAGCTGATTTATTTTTGGAGAAATTCTCTAATAGATTAAAACAATATTAAAAACAGTAGAACCATGAAACAGTTTTTTTGCGTTAATGATGTACAGGATTTAGATTTATTATTAAAAAGTGCTCTACAGGCAAAACTGACACCTTTTGCAGATGAATCTTTAGGAAAACATAAAACACTAGGTTTAGTGTTTTTAAATCCAAGTTTACGAACTAGGATGAGCACTCAAAAGGCAGCTATGAATCTAGGTATAAATGTTATGGTTTTAAATATGAGTTCGGATGGTTGGGCTTTAGAGACTAAAGACGGTATTATAATGGATTCTGATAAAGCAGAACATATAAAGGAGGCTGCAGCTGTGATGGGTGAATATTGTGATATTTTGGGGTTACGTTGTTTTCCGAGTTTAAAAGATGCAGAGCAAGATTATAGCGAGGAATTGTTTCATAAGTTTACTAAATATTGTAATAAACCAGTAATTAGCTTAGAGAGTGCGACTCGTCACCCTTTACAAAGTTTTACGGATTTAATAACCATTTTTCAAAATTGGGATTACCAATTTGATAAACAAAGTCAAAAATATAAACCCTTATCCAAAAAGCCAAAAGTAGTATTAACATGGGCGCCGCATGTAAAGGCCTTACCACAGGCGGTTCCCAACTCTTTTGCTGAGTGGATGTGTAGAGCCCAGCAGCAAGGTCTAGTGGATTTTGTAATAACACATCCAAAAGGTTATGAGTTAAGTAAGGAGTTTACCCAAGATACTGTTATTGAATATGACCAAGAAAAAGCTTTATCGGATGCTGATTTTGTATACGTGAAAAACTGGTCAAGTTTTTCGGATTATGGTCAAATCATTTCAAGTGATCCATCTTGGATGCTTACCTTGGATAAGCTACAAATAACAAACAAAGCAAAGGTAATGCATTGTTTGCCTGTTAGAAGAGATTTGGTAATTTCATCACAGGTATTAGATAGCCCTAGTTCTATTGTCATTCAACAGGCTAGTAATCGCGTTTGGGCAGCGCAAGCTGTTTTAAAACAAATGTTGAAATAAATTAAGTTATGCAAAAGCTTACTGTAGTTAAAATAGGTGGAAATATAGTCGATGATCAAAAGGCATTAGCTAATTTCTTGGATATTTATCAAAACATTCCTGGAGCGAAAATTTTAGTTCATGGAGGTGGTAAAATAGCCACTAAAATGGCAAATGATTTAGGAATCCAAGCTCAAATGATCCAAGGTAGAAGAATCACTGATAACAAGATGTTACCAATTACTGTTATGGTTTATGCTGGTTTGATAAATAAATCAATCGTGGCTGCATTGCAAGAGAGAAAGGTGGACGCAATTGGTTTAAGTGGTGCTGATGCTAATATTATTACCGCCTCAAAAAGAGAATCGAATCCAATTAATTATGGTTTTGTAGGAGATTTTAACTGGCAGGATGTAAAGGTATCTCGATTCAAAGATTTTTTTCACATCGGTTTAACCCCTGTCCTATGTGCAATAACACATGATAGTCACGGTCAGCTTTTAAATACTAATGCCGATACCATTGCCTCTAATATTAGCATAGCATTGGCATTGGAGTATGAAGTAGATTTAATTTATTGCTTTGAACATAAGGGAGTATTACAAAATATAGATAATCCAGATTCTGTAATAGCTAAGATAGACCAAGAAAACTTTGTTGATTTACAACAAAAAGGCATTATAAATCATGGTATGGTACCAAAAATTTATAATGCATTACAAGCAACTCAGCAAGGAGTAAATAAGGTATGTATAAAGTTAGCGGAAGATCTATTGGATCCTTCAGCAGGTACAACCATACAAACCAATCATTAATCACTAATCAAAATGTAATGGATAAAAAGGATTTAACAAACCAATCTATAGAGTTATTAAAGCAATTAATACAAACACCTTCTTTTAGTAAACAGGAGAATTTCACAGCTGAGTTAATTGCTAAATACTTACTATCTTTTGGAATAGAGATTAATCGACATATGAATAATGTATGGGCCTTTAATCAAAATTTTGATCCAAAAAAGCCTACCATACTATTGAATTCTCATCATGATACGGTGAAGCCTAATAAGGATTATACCAGAGATCCTTTTAAAGCACAGGTAGAACAAGGTAAATTATTTGGTCTAGGAAGTAATGACGCAGGAGGTTGTTTGGTTAGTTTAATAGCAACTTTTATTTATTTTTACCCAAAAAAGGACTTAAAGTACAATTTTTGTTTAGCAGCCACAGCAGAAGAAGAAATATCGGGCAGTAATGGGCTGGAGTTAATTTTACCACAGCTTGGTAACTTAGATTTTGCGATAGTTGGTGAACCAACAAAAATGGATTTAGCAATTGCCGAGAAAGGCCTAATGGTATTAGACTGCACAGCACATGGTAAAAGTGGTCATGCAGCAAGAGATGAAGGAGATAATGCAATTTTTAAAGCAATTAAAGATATAACTTGGTTTAACAGTTATAGATTTGAAAAGGAATCAGAAGCGTTTGGTCCAATAAAAATGAGCGTAACAATGATTCAAAGCGGTACCCAACATAATGTTGTTCCTTCTACTTGTGATTTTGTTGTGGATGTACGAGTTACTGATGCTTATACCAATGATGAAGTATTGCAAATCATTGATCAGCATGTGGATTGTATTGTAAAGGCACGTTCTACTCGCTTAAAACCTTCATCCATAAAAAAAGAGCACCCTATTGTACAGGCTGGTATCACATTAGGACGTAAGACTTATGGTTCACCAACTACAAGTGACCAAGCTTTATTAGATATTCCTTCTCTTAAATGTGGACCTGGAGATTCAGCAAGATCTCATACAGCAGACGAATTCATCTATGTAGATGAAATTTATCAAGGGGTTGATTTATATATAGAAATGTTAAATAAAATCGTTTACTAACATGAAATTATGGCAAAAAAATACTACAGTTAATCATTGTGTTGATTCCTTTACTGTAGGTCAAGATAGAGTATTGGATATGCAATTAGCGGCTTTTGATGTTCTGGGATCATTAGCACACACACAAATGTTGCAAAGCGTTGGATTATTAAGTAAATCGGATTTAGATATAATTCAAATAGAGTTAAAGAAGATTTATAATGAAATACTTCAAGGGGAGTTCCATATAGAATCTGATGTAGAGGATATCCATTCTCAAGTCGAATTACTTTTGACTCGTCGAATTGGAGATGCGGGAAAAAAGATACATTCGGGAAGATCTAGAAACGATCAAGTTTTAGTAGATTTAAAGCTTTACTTTCGTTATGAGATACAAGAAATTGTAGAAAAAACAAAAGTGCTTTTCCAGACGTTGTTAAATTTAAGTGAGAAGCATAAACAAGTTTTACTTCCCGGTTATACGCATTTACAAATTGCTATGCCTTCTTCTTTTGGTTTGTGGTTTGGTGCTTATGCCGAGAGTTTGATCGATGATTTACAAATGATGTTGGCTGCTTGGAAAGTAACCAATAAAAACCCTTTAGGTTCAGCAGCTGGTTATGGGTCTTCTTTTCCTTTAGATAGGGCAGTAACTACTGATTTACTTGGATTTGACACTATGAATTACAATGTAGTTTATGCTCAAATGGGAAGAGGTAAGACAGAGCGTATATTGGCTCAAGGACTCTCAAGTATAGCTGCAACACTTGCCAAGTTTGCGATGGATGGTTGTTTGTATATGAGCCAAAATATGGGGTTCATTAAGTTTCCAGATCATTTAACAACGGGTTCTAGTATTATGCCTCATAAAAAGAATCCCGATGTGTTAGAATTAATACGATCTAGATGCAATAAAATTCAGGCTCTTCCCAATGAAATAGCAATGATGACTACGAATTTACCTTCAGGGTATCACAGAGATTTACAGTTATTAAAAGAGAATTTGTTTCCAGCTTTCACCTCTTTAAAAGAGTGTCTAGATATATTAAAGTTAATGCTTGATAATATTCAAGTTAATCCAAAGATTTTGGATGATCCTAAGTATGATTATTTATTCAGTGTTGAGGTTGTAAATAATCAAGTATTAGAAGGAGTAGCCTTTAGAGATGCTTATAAAAATATAGGTTTATCAATAGAAGATGGTACATATAAGCCCCAAAAAGAGGTTAATCACACTCATCAAGGGAGTATCGGAAATTTGATGAATCAACAGATCGAACAAGAGTTTATAGCGCTTTATAATACTTTTAAATTTGATCAAGTTAATGATAAACTAGTAAGTTTAGTGTCGTGATTTTTATAAAAGGCCTTTGTTATATTTAACAAGGGCCTTTTTTTTACATTTGGTCAAAATCCACATATATCTCATCAGAGGTAACAATAGCTTGGCACGAAAGGATTATTCCATCTGCAAGCTCTTGGTCGCTTAAAATGCTGTTTTTACGCATAACAGCACTTCCTTTTAAAACTTTGCACATACATGATGAGCAAATTCCACCTTGACAAGAATAAGGAGCATCAATATCTTTATCTAAAATAGCATCTAATAAGATTTGATCTTTTTGCATTTCAAAGGTAGTTTCTTCATCATCAACCAATACAGTTACTTTAGTCAAACTTGAATCCGCTTGAACTTGTTGGGTATTATCTGTATTGGGTGTAAATATTTCATATGAAATTTTATCTTTTGAACCTTCTTTTTCAACAATTGTATTTGTTACAATGTCAATCATTGGTTCTGGACCACAAATAAAATATTGATCAAATTTAGTTTCTTTATGTTTATTATTGATCACAAAATTTGTAGCTGCTTTATCAATTCGACCAAATAAAGCATCGGGTTGTTTTTCACGAGAATAAACAAAGTGTACATAAAGTCGTTGAGCAAACTTCTCTTGGAGCAAATGTAATTCTGAGTGAAAAATAGTTTCTTCTTGGCTTTTGTTTCCATAAACCAGTACAAAAGTACTCATAGGTTCATTTTCTAAAACACTTTCTATCATAGAAAAGATAGGGGTGATACCACTACCGGCTGCAAATGCAGCATAATTTTTCTTATTATCAGCATTGGTCACTAAAGTAAACCTTCCCTCAGGAACTTGGACCTGTAAGACATCTTTTACCTTTAAAATCTCATTGGCATAAGTCGAAAAAATACCATTGGCTACTTTTTTTACCACAATTCGTAGTTGTTGACTATTTGGTGTAGAACAAAGTGAGTAAGCTCGACGGATTTCTTTTTGATCCTCGTGGTACTTAATATTTAGATACTGTCCCGCAATAAAGGTATAGTCTTGTTTTTTATCTTCAGGGATATCAAATAATATCGATACCGCATTAGGAGTTTCTTGACGAATTTCCTTTACAGTTAATGGATGGAATTTAGACATAGATAGTTTTTGTTTGTACGCACGCAAAAATACGAAACCCAAATATTTAAATGAAACATTAAGACTACTTAAAGATAAAATTATTCATTAAATTTCTCTTAAAACAGTTGATTAGGTAGGCTTTAGAAGATTTGGGTATATCTTGGCACAAGCAATTGGAAGTTATTGATGAATTGCAAAAATATATGCTATAAAATATAAAATAGAAAAGGGCTCTTTTTTAAAAAAGAGCCCTTTTTATATTTTCTTAATATTATATCTTTAGAAACTTGATTTGAATTGTTCTAAGAAACGAACATCATTTTCATAGAACATACGAATATCACCAATTTGATATAAAAGCATTGCAATTCTTTCAATTCCCATTCCAAAAGCAAATCCGCTATACTGGTTAGGGTCAATATTACAATTTTTTAAAACGTTTGGATCAACCATACCACATCCCATTATCTCAAGCCATCCCGTACCTTTGGTAATTCGATAATCTGTTTCGGTTTTTAGTCCCCAATAGATATCTACCTCCGCACTAGGTTCAGTGAAAGGAAAGTAAGAAGGACGTAGACGTATTTTAGATTTGCCAAACATTTCTTTGGTAAAATATAAAAGAGTTTGTTTTAAATCAGCAAAAGAAACATCTTTGTCAATATATAATCCTTCTACTTGGTGAAAGATACAGTGTGAACGAGACGAGATAGCCTCATTTCTAAATACTCTTCCTGGAGATATAGTACGTAGAGGAGGTGTGTTTTTCTCCATATATCTAACCTGTACACTTGAGGTATGGGTACGCAATAAGTGTTCTGGGTTTGTTTGAACAAAAAAAGTATCTTGCATATCTCTAGCCGGATGGTATTCTGGGAAGTTTAATGCAGAGAAATTATGCCAATCGTCTTCAATTTCTGGTCCTTCAGAAATATTAAAACCAATAGAGTTGAAAATATCAACAATTTGATTTTTCACTAGTGAAATAGGGTGTCTAGCGCCAATTTCATTTGGATATCCAGGACGTGTTAAATCTCCGTAAAGACCTTGAATATCTTTTGAATCTAAAGCATCTTGAATCGACTTTACTTTATCTTCAATAGTACTTTTTAATAAATTTATCGCTTGTCCAAATTCTTTTTTCTGGTCATTAGGGACTGTTTTAAAATGTGCAAATAAGTCATTTAATATTCCCTTTTTTGATAAGAATTTTATTCTAAATGCTTCAAGCGTTTCTTTGTTGTCAGTTGTAAATTCTTGTGCCTGACCAACGTATTCTTTTATTTTATCTATCATCTTAAGTAAAGTAAAAAGCAAATTTACTGCTTTTCAATTAGACATTAAAATTTTAAAACCTTATTATTTTATAAATCGTATAGTTTATTTTTATTCGATGAATTTTGATTCGAGGAAGTAATTTATAATTGCCTCTTTCATTAAGACAGATTGCTCACCTGCTTTTAATGCCGGTAAGTTTTCCTTAACATTGTAATGTGGCCAACCATCTTGATCAAAGTGATCAAACTCATAGTAACCATAAGGTTCTAATAAACGACAAATAGCGATATGCATTAAATTGACTTTGTCATCTTTCTTATATTTTTTTTTAAATTTGCCACGTTCTTGTATGCCGATAAGGTAGATGATAGATTCTAAATCCAATTGATCTCCATCGGCGAATTTATCAGATATTTTTTGAACAAGGGTATTCCACCTTTGTTGCATTTGTTCATCTCTAGCCATTTCTTTATTATATAGTTATGCAAAGATACGATTTTACAATAGACGAAGATTCCAAGAAAGTAACAACTTATTAAACAAAATATGATTTTAGATTTATTTGTGACTATTGCTTTGATTTTTGGAATTTACAAAGGAGCGAAACAGGGTTTGTTTGTCTCTATTGCAGCTTTTATATCTCTTTTAATTGGAGTTATAATAGCACTAAAGTTCTCTAACGTAATTAAAGGGTATCTTTATTCTAGTTTAGGCTGGGATTCGTCTTTTTTACCCATAATAGCTTTTGTATTAACTTTTTTCTTAGCTGTTTTATGTGTAAAACTTGTAGCTAAATTAATTACGCATTTGTTGCAAGCGGTTTATTTAGGGTTTTTGAATCGAATATTCGGTGCTATTTTTCAAATTCTTGTAGTTATCCTTTTAGTTAGTTTATTTCTGAGTTTATTTGACAAATTAAACGCCATTTATCCTATGATTAGCAAACAAGAATTAGAGTTATCCCATAGTTATCGAATTTATCAAGAGATATCAAAGCATATTTTTCCAAGTTTCTTTGCTTTAATAGATAGCTTATTTGAGACTAGTTCACAATTTATTGAAAAAATAGAAATGCCCTAGAAAGTATTTAAATCTCTTTTATAGAACTTTTTAATATCCAGCCCTGCTCTTGGTTGTCCAAGCGCACCAATACCCATAACGATTTTTGCTCAAGTATGTAAACCTTTGTCCCTTTGTGAATTTGCAATAGTGTCTCTGAATTACTTCTAGGATGTTGTTTTAGATCAACTTCTTTATTAAAAACAATAGCCTTTGGTTGTTCACTAGAGTAATTAGATTCAAAAATTGCGGCATAACTACTACCTCCAATACCTAGCACACACAATAATATAAAGCTAAATGATAGGCGTTTTATTAGAGTTTTTTTACTAAAGTAATAGATTGCAAAACACACACATAGACTTATTGTAAAAGCTGTAATTAAATAAGCCCACTGATCAATAGTTAAACCTTTTAAACTTTGATGTATAATATCTTGGTTGGTATATTTTGTTACAACTACAATGTCATCTTGTAAATTAGCTCTTGCATAATCCAAGTTAGTTTGTATGTGTTTGTCTTCTGGGGCTAATGCAAGTGCTTTTTCGTAATAATAAACAGCATTTACGTTATCCTTTATTTTGTAGTAGGAATTTGCTAAATTAAAGTAGAGCTGCGAAGAGTTATCTACTTTCTGAATTAGATCTAAATAAGCTGTAACAGCCTTGTCGTAATGTTCTTTAGTATATAATTCATTGGCTTTTTCAAAATCGATTTGTAATTGGTTTGTATCGTTAGCAAATCCAACAATACTACTTAGGCCTACCAGTAATGATATTATGAAATGCTTCATTTTTTATTTTATTTGTTTTTCCAATTGTGCTAAAATTTCAATGGCATTATGATAATCACCATTTATATTTACCTGTTCACTTGGGGTATATCTAGCCCATTCACATGCATTTTTTAAAGCTATAAACTCATGAATGTTCTTAGAATCTACTTGATTTTTTTCCAATAAATCTATTATGGTTTCATTAGACATTTCGCTAGTTTCAATATGAAGCTTTGCTTTTAAGAAATTGTGCAAACATAGTTCTAATGCCTCATAAAACTTGTCTTTATCTGAGGTATGTTTTTTTGCTTGACTTAGATATTTCTTAGCTAAACGACTTTTTGCCTTTAAACGATTACCTTGTGTGTCTTTAAGAGCGTTTTGTTTAAGTTTAGATGCAATTAGCAATACTAATACTCCTAGAAAGGGCAAGGCATTGAGTAGGTAAAATAAAGTACTTCCCCAGTACTTATTTACCTGAGGATTTACTTGAGAAAATGAGGTTTTAATATTTTGAAATAAATCATTTTCTTGTAAAGTTTCAGGATCTTGAAGATCTTTGTTTGTAGGTAGAGTAGGTCCCTCTAATACATTTATTTTTATACTGTCTGTTGTTATTGTTTTATATGTTTTACTGGCTAAATCAAAATACGAGAACTCCATTGGATCAATTGTATATTCTCCCTGATACTGTGGAATTATCGTGTAATTATTTGTTCTACTACCTTGAATGCCGTATAAACCAGTAGATAACTTTTCACTGTAAACAGGATCATATATTTCAAGGGCACTGTTAGCCGTTGGAGTTGGCATTTTTAATAAATTTAAATTTCCTCTGCCGCTAACTTCTACTTTTAAATTAAGTAGCTCCCCAGCTTTTAACTCCCTTTTATTAGGAACTGCTTTAAAATTAAAATCACCTACTGCTCCTGAGAAATTAGAGGGTTGATCTTGTGTGGGTAGAGCTTTAGTATTTATGACAATCTTATTTGTAGAGAATTCTTTTTCGATATTTCCGTATTCTGGGAAGCCAAAAAAATCTCTTCTACCGGTTAGAATTTGAGCATGAACGTCCAAAACAAGTGGGTCGATTTCAAAGGTTCCTACCTCTTGAGCCATTAAAACATCTTGCTTTATTAATATATAATAATAAGGCTCATTGTTATAAGTTCCTTCAATTGGTTGTGGCTCGGGCACCTTTACATTGTGAACCCAGAATTTATCAAAAGTGGGTATTTTCTTGCCTGCATAGCCACTTAAACCTTCTCTGAAGAAAATTTTGTAACTAATAGTTATTGGTTCGTTTACGTAAGGATTGCGGTTACTAACCTCGGCAACTAGGTGAATAGTTTCTAAAGACTGTTTTTGAATTTGATTTAAGCTGTTCTCTTGTGATTCTCTTTTAACTGGATCTACAATATTGACAGTGACTGGTTGTGTTTGGTATTTTTGTCCATTAACTTCTATAGATGCTGAGCCAATAGTAAATTTACCTTTCTTTGTTGGTCTTAATACAAAGGAGTATGACTTATTAAAGGATTTTTTACCGTTTATCCAAGTGGCACTAATGGAAGTATTTGGACCACCAACAACATTAAAATCTTTAAAAGGAGGGGCTTGAAAGAAATCACCATCTTCATTAATAGCAAATTCAACCGTTAAATTCTCATTTAATGGAACATTTTGTTTACTAATTGTTGCTTGAAATGTAACTTGAGCCAATAAAACTTGACTACTTAACAATAGCGATAGTAAATAAAAATATTTTAATAAAATTCGCATAATATCTTACCAATCTTTTTTACGTTCGTTTTTAATAGGACTACCTGTTGAATCTACTGGTTGTCCATATTTTCCTTGATCTTTTTTAATTAGACGTTCTTGTATGTTTTTCTCATCCCTTTCTAAGGATTCAAGTATATTTTGAATTTGTTGAGGAGTCATAGGACCTTGATCAGGTTGTTTGTTGTCCTTATTATCCTGGTTATCTTGATTGTTCTGGTTATCTTGATTGTCCTTATTATCTTGATTATCCTGATTATCTTGATTGTCCTGGTTGTCCTTATTATCTTGATTATCCTGGTTGTCTTGATTGTCCTGGTTATCTTGATTGTCTTGATTGTCTTGATTATCTTGATTGTCCTGGTTATCTTGATTGTCCTGGTTATCTTGATTGTCCTGGTTATCTTGATTGTCCTGGTCTTGTTGATTTAGTTGTTTTGCTAAGGCATAATTGTACCTTGTCTGGTCATCTTTAGGATTATTTCTTAGCGCTTGTTTGTATGCTTGTTCTGCTTCTTTATAATTTTTTTGATCCATAAAAGCATTGCCAAGATTATGATAAGCTTGATGCTTTTCTTGTTTCGTAGTGGCAGTTGCTATTGCTCTTTGATAAGCAGTTTTAGCCTCTTCAACTCTTTTTTGTTGTATTAAAGCATTTCCCAAATTGTAGTTAGCAGTGGAGTTATTCTCTAACTTCGAATTAGCAATTCTATAAGAGGCCTCTGCTTGGGTATAAAACTTATTGTCATATCCCTCATTACCTTTACTTAAAGCACGTGCACCAGATTGTGAATAACAATAAGTACTTAGTAGGGTAAGAAATATAATGTTGAAAAAATTCTTCATAGGGTCTAAACTTTATGCTTAATGCTTTTCATTGAAAAGATTAAGCTTTTTAAGCCATTGTGTTTTGCGTTCTAAAATAAAAATATCTACAAATATCAATAAAAAAGCAAGTGCTAGGAACCACTGATATTGGGATTGAAACTCTGCTATTTGCTGCGATTCAAAATCTGACTTTTCTATTTGAGCTAAATCTTTTTTTATTAAGTCAACTACTTCTTGGGTATTGGCCCCATAGTAATAAGCTCCACCTGTAGATTTAGCAATTTGTTCTAAGGTTGCGGGATTAAGTTTTGTGATAACAATTTGATCATCCCAATCTCTTTTGTAGCTTGTTCCTTTTTTATCTTGTATTGGAATTGGACCTCCTTTTTCTGTACCTACACCTATGGTTATTATTTTAATGCCTTTTTCTTTAGCAATATCAATGGCCTTTCTCATATCCTCACCATGATCCTCACCGTCGCTAATTAATATCATAACTTTACTAGTGTTTGGGTTGTCATAGTAATTACTAGCAACAGAAATGGCGTCTTCAAAGGCTGTACCTTGGGAGGAAACCATATCGGTATTCATTGATTGCAAGTACATTTTAGCAGCATAATGGTCCGTGGTAATAGGAAGCATAGGAAAAGCACTTCCAGCATAACCAACTATTCCTACTCTATCTGGTCCTAGATTATTAATTATTTGAGAAACTAACTGCTTCATTTTAGCTAGTCTATCTGGAGCCATGTCTTGTGCTAACATACTTTTAGAAACGTCTAAGGTAAAAACTATATCTACTCCTTGTCTTTTGACTGTAACTATTTTAGTACCAATTTTTGGATTTACAAGTCCAATCACAATACAGATTAATGCCATTAGGTAAATAACTGCTTTGATAATTGTCTTATGGATGGATTGATTAGGAGCAAGTAGTAGCATTGCTTTTGGTGTTGCAAAAGCTGCTTGTTTTTTCTTTCTCCATAGCATATCAGCGATAAATAGTATCACTAAGACTGCTATGGCTATAAATAAAAACAGGTATTTTTTTTGATCAAGTTCCCACATAGTATTTTTTTAAATAAAACCTCTAAATAATGTTTTTCGAAGTATGAAGTTTACGCTTAATAAAGCAAAGCTAATCAATGCTAAAACATGAAACTTTTCTTGGGTATTGACAAACTTTTGCTCATCAATTTTTGTTTTCTCCAATTGATTAATTTCCTCATAAATGTTCTTCAAACTTTGGGTGTCAGTTGCTCTGAAATAAACACCATTTGTTATTTGTGCAATTTGTTTCATTAATTCTTCATCAAGTTCAACGGGTACTTTTTCATAGACGATTTCTCCATTGGCTTTCATGGCAACTGGCGATTCGGCTAAGCCATTGGTTCCTATCCCAATTGTATATACTTTTATATCGTATTGTTTAGCTATCTCTGCAGCCATTAAAGGGTCAATTGCCCCGGTGTTGTTTACCCCGTCGGTGAGTAAAATAATAACTTTGCTTTTAGCTGGACTATCCTTTAATCTGTTTACAGCTGTTCCTAGGCCAACTCCTATAGCTGTTCCATCTTGAATATCATTACTGTAATGAATATCATTAAGTGAATTTAGTATAAGTGGTTTATCACTAGTTGCAGGTGTTTTTGTATATGCCTCTGCTGCATAGATTACAATTCCAATACGATCGGTAATTCTTTGTTTGACAAAATCAGAAGCGACTGATTTCAAAGCTTCTAATCGATTGGGCTTTAAGTCTCTTGCCAGCATACTACCGGAGATATCCATTGCCATAACAATATCTATCCCATGTGTTGAATGTATATGGTGGTCTACGCTAATTACCTGTGGTCGTGCAAGAGCTATAATTAAAGCAGAGAGAGCCAATAGACGTAGAACTATTTGGATTGGTAGTAATTTAACGATTGGGGATGTATATCCTTCAAAGGCCTGAATCGAACTTAACTTTACAGTGGGTCTTTGTTTTTTTCTGTTTTTATACCAAACAAATAAAGCTATGGGTAGTAACAGAAAAAGCCAAAAGAACTCCGGATTTAAAAAACTTATATCTCTCATTGTTTATTTACTTGCTTATATAAAATAGACTCAAATACTCTCTGTGCTAATTCAGGAGCTAGCTTATCAGAATCTTTGTAAAAAATCCATGCTTGATCACAATTATTACCGAATTGCGTAAATACTGCCTGAAAAGCAACTTGCTTTTCTTGTTGTTTCCCTGCATCTTCAAAACTAAATGTACCATCTATTTTTGTGCCTTTAACTCCATTGGCATTTTCAAATGCGGATTCTTTTTGCTCCAAGTTTTTGATGTGATAATTTTGAGTTAACAGTGCTGTAAATTGTTTAATAATATCGTTCTGCCCATTTTTTTTGTCTTTATCCAAAGTAAGGTTATTAACAATTATAAAAATGTCATCTTCAAGGTCATTGAATCTAAATTGCTCAAGATATTGGATTCCCTCAAGACTAGAATCTTGTAAAGTTGGATCGTTTTTATGAACAAGAACTTCAGGGGTAGATATGGTTAATCCTGGGTTAACCCCATATGTACTAGTAATCCACTGGTTATCCAATAGGATTTGTGTAGAGTTAAAAGTAAAGAAGTTATAGTCTCTCTCGGCTTTTGTATTAATTATATATGCAATTCCTGTGAAAATTAATAAAAGTCCACTAACAGCTATTGGTACTAAAACTCTAATACGCATGCGTTTGCGTTTGCGTTGTTCCCTTAAACGGATTCTCATGGTTTGATTTGCAGCGGAAATTGGGTATGCTATATTAATATCCGAGACAATTTTTTGCATTTTTAACGTATCTGCAAGTATTTGCTGATCCGTTGGTTGACTTTTGGCGAATTTAACTAAATCAGAAGCCTCTAAAATGTGTTTGAACTCTGTAATAACAGCTGGATCAAGCTTAATATTCTTATTTTTCAAAGTAAGCTTTAATAAAGTTAAAGTCTCAAAAGTAGTAAGCTCATGAGCAGATATGTCAAATGTATCCTCTAAAAATGAGCGAACTATATTACTCATATCTGAATAGTATGGTTTTGCACCTTGTTTGGTCCAATTCTTTTTTTGCTCAAGTCGTTTAAGCTTTTTAGAGGCTTTTTCAAAAGGAGTTTTATACTTATCTTCTTCTGTAAGGTATTTGTTTTGCAGGTGTTTAATATAAAAGTAAATAGCTATACCAATTACCAATGACAAAATGACAAAAAACACATAATACCAATATGTAGAGAAAGAAGCTCCTTTTGTTGAAATATTCTTTATCGGGTATAATGGGGTTTTTAATGTATCAACTTGTACATCGAGAACATGGATTTGTAAAGAATCACTTTGAAATAACTTTTTGTCGATTACAACAGGTAATTGAGGTAGCTTATAATCACCTGGATCAAATTGGGTAAGCTCATATTTTTTAATAAGCTCCATTAATCCTTGAGATAGTATCGTATCGGTTGGGTAAGTTTCTAAAACGTCAAATTCCCCAAAGTGTTCTTGTTCTGGGAAGATAATTTGGTCTGTTTGTTTACCATGGGCTCTTAATGTTAAAGAGAAACTGTCTCCAATTTTAATTTGAGTAGTATCAACTACTGTTTCAAGTGCAGATTGTCCAAAGGTAGTACATGTAAAGAACAGTAGACAAAACAGAGTATTTAGATGCTTGTTTTTCATTTTCATACAGTTATCTAGATTTAAAGTAGCCTAAAAGCTTTTTCACATAACTTTCTCCAATTTCAATATCCAGGCTACCGGCACCACATCTAGAGAAAAGTTTATTAAATTGTGCCTCTCTTTTTAAGTAGTCTTGAAGATATTTATTTCGTCTTTGCGAATCGGAACTGTTGATTAATAATTCTTGACCAGTCTCGGGGTCAAAAACATTAATTATTCCAACATTCGGTATCTCTTTTTCTCTTTTATCATGAACTCTTATAGCCGTTAAATCGTGTTTCTTGGCCGAAATTCTAAGAGTAGATTCAAATTTTGGAGTAATAAAATCAGACAGGATAAAGACAATAGCTTTCTTTTTAATGACTTTGCTTAAGTACTGCAAGGCAATACCTACATCTGTTTTATTACTTTTGGGCTTAAAATCAACTAAATCACGAATAATTCGAAGTACATGTGTTTTTCCCTTTTTAGGAGGTATAAACAATTCGATTTGATCACTAAAGAGTATTAGACCTATTTTATCATTATTCTGGGTAGCGGAAAAAGCTAATGTAGCGGCTATTTCCGTTACTATATCTTTTTTAAACTCATCGCATGAGCCAAAATCTTGTGATCCACTAATATCTACAAGTAGCATCATGGTAAGCTCTCGTTCTTCCTCAAAAACTTTTATATAGGGTTCATTGTATCTAGCTGTTACATTCCAGTCAATGGCGCGAATATCATCTCCAAATTGATACTGTCTAACCTCTGAGAATGTCATACCTCTACCTTTGAATGAGGTGTGATATTCTCCAGAGAATATATGATCACTCAATCGTTTGGTTTTAATCTCAATTTTTTTGACTTTTTTTAATATCTCTTTGGTATCCATAACAAGGGTTTATGCAAAAATGTTGAACCTTAAAAACCTATTTGCATTAAGACAAATAGGTTAGTTTGTTTTGTTTATTAATAGTTTATAAGACTATTAAGGCACTTCAATTTCGTTTACGATTTGATTGATAATATCTACGGTTGTTATATTCTCGGCTTCTGCTTCATAAGTAATACCTATACGATGACGAAGTACATCAACCACTACTGCTCTAACATCTTCAGGAATTACATAGCCTCTTCGTTTTATAAATGCATAGCATTTTGCAGCTGTTGCAAGATTAATACTTCCACGAGGAGAAGATCCAAAGCTTATTAAAGGCTTTAATTTCTCGAGTCTAAATTGCTCAGGGTAACGTGTTGCAAATACAATATCTAATATATATTTCTCGATTTTTTCGTCCATATATACTTGCTTGACTACTTGCTGGGCTTTAAGAATTTGCTCTAAACTAACTACTGCATTAATCTGAGGATTTTTACCTTGTAGATTTTGGCGAATAATAAGGCGCTCTTCTTCAAGTTTTGGATAGTCAATTACGGTTTTTAACATAAAACGGTCCATTTGGGCCTCCGGTAAAGGATAAGTACCTTCTTGCTCAACAGGATTTTGTGTAGCCATTACTAAAAAAGGACGTTCCAAAGGATAAGTTGTATCACCAATTGTAACTTGTTTTTCTTGCATGGCTTCAAGTAAAGCGGATTGTACTTTCGCAGGTGCACGATTGATTTCGTCTGCTAGTATGAAATTAGCAAATATAGGTCCCTTACGGATTGAAAAATCGTTTTCTTTTACATTATAAATCATCGTTCCTACTACATCTGCAGGTAATAGATCGGGAGTGAATTGTATACGGTTAAAACTTCCTTTTACAGCTTTAGCAAGCGTATTAATTGCAAGGGTTTTAGCAAGTCCGGGCACACCTTCTAGTAAAATATGTCCTTGCCCTATCAATCCAATTAATAAACGATCAATCATGTGTTTTTGACCTACGATAGCCTTATTCATTTCCATGGTTAAAATGTCAATAAAAGCACTTTCTCTTTCGATTAATTCATTTAACTCACGAATGTCATAATTTGATGCTGTTGTATCCATATTTGTTTTTTTGTTTAAATACGCTCTTTTCTAATACTTTACGCAAATTGGAAAAATAATCTGTACAAAGTTGTTAATGTATGGTTAAATATACGAATCAATTACGTGTATTAACTGTGATTTATGTTTTTCTTTTTAAAATTTTTTAAGTAATAAAATCTATTTACTATTTTTAAGTTCTAAAATTAATAAGATTTGATTAATAAACGTCTTTTGATAAAGAACATCTTGGCTTTTTATGATGAAAACAGCTTTTACGATAAGAAAAGGCAGTTAAATCTGCATACTGCTAATGGAAAAGCTAAGTTTTTAAAGCATATATGTGCCTTATCAAATTCTAACCCTAAAAATAATGCTTATTTAGTTGTGGGTATTCAGGATAATGATAATGTTATTATAGGCGTAGATTTCTATGACGATAGTAAAATCCAGAATTTAGTTGATGCTTATTTAAATAATCCGCCTTTGATAACTTATGATAATGTATCGTTTGATTCCTTGTCAAGTGATAGTGTTGTGGGATTGGTAACCATAAAGCCAAAAACGGGAGTCACTAGTTTTAAACGTAGTATCTCTACTATCGAGAAAGACACATTTTTTTTTCGCATAGGCAGTAATTCTATTCCAAATCGATTGGTAAAAAACTTAGAAAATAATTTTGATACTGTAACTAGTATAGAAAGAAATTCTTGGAATAACTTACAAATTACATTAGATAGTGTTTTGAATTTTGTAACAAAAACCCACAGAGATATTAGTCCTAAATATAAGGTATTTAAAGAACAATTTGTTTTATGCTGGGCAGGAAATAAGAGCATGGTACGAGGTACCCCTTTTTATTCTAGAATGGATATTTCATTTATCAATGAGCAAATAAAACTTTTTTATTCCGATTTAGATTCGGTTACGATTTTTTACAATCAGGATGAGTTTGTAATAACTGAATATTTAAATTTAGGACTTAATGATAGAACTAGTTATTATCCTTTTGTTGAAATTGCAATTAAGTTTAACGATAATGGGACTTATGAAATCCAACATACTTTGTTGTTCAATCCGCCAAAATACAATCAAAAAATTTTAAACCATATTTACAATGCTTCTTTAAAGATAATCAATAAGATTTTGACTAATCAGGTTTTAAGTGTAAAAGAAGAGCGAGTAGTACAAAAGTTAAGTTTTAATTTAATGTTATGTTATTTAAACGGTTTTCAGAGTGCGAAAGAGGAATTGATTTCAATTAAAGATTATTTTAAAGTTCATAAGGATCCAAATTTATTTAAAGGATTTAAGGAAGTAATGCGTATTTTACGGAAACTTAAATATGAAAAGGAATTAAAAGATGAGTAGAACATTAGTAATTGGCGATATACATGGAGGGTTAAAAGGGTTACACCAAGTTTTAGATAGAGCTAAAGTAAATAAATCTGACACATTGATCTTTCTTGGAGATTATGTCGATGGATGGAGTCAAGGGGTTGAAGTTTTAGAATTAGTAAAAGAATTAAGTCAAACACAACGCTGTATTTTACTAAGAGGAAATCACGAGAGTCTTTTATATAATTGGTTAACCACAGGCAAGGAAAACTTATTGTGGCAGAGCCATGGAGGGCTTTCCACTATGAGAGGATATCATAGTATGGAACAACATAGGATACAAGAACATATTGTGTTTTTACAAAGTTTAGAGAATTATTATATTGATAAATCTAATAGACTCTTTGTTCATGCTGGATTTACTAATCCTAGAGGAGTAAAGGCAGAATTTTTTAGTGAATATTTATTGTGGGATAGGACTTTATGGGAGTTAGTGATGGCTATGGATCCTACTATGGATAAGAGTAATCCACATTACCCTAAGCGTTTATTACATTATGATGAAATTTTCATAGGACATACGCCAGTAAGTAATTTCGGTTACCAACGACCTATGCAGTTCTCAGGGGTATGGAATTTAGATACGGGTGCGGCTTTTAAAGGATGTATTTCTATTATGGATGTAGATACAAAACAAGTTTTTCAAAGTGATCCTATTTGGGAGCTATACCCTAAAGAGCTTGGAAGAAATAAAATTTAATCTAGTTTTATTATCTTTGGAGCAAAATAAAGGATATGAAAAAGTTATTGTTGGGGCTGTTTTTAATGGCAGGCTCTTTTCAGGGATTTTCACAAGCTTTAAATGAAGTGAAAATTAATATTTTAAATACCATGATTATTGAATCTGTGGAATTAGGATATGAACACTTTATTGATGTAAATCAGTCAATTGGTGTGGATCTTTTTATTAATGATAGGTTTTCCTACCACTCGGAGAAAAGTAGTAAGGGACAAAAATTCAAAACAACTAGTGTGGGGTTAAATTATAACTATTACCTGGGAGCTAAAAATGGGGCAAATGGTAGCGGTTATGTTTTTACTCCTTTTGTGAAATATCGTTTTGGAAACTTCCACGAAAATAAATTCGATACTACAACAAGTCATAATGTAAGAGTAACAACCGACATGAATAGTTTTATTTTCGGTATTGGAGCTGGTTATAAATGGGCTTTAGGAGACTCATTTATTGTAAATCCCTTTATAGATATAGCTCGAAATTTTAGTCAAAAGGTAAATGATAGATTCTCTGCAATTGAAATTAATGCAGGAATCAATATAGGGTATCGTTTCTAGAATACTTTTTTTTGAAAAAAATGCCATACAACACGAATTTAAGGATATGCATCTTAGAAATAGTGTCGTATGGCATTTTTGTTTTCTATCGGTGTAAAATTACTTAACGTACTTTTTATCTGCTTGTAATTCTGTTTGACAACAACTACAAGTTCTTAATTCTTTAGAACTATAGAAATCTTTAAAGTGTTTTAAAAAGTCTGTTTCAATATTGGTTAATTGGAAATAAACCTCGTGTAACTTATGATTACAATTCTCACAATACCATATTAGTCCATCTTTGGCCATTTTTGGTTTGTTTTTATGTTCGACAACCAATCCTATGGATCCCTTTGTTCGAATTGGAAGATGTGGGACCTTTGCAGGTAAAAGGAAAATATCTCCAGGACCTAGAGTGATTCTTTTCCTTTGTCCATCTTCCTGGATATCTATATATATAGTACCTTCTAGTTGAAAAAAAAATTCCTCTGTTTCATTGTAATGAAAATCTTTTCGTGCATTGGGACCTCCAACAACCATAATAATATAATCAGAGGATAAGGGATATATGTTTTTATTATTTACAGGAGGCTGTAGAAGGTCATTGTTTTCTTTAATCCACTTGTAAATATTAAATGCTGGTATTGTTTTCATATTTAATTTAAAACTAATTACTACGGGTTAACCAAGATTGTGGGTTGTCAATATCCGTGTTATGAGTTAGTAAGAATTTTAAGATTGTTTTACCTGTACTATTGGTGTTTATAACACCTATGTTTTGTTTTAGAGTTACTTTTTGTCCGGGAGTAACAAATACTTGATTTAAATTCTGATAAACTGTTATATAGTCACCGTGTTGAATTAAAACAGCTTTGTTTCCACCTGATAAAACTTGTACTTGTAATACTTCACCTTGAAATACGCTTCTTGCTATGGCATTATTTTCAGTAGCTATTTCAATACCACTATTGTGAATAGTAAGATGGGTCTGTACCGGGTGAGGTTGATCTCCATAAGGTAAAGAAATATAACCTTTTTCTACAGGCCACGGCAATTTACCTTTATTAGCTTTAAAGTTATCGGCAACTAATTTTCCTTCAGGTGTAAGTTCAAAGGTAGCTTTTGTATTAGAAGACTTTGTTGCTGTAGATTTTCCGGCTGCTTCCCTAGCTTTTTTATTGGCAAGGGCAATAGCTTCTTGAATTAATTTTTGGATTTGGCGATCAATTTCTTTGGTTTGTTTTTGTTTATCAATAATTTGATTGTTATATGTTTTTTGATCTTTTTTTACAATTGCAACTAAATCTTTTTGTTTGCTTAAGTCAGCTTGTAAGGCTGCTTGGTTATTTTTCTGTTCGACAAGTAATTCTCTTTGTTTTTCTCTTTGTTTTTCTAGATTAGCTACTGCTACATCTAATTGTTTTGTCTTTTCCTGTAGCTCTAAACCTTGTTCCTGACGATACTCTGCATATTGCTTAAGGTATTGAACTCTTTTATAAGCTTGGAGAAAATTATCAGAAGATAAGATATACATTAACTTACTTTGATTTGATTTATTTTTATAACTCTTTTGAATAATAGAACCGTAGTCTTGTTTTAATTCTTGAAGTTCTTTTTTTAATATATTAATCTGATTTTCTTTTTCTTTAATCTGCTTATTGGTGGTGTTTATTTGTGATTCTACGTTTTTGATTAACTGTCTGTTTAGACTAATTTTACGGTTGAATTCTTCTATTTCTGCTAGAATATTTCTTTCTTTGCTTTGTTCAACTTGCAATAGCTTTTGTACGGACTTTATTTCTACTAAAATCTGTTGCTTACGTCGTTCTAATTGGGCCTGGGTTTGTTGGGCAAATCCGGAAACTGAAAATAAAAAAAAGAAAATATATAGAAATCTCATTAGAAAATAGGTTAGTTAATCGTTACTCTTTTATATCCCTTTGGAACCGAATAAGGCAAATTTATTTGTTCATTAAAGCTAATTTTGTCGTATCGAAGGTTCAAATTTATGCTTTTTTCTTGTTCCGCTAGAATATTTATTTGAGATGGAGCAGTATACTTTCCAATTTTTTGGTAAGAAGGATAGGTAATTACCACACTTCTTTGTTTTACAGGCTCTATTATTTCTTCTTTTTTTAATAAAGCATTATTGTCTTCAAAATAATAGGTAGATTGAACAGGCTCTTTTTTATCTATAGCCGTTATTTTATGTAATCCCTGATCTATAACTGATTCCATATCACCAGATTGACTCTGACTATCTAAAACTTGCCCGAGAAGGATGTTTTGAAGACGATTAAAACTAATGTCGGTACCTAGTAAATCACTTAATACTTCAAAATCTCCTTCAAAGTATTCTTTGTTGATCTTATCATAATAAGCAACATTATCAGGTGTGATTAAAGCTCTTGCAACAGGAAAGGATATAAAACGTATATCCAATAAAATAGATTGATCTTTTTGGATTAAAATATCCAATGAAAATTTCTTGGAATCTTTGTCAGCTTGATAGCTTGCCGTGCTTCGAATAATTGTGGTTTGGAAGTCTTGCGCATTCTTTGCATGTTGGTTTAATACCTTAAGTGCAGTTTTATTAGATGTAGCGTTTTTTTCAAATATTGTATGTATTGTTTTATCCTTTTTACAGCTGATTATAAAAAGACTACAAAGTAAGGCTAACAAGATTTTTTTCATAATTCTTTAGGGAAATCTATTATCTAAAGCAAGATACTTAAAAAAAATCCGTTTCAATTTAATTTAAAACGGATTTAAGAATTTTATTATTTTAAAGTGCTATAATCTCCAATACTCAAATCATTACCAGTTGGGTCATAGTATACGTGGTTACCAATCATAGCATTGTCTAAATTGGCATTTTTAATAGTTGTATTTGTTTGAATTAAACTATTTTTTATGGTAGAGTCCTGCACAATTGTATTTTCACCTAAAGAAACGTTCGGACCAATAGTGGAATTTTTTAAAACTACATTATCTCCTATGTAACAAGGAGCGATAATTGTGCTGTCTTGTAATACGATGTTTTTTGAAACATAGTTTTCGTTGTTTTGCTCTAAGAACTCAAGCATGCGATTATTGGTGTCAACTGTAGCGTCTTTATTTCCACAGTCCATCCAATGATTTACAGTTCCAGGTACAAATATTTGCCCTTTCTGCTTCATGTTTTCTAAGGCATCAGTTAATTGATATTCGCCTGATTTTATAATATTATTGTCTATTAAATACTCTAATTCACATCGCAAGTTTTCACCATTTTTAAAATAGTAGATACCAATAATAGCTAAATCTGAAACAAAGTCTTTTGGTTTTTCAACAAAATCTACAATTTGATTTTCTTTATTTAATTGAACTACCCCAAAGGCGCTCGGATCTTGTACTTGCTTTACCCATATTACACTATCAGCTGTTTTATCCAAGTGAAAGTCAGCTCGAAATAAAGTATCTGCGTAAGCAACCACAACAGGCCCTTGTAAGGCTTGCTTGGCACAAAGAATAGCATGTGCTGTTCCTAAGGCTTGATTTTGGTAACAAATACTTGCTTTAGCACCTAAATCATTTGCAATTTTGATTAAATCTTGTTCCACTTGTTTGCCAAAACTCTCATGTATGATAAAAGCGATTTCATCAATAGGATCATTTAAAACTTTAGCAATGTCCTGTACAAGATGGTGCACAATAGGCTTACCTGCAATTGGAATTAATGGTTTAGGTGTAGTTAAGGTATGAGGACGTAATCTTGAGCCTCTACCGGCCATAGGTACTATTATTTTCATTTGTATTTTTTTTATTTAGTGCCAGTACTTCCAAATCCACCTTCCCCTCTTAGGGTTTGAGATAGTTCTACTACTGGCTGTAAAGTTACTTGTTCATATTTAGCAATAACCATCTGGGCAATTCGCTCTCCGTTTTCAATGGTAAAAGGTTCATTAGATAGATTAACAATTATCACGCCAATTTCTCCACGGTAATCAGCATCTATTGTTCCAGGTGAATTAAGTAAAGTAATTCCTCTTTTGGCTGCCAGACCACTTCTTGGTCTAATTTGTGCTTCATAACCACGAGGTAACTCAATAAATAGACCAGTTGGAATTATAGCTCTTTCTAAAGAATTTAAAGTAACTCCTTGGGTTAAATTTGCACGTAAATCCATACCAGCAGAATCATTGGTTTGGTAATTTGGTAACTCGTGCTGTGATTTATTTATAATTTTTATAGATGTCATTTTAAAGGAATTTATTATCTAACAAATATAAAAAAGTTATAGGTAACAATGCAAACTATCCGCAATGATGTATTATTTAATATTTGAACTTGGAATTTTGTGGTGCATATCATTTAGTTTAAGTTTAAAAAGATTGTATTTTTGTTTAGGTTTTTTTTTGTTATGAGAGATTTGCAGACTAAGTGGTTTACTTTGAGTGTTATTTTAAATAGAGTTAAGGATATTTTTGATGCCTCAATCTCTGGTAAACACTTTTGGTTAAAAACCGAGGTATCGCAAATCAAGCAAGATCGCCGTGGGCATTATTACTTGGAACTTGTTGAGAATCGACAAGGAGTAACTTTGGCTCGGTCCAGAGCCACTATTTGGAAGGGATCTGCTACTGTTATTGAAAATAAATTAGGTGATCAGCATAAGAATATTTTAAAAGAAGGAGCGGAAATTCTTTGTTTGTGTGAAATAGTATTCTCCCAAGTTTATGGGTTTTCCATAAGTATTTTAGACGTTGACTTAAGCTTTTCTTTAGGTGAAGTCGAACGTAAAAAACAACAGGCTTTATTGGAGCTTAAAAATTTGGGAATGTTAGACTTAAATAAAAAGATAGATGTTCCTTTAGTAATTCAGAATATAGCTATTTTAGGGTCTGTAAATACGGCTGGTTATACTGATTTTATAAAGCAACTCCAGCAAAATAACCATGGAATAATTTTTCATACTAAAAGTTTTGATACCATCGTTCAAGGAGATAATGCACATGTTAAGATTATTCAAGAGTTAGAGAAAATTAAACCTGGGGAATTCCATGTAATTGTTTTACTTAGAGGAGGTGGAGCTACAATGGATTTAGATGTTTTTAATAATCTTGCCTTAGCCAAATCCATAGCAAATTGCAAAACAGCTGTATATACAGCTATAGGTCATCAAACTGATGTTAGTGTGGTTGACTTTGTATCAAATCAGTCATTTAAAACTCCAAGTGCCGTTGGAGCATATATTGTAGAAAGAGCATTTATCTATCTAAATAAAGTGCAAGAATTTTATCGGGGTATTATGGATCAAGCCATGCAGTTACTTTATAAGTCAAAGGTGAGTTTACAAAATAATGCAAATGATTTAAAGACTTTAGTAGACCACAATTGTCAAAAACGGTTTGCCTTGTTACAGTTACATACTAATTTTGTTCATTACAGTTCTCAAAGTATGTACGAGAAGAAAAAAGCGGATTTAAATTTAATCACTCAAGAAATTACCCAGGAAGCCACTTTAGGTTTACGTTCAAAAAAAAATGAATTAAAACAAGTAGTGAATCATTTAGAAATGAACTTTAAAACTATGTATCAGTCTTATAACTTTATACTAAAAAGTCATCTGCAAACTTTGGAGTTTTACAGTTTAAATTTCTTAAATAAAAAAAGTAGAGAGTTAGAACAAATAACGGATATTGTTCAGGGATATGATTTACAAAAAATTTTAAAGAAAGGATTTGCATTGGTCTTGGTAAATGGTAAAGTGATCCATAAAGACGTTAGGCTAATGCCAAATGATATCATCGAGCTACAGCTTTACAACAAAGCTTATTTGATTACAATAAAAGATATAAAACAGACAAAAATATGGAAGGACTTACTTATGAGGCAGCAAGCCAAGAATTAGAATCTATTTTAGCGGAATTAAAGAATGAGCAAGTTTCTATGGATCAACTCGCTAGTAAAGTACAAAGAGCCTCTGAGTTAATTGTTTTTTGTAAAGAAAAATTGGGACAGACACAATTACAGGTTACTCAAATCATTGAAAAGCTAGATCTTTAATCAAAGGTTATGTTGTTGACTGTTTTGCATAAAGTCTCGGATATCGTCTGATGAGGGAAGCTCAAAAACTTCAAGATGAAAATAGTCAACCGCAGCCAAAACGTGATCAAAGATATCTGCCATTACATTCTCATAGAACATCCAAAGGGTACTGTTGGTAAACATGTATAACTCTAAGGGTAAACCATGTTGTGTAGGTTGCATATGACGTACCATAATGAAGTATTCTTTATGTATATGAGGGTTTTGTTGTACATAACGTAATACATAAGCTCTAAATAGACCAATGTTAGTTATGCGCCTACCATTCACTGGCATGGATTGATCAGCACCAGTTTCTAAATTGAAAAGCTCTATTTCTTTTTGCCTTTCTTCAATATATGGTTTTAATATTTGGATTTTTTTAAGTTGTTCTATTTCGTGGTTCTCTAAGAATCGAATGGAGGATATTTTTATATTAATACTTCTTTTTATTCTTCTTCCACCAGCGTTTTGCATTCCACGGTAATTTTTAAAAGAGTCGCTAATTAGTAAGTATGTAGGAATAGTAGTTATGGTTTTATCAAAATTTTGCACTTTTACAGTACTTAAGTTTATTTCTAATACCGTTCCATCAGCTCCAAATTTTGACATTTCGATCCAGTCTCCAACCCGAACCATATCGTTAGTGGAAACTTGGATGCTGGCTACAAATCCCATTATAGTGTCTTTGAAAATTAACATTAGAATTGCAGATGCTGCTCCAATAGATGCAAAAAAGGTTTTGAGATCTGTACCTGTTAGGTTCGAAAAAATGATAATTATTGCAAAAGAATATAAAATAATAGTAGCTACTTGTGAGTAACTATCTATTGGCTTATCTGCAAGACTAGGTTTGGTTTTTACATAATCCCGGATACTTTTGATAACCGAACGCAACATAGCTGTAAAAGCTAGTATGAATAAGATATTGGTAATTGATACAATAAAATTAGTAAGACTTGGAAAACCAGTAAAAATAATTGGAAATAGAATTCTTGCTAGAGTAATAGGAACTAAATGCGTTAGGAAGTCTAATACCTTATTTTTAACTAATATATCATCAAATTGTGTTTTACTTTTTATAGCAAAACCTTTAACTATACCGATAATCAGGTTTTTAAGAACATAATCTAAAAGTAGCATACATAAGGTAAAGGCAAATAAAAGAATAATTGTAGCCACAACATGGCCTTCATATTTAGGCAAACCTAAAAAGGACAAGTTTTCATAAAACCAGTAATAGATACCATTGAAGTTTGCAGGGTCAACTAATTCTATAATAGGACTGATTAAAGGTATGTGATTAAGCATATATGTGATGAATTTTGAAAAGACCTTTAGAAAAAACTCGTAAATTGATGTATATTTTTAAAAGGTAAAGAATCTAGTTTTTAACGTAAATAAGACTAGCCCTAGTATTAATTACTAAGGCTAGTTTACTTAAAAAAGGAGGACTAAATATTGTTCAGCATTTGATTAATCTTATCTAAATTAGGAGTAAGAATAATTTCTATACGTCTGTTTTTAGCTTTACCTTGGACTGTGGAGTTATCCCCTATTGGGGCATATTGACTCCTAGCAGCTGCAGTAATATTTTTCTTGTCTATATCGGGATTTTCTGTAATAATATTAACAATGGCTAGAGCTCTTTTGGCAGAAAGATCCCAATTGTTTTTTACGCCATCACCTAAGTTACCCAGAATTTTATCGTTATCCGTATGACCTTCAATGACCACAGTAATATCTGGATTTTCAGCTAAAACATTAGTGAGTTGCTCTACTGCCGTTTTACCTTCTTTATTTACCGACCAACTTCCCGAATTAAAAAGTAGTTTGTTTTCCATCGACACGTAAACACGACCATTTTTTTGTTCAATTGTTAGGCCTCTTCCTTCAAAGTCATTTAAAGCTCTGCTTAAATTTTCTCGAAGTTGCTGCATTTGCATATCATTTGCTGCTAAAATACCTTCTAACTCTTCTATTCTTTGTGATTTGGATTCTAGTTCACTTATAGCTTTGGCTAAACGTGCGGCTTCTGCTTGTAAGCTTTGTTCATTATACTGTTCTAAGTTATTGTAAGATAACTCTAAATCTTTTAATTTCTTTTGCGCAGCATTTATTTCATCGTTCAAAGATTTTCTTTCTGCTTGTAAATCTCTTAATTGAGCAGCTAAATCTCTTTTTATTTTTTCTAAATCTGAATTAGAGCTATTTAGTACTTCTAATTCATCGCTTAATTTACGGTTTTCCTCTAGAGAATCTTTATACTGCATGTCTAACTCATTGTATAATTTACGAGTTACACAAGAGGACATTGTTGTAAGGGCAAGTAAAGCGATTGTTAAGGTTCTTACTTTCATATTATAATTAGTAATTAGGGGGTTAAGGTTGAATTTCCACAGATATTGGACAATGATCAGAATGCACCGCACTAGGAATGATTGACGCAGATATTATGCGAGATTCTAAAGCTTGGGATACCATGTTGTAGTCTATTCTCCAACCTTTATTATTATTTCTAGCATTAGCACGATAAGTCCACCAGCTGTACTGATGCGGTTCTTTGTTGAACATACGGAAACTATCGATAAAGCCATGTTTAATAAATTTATCTATCCAGGCTCTTTCTGCAGGGAGAAATCCAGAAACTTTTGCATTTCTTACCGGATCATGAATATCGATTGCCTGGTGACAAATGTTATAATCACCACATATAATTAAATTAGGTAATTCCGTTTTTAAAGCTGCAATATAATCAAAGAAATCATCCATATATTGGTATTTAAAATCTAAGCGATCTATATTAGAGGCAGAGGGTAAGTATAAAGACATAACAGAGAAAGTATCGTAATCCACACGTAGGTTTCTCCCTTCAAAATCCATATATTGAATTTGTGTACCATAAACCACATTGTTTGGTTTAGTTTTACACAAGATAGCCACCCCACTATAACCTGGTTTTTGAGCACTGAAATAATATTGGTAAGGGTAACCTGCGTTGGTAATTAATTCTGTAGGTATTTGATTTTCTTTAGCTTTTGTCTCTTGTAGGCAAATAATATCTGCATCTTCTTCTTGTAACCATTCTAGTAAGCCCTTTTTTATTGCAGCTCGTATTCCATTAACATTGTAAGAAATTATTTTCATCTATGCTTTATTTAATTTTTTTAAACTTTTTCAAAAATAGAAAAAATATCACGGATAACTTGGGATATTATGTTGGAATTAGTATTATGTATATATAATTATTAACAAGAGCAACAAAGGTTTGTATTTGTTAAGGCAAAACGAAAGCACTAGCTAAGTTTTATGTATATTTGTACGACTTAATTTTAATATTAGATGGGGTTAGTAACGGCTAGAGAAGTAGCGAAAGCGATAAATCTTGATAAGTACGGAATTTTGGGTACATTATCGGGGTGGATGTTAATGAAAACGTTGAAAATAAGCACTTTAAATAAGATATATGACCGAAATAAGCATTTGGATGATTTGGAGTTTTTAAATGCTATTTTGGAAGAGTTTCAAATTGAATTTGAGATTGATCCTGAAGAATTAAAAAGATTACCTAAAAAAGGGCCTTACATTACAATATCTAACCATCCTTTAGGAGGAATAGACGGTATTTTATTGCTTAAACTGATGTTGGAGCATGATCCGGAATTTAAAATAATAGCAAATTTTTTACTGCATAGAATTGAGCCTCTAAAGCCCTTTATTATGCCAGTTAATCCATTTGAAAGTAATAAAGATATAAAGTCTAGTGTTATTGGTTTAAAAGACACTTTGCGCCATTTAAGTGATAATAAGCCATTGGGTATTTTTCCAGCAGGAGAGGTATCTACTTATGAAGATGGTGAGTTGATAGTTGATAAACCATGGGAAGAAGGAGCCATTAAACTAATTAAGAAAGCAAATGTACCAGTTGTGCCGATTTATTTTCATGCTCAAAATAGTAAGCTTTTTTATTTCTTGTCAAAAATAAATCCGACTCTAAGAACTGCAAAACTACCTTCGGAGTTGTTAACTCAAAAAAATAGAGTAATAAAAATTAGGATTGGTAGACCTATTTCTGTTGAAGAGCAAAATGAGCATTTTGATATTAGAGATTATGGTAACTTTTTGAGATTTAAAACTTATTTATTGTCTAATGCTTATAAAGGAGATGATAAGAAGTGGATTAAAGTGCCATCTTTTAGTTTTAAGTTTCCTAAGTTAGTTAAAGATATAGCCGAGGCTAGTCCGCAACAAGATATAATAAAAGAGGTAGAGAATTTACGCGAGGATAATTCACGTTTATTGATCAGTAAGAATTATGAGGTTTTCTTATGTACTGCTGAAAAAATACCTACTATTATGCGTGAAATAGGACGTCTGCGTGAGATTACTTTCCGCCAAGTAGGAGAAGGAACTAATAATGCTTTGGACTTAGATAGGTACGATGATTATTATCATCATATGTTTTTGTGGGACAATGAGGCTAATATTATTGTAGGAGCATATCGTATGGGCTTAGGTGCTGAGATCTATAAGAAATATGGTATAAATGGTTTTTATTTAAATGAACTATTTCGATTCGAGTCAGAGCTTTATCCTATGATGGCAAAAAGTATTGAGATGGGAAGAGCCTTTATTATTAAAGAATACCAACAAAAGCCAATGCCGCTATTTTTATTATGGAAAGGAATTGTACATACTACCTTGCGTTATCCAGAACATCAATATTTAATAGGAGGGGTAAGTATCAGTAATCAATTTTCTGATTTCTCAAAATCTTTGATGATAGAATTTATGAGATCTCATTATTTTGATCCTTACATTGCACAATATGTTACCCCAAAAATGGAATATAAAGTGAATATTAAAGACTCTGATAAGGATTTGATTTTTAATCAGACAGAGTCAGATTTAAATAAATTTGATAAAATAATTGAAGATATTGAGCCCGGAAAACTGAGAGTACCTGTGCTTATAAAAAAATATATAAAACAAAATGCTAAAGTAATAGCTTTTAATGTTGATCCTTTATTTAATAATGCGATAGATGGACTAATGTATATTAAGATAGCAGATTTACCAGATAGTACAGTAAAACCTGTCTTAGAAGAGTTTGAAGCAGAGTTAGAAAGGCAAAATAAAGCATAAGCTAATAGAAAGGCCCATATAAAGAATTTCTTTATATGGGCCTTTATTATAATTTTAAAAGTTTTAATTTTTCGATAATTGTCTGAGCTAATTTTAGTTTACTTTCATGAGTCCATCCAGCTATGTGAGGAGATAAGAGTACTTTATCGCTTTGAAGAAGGTATTGTAAAGCTCCTGGTAGATCATTATCGCTAAACATGTTTTCAAAAGAAGATTTTTCATATTCCAATACATCTAGTGCAGCTCCTAATATTCTGTTCTCTTGCAAGGCTTGTACTAAATCTTGTGTATTTAAAGATTTTCCTCTTGCTGTATTTATTAAAAAAAAAGGTTTTTGAAATTTATCAAAAAAATCTCTATTTAATAAATTTAGGGTATCAGGGGTTTGTGGGGTATGAAGACTTATAATATCAGCATTTTTCCAGACTTCATTTAAAGAGACTTGTTGAGCATATTTATCTCCAACGTCCTGTAAAATGTCATAACAAATCACTCTACAATCAAATCCACTTAATCTTTTTGCAAATGCTTTGCCCATATGGCCATATCCTATAATAGCGACCGTTTTACCTTGAATTTCATATCCCCTGTTGTCTTCTCTGATCCAAACACCGTTTCTAACTTGGTAATCTACTAGTTTTAATTTGTTCATTAAACAAAGTAGCATTCCCATAGCATGTTCTGCAACTGCTGTTTGATTGCCTTCAGGAGCATTGATCAGGGCAATATCTTTAGATTGTGCATAAAGACAATCTATATTCTCTAATCCAGCTCCAACTCTTGCAATGAATTTTAAGTTTGTAGCTTTTTCTAAAAAATCTTTGTCTAAAGCAAAACGACTTCTTATAACAATTCCAGTATATTGGTCTATTGTTTTTAGTATCTCTTGTTTATCAGAGGTATAGTCTTGTATATTTTGATACCCTAATTTCTCTAACTCCTCTAGAAGTAGCGGGTGATTAGAATCGATATGTAAAACTTTCTTAATCATATTTATAGACTTATTATCTTTAAAAACCAAGTATAATTTTGGCTATTGAAAAGTATATTAAAATACCAAATATATCATTACTAGTAGTGATAAAAGGACCTGTTGCTAATGCGGGATCTACACCATATTTATTTAGTAAAATAGGAACAAAAGTACCAATTAAACTAGCTATTATAATTACACTTATTAAAGATATAGACACTGTGATGGCAATTAAGTAATCAACTCCTAAGACTAAGTGACTACCTACCATCATTAAGATAGCAAGTAAAAGACCATTTAGTAAACTAAGAGAAACTTCTTTGGCTAATCTAGACCATATGGATCCGGTAATAGTATTATTGGCTAAACCTTGGACGATAATGGCCGAAGATTGCACACCAACATTTCCAGCCATAGCAGCAATAAGTGGAGTGAAGAAGAATAAAACACCAAATTTTTCCATAGCGTCTTCAAAGCTTCTGGCTACATTTACAGCTACAAACCCTCCAATCATAGCTAATATTAGCCATGGAAGTCTCGCCTTTGTAAGGGTTATAATACTATCATTGGCTTCTACATCTTGTGAAATACCAGCTGCTAATTGATAATCTTTGTCTGCTTCTTCTTTTATAACATCAACGATATCATCGATAGTAATTCTACCAACTAACCTTCCCATTTCGTCAACAACCGGTATAGCTTCTAAGTCATATTTTTGCATAATACGTGCTACCTCTACGTCTTTAGTATCTACTTTCACATAATCTACATTAGGAATGTAGACCTCATTTATATGGGTTGTTGTTGAGGTAGTTAATAAGTCTTTTAAAGATAACCGCCCTTTGAGCTTACCTAGATCATCTAATACATATATCGAATGGACGCGTGAAACATTCTCCGCTTGCTTTCTCATTTCTTTTACACAAGTAAGTACGGTCCAGTTTTCATTGACTGATACAAATTCTTTTGCCATCAGACCTCCGGCAGAATCCTCATCATAACGAAGTAGATCTACAATATCTTTAGCATGTTCTAAATCTTCTAGTTCGGATAAAACCTCTTCTTTACGCTGATCGGGTAGTTCTGAGATAATGTCAGCGGCGTCATCCGTATCTAACTCATCAAGTTCTTCAGCAATTTCTTTTGAAGACAAAGTTTTAAGAATTTTTTCTCTTACGTCTTCATCTAATTCTAATAGTATTTCGGCGGTAATTTCACTATCAAGAATATTGAAAATATAAATTGCCTCTTCATTAGATAGCTCATTCATTATTTCAGCAATATCCGCGTAGTGTATATCTTTAAGGATATGAAGGAGCTCCTTCTGATTTTTTTCAGCAATTAAATCTTCAAATAGTTGAATAGATTCTCTACTGATTTTAAACTCCATCGGCTTGAATTTTTAGAGTTATTTGTATAAATTCTTCATAGCTTAACTGCTCAGGTCTAAGATTAAATATATCTTCAGATTTTAAATTAGCACTTAGATTAAACGATTTTAAACTATTTCGAAGCGTTTTTCTTCTTTGATTAAATGCGACTTTAACTACATTAAAAAACAGTTTCTCATCACATGGCAGTGTAAAGTTTTCTTTTCGTATCATTCTCATTACTCCCGACTTAACTTTAGGAGGTGGATTGAAAACGTGTTCTGAAACAGTAAATAGGTACTCTACATTGTAAAAAGCTTGACATAAAACCGATAATATTCCATATGCTTTTGAGCCTTTTTTCTCACAAATTCGTTCAGCTACTTCTTTTTGAAACATACCGGAAAACTCAGGAATAAAGTTTCTTAACTCTAAAGCACGAAATACAATTTGGGTAGATATGTTGTAGGGAAAGTTACCTATTACAGCAAATTGTTGTTTTTCAAAAGCACTAACTATGTCAAATTTTAAGAAATCATGGGCAAAAATATGATCATGTAATTTTATATAGTGCTTGTTTAAATATTCAACAGATTCATTATCTATTTCAACAACAAAGGTTTCGACAGGCTTATCAAGTAGATATTTTGTCAGAACACCCATTCCTGGTCCAATTTCTAATACTTTATCATAACCACTTAGCGTGAGTGTATCGGCGATGCGCCTTGCTACATTTTCATCTGTTAGAAAGTGTTGTCCTAAATGTTTTTTAGCCTTTACTTTATCCATGAGTTCTTTGTTTTTAAAATTCTTTAATAACTTCTAATTCTGTTTTGAAAGTAAGCATTAATTCACCAAAGAGACTTCTTGCTTGATCTTCGAAGTGATTGGCATCTTGCTCATAAAACTTTTCTAACGTTTCTCTGGAATCAGTTTCAAATTGCAAAGAATAAGTTATACCTCCCATTTGTTCGTCAACCAAAACTTTTACCATTCTAGCTTTTGAAAATTTACCTGTCTGTATTAGTCCAGGGATGTATGTGTTTTGAGCCCATTGTAGCCATTTGTCATGTACGTCTTCATGAATATTTACGGTTATATTATATACTATCATTGGCTTATTTTTTTAAATTATCTTGTAGAAAAAAAAAGCACCAAATGAATTATTATCGGATTTGGTGCTTGAAATATTAAGGTTAAAATTTTAGTCTATGATATCAAATCCAGTGTACGGACGTAAGACTTCTGGAATTACAATACCATTTGGAGTTTGATAGTTTTCTAATATACCGGCCAACACTCTTGGTAAGGCAAGCGAGCTACCATTTAAAGTATGAGCTAATTGGTTTTTACCATCTTTATCTTTAAAGCGTAATTTTAATCGGTTCGCTTGGAAAGTTTCAAAGTTAGAAACTGAACTAATTTCCAACCATCTATCTTGTGCTGTAGAAAAAACTTCAAAATCATAAGTTAATGCTGAAGTAAATCCCATATCGCCACCACATAGACGTAAAATACGGTAAGGTAATTTAAGCTCTTGTAAAATACCCTGTATATGTTCTACCATATTATCCAGTGCTTTATAAGAATTATCCGGGTGCTCCACGCGTACGATTTCCACTTTGTCAAATTGATGAAGTCTATTTAAGCCTCTTACATGAGCGCCATATGAACCAGCCTCTCTTCTAAAACATGGAGTGTATGCTGTACACATAATAGGTAATTCACTTTCTTGTAAGATGACATCTCTAAATAAGTTGGTAACAGGTACCTCTGCCGTTGGAATTAAATATAAGTCATCTACAGTACAATGATACATCTGACCTTCTTTATCTGGAAGTTGACCAGTGCCAATACCTGAGGCTTCATTAATTAAATGAGGTACTTGATACTCCTTGTAACCAGCATCGGTATTCTTATCTAAGAAATAGCTAATTAAGGCTCTTTGTAATCTAGCTCCTTTACCTTTATAGACAGGAAAGCCAGCACCTGTAATTTTATTTCCTAACTCAAAATCTATGATATCGTATTTTTTTGCCAATTCCCAATGTGGCATTGCTCCTTGGTGTAATTCAGGAATATCGCCCCACTGATGGATATTTAAGTTATCATCAGCATCTTTTCCCGCAGGTACTATTTCTGTAGGGGTATTAGGAATAGTGTATAGTTTCTCTGTAAGAGAATTTGTTATGTTATTTAATTCTTCGGTAAGTTGTTTACTTTTTTCACGAAGCTCTGATGTGGTAGATTTTATAAGATCAGCTTTTTCTTTCTCACCTTTTTTCATCAATTCTCCAATACTTTTGGATAGCTTGTTGGATTCTGCTAAAATATTATCTAACTCCACCTGGGTGCTTCTTCTTTTTTCATCTAAATCCAGCACCTCATTTAGCAAATCGGCAACATCAAGATTTCTTTTAGCCAAAGCTTTGACTACTTGCTCTTGATTTTCTCTAATAAAAGCTATCTGTAACATATTTCTAAAAAATTAATAATAATAGCAAAGTTAGAAAATTGTTTTCTAATATATCTGCTTTTATCTTTTTTACGAATATTTTTTTCTGAATTCACACATTATCTACACGTGGAGATATGAAATAAGGGGTAGACAATTATTTGAATAGTGCTAATTTGTGAAATTATTGATAAAAAAAGATGTTCCTTAAAAAAAATAGGAAATACTAAAAGTATTGCGTTATTTTTGTCTGCGTTAGATTAAGAATGTAATTAAATAAAATGGATATACTTATTAAATTATCTCAATTTATATTGAGTTTGTCGTTTCTAATTGTTTTACACGAATTAGGACACTTTATACCAGCTAAGATTTTTAAAACTCGTGTAGAGAAATTTTATCTTTTTTTTGACGTAAAATTTTCTTTATTCAAAAAGAAAATTGGAGATACCGTTTATGGTATTGGCTGGTTACCATTAGGAGGATATGTAAAAATAGCTGGGATGGTTGATGAGAGTATGGATACTGAGCAACTGGAAAAAGATCCGCAACCTTGGGAATTTAGATCTAAGCCAGCGTGGCAGCGCTTAATTATTATGTTAGGTGGGGTGACGGTGAATTTTATTTTGGCTTTTGTTATATATATAGGTATGGTGTATGCTTATGGCGATTTATATATTGATAATAACAATATAAAAGATGGTGTTATGATTCAATCGCCTGTTTTATTAGAGGCTGGTTTAAAAACAGGAGATAAAATTATATCAGTTGATGGTAAAAAGGTGGATCGTTTTCACAATATTAATGAGGCTATATTATTAGGTCATTCTGTATTAATTGAAAGAGATGGTAATCAACAAGAAGTAATTTTGCCTGTAGATTTAATTGATCAGGTGATGAAAAACAGAACAGCGGGACTTGTAGGGTTGAGATTACCTTTTATTGTTGCGGGTGTAGAGCCTGGCTCAGATAATGAGAACGTATTTAATGAGAAAGATATTATTACTAGTGTAAACGGTAGTAAGATTGCTTATTATGATCAAATTGGACCGATATTAGAATCTAATAAAGGTCAGCAAGTGCCAGTGGTTGTTAAACGTGATTCGCAAGAGCTTGCTTTAACTGCTACAGTTGATTCGCTAGGTAAGTTAAATCTGTATTATATGCCTGGACTAGCTTTGGATAATTTAGAAAAGCTTGGTCTGTATACTATTAGTAATCAAAAATACACTTTACTGGAATCTATTCCAGTGGGAATTCAGAAAGGAAAAGAAAGAATTGTAAGTTATTTTGGGCAGTTAAAAAAAATTGTTCAACCTGAAACGGGAGCATATAAAGGTTTAGGTGGATTTAAAACTATGTACGATATATTTCCGCAGTACTGGTCTTGGGAAGTATTTTGGAATATCACTGCGATGTTTTCAATAATGTTAGGTGTAATGAATTTACTACCTATTCCTGCCTTAGACGGTGGACATGTTATGTTTTTACTATATGAAATGATTACCGGAAGAAAACCAAGTGATAAATTCTTAGAAAAAGCGCAAATGATTGGTTTCTTTATACTTATAGGCTTGCTTTTGTATGCAAACGGTAATGATATATATAGAGCTATTTTTGCGAAATAAAAAAATCAAAAAAAAATTGGCATTTGTGTTTGCAGGAATAAAAAATGATATTATATTTGCATCGCAATAAAGGTAACACATCACCTTCCTCCTTAGCTCAGTTGGTTAGAGCATCTGACTGTTAATCAGAGGGTCCTTGGTTCGAGCCCAAGAGGGGGAGCAAAAAGTCATTTATTTTGATTTTTTATATGATGCTTGTTTTTGCAAATGTATTGTAAAAAAGGTGAACACTTACCTTCCTCCTTAGCTCAGTTGGTTAGAGCATCTGACTGTTAATCAGAGGGTCCTTGGTTCGAGCCCAAGAGGGGGAGCGAAAAAGCTAGACGAAAGTCTGGCTTTTTTTATTATTAGGGTGTTTTGTTTTGATCCTTATTAAAATTAAGTTGCACAATGATAGTGAGTTAGGCTTTAAAGGAATTTATTTTTAAAATAAAGTAAAATAAAGTTTGGAAGTTGCTCGGAAGTTTCTACTTTTGCATCCGCATTCAAGGCAGACGTTCTAATACAAAATAAGAGTAAAGTATCCTTAAAAAACATTAAGAAAGATTTTGAAAAATAAATTTGGATAATGAAAAAATAAGGTAGTATCTTTGCAGTCCGCTTTAAGAAATACGGGGCTTACAAGAAAAATAAAAAACATTTTTTTTAAAATAAATCTAGTTAGTTTTAAATAAAGTATTACTTTTGCAACCGCTTTGAAATACAGAGCGCAGAATAAACGAAAGACACGTTCATAGACATATTGGATTGACAGCAAAAAATAAAGAGAGTAAGGCGAATCGCAAGATTTGATTTATATATCTAATTTAAGATATAAAAAATATACGATGAAGAGTTTGATCCTGGCTCAGGATGAACGCTAGCGGCAGGCCTAACACATGC